>JAMPBC010000009.1 GCA_023666905.1 Bacteroides sp. | reverse complement strand
ACATGGCCAATACCGTCCCGCGCCGCTGGCTCTGCCGCTGTCGCCGTGATGTCTTCAACCTTATACGCATGTACCCCTACCTCGAAACCGTCCCCTTCTACTGAGCGGCGCCATGACCGCCCCCGAGTTCTGAAACCGAACCGTCATCATGGCAAAGAGCTCTTTGACATACTTAAAAAGTAAAAGCAGTGAGGACTACCCCCACTGCCTTATATGTGATGCGTTAAAAGCTTTTACGATAAGCTCTTTATTGCAGCCTCGAGATTTGCAATCTTTGCGTCGGCATCGGCAAGTTTCTTCCGTTCTGCTTCAACCACTGCTGCAGGAGCATTGTTTACGAATCGCTCGTTGCCCAACTTCTTCATCACCGAGGTGCGGAACCCTTGAATATAGTCAAGTTCTTTGTTTAAACGGGCAAGTTCGCTTTCAAGGTCAATGGATTTGCCAAGAGGAACATTAATCTCTGTGCGGCCAACAATAAACGTTGCTGCCGCAGCATCCTTTTCAGCATTGTGGTTCACAGCCTCAAGATTGGCCAATTTTGCTATGGCTGCATCCTGCTGCTTGTCCCAGGTGCCGAGAATATTGAGAACCAATTGCTCCTTGTTGGGTATGTTTTTGGAAGCACGTACATTGCGGACTCCGTTAACAACCTCCATGGCATGCTCCATAAGCTCGATAATCTCCGTATCAACGGTGGTAGCCTTAGGCGTTGGAGCATACATTATTGATTCTCCATCAGCGCGGGATGAAAGATGCTGCCACAATTCTTCGGTGATGAACGGCATGAACGGATGCAGCAGTCTGAGCAATGAATCGAAATAAGCCTTTGTCGCTTCAAGTGTCGCACTGTCAATGGGCTGTCCGTAAACCGGTTTTACCATTTCAAGATACCATGAAGAGAAGTCGTCCCAGAACAAGCGATAAAGCTCCTTCAAGGCCTCTGAAATACGGAACTTGCCCATCAAGTCATTTATCTCGGTAATGGACTGGCTCAGTTTCGACTCCATCCATTTTATGGCAAAGCGTGCCGATTCCGGCTGAGCTGCTTCACTGCTTTCCTGCCAACCCATAACAAGGCGGAATGCATTCCAAATCTTGTTAGAGAAGTTACGGCCTGTCTCACAGAGTTTCTTGTCAAAAAGAATGTCGTTACCAGCGGGAGCGCATAACATTATGCCCACTCTCACACCGTCTGCTCCGTAATCGGCAATCAATTGCAGCGGGTCGGGTGAGTTGCCGAGTTGTTTCGACATCTTGCGTCCAATCTCATCGCGCACAATACCGGTAAAGTACACGTTGTTGAAAGGCTGCTTGCCCATAAACTCGCATCCGGCCATA
Organism: Bacteroides sp.; assembly: GCA_023666905.1. Lineage (GTDB taxonomy): Bacteria > Bacteroidota > Bacteroidia > Bacteroidales > Muribaculaceae > Paramuribaculum. The sequence goes on along the minus strand of JAMPBC010000009.1, from coordinate 50,131 downwards.
ATCATTCTGGCAACCCAGAAGAAAATAATGTCCGGTCCGGTTACCAGTGTGGTGGTTGGATAGTAATATTTTATGTCGGCATTGTCAGGCTCGAGTATTCCATTGAAAAGGGAAATGGGCCACAGCCACGATGAGAACCATGTGTCAAGACCATCCTCCTCCTGATGCAAATCGCTCAGATTGAGTTCCGGATTCTTTTCGCGGGCAAGGTTCAACGCTTCTGTTTCATCCTCGGCAACCACAAAACTGCCGTCGGGCAGATACCAGGCCGGGATGCGGTGACCCCACCACAGCTGTCGCGATATGCACCAGTCGCGTATCCCGGTCATCCAATGGCGATAAGTATTCTTGTATTTCTCGGGGATGAAACGGATAATGTCCTCCTCCACCATCTCAAGTGCGGGAGTGGCCATTGAGTCCATTTTCATGAACCACTGGTCGGAAAGACGGGGTTCCGTAACTGTGTCGGAGTTTCGTTCGGAATATCCAACCTTGTTTTCGTAATCCTCCACCTTCTCAATCAATCCGGCTTCGGCAAGGTCTTTGGCAATCTGCTCCCTTACAGCGAAACGATCCATGCCCACATACATGCCGGCGGCTTCGCTCAGTGTGGCGTCGTCATTGAAAATGTCAATGGTTTCCAAATTATGCTTCTGACCGAGCATATAGTCGTTCATGTCATGAGCCGGGGTCACTTTAAGGCACCCGGTACCGAAATCAATCTCCACATACTCATCCTCTATAACCGGTATCTCGCGTCCAACAAGAGGAACAATCACGCGTTTGCCGCGCAGATGCTGGTTTTTGGGGTCGTTGGGATTGATACACATGGCCGTGTCGCCCATAATGGTTTCAGGACGCGTGGTGGCCACAATAGCATAACCATCCTCACCCACAATCTTGTAACGCAGGTAGTAGAGTTTGCTGTGTTCCTCTTTGTAAATAACTTCTATGTCGCTCAGCGCGGTCCTGGCCTTCGGATCCCAGTTAACCATGCGCTTGCCGCGATAAATCAGGCCTTTGCGATAGAGCTCCACAAACACTCGCGTAACGCTGCGTGAACGAATGGGGTCCATGGTGAAAGCTGTGCGCTCCCAGTCGCAGGAAGCTCCCAACTTCTTCAATTGCTCCAGAATTATACCTCCGTACTTGTCGGTCCAATCCCAGGCATGTTTCAGAAATTCCTCGCGGCTCAAATTGGCCTTGTTGATTCCCTCTTTGGCAAGCTTGGCAACAACCTTGGCCTCGGTGGCAATGGAAGCGTGGTCTGTGCCGGGAACCCACAGGGCATTGAAGCCATCCATGCGCGCACGCCTGATAAGAATATCCTGAATGGTATTGTTGAGCATGTGCCCCATGTGGAGAACTCCTGTCACGTTAGGCGGCGGAATCACAATGCAATATGGCTCGCGATTGTCCGGCTCACTGTGAAACAAATTGTGCTCCATCCAGTAAGCATACCATTTGTCCTCAACCTCCGAAGGATTGTATTTTGTGGCTAATTCTTTCATGTTGAATTCTGTTAAGAATATGTTCTATTGAAAATTTGAGTGCAAAATTAAGCAAAAATCTTCTGTCAATCAAATATTTTGTCCCAGTCCTTCCACACAGGCTCGTATCCTAATGAACGTATCTCATCGGCAACCTGCAGCGGAGTGCGTGAATCGGTCACCTCAAACTGTTCGAGGGCCTCGGGGGTCGACACATAGCCTCCAGGTTCCGTCTTGCTTCCGGCACTCATGGATGTAACTCCGAGCTTCATCATATTGGCGCGGAACTCATGCGCCTCACGTGTTGAATAGGAAATGTCCACATCGTGGTCGAAAATGCGGAAGGCGAAAGTCACCAGAGCCAACTCCCGGTCGCTCATAATCACCTTGGGCTGGAATCCGCCCTCGGCTGGACACATGCGTGGGAAGTTAACGCTGTAGCGTGTGCGCCAGTAGTTCTTTCTGAGATACTGCAAGTGTCGCGCCAACATGGTTATATCGGTGCGCCAGTCCTCAAGTCCAATGAGAACACCCATACCAATTTTGTGAACACCGGCCATACCCATCCGGTCAAACCCGTCCACGCGCCACTTGAAAATCGATTTCATGCCGCGTGGATGATAGTTCTTGTAATTGGCTTCATGGTAGGTCTCCTGAAAGCAAACCACTCCGTTCAGCCCGCTCTTGGTCAGTCTGTAGTAGTCACGCTCCTTCATAGGCATCACCTCAATGGTGAGATTGTTAAAGTAAGGACGCGCAATCTTAAGCACTTGCTCCAGGTAATTCACTCCGTTCAGCGAAGGGAACTCTCCCGAAACAATCAGCAGATTCTCGAACGGGCCGAGCTTCCTTATTGCTTCACATTCCGCCTTGACCTGCTCCGGCGTTAGTGTGACACGGGTAAAGGGATTGGAATGATTGAATCCGCAATACACACACGCATTCGTGCAGGCATTCGACACATACAGCGGAATATACATTGAAATGGTTTTGCCAAACCGTTCAAGAGTGTAGCGGTGTGACAGTTGAGCCATCTGTTCAAGATACGGTTCAGCCGCAGGCGAAATCAACGCCATGAAGTCATCAATGTCAAGATGCTCTTTACCAAGCGCATGCTCCACATCGGCACCGGTCCTGCTGTTTATGAACTCGGTGGTCTCGTCCCATGAATATTTTTTTAATTCATCTGAAAACATTAGAAATGATATGTTAAGCCCAACGGCATACGCCCCACTCCAATAAAGTGGTGATTGTTGCCTCGGTTCTGATTCAGAGCCGGACGCCAGAATGCCATTGAGGGATTAAACGATATGCTGAACTGAGAATTCAGTCGGTAGCGCGCAATAAGTCCAAGCTCCACTTCGGGCGACACATATCCGGCATTGTGATTGCTCCAGCCCAAACCGGTGCCAACAATGCCTGTAAGGCTGAATCGGGTGTCGGGCAATCCGGTTACGAGAGCGCTGAAGTTCAAAAGATAGTCAAGATGAAGCGTCCCGACGTTCAAATGCGGATCTCGCCATTTGCGGTCAATGAAGTCATAGCTTAAACCAAGTTGCAGACCGGACACCTTGCTGAACCATCGGCCCGCTGATGCATCCACATACCAGTCGGGCGCATCGCACTGTCCTCCAATCAAGGTTTCGCTGAACAATGTCGGGCCTCCGGTTACTGACACGAAGTTTCGCTCAAACTCATTCGTCATAAGCACCGCCTCATTTCCTGACGTGTATTTAACACGACCCTTGGGTTTGAAGCTCAAACCGGCCATAAAGTGGGCTTGCGGAGTGAACTTACGGCCATAGTGGGGTATCCTCATTGCTTCCAATCTCGGCTCAAGAATGAAGTCCAGAGACGGCGATAATCTCACGGCGGCACGCAGTCCTGCATGCGGTCCCCAGATAACACGGTTATACTTCGACTTGTAGTGGGCTCCACCGGCCGACACGCCAAGAACCACATCCAAATCGAACACCTGGTCCGGGTCGTAACCGTTCATCAAAGTGGTAAGGCTGCCCAAATAGTCCAGTCCCATGGTAAGCGAACGGAAGTTGCCTGTACCCTCGGAATTGTGCATGAAGTCGAACTCCCCGGTAACCCTTAATGCATTTCCGGGGCTGAGCCACTTGCCAACTGCAAAGCCGGCAGTGAAGTTTCTCTCCCACTCACGACTGTTCATGTACACGCCACCTTTGAAGTCAAAGAAGTATCTGCGGGAGTTGAGGAAGTCTTCCTTCTGAAACTCCGACTTGTGTTTCAGATAATCTTTGTGACTGCCACTGCGGTAAATGAAACCAAGATTAACGCCGGTCATAATGTTCGAGCGGTCAGTGCCAAGTCCGTTAAAGTGTTTCGCAAAGAATTTCACACCGGGTTCTATGAACAGACCTATCGTTGGGTTGATATTGTAGATACCTTGTATTCCCACATGCAATGCCGGATTGAACCTATGGTCATGGCCGTTGGTGACCATTCCGCTCGCGCCCAGCAGAATGTTGGTGTCGAACTTGCGGTCAGGGTCATAGCCATTGAAACATGAGCTGATGTTCCACAGGTAGTCAACATCAATGTGTCCGGCCCAGCGCCTGTAGATTTCGGGGCGTTTCAAGTCGCCGATTCCACCCAATATTCTAACACCGGATGAGGGCGTGAACCACTTGCCGGCAAAAAAGCTGAGGTCCGACCCGAGACGGTGGGCAAAGTTCTCGGTTCCGGAGCCGGAGAGGTTCATACCTCCACTCACACCGAAAAACAAGTGGTCGCGGAAACTGGAATTGTCAAACAACGAATTGTCAATGAAGCGGCGCTTGACCGGGCGCATCCTGTAGCCTATACCAACCATTAGCGAGGCGTTCCAGTCATACTTGTGCCAAGTCTTCATAATGTCAATGTTGTCGGAGAAAATTCCTATACGAGGTTCAATGTACACGAATGTGTTAGGAGTTATGTACGCTCTGGGCTGAAGTCCAAAATGGACTCCGAAGGCATTGCGCAACTCAAAGTGGCACCGATGAACCCACTCGAACTCCAAACCGGCAAACCCTGTCAGTTCAAAACGGCGGTCAGGATTGTCGCCTTTGAGCAGCGTGCTGAGATTCATCATATAGTCGGCCGAGAGTCCAACGAAAAAAGGATCGGACCCATACATACCCTTATGGCGACCCGTTTCAATGTTCACACGCCAACCATGCACAGGACTCACCCAGTCCCCTACCGACAGTCCGCCGCGGACACCGGTCCTTGAAGTGGCGCCTAACTGACCGTCTTTGCTTCTTGTCCAGTCCGGACCAACAGCTCCGGTAAGGAACAGTCTGTCACCAAAACGTTTGTGTTCATAGCGGGGCGACGGAGCCGGACGTTGCAACACATAGTCAAGAGCATTCATGGTTGAGTCGCGCGTCACTGTGAAGGTTGAATCAGCTCCGGCTGCGAAACTTGAACCGGTCAGTACACCGGCGGCAACTGCCAAGAGAGATATTGCTAACCGTTTCATTGTTCCACCTCCTCTCTGCCCGAGTCCTCAAGGTCCTCAAGTAGTTCAATAATGTCACCGTCCACCAGTGCTGTTTCCCGCAATTTCGGATTAAGACGCAGGGCCCGCTCCAAGTGGTTGATGGCAGCCATGTATTCGTCGACACGGTTTGCCGCAATTGCTTTGAGATATTCCTCCTCGGCACTGTTGCCAAGCTGCTGGGCTTTACGCCAGGCCAGGTCGTTGGATTTGAGAGCTAACAGAAGCACCACTTCATTAACCGGCGACTCATCGGCTATCTCCTGAATGGCGTCAGTGTATCGTCCGTTGAAGGCTGCCACATACATTTTGGGCTTATGGAACTCAGGCATGTCCGGCAACTCCGAAGCCAGTGAATCGGCCAACAGGTATTTCTGAGCGGCGAGGCATGCTGCAATCTGATTGACACGGCTTTCATTCGGAATTTTCTTGGCACCCGGTTTTACAAAGGGTTCCAGAATGGAAACATCGGGTTCACCTTGCTCAATCTTCATGGCGGCGAGGTCGTTGGCCGCGACAAGGAACTTTGGATGTACCTCGAGAGCTTTCTTTATGTATGTTTCACGCTCTTGCGGAGTCTTTGCAATGTTTCTGTACAATCTGAAAAATTCGTAACGGGAAAGAGAGGAGGGATTGGTAAGGTAGGTTTGCGCAATTTCATCATCGGAGAGGTAACGGAATTGCGAGGTAACATACTCGTAGCTCACCTTACGCAGGCGGGGCAGATACTTCGTTGCCAGAATTGAATTATAGAATGGCAGGCGCTTCACTGCCACCGATTGATTCAGACTGTTGCCGGGATAGCGGTTGACTATTTCCTGAATGGCGTCGGCTTCCTCGTTGAGGTCATCGGCCCGCAGCATGTCAATGAGGTCGTTCCAAGTGGCCACCGAGGCATCGCTGTTGAGTTCGATATAGCGGCGGGTCTGAGGCGAGAGGTTCTCGGTTATCAGGGACAATGCCGAGTTCATACGGCGCCGTGAGAGGTCAAGGTTGTGGTCATAGCTACCCTCGGGCGATGAAGTACTGTAGATTGCAAAGCTTTTAATGGCAGCATCGGGGTTGTTTTCAAACTCGCGTAGCTGATTGATAAGGCCATTCATTTCCGAGCGGTTGTTGCCTTCGTTCAGGTCAAGGTGGGCATCGTTGACGCGGAAGGTGAGCATCACATCACCTTTTGTGTCACGCATTTGCATTTCAGGTGTGGGGAAAAAGGCCGAGTCGGTTACTTCAGTTCCCAAAATGCTGTAACGGAAAAAACGCATGGGGTTGACAATGCCTCGGGCAATGGTTGTGGTGTCGCGGTAAAACACCTTGTTATAATCCTCCATGGCCATGAGCATGTCGCAGTGGAAATCATGGTTCGGGTGATCAAGGTAAACCGAGTCGCTCCAGGCAATAATGTCATCGCCTCCTTGTGAACTTGAACGCAGTGTAACATAAGGCGACAGCGGGTCAGCGTCACGCTTGAAATCGTGCATTCGCTGTTGGGTGTCCTGATAACGCCATCCGTCGTAAACAAGCGGCTTAAGATACCACATTTTGGAAGTGGTGACGTTGTAGAGCGCAGGCTGGATTATCAGTCGGGTTGAAGTGTTGAACAAATGTGAAGGGACTTTGACACGTGTTTTTATGTGAGCGTAGTTGCCCTTTATCTCAATGTCGGTTTCCTCAGGGGCTACAACTTTCAGCTTGCTTTTCCCTTTGACAAGAATTTCATCAAGTGTGATAGCCGAGCGGGAAAGAACAACGTCAATGGTGAGCCTTCCCTCAACAGGCACTTCGGTGTCCTCCATGCCAAGAATTGAGAAGAGGAGTTTCCCTTCCGAGTCGGCAATGACAAGGAACTTCCCCTCCTCGTTGGTGCTGGAGAGGAGCTTTTCGTTCTCTGCGTCGTAAATGGTTACACCCTGAATAGGTTCGCCGGAGGAGTTGGTAACGATACCGCGCACATTTATGTCGCGAGCCATCAGGGCCGAGGTTGCGGCAAATAAGATGCCGATTAATAAACAGAACCTTTTCATAATTGTCTCAGCTTTTAGTGCAACATGTAGGAAAAGGTGACACCGGCACGTATGGGCACCGGAATCCACTTGTGATTGTTCGGCTCATAGGGCTTCTCCTCATCCTTCCGATAGTCGAAACCATGTAGCTTTGCCAACCCGATTCCGGCAGTGAACTCAACGTTCCAGTATTTGGAAAGGACAAGAGCATAGCCGTAAGTGAAACCGGCAGCAAAGAAGTCGCCGTTGTAGCAATGTTCTTTAAGTTCCAGATTGTAGGAACCGCCTGAGAGAGCGAAGCCTACAAAATGCTTAGCCATGGGGCGGTTGAACCAATATCTCACTTCGGGGTTGATGCGAAAATTGCGAAGTTTAATATCAGACCCGTAAGGGATTTTGTCAAAGGGGTTTACAGCAACACCAAAGTCCAGAGTTATCCTTGGCGAGATTCGGGCTTCCATGGAGAGGTTTGGCGAGATGAGCAACCAGTCAATGACGTTGCTTTTCAGTGCCACTCTTTGCGCCACGCAAGGGGAACCCATGCTTAGTGCGACAATGAGCAGGAGGAGTTTTAAAAGTTTGTGATGCATGATTGGTTAAATGTGATGATGGGGAATGGTTCATTTGGCACAGTCGTCAACCATCTGGCTCGAGATTCGCATGGCGCAGAAGTTGGGGCCGCACATGGTGCAGAAACGGTCGTCGGATTTATGGCTTTCAACGTAGTACTGTTTTGCGCGTGCAGGGTCAAGCGAGAGGTTGAACTGGTCCTTCCACCGGAATTCAAACCGGGCTTTGCTAAGAGCGTCGTCGCGTACCTGGGCGCCGGGATGCCCTTTGGCAAGGTCGGCGGCATGAGCAGCGATTTTGTATGTGATAACTCCGTTGCGAACATCCTCAAGCGTTGGCAATGCAAGATGCTCCTTTGGTGTTACATAGCAAATCATTGCAGTTCCGAGCCAGGCAATCTGCGCTGCGCCTATGGCTGAAGTGATGTGGTCGTAGCCGGGAGCGATGTCAGTGGTGAGCGGGCCGAGAGTGTAGAACGGTGCCTCATGGCACTTCTCAAGTTCGCGGTCCATGTTCTCTTTGATTTTGTTCATTGGCACATGGCCGGGGCCTTCGATGAGCACCTGAACGTTATGCTCCCAAGCAATTTTGGTGAGTTCGCCCAACACGTCGAGTTCAAGAAACTGAGAGCGGTCGTTGGCATCGTGGATAGAACCGGGGCGCAATCCGTCGCCAAGAGAAACGGCAACGTCGTACTTGGCCAAAATCTCACAAATTTCATTGAAGTGAGTGTAAAGGAAGTTTTCCTGATTGTGCATCTTGGCCCAACTTATCATGATGGAGCCGCCACGTGATACCACACCGGTGAGACGGTCGCCAACGAGCTCGGCATGGGCGCGCAGTGCACCGGCATGAATGGTGAAGTAGTCAACACCTTGTTCGGCTTGTTCAATTAGAGTGTCGCGATAGATTTCCCACGTGAGGTCCTCGACCTTGCCGTTGACTTTTTCAAGTGCTTGATAAACAGGAACGGTGCCCATTGGAACGGGACAGTTGCGGATAATCCATTCGCGGGTTTCGTGGATGTTATCGCCCGTAGAGAGATCCATGAGAGTGTCGCCACCCCAGTAACAGCTCCACACGGCTTTGCTAACTTCTTCTTCAATGCCGGAGGACAGCGCTGAGTTACCAATGTTGGTGTTCAGCTTGACAAGGAAATTGCGGCCAATGATCATTGGTTCGGCTTCGGGGTGGTTGATGTTGGCCGGAATAACGGCACGTCCGGCAGCCACTTCGTTTCTTACGAACTCCGGGGTGATGTGCGATTTGATTCCCAGTGCTTCGATGTTGGAATTTTCACGGATGGCAACGTACTCCATTTCGGGAGTGATGATGCCTTTTTTGGCCAAAGCCATTTGGGTTATTTCGCAGCCTGATTTGGCTCGGCGGGGAGCGTAGCGGTGCGAGAAGCGGATGGCGTCAAGAGACTTGTCGGCTTCGCGGGCGCGGCCGTAGTCAGATGTGATTGCGGGAAGTCGTTCCAAATCTTCGCGCTGCTCAATCCATTTTTCGCGCATGCGGGGAAGACCTTTGTTTATGTCGACCTTTACGTTCGGGTCGGTGAAAACGCCGCTTGTATCGTAAACGGTTACAGGTGCATTTTCGGTTTGAACCTTCTCACCGTTGACCACTTTAACCGTGGGGGTAAGTTGGATTTGGCGCATGGCAACCTTAATGGGAAACAGTGAGCCGTCAATGTAGATTTTTTTCGAGGAGGGATAGCTACTTACATTTATGTTTTCAATTTCCATGGCTTAACTATGGGAATTATTCAAAGTGATGAGATTATTAGGTTATGTGGGATTTCAATATAGAAAAGATGTGAGAGGGCTTGTTGCCTGTGCGAAACCACTCACAGAGCCGAGGCCGGCGAGCCTGGCCATGCGTCCGGCTTCAACAGCGAGTTTGAAGGCCCGGGCCATTTCAACGGGGTTGTTTGAAACGGCAATTGCTGTGTTGACAAGGACGGCATCGGCTCCCATTTCCATGGCTTCAGCGGCATGAGAGGGCGCTCCGAGTCCGGCATCGATTACCACGGGCACACGGCTTTCGGCTATGATTATTTCAAGCAGGTCGCGTGTTTTAAGGCCTTTGTTGGTACCAATGGGAGCTCCGAGAGGCATAACGGCTGCGGTTCCAACTTCTTCAAGGCGCTTGCACAACACAGGGTCGGCCTGGATGTATGGGAGTACATGGAATCCTTCTTTTGCAAGTATCTCAGTTGCTGCAAGGGTTTCAACGGGGTCAGGAAGAAGATACTTGGGGTCCGGGTGAATTTCGAGTTTAATGAAATCAGTGCCGAAACATTCGCGTGCGAGATGTGCTGCCACTACGGCTTCTTTCGCGTCGCGTACTCCGGAAGTGTTCGGAAGAAATTGAACATGGTCGCGATTGATGTGGCGGAGCATGTCGTCCTCCTCTTCATGTTCCATGTCGATGCGTTTCATTGCCACGGTTATCATTTCGGAACCTGAAGCAAGAATGGATTCGAGCATGAGTTTATTCGACGAAAATTTTCCGGTTCCCACGAAGAGTCTGGACTTAAATTCTCGTCCTCCAATGTTCAGTATGTCAGTCATGTGTTGCTATAATTGGCTTATGTAAGATGTTAGGGGTTATTCTTTATCGTAAGGTATTCCGAGGAGTTTCTCCATTATTTTGGATGTCCGGAGCATGGGGTCGGGAGCGTTGATGATGTCGCCGGACACAGCAATGCCGTTGACCCCTGTTTTCATGAGGGGTTCAACATCGGAAAGAGTGATGCCGCCAACAGCCACAATGGGGATTTCAACACCGGCATCGCGGACTTCTTTAACTATTTTGGCGTAACCGTCAAGTCCAATGACAGGCGAAAGTTTTTCTTTGGTTGTGGTGTAGCGGAAGGGACCAAGACCAACATAGTCAATGTCTTTTCCTTTATATTTGATGATGTCGGCTGCAGTGTTGGCGGTAACGCCAATCACGGCATTCGGTCCGAGAAGTTCGCGGGCTTCAAGCGGGCCCATGTCGTCCTTTCCGAGATGCACACCTGAAACTTTGAGATCGTTAACCACGTTGACACGGTCGTCAATGACGAGGAAGGCATCGTGTTCGCGGCACATGTCAACAAGCTGAAGAGCAGTTTCGCGGACTTCTTCGTCGGAAGCATTTTTCATTCGTAGCTGAATCCAGCGGCAACCGCCTTCAATGGCCATTTGAACTTCTTCGGCAATGGAGTATTTATCGGATGGATGGGTAATGAACTGAAGCATAGTCTTGGATTTAGGATATTGATAAATTGTTTAATCAAACTCATGTAGCCTTTGGCGGAAATCCTGAAGCGAGGAAGCGTTCATCAGATAACCTAAAACAGCGTAACCGTCAAAGCCAAGTTCAAGGGCTTCACGGGCTGTTTGAGGCGAGATGCCGCCTAAGGCCAATAACTTTGTATTAACAATTGAATTGGCCAAATTGCTTATTTGAGTAAGCTCTTTTTTATCAAAACGAGCGTTGTAACCATTTTTGGAGATGCTGTTGAAGATGGGAGAAAGGGTAACGTAGTCGCACTGACCGGAGCTTCGCACTTCATCAAAGCTATGACATGAGCGACTGTGATTTCCGCTGAAGAATGCCGGGGCCTGTGGGCAGCGATGATTCAGATGAACTCCACCGAGATTGAAAGAGGTTAGCAATTCAAAGTGGCCGTGCAGGCGGAGACGAGAATGGTAATTTTGAGGAATGGCTTCAATGAGATTACGCATGTCGCGCGTCGAGGCATCAGGGTGGCGGAGGTGTACCATGTTCCACCCTGCATTGAGAGCCTCAACAATGAAGGCAGTCTCGTGCCGGGATATTTCCTCAGGAGTGATCAGTATTTTAAATGGAGACTCAGCCACCATAGAAAGCTTTGATTACAATAACATTGTCGTTTTCAAAAAGCTCATGTGAATAATGCAGGGATTTGGGTACAACCTTTTCATTCACTGCCACGGCAACCCTAACTGCCGGGATGCTGTTAAGCTCAAGCAGCCTACCAAGTGTTGTGCCTGAAGGAACTGTGGTTTCTTTGTGGTTGAGAATTATTTTCATATTTATTGAATTTGCATTATTAGATTGTGTGTAAACTTATGTGTTAACGTCGGAATTTCATGTGGCGCGGTGCGAAGAGATGATTAACGGGTCCGTGGCCTTTGCCAATGGAAACTCTTGCCCCGGCATTGAGAGCTTTGGTGATGAAGATTTTTGCACGTGTCACGGCTTCCTCCACGTCAAAATCAAGGGCTAAATAAGATGCGATGGCGGAGGAGAGCGTGCAGCCGGTTCCATGGGTGTTTGAGGTGGCTACGGCATCGGCCCGGAGTGTTATGAAATCGGAGTCGCCTTCAAGGGCAAGAAGGTCTACTTTGTAGTCGCGTCGTTCATCATCGCCTCCTTTGAGAAGGATGTTGCGGCATCCCATATCCCGAAGCGCCATGACCTGCAGCCAAGGGTCAGATGTGCCTGTGAGCTGACGGGCCTCGAGTTTGTTAGGTGTAACGATTGCGGACAACGGGAAGAGATGACGTTTAACACTTTCAATGGCGTCCTCCTGAAGAAGCTGAGAACCGGAAGTGGAGACCATTACTGGGTCGACCACAAGATTTGTCACTTGCAATAGGGCCAACCTATTGGATACAGCTTCAACAATATCCTTGTTGCAGAGCATACCGGTTTTTACGGCCAAAGGGGGAATGTCGGAATAAACCATGTTGATTTGTTCGCTTACCATTTCAGGGGATACGGCTTCAATCATTGACACACCGGTGGTGTTTTGGGCCGTGAGCGATGTGATGGCTGTCATGGCATAGCAACCAATGGCCGATATTGTTTTGATGTCGGCTTGAATGCCGGCGCCCCCAGATGAATCGGAGCCTGCTATGGATAGGACGGGAACATATTGTTTCATGTCTCAGACAATCATTAGTAACCAAACAATTACGACAGAAGGAGACCGGAAGTGCCCCGGGAGATTCAAGGTGAATTTAACCAACAATCCCTGCGGCGGAATTACCCGCTTCAGGTTCAGAGGGTATAAATCTCAGCTTTTGGAACATAGTTCGCAAGCACCCCTTTGTCGTTTTGTGCAAAATTAAAAAATAATGTTCAATAAACCAAACATCATCTATAACGCCATTGAATTAACAGATGTTTGGATGATATGTGGTTATGAATTGGAGGGCGAGGCAGGAGTGGAGTTGCTGCCGGGATTGCGCTTTTTGCGGTTCCACGGCCTGCGACGTTTGCTTTTACCTTGTGTTTCAGCGCTCTGTTGCTGTTCTCCGGCAGGCACTTGTTTGTTACGGGGCTTGAAATTGCGTTTCCGGTTGCGATTGTTTTTTTTGCGGGGAGCCGGATTGTCGGTAACAGATTCCTCGGCACCGGATAGGGGGATGCGTTCAATTTTTTTGCCGAGGAATTTTTCAATTCCGGCCCAACGGCGGCGGTCGCGTTCAGAGACAAACGTGAGGGCTTCGCCATCGGCATCGGCACGCGCCGTGCGTCCGATACGATGAACATAATCTTCGGCATCGTGCGGAACATCGAAGTTGACCACCATGGTGATGTCGTCAATGTCAATGCCGCGTGCCACAATGTCAGTAGCTACAAGAATGTCTACTTTGCCGGTTTTGAATTTGTGCATTACTTCATCGCGCTGCAACTGGTCAAGGTCAGAGTGCATTTCGCCAATTTTCAGGCCGCTTTTGCGCAGATCGCGCGCAAGGTCCTTGACTTTGAGCTTTGAGGAGGCGAAGATTATTACTCTGCGGATATTAGATTGTGTGAGGATGCCTTTGAGCAGATTCACTTTTTCAATTTCGCCGCAGAATGCCACGCGCTGGTGAATTTTATCGGCCGGGCGCGATACGGCAATCTTTATTTCTTCGGGGTCAGTGAGGATAGATTTTGCCAACTGCTGTATTTTAGCAGGCATGGTGGCCGAGAACATGAGGGTTTGGCGTTGACGCGGGAGATGTCGGACAATTTGCATGATGTCGTCGTAGAACCCCATGTCGAGCATACGGTCAGCTTCGTCAAGGATGAAGAACGAGACCTTTGAGAGGTCAACGTAGCCCATTTGCAAGTGGGCTAAAAGGCGTCCGGGGGTGGCGATGACCACGTCGGCTCCGAGTTTAAGTCCTTTTTGCTGACGGGCGAAAGTGGCGCCATCCGTTCCACCGTAAATGGGCAGAGAGCTTACTGACATGTAATATCCGAAACCCTCAAGCTGATTGTCAATTTGCATGGCGAGTTCGCGGGTGGGGGCCATAACGATGCAGTTGATAGCGTCAGTGGGAAAATCGCCATCGGCAATACGGTTCAAGACGGGAAGAATATAGGCGGCGGTTTTACCGGTACCTGTTTGTGCCACAGCTATTAAATCGCGGCCGGCGAGTGCAGCCGGTATAGCTTTCTCCTGTATTGGGGTGCACTCTTCGAAATGCATTGCATCGAGCGCATCGAGCAAGTCGTAGTTGAAATCAAAATCATCAAACCTCATCGGCTTTCATATTTAAAACTGATGCAAAATTACAGCAATTATGCCATTTAAGCAAATTGATGTTTACGAGGAACTGAGGAGAAAAGGATTTTGGGTGATTGGCAATAATTTTGTAACTTTGGCACCGTTTTTGCAATTCCAAGAAAAAACGCCGTTATGAGAGACAAACCAATAGTGTCGCTCGGACACATAGATATATCGGAACCCACTGAACAATCGTGGAATTACGATGAAGATAACTTACCTGTGCTTCCTACCCGAGATTTTGTGATGTTTCCCCACGTCACATTTCCCATTGTGCTTGGACGTGAGAGCTCGTTGCACACGGCTCTGGAGGCAGAGAAGAAACATTCAACAATAGGTATATTCTGTCAGCGGAACCCGGAGACGGAGTTGCCTGTGCTGCCTGACGATATTTACCGTATAGGCGTTTTGGCGCACGTGATAAAAGTTTTTGAGCTGCCTGACGGAAACCATACGGCGATTCTGCGTTCGGGTGGCCGCGTGGTTGCTATTGAAGCCGGAAAGACCCGTAATGCGGTAAAAGCCGAGTTGTTGCCGGAACCTGATGTTGATAGTGGCGACAAGGAAATTGCGGTTGTTGCCGATATGGTGAAGGAGACTGCGCTTTCGCTGTTCAGGAAGGTTGAAAATGTGCCGAATGAATTGTCAATGAATCTTGAAAACATTGACAATGCGTCACTCCTTATTAATATGGTTTCGACGCATGTTCCGTTTGATAGCGAGGAGAAGTTTGAGCTGCTTAAGGAGATGACGGTTCTGCGCAGAGGCAAACGATTGCTTAAGGACTTGAAGGAGCAGGCCGAGTTGCTTTCAATCAGAGAATCAATCAATGAGAGAACGCGATTGAACATTACCGAGGGGCAGCGCCAGAATTTTCTTCAGCAACAGATGGAGACCATACGCCAGGAATTGTATGGCGACACTGACGATGAGCTGACAAAATTCAAGGAGCGGGGCGACAGCACGGCGTTCCCTGATGATGTGCGGGCCGTTTTCGAGCGTGAACTTCAAAAACTTTCGCGTTACAATCCTCAGTCGCCGGACTATGCCGTGCAGTATTCCTATCTTGATTTGTTGCTTTCGTTGCCGTGGGGCAAACAGTCGGAACTGAACAATGATTTCAATTCGGCTTCGGAGATATTGGATTCGGAGCACTTTGGTCTTGAAAAAGTTAAGGAGCGCATAATTGAACAGATTGCCGTGATGATGAACCGCCCCGAGGGGAATAATCCGATAATATGCCTTGCAGGTCCTCCGGGAGTTGGCAAAACATCGCTTGGTAAATCGATAGCAGCAGCTCTTGGGCGAGAGTATCAGCGTGTTTCACTTGGCGGCATGCATGACGAAGCTGAAATTCGCGGACATCGCCGTACATATATAGGAGCGATGCCGGGACGCATTATCGATGCAGTGCGCCGTGCCGGAACAACGAATCCTGTGCTGTTGCTTGACGAGGTTGACAAGATTGCCGCTGACACGCGCACCAACCCCGAGGCAGCCTTGCTGGAGGTTCTTGACCCGGAGCAGAATTGCCATTTCCACGACAATTATGTTGATGTGGACTATGACCTTTCAAAGGTGCTTTTTGTTGCCACGGCGAATAATCTGAGCACCATTTCCCGGCCGTTGCTTGACCGCATGGAGGTGATTGAGCTTTCCGGCTATTTGCTTGAGGAGAAAATTGAGATTGCGAAACGACATTTGATACCGCGACTGTTGAAAAGCCACGGATTCCCGGCAAAAGGGTTGCAGTTCAGCGACGAGGCTATTAAGAAAATAATAGAATCTTACACATCGGAGAGCGGTGTGCGCCAGCTTGAAAAGAATATTGCCAAGATAATAAGAAAGAGCCTTGTTACAAAAATGTCGAAGGGGCGGACCAAGCGCAACATCACACCGGAAATTGTGAGGAGCAGTTTGGGCGTAGAGACCTTTTCACCGGACCGATATGAAGGAAATGATTATCCCGGTGTGGTTACCGGACTTGCCTGGACATCGGTTGGCGGAGAGATTCTGTATGTGGAATCATCGCTGTCAAAAAGCAAGGCTCCCCGGCTTACCCTAACCGGAAATCTCGGTGATGTGATGAAAGAGTCGGCTCAGATTGCACTGGAATACACGAAGGCTCATGCCGATAATTTCGGCATTGACCCCAGGGTTTTCGAGCAATATAGCCTGCACATACATGTTCCGGAGGGAGCCATACCGAAGGATGGACCTTCGGCCGGTATAACAATGGTAACGTCGATTGTGTCGGCCATGACTCGCCTGAAAGTTAAGCCCCGCGTAGCCATGACGGGTGAAATTACGCTTCGCGGCCGTGTGCTTCCTGTTGGAGGGATAAAAGAAAAAATATTGGCTGCAAAGCGGGCCGGCATTGACACCATTATATTGTCCGAGCAAAACAGGAAAAACATTGAAGATATTGAGCCTGAGTATGTTAAAGGAATGAAGTTCGTTTACGTTGACAACATTGAACAGGTTGTGGCTCAAGCACTTTCCGATGTTACCGCAGGTCCGGAGCTAAAGCTTGAGGAAAATAAAGAAAAATAAATACGGAAATATTTCCATAATGGTGCAAAATTACTTATTTTTGCACCATTACTATTTTTTAACTAATTAAAGGACACAATTCCAACAAAAATAAAACGTATCGTTATGGAACCTCGAAAACTCAAAATCAGAGATTTAACAATGCGCGACGGACAGCAGTCGCTGTTTGCAACCCGCATGAGCCAATCGACAATAGATCGCTTGCTGCCGCTTTATGAAAATGCCGGATTCTACATTATGGAAGTTTGGGGCGGCGCAGTTCCTGATTCCGTAATGCGTTATCTTGATGAGTCGCCGTGGAACCGTCTGCGCAAAGCGAGCGAGGCAATGAAAGGCAAATCGCTACTTTCGGCATTGTCGCGCGGCCGCAATTTGTTCGGTTATGTTCCCTACCCTAACAGCGTGCTTGAAGGTTTCTATAAGGAAGCCATTAAGAACGGGCTTAATGTGATGAGAATTTTTGACGCGTTGAACGATATTGACAACGTGAAGGACTCCATAAAGATGATTAACGAGCTTGGCGGCATTGCCGACGGTGCTGTTTGCTATACAGTGGATCCGAAAGAGGAACCGGTTGAAAAGCCCAGCGGATTCGGCGCAAAACTGAAAAGCTTGTTCGGTTCTAAGCCTGCTGAGCCGGAGAAAATATTCACTGATGAATATTTTGTGGAGAAAGCAAAGCAGATGGAGGCTTTGGGAGCCAAGATTATCACGTTGAAGGATATGGCCGGCTTGGTTAATCCTCTACGTGCGGCCTCGATAATTTCCAAGCTTAAGGAGAATTTGAGTGTTCCCGTTGATTTCCACACCCACTGTACGCCCGGCTACGGCCTGGCATCGTCAGTTATGGCTATGATTCACGGCGTTGACATTCTTGACACCAACATCTGGTGGTTCGGTGGCGGCTCGGCTGCTCCCGCGCTTGAGCTTATTTATGTGTTTGCTGACCGTCTTGGCATCGAGGTGGATGTTAACATGGAGGCTGTTCGCGCAATTCGCAATGAGTTGCTCAGCTGCCGCCAGGAGTTGAAGCAATTTGACCTTGCTACAACAATGCCTCTTGAATTCGACCCGCTCACAGACACACTGCCCGGCGAGATTTCAGCAGAGTTTGACAGGGCTATTGACTGTGCGCGTAATAATGATGAAGAGGGCTTGCTGAATGCTTGCCATGCCATTGAGGAATATTTCCGTTTCCCCAAACCCAACGAACTGGTGAAGAATGCCGAGGTTCCGGGCGGAATGTACTCGAACATGGTTGCCCAGCTTAAGACTCTTGGCGCTTCGGACTTGCTTGACGACGCCATGAGATTGATTCCCAAGGTGCGCCGCGATGCCGGTTTGGTGCCTTTGGTTACACCTACCAGTCAGATTGTGGGCAGCCAGGCAGTGAGCCTTGCCATGGACCGCAAGAAGGGTAACCCGGATTATTCAAATGCTTCAAACCAGTTCATTTCACTTGTAAAGGGTGAGTATGGCCACACGCCAGTTCCTGTAGACCCGGCTTTCCGCGAGAAAATTACGGGAGACGCACAGGAGCATCCCTACGATGTGAACTCGTATCGCCAGCCAGAAAATCCGCAGCTCGACGACCTTGGCGGAGTGAAGTTGGCATCGAACGACGAGGAATATCTGTTACTGCAGTTGCTTCCGTCGGTTGCCAACGGCTTCCTTCGCCGCAGACGCAAAGAGGAATTTGACGCCAAACAGGCAGAAAAGGCTACAGTTGAAGCTCCGGCGGCCAAAGAAGAGGAACAACCAAAGGAGGCTGAAGAGCCTATTACGGGCGAAGTTCTTTCGGCTCCGATGGGTGGCCGCGTTATAGAGGTTAAGGTGAAAGCAGGCGATGCTGTAAAGGCCGGACAGATTCTGCTGGTTTATGAAGCCATGAAGATGGAGAATGACGTTGAGTCGCCCAAAGCCGGAACTGTAAAACGCGTGTTTGTTAAGCCTGATGACGTTGTCGGCACTGATGCTCCGCTCATTGAGTTTGCCGACTGACGGTGAAAATAGGCGGCATAAATGTTTGGTTAGTACGGAAATAATTATTAACTTTGCAAGCCATTACATTAAAGCGCCTTACCAGCGTTATACAAATGTTTAATTAACAGCTTATTAAAAGCACCAAGAAAAATGAAAAAAGATATTCATCCTTCAAATTATCGTGAAGTTGTTTTCAAGGATATGTCAAATGAAGAAATCTTCATCACCCGTTCAACAGTGGCCAGCAAGGAGACTATTGACGTTGATGGCGTAACTTATCCTTTGGTAAAACTTGAAATCACCAGCTCATCACACCCCTTCTTCACCGGTAAGCAGAAACTCGTTGACACTGCCGGCCGTGTAGACAAGTTCTTGAGCCGCTACGGTAATCGCAAGAAAAAATAATAAGGAAACATCAGCAACCTGTAGTAAGGCTAAAATCCTTATATATTCAGAAAAACCGATTGGAATCTCCAATCGGTTTTTCTGGTATTCGGCTATAAGAGCTTGCCCCGTAATATATGTTAATACTAAGGCGGTCAGCCCGTTATAAATGTTTCAAAGACAGAAAGTGTTAATGGAGGTTGATGGAGTCAACTTCTTTGGTCCACAGGGCCGAAGAGGCGTCGGAGGGCATGCGCCAATCGCCGCGAGGCGACAGGCAAACGCTGCCCACTTTGGGACCGTCGGGCATGCATGAGCGCTTGAATTGCTGGCTGAAGAAACGGCGATAGAAAACTTTAAGCCATTTAAGAATTTCGGTGGGAGTGTAAGAAGTATCAAAGGCTTTTCGTGCAAGGATGAAGATTCGTTTTGGCGAGAAGCCGTAGCGGAGAGTATAATAGAGGAAGAAGTCGTTCAGCTCGTAGGGACCGACGAACGATTCAGTTTTCTGGACTATTTCACCATTGGGGTTGGCTGGGATGAGTTCGGGGCTGATGGGGGTGTTGATAATGTCGGCCAATGCTTTTTTGAGGTTGGTGTCAATGGTGCGTGAAGCGTAGTGGCGTACAAGGAATTTCACGAGCGTTTTGGGCACGCCGGCGTTGATGCCGTACATTGACATTTGGTCGCCATTATAGGTTGCCCAACCAAGAGCGAGTTCGGAAAGGTCGCCGGTGCCGAGCACTATTCCTCCCACCTGGTTGGCAACGTCCATGAGGATTTGGGTGCGCTCGCGCGCTTGGGAGTTCTCGTAAGTGACATCGTGCGTGGCGGGGTCGTGCCCAATGTCGGAGAAATGCTGCCGGACAGCCGGCGCTATTGGGATTTCACGCTTAGTCACACCAAGTTGGGTCATGAGGGTGAGAGCGTTGGTATAGGTGCGGTCAGTTGTTCCGAAACCGGGCATTGTAATGGCAATTATGTCGGATGCAGGCCGATTCAATTTTTTCATTGTGGCGGCTGCAACGAGAAGTGCAAGGGTTGAGTCAAGGCCTCCCGAAACGCCTACCACAATTTTGGGCTGTCCGATGGCTGAAAGCCTGGCTGCGAGTCCACTTTCCTGGATGGTGACAATTTCACGGCAACGCTCGTTGATGAGAGCGTCGGTGGGCGGAACAAAAGGGTGAGGGTCGATTGAGCGAAAGGCCGGGAGGAGATTTACGTCGTAGTCCGACGAGAGTTCCAACTGTGGGAATTGAGTAATTCCGGAGCGGAGGGCCGCATCGTTGAATGTTGTGCTGTGGAGGCGGTCGCGCTCAATGGCTTCAATGTCAATGTCGGCGATAACGAAAGAATTGTCCAGATAATCTTCGCGGTCATTTTCAGCAAGAAGGGTTCCGTTTTCGCAAATAATTGTTTTGGGAAGGAACACCAAATCGGTGGTAGATTCACCAAATCCTGCCGAAGCATAGGCGTATGCGCAAAGACACCGGGCTGATTGCTGCCGGATAAGTGAGAGAAGATAGTTGTGTTTGCCAATTAAATCGTTAGAAGCGGATAGGTTGAAAATGACCTGAGCTCCGCGCAAAGCGAGAGAACAAGAAGGGGGTACGGGAGCCCAAAGGTCTTCACATATCTCAATGCCGATGTATGCCCCGTGGGAATGAATGAGGGGAGATTCCTCGGTTGCTGAACTGAACCAACGCTTTTCATAAAATTCGTTGTAATTAGGGAGATATGTCTTGTCAACGAACTGAATGTTGCCGGATGAGATGAAGGCGGCACTGTTGCGCAATGTGCCGTTGAGCATGCGTGGAGCTCCCACAATGACATGGATTTGAAGCGTGCGGGTGAACTCGGCAATGCATTGGAGAGCATCGGCGGCTGCGCTTAAAAGAGTGTGGTTGTGAAAGAGGTCGGCACATGTGTAGCCGGTGATTGCAAGCTCGGGAAACAGGGCTATTTCAACACCTTTCTCATCAAGAGATTTGATGAGGGAGAGGATGGTTGACAGATTATGTTCAACATCGGCCACTCGGTGGAGAGGGCTGACGGATGCAATTCTAAGGAAACCGTTTGTCATAGACTAATAGTATTTGATTTGGCTTGAATTTTCCACAAAAGTACTTATTTCGGTTCATTAATTGCAACATATTCGTGAGAAAAGATTATTTTTGCAATTAAATATAACGTAGTCAAAATTCAAATAATGAAGATAGGAACATTGATTGCACCCATAGCATTGTCAATCATGCTGTTGCTTCCAACAGCTGTTATGGCTCAGCATAAAGGGGAAAAGAGTGTGGGCCTCAGAGGCGGCTTTACAACCCGACAGACCACGGCCACGGCCGGACTTTACTTCTCATACCGGTTTACAGAGCACTTCCGCATATCGCCAAAGATGGACTATGCGTTCCGTCACAAAGGAACAGATGCTTTTTCATTCGACATGGATTTTGAAATGCCGTTTTCACTTTCTCCAAGCGGAAAGGCCAACTTTTATCCTATTGCCGGGTTGAACTATTCAACATTCAGCACTCACACCATATTTACGGAAGATAACGGAAGTGACGACACATCGCAGCGCTCCAATGAGTTCGGACTTGCATTGGGAGCCGGTGTAGAGTACTTTGCCACGCCTACACTTCGTTTGGCTTTCGAGAGCAAGGGGATTTTGATAAAGAAATATTCCGGAGGCTGGTTTAACGTCTCAATAGGATATGTGTTTTAAATACTTTAAACTAAGGATATGACAAAAATCGGTTCAATTTTCACTCCGGTGGGTAAAAAAGCACTGCTTTTGGGCAGCGGAGAGTTAGGTAAAGAGGTGGCTTTGGAGCTTCAGCGCTATAATGTTGAAGTTGTGGCTTGTGACCGCTATAAAAATGCTCCGGCAATGCAGGTGGCCCACAAAAGCCATGTTATCAACATGCTTGACGGCGATGAATTGCGGAAGGTTATTGAACAGGAAAAGCCTGACCATATTATCCCGGAGGTGGAAGCAATTGCCACACCTACCCTGGTGGAGCTTGAGAAGGAGGGATTTAATGTCACTCCTACCGCTCGCGCAGCGTGGCTGACCATGAACCGAGAAGGAATACGCAGATTGGCAGCTGAGGAGCTCGGACTTCTGACGTCGGACTACAGATTTGCGTCGACTGAAGATGAATTCAAGCAGGCGGTTTCGGCCGTCGGGATTCCATGCGTTGTAAAGCCTATCATGAGTTCTTCGGGTCACGGACAGAGCGTGATTAAAAGCGAGGCTGACATTGATAAGGCCTGGAAAATTGCCCAAGAGGGTGGCCGTGCCGGAGCCGGACGTGTGATTGTGGAAGGCTTTGTTAAGTTTGACTATGAGATTACACTGCTGACGGTTCGCAGCGTATCGGGTACCACATTCTGTGAGCCGATTGGGCATGTGCAGGTTGACGGCGATTATCGCTATTCGTGGCAGCCCCAGGCCATGTCGGCTACGGCGCTTGAACGTGCGCGTGAAATTGCCAAGAGTATTACCGATGCCTTGGGTGGATACGGCATTTTCGGTGTGGAACTGTTTGTGAAGGGCGATGAGGTTATATTCAGCGAGGTGTCGCCACGTCCGCACGATACAGGCATGGTGACAATGATTTCACAAGACATGAGTGAATTTTCACTTCATGCCAGAGCTTTACTCGGGCTGCCGGTTCCGGCTATCCGATTCTACGGACCATCGGCCTCCCGCGCCATTGTTGTGGAAGGAGACACAGATAAAATTGTGTTTGAGGGCCTTGAGGAAGCACTTTCAGAGCCGGGAGTGCAAATTCGCATATTCGGCAAGCCTGAAATAAAGGGTCACAGAAGAATGGGTGTGATTTTAGCTATTGCCGATTCAACCGAAGAGGCGATTGCCAAGACAGAACGAGCTTACGAAAAACTCCACATCAAGGTTCTTCCCCGATAATTATAGTTAAAGTTAAGCAAAGAGTGCTCTGAAGGCTTCTTCGACTTTGCTTACTTCCTGAATGTCGATACTGAATCGTGCCGTGTCAACGCCTTTTAGGCTGTTACGCGGCACGATTATTGTTTTCATGCCAAGTTTTTCGGCTTCGGTGACACGTTGTTCCATGCGCGTTACGGCTCTTATTTCGCCGGTGAGCCCCACTTCTCCAGCCATGCAAACACCGGTGGGAATAGGCATGTCCACGTTTGATGAAAGAATGGCGCACACCACCGGAAGGTCAAGAGCTGTGTCATTGACTTTCAGGCCTCCGGCAATGTTCAGGAACACATCTTTTTGAGCAAGTTTGAAGCCTACTCGCTTTTCAAGAACGGCCAGAAGCATGTTCATGCGTTTTGAGTCGAAACCGTTGACGGTGCGCTGAGGTGTTCCGTAAGCAGCCGTGCTTACCAGTGCCTGCACTTCAATGAGGAACGGGCGAACACCTTCCATTGTTATTCCTACAGCGCAACCTGAAAGAGGTTCGCTGCCATAGTCGTTATGGCTCAGGAGCATTTCAGACGGGTTGGTGACTTCGCGCAGCCCCTGGCGGCACATTTCATAGATGCCAAGTTCCGAGGTGCTTCCGAAGCGGTTTTTGATGGAGCGGAGGATGCGGTAGAGGTACTGACGGTCGCCTTCGAACTGGAGCACGGCATCAACAATGTGCTCCAACACTTTCGGTCCGGCAATACTCCCTTCTTTGTTGATGTGCCCGATGAGCATGACCGGCACTCCGGATTCCTTGGCAAAGCGCAACAGAGATGCCGCACATTCACGTACCTGACTCACGCTGCCGGCCGATGACTCGATGTTTTCGGAGGCAATGGTTTGAATGGAGTCAACGATAACTATTTCGGGAGATGTTGAGCGGATATGTTCAAGAATTGTTTCAAGTGAGGTTTCGCATGCAATGAGCAGGTTGTCGTTGATGCGGCCAATGCGGTCGGCACGCATGCGCAGTTGCTGCGGACTCTCTTCGCCGGAGATGTAGAGCACTTTCTTTGAGCGTATTGACAGGATGTTTTGAAGTACAAGGGTGGATTTCCCAATGCCAGGTTCGCCTCCAATGAGGACAAGCGAACCGGGAACGAGACCTCCGCCAAGCACTCGGTTCAGTTCATTGCTTGGCATTTTGATGCGGGGCAAATTCACTATGTCAATATCGGTGACTCGCTGAGGTTTTGACTTCATGCCACCGGAAAGTGTGATGCTCTTGCCTGATTTTGACTGTAGACGCTCTTCAACCATGCTGTTCCAAGCCCCGCAGGCAGGGCACTTTCCTTGCCATTTGGCCGACTCGGCACCACATTCACTGCAAAACCATGCTGTTTTTATCTTGGCCATAAATGTCTTCTCCTTAGTGTAGTGTAACAAAATGTTATTAAATTACATGTTCTGCCTGCGGAACTCCGAGAGCGTTATGGCTGTGGCCGTGGCTACGTTCAACGATTCGGATGATTGATTTCCATTGGCAAAAGAGGGAATGAGCAATCGGTGTGTAACCAAGGAAGCGACATTGACAGAGATTCCGTTTCCTTCATTTCCCATAATTATCACTCCGGATGAGGGGAGTTGAGATGCGTAGATGGATTCGCCATTAAGGAAAGTTCCGAATAGATTTTCAGTGGAGGCAAGTGAACCGAGTGTTTCCGGAAGGTCGCAGTAGTGGACTTTCACCTTTGAAATGGCACCCATTGTTGACTGCAGGGCCTTGGGACTGAACACATCGGCCGTGTTTAGGCTGCAAAGAACATTTTCAACTCCGAACCAATCGGCCAAGCGGATAATGGTGCCAACATTGCCCGGATCCTGAACGCCATCAAGAGCAAGGGTGAGTTTCCCACGCAAAGAATCAAGGTCGAGAATTGTCTCGGGCGTGTGGAACACCGCAATAACGTCGGCAGGAGTGGACAGCGATGAGATTTCCACAATGTCGGCACGGCGGCAGATTAACAGCTTCTCCCCTGCCCTTTTGGCGACATCGGCATGAGATTGAATCCAGTCGTCAGTGGCAAACAGATATTTAAGTTCAAAATTGTTGAAAATATCAAGTACGCATTTTGAACCCTCGCATTTGAAAAGTCCGGTGCGTTTCCGGTGTTTGCGCTCGGCCAACTCTTTTGTTTCTTTCCTTATCTTGTTGGTTAGTTCCATAATAGATGCAAAAATACAAAAATTATCATGGAAATAGGCAGTGGTCGGGGTAAAAATATCACGAATTTTGCTTACTTTTGTATGCGGAAACGTTTAGTCACGCCAATAGAAACGGAATTTACGCGTTTTTTATTGGAACGTGTTATAAACCAATGTTATATACAACATTTTTCAATAGATGAAAATACTTGTAACCGGCGCAAACGGCCAATTAGGCACTGAATTGCATAATGTGCTTGAGCTGACACATCCGGGGTTGACCACCTACACGGACGTTGACACGCTTGACATAACCAATCAGGACGCACTGAAATCATTCATCAGTAAAGGCGAGTTTACCCACATTGTGAATTGCGCTGCCTACACGGCAGTGGATAAGGCTGAGACAGAACCAGCTATATGCAACAAAATCAACATTGATGCCGTGCGCAACATAGCCATAGCCGCTTCGGACTGCGGAGCGAAGGTGATACACATATCCACCGACTATGTTTTTGACGGCAAAGCTTACAAGCCATATAGGGAAAGCGACAAGGTGAACCCGGTGTCGACTTACGGAACGTCGAAACGCAAAGGGGAAATGATGTTGCTGTCCATGTGTCAGGATTGCATAATCCTTCGCACCGCATGGCTTTATTCTCCCTACGGAAATAATTTTGTTAAAACAATGTTGCGGTTGGGAGATGAAAAGCCGTTGCTGAATGTGGTGTACGACCAGGTGGGTACTCCAACCTACGCCCATGATTTGGCCGAGGCGGTAACAACCATATTGTTTGCACGGCAATGGATTTCGGGCATTTATCATTTTTCAAATGAAGGCGTTTGCTCATGGTATGATTTCACAAAGGCCATTTTCCGCGAAGCCAATATAACCGGTTGCAAGGTTAACGCCATACTGAGCGAAGATTATCCAACTGCCGCTCCACGTCCGCATTACAGCGTGCTTGACAAGACGTTGATTAAAAAGACCTACGGAATAAGTATTCCTAATTGGGAAGATAGCTTAAGACAATGCATTGGCAGGATTCAAAGCTCATCAGAGAATAGCTAAACTTTTTTGTTGAAATGTCGAAACTTACAGAAGAAATAGAACGCAGGCGCACGTTCGCCATTATATCTCACCCCGATGCCGGTAAAACCACGCTTACTGAAAAATTGCTTCTTTTCGGAGGCGCCATCCACATTGCCGGTGCTGTAAAATCAAATAAAATCAAAAAAACCGCCACGAGTGACTGGATGGAAATAGAGAAGCAACGCGGCATCTCGGTTGCCACTTCGGTTATGGGATTCAACTATGGCGATTATAAAATAAACATTCTGGACACCCCCGGTCACCAGGACTTTGCTGAAGATACATATCGCACGCTCACGGCGGTTGACAGTGTCATAATAGTTGTAGACGTGGCCAAAGGTGTCGAGCAGCAGACACGCAAACTGATGGAGGTGTGCCGAATGCGCAATACCCCGGTGATTATTTTCGTTAACAAGCTTGACCGCGAGGGACGCGACCCGTTCGAGATTATGGATGAGCTTGAAGCTGAACTTAAAATCAATGTACGCCCGCTGAGCTGGCCTATAAATATAGGCGCGAAGTTCAAAGGCGTGTACAACATTTACGAACATTCACTTGACCTTTTCACTCCCGACAAACAGAAGGTATCGGAGCGAGTGGAAATTGACAATATTGACAGTCCGCTTATTGATGAAGCTGTGGGCGAGGCCGACGCAGCCAAGCTACGTGAGGATCTTGAATTGATTGAAGGAGTTTATCCTGATTTTGACGAAAATGAATATCTGGCGGGGACACTTGCCCCGGTGTTTTTTGGCTCGGCATTGAACACGTTCGGCGTAAAGGAACTGCTTGATTGCTTTGTGAAGATTGCTCCGTCGCCTAAACCTGTTGTTGCCCAGGAGCGTCAGGTGAATCCCGAGGAGGAAAATTTTTCAGGGTTTGTGTTTAAGATTCATGCCAACATGGACCCGAATCATCGTTCGTGTATAGCCTTTGTGAAAGTATGTTCGGGCAAATTCGAGCGAAACGCCCCATATAAACAAGTCCGCACCGGCAAGGTGATGAAATTTGCCGCTCCCACAGCATTTATGGCTCAAAAGAAAAATATTGTGGATGAGGCTTATCCGGGCGACATTGTGGGTATTCCGGACAACGGCAACTTCAAGATTGGCGACACGCTGACCCAAGGCGAGCAGTTGCATTACAAAGGATTGCCAAGCTTCTCTCCGGAAATGTTCAAATATATTGAAAACACCGACCCCATGAAATCGAAACAACTTGAAAAAGGGATTCAGCAGCTCATGGACGAAGGTGTGGCCCAGCTATTTACAAACCAATTCAACGGGTGTAAGATTATTGGCACCGTGGGGCAACTTCAGTTTGAGGTGATACAGTATAGACTGCTTCACGAATATGGGGCGCAATGCCGCTGGGAACCAATATCGCTTTACAAGGCCTGCTGGATTGAAAGTGACGACGAGGCAGCACTGGAGGCTTTTAAAAAGAGGAAGCACCAGTTCATGGCCACTGACCGCGAAGGTCGCGACGTGTTCCTTGCCGACTCGAACTATGTGCTCCAGATGGCTCAGAACGATTTTCCTAAAATCAAATTCCACTTTTCAAGCGAATATTGAGAAATTGACGAGTTCGCAAACATTGAATTTAAATCAAAATCATTAGCCAAAATTAAATATAGCCTGATGAAAGTTCTTAAATTTGGCGGTACATCTGTGGGAACGGTTGAAAGTCTCACCAACGTAAAGCAGATTGTGGAATCGTGCGACGAACAAGTTATTGTGGTTGTTTCGGCTTTGGGTGGATTCACCGATAAACTGATTGCTACAGCAAAAATGGCTGAAAAAGGCGATGAAGCTTATCTGGAAGAGGTCGGTCAAATGATCAAACGCCACGCTGACATAGTTGAAGCTCTGGTGCCTGCAGAGCGACAATCGGAACTGAATGCTGAGATAAGAGCTCTGTTCGAAGCCTTGCAACGGGTTTATAAGGGCATTTTTCTACTTGAGGAACTGTCCACACGCTCACTTGACAAAGTTGTAAGCTTCGGTGAACGGTTGTCAAGCCGTATTGTTACAAACATAATAAGTGATGCCGTACTGTTTGACTCACTGAAATTTATAAAAACAATACGCCGGTTTGGCAAGCATGTTTTGAACGGAGAGCTTACCGAAAAACTTGTTCATGAAACATTTGACACTGCCAACTTTAAAACAGCCATTGTTCCGGGGTTCATTTCGACCGACTCCAATGGAATAATAACAAATTTGGGACGTGGTGGCAGCGACTACACCGCGGCAATTCTTGCAGCGAGCCTCAATGCGCACACCCTTGAAATATGGACCGATGTTGACGGATTCATGACGGCCGACCCGCGCATTATTACCGGCACAAAGGTTATTCCCACGCTCTCGTTTATCGAGGCTATGGAATTATGCAATTTCGGGGCAAAGGTTATTTATCCCCCCACCATCTACCCTGTGTTCCATAAGAACATCCCCATTTACATCAAGAACACGTTCAATCCTTCGGCTCCGGGCACTTGCGTGCGGGATATCAAGGAGAAACATGACTTTTACACTAAAGGGGTGTCGTCAATCAACGATTCCTGCCTGATAACCGTAAACGGGAAAATGTGGGATGCCAAAATTGGTCAACGTGTGCTCAACACTTTGGCCCGAAATGGCATTAGTGTTCTTTTGGTTTCCAATGCGTTGAAGCAAGCTGCAACAACATTTGCAATTTCGGGGTCGGATGCACCTCAGGCCACAGAGGCTTTGGAAAAGGAATTTGCAGCCGAGCTGGAAACAAACAGTCTTAACATTCCAACGGTTGATAAAGAGCTTTCAACCATAGCGTTGGTTGCAGAAGGTATGCGATTTCTTCCCGCCGTTGCCGAACAACTGCAGCAATGTCTGGTTCAAGCCGGAATTTCAGTGCTTGCCAAAACGCAAGGCACGCCCGAAACCAGTTTGGCCTTTGTGGTTCCTGCAGCTGAGCGAAAGCAGGCATTGCAGATTGTACATAACGAATTTTTCAGTTAAGCGACCTATGAGGTATTACAGCACAAACGGTTCAGGAAACAGCGTTAATCTTTGCGAGGCGGTAACACACTGTTTCGCTCCCGATGGCGGTGTCTACATGCCTCTGTCCATCCCCTTGATTCCTAAGGCATTGTTCAACAACATAGCGGCGATGTCAATGACTGATATTGGCTACGTTATGGGGTCGACTCTGTTCGGATCGGATATTGAGCCGGAGCTCATCAACGACATTGTGAAAGAGACACTTTCGTTTGACATTCCGCTTGTTCAGATAAGTGACCACACCTACGCCCTTGAACTTTATCATGGCCCCACAAAAACTTTCAAGGATGTGGGAGCCCGCTTTATGGCAAGGATTGTGGATTATTTCATCAAGACCGGAAAGGTTAAAACAGATACACTCAACCTGCTTGTGGCCACGCAAGGTGATACCGGTTATGCTGTTGCTGAGGCGTTTGCCAATATGAAAGGTGTGAATGTTTTCATTTTTCACCCATCCGAAAACACGCTTAAGCTTCCCGAACACATGATGCATCCGGTGGCTTCCAACGTGAAGTCGGTGGAAGTCAGGGGCACACTTGACGATTGTCAGGAGCTTGTGCGCCGGGCATACGAGGATGAGGAGCTCAACTCCATGATGACCCTGACATCGGCCAACAGTATCAACATTGCCCGCTTGCTGCCCCAGACAATGTTTTATTTTTATGCCTACGCACGCCTGAAAGCCTTAGGTGAAAAGGCCGACCGGATTACTGTGGCAATGCCATGCGGTAACTTGGGAAACCTTACAGCTGCACTCTTTGCCAAGCAAATGGGGCTGCCAATTAGCAGGATTATGGCTGCAGGACGCGGCCATGCCCGCCTGTGGGGCGAGATGAGCGAGGGCATTCTTGCGGTGAACCATTTCAATCAACGGGCATTGAGCACCAACCTTTCGCGCATAAACACCTTGATGGCCCACAATGCCTCGTTAGCCGGTCTGGTTGATTGTCACACCTATTCACCGGAGGAGGTAGACAACCAAATATCACTTATGTATGCCAGCAATCATTACTTGATGGGGCGCAACACGGCTTTGGCTTGCAAATCAATGATGGACAACCGCAGGCCCGATGAGGTGGGTGTGTTCCTGGCTACTGATCATCCGGAATTTTATTCCGAAAAGTTAAATGATTTGCTGGGACTCAACTTGAGTTTGGCAGCGAAGCCAAAAAAGATTTTCCGCGACAGAAGTCCACAGCTTTCTCCAACTTTACCCGCAGTAAAACGTTTTATACTTGATAACATATCTTAATAAACAAATCATGGCAAGCAAACGCGACCTTAAAAAACAAATCCGATACGTGTGTTCAGAAACAGCTTTGACACTGCTGTTTTCCAAGAGCATTGTTAAAGAAAACCAGCAAGCCGATGTTGACAAGCTGATTGTTGAAATGGCTAAACTTCAACGTCACGGTCTTGAACACCTTAACTTTATTTTTGACAAGCAGCCTAAAGATTTTGCCAACAGAGCTGAATATCGCAAGGCGTTAAAGGCATACAACCACAAAGCTTACACTTCATTCATCAATGAGTTCAACAAACGCCTCAAAGAAATTTTGGGAGAACTCAGCAAATTGACAAAACCTGAAGCATGAATCTAAGCAAAGCCCTACTGAAGTTGGCGGGATGGAAGGTGGAAATAACTGTTCCGGATTATCCCAAATGCATTATCTGTGTTGCTCCTCACACCAGCAACTGGGATTTTGTGATTGGGAAGCTTGCCTACATGTCAGTGGGGCGCAAAGCCGGATTCTTGATGAAGGATAGCTGGTTTTTCTTTCCAATGGGTTGCTTATTCCGAGCTTTGGGTGGCGTGCCTGTTGCCAGAAAACATAAAGGGGGTTCTCTTGTAGAACAGTTGGTAAAGCGATATAAAGAGTCAGACCAACTTGCAATAGCAATTACACCCGAGGGTACTCGCAGCCGGACATCTAATTGGCACACCGGATTTTTACGTATTGCATATGATGCCAATGTCCCGATTGTACTTGGCGCTTTGGATTTTGGAAGTAAAACTGTTTCAATCAAAGAAACTTTTACTCCAACCGGAAATTTGGAGGAGGATATGCGTTACGTAAAGAATTACTATAAGCCTTTTGTGGGCAAGAAACCGGAAAACTTCACGACTGACTGATATGCCTGAACAAGATTTGCATATAGCACTGATTCCACTTGACATGCGGCTTGGCGAAAGGGATTTCAATTTAAAATTAGCACGGGCAAGAATTGAAAGTCTGCAGCATCCGGTTGACCTTGTTCTGTTTCCTGAGCTGATGACCACGGGATTCGGAGAGATGAAAAATGGTGTGGCAGCTCATGCCGAGAGTGACCACGATGTTACGATATGCACCATGTGCGAACTCTCCAAGGAGTTTGATGTGGCTATTTACGGAGGATTCATTGGTAAAGATGAAGATAAGATTTACAATCGTGCATTTTTTATCAGTGACGGTAAGCCGATAGCGTTTTACAACAAGAGGCATTTGTTTGCCGGACAGGAGCAACGCACTTTTACCCGTGGAGAATCACTTCCTCCTATTATTACTTTGAAAAGCTGGCGTTTACGGCCTATTATCTGTTACGACGTCCGTTTCCCGGTTTGGAACAGAATAAAGAAGAATGACTACGATGCAATGCTTGTGATTGCCAATTGGCCAAATTCAAGAAGCTACGCGTGGCAACATCTTATCATTGCCCGAGCAATTGAAAACCAGGCATATATAGCGGCATGTAACCGTGAAGGCGAGGATATTTACGGGACATACCAACGCGGTGATTCAATGATTGTGAATGCATTGGGAATGCCGGTTGGCAGTGTGGCCAACGATGGGAACGTTTACGGTAAATTTGATTACAAGGCTTTTAACACTGACCGCAAGAATTTTCAGCCATGGCGTGTGGCCGACGATTTCAATTTAAATCTTGTCGATAAGTGATTCCACCTGAGGCAAAAGCGGGATGAAGCCGTCGTTGACAATTTCAAAGGTGGGAGCGACTCGCTCGTTGAAGTTTGACTCGCTTTGCTGTGAGTCTATGCGTTTACGAATGTCAGCTTCTGAAAGTTGAGGATTTCGGTTGGCAACTCTGATAACTCGGAGTTCAACCGGGGCAATCACTTCCCAAACTTCATTGACAAGCTGATTCAAACCACTTGTATAGAGAATGGCTGTTTCAATAAACGCCACGTTTTTACCGGCAATCCATTGTTGCACATCAGTTTTAACTGCACCATGCACAATGCTGTTCAGGCGTGACAATAATTCAGGATTGCCAAACACGGCGTTTCCAAGCCTGCATCTGTCAATGGTCACGTTGTCAATCACAGCTTCAGCACAAACTTCGGCACCAATACGGCCAATCATACCAATGTCTGACTCCATAAGCTTACGGGCCCGGGAGTCGCAATCATAAACCGGAAATCCCATGGCTTCAACCATTTTGCGGACAACACTCTTTCCGCTTCCAATACCTCCGGTTATGGCTATGATACGTTTCACTTGTCCTATTATTTAGCATGTAATGCGGGCAGAGAATCGTTCTGTCTGGTTTCAATAATATATTCCACGCTGTCGGGCGTGAAGCTGAAATTTCTGAAAATGCCCGATACAGCCGATGATTGTACCTTAACCTTTTGAGTGTTGCGATTGATATTTGCAAAATCAACAAAAAGTTTTACATTAAGGTCGTGATTATATTGGCTCATCGGTACAAGATAAGATACCTCGGCAGCCGACGGGAATATAATCAATTTTGAATCAGATGATTGATTCATGACTTCAATTGGCACGGTCCACTTTTTGGAAATCAAAGGCTCGACCGGCACTTTAACTTTGACTTGGTCTGGGATGATGCGGATTCCTTCAATGGGCTTAATTTTTACCACAAATTCAGTGGTGTCCTTAAGACCTGAACGGATAAGCGGATAAGTTGAAACAGAGGTGAGATTAGCCGGAAGCTCATTGGCCGAATAAATCATTACGGAGTCAATGTTGGCCTTGATTGGTCCGGAAACCACATATTGAATGTTGGTTTTAATATCTGTTACCAAGTCCACAGCAACGCGGCGGCCGACGTTTGAAGTGAAAGTAGCTTTAATTGACTCGGGGCGCAGGTTCACTATTTTTACACCCTGTCCGAAATATTCGCGGAAAAGGGCATCAAGTTTTTGACGAGGAATGTTGAATTGGCCTGATGAAGATGCAAAATCGTTAAAGTTAACCTTAAGCGGGCGCACACTGTGCCACAAGAATTTAAGGAACTGCACGCCTTTGCCCTGCACCACAACGTTGAATGATGCAGGGAGTGTTTCAACAATTACAATGCTGTCAGGTACATTTTCAACCGCCAAGGGTACGTCATAGTCACGCTCAACCTCTTCGTAGAGCGAGAGGAAGAGCCAAAACACGGTTGCAATGCCAAGGCAAACCAGAAAGACCAACAAGTCACTCCCGCGAGTGAGACGGGTTATTCGCCTGATGAATGGCAGCCGGCCGTGTGGGTCAGTATGTTGCGGCGATGACGGCTCCACGGTCTAAGAAGGGTTAGAAATGCTATCAGCTTATTGTTTGTTTTCAGAAATCTGGGCGTTCTGAACTTCTTCGGGCGATTCGTAAACGGAACCCTTGTCAATTGTGATGGTAACGTTGGGCGCAATTTCAACAACAAAGGTGGTTTCCTTAATCTTTTTTACTTTCCCATAAATACCACCGGCAGTAACCACTTTCTGACCCTCTTTGATGCTTTCGCGAAATTGTTTGAGAGCTTTGGCTTTCTTTTGTTGGGGACGAATCATAAAGAAATAGAAAATGGCGATAAGGGCAACAATCATCAGAATGTTCGTTAAGCCACTGTCTGGAGCCTGAAGAAGAATGAATGATAACATATTTGTGTTCAAAAATTAGGTTATGATTACAAAGTTAATTCTAAAAAAGGGTGTTTACAAGCCGTTGGCCAATTATTTTTTCAAGAGAAGACCTTCCTCTTTCAAATAATTAATCACCGAGTAAAGAATACCGTTTATGAATTGACCGCTGCGAGGGGTGCTGTAGCAATTGGCAATTTCAATGTATTCGTTGAGAGTCACAGGGATAGGAATGGACGGGAAGTTAAGCAGTTCAGAAGTGGCTGTGGCCATTATAATAACGTCCATGAAAGCCAAACGTTCGGGATCCCATTGGCGTGCATTGATAAATTTATCTATGTAAGAACGAT
Organism: Bacteroides sp.; assembly: GCA_023666905.1. GTDB lineage: Bacteria > Bacteroidota > Bacteroidia > Bacteroidales > Muribaculaceae > Paramuribaculum. The sequence goes on along the minus strand of JAMPBC010000009.1, from coordinate 15,639 downwards.
AGGTTTCGAAATTGTCAATGGTGTCAACAAACAGCTCCCCTCCAAAACGCTCATCCTCTTCATCCTTGAATTGAGGGAGAACGGGCGATTCATATTCGCTTCTGGCAACACGGCGGAATGTTTTGCAAACAAACGTGCCGATTATGTCAACGTCATCGTTCCAGAAAACCGACTTTGACTCAAGCAGTTCGGCAAGAGCATCGGATGGAAGAATGATTTGTTTCATAACCTGACGCCAAAATTCGCAATCGGCCTCAAGAGTGTCAGTGGGCGACTCCATGTATTGGGCATAAAGCTCCGATTCAAGAACTGCATCAAGGATTTTCTGCAAGAAATCATAGTCGTCCATCCAATTTATGTGGTTCGCCTCACGGTAATCGGTGAGTGTCACGTCATTGTTTAGGATTTTGACCATGCGGTTGTCAACGAATTTCATGTTTGGGTTGAGATCGTCGGCTGTGGCAAGAAATTTATTCCTGGCAGAATCAATGCGCCGGTCCTGAAGCTCAACCAAAGCTGAAGGGAGAAGAAGCAATCGGTTATAAAGCTCATAGGCCTTTGCAAGAGATGCTTTCAACGCGTTGCGCGATTCAATGAGCAAACGACTTGAGTCACCGCAGCTTTTAATGGTTTCAGAGAGCATTGAAAGAGCTGATTCATAACCTACATTGGTGAAATTTTCGTCAGTTCGTGCAGCAACCAAAAGTTCTTGCGATTTTGCGAAAATAGAGTTGACAATTACATTCCACAAATCGGTATCGGAGGTGATGTCACGCTCTTTTTTATGTGTGTAGCTGCGATAAGCTGCTGAACCAATGATTTCGGAATAGATGCTTTCAAGCACAGCGTCGTAACGCATAGCTTCCGCAACACGCTTGAACACAATATCCTTAAGGTGGACATCAGACTTCAGCGCCTTGGAAATTCGGTTACCGTTTAAGAATTTGTTTTGAAAGCGGAGTGATGACTGGCTGATGTTATAGCCTGAAAGCCTCATTGACATTAAGAGTAAATCGAGATAAAAAGAGTAGGCGAACTGCTTGTCTTTTGATGCTGATTCCGGATTATCGTAAATTTGGAATTCATTGCGGTTCAGGAAGTAACTGAATAACATTTGAACCACCTTTATGCGAATCAAAGCTCGGTTTATCATTATTTTAATGTACTAAATTGTTTGACTTTCGGTTTTACTTTGCAAAAGTACTCAATTTTGTTAACCTGACAGCTATTTAAACTGCATTTTTTCGCGGAAAGCACGGTAATTTTCGAGCGAAACGGACCGCAGGCTGTCGGAAATTTCTTTAGCTGCAGGCATGAATATTTTGCCGTTACCAATCATTTGGTGTTTGAGTTTATTTGCCCGGTCGCATTGCTCGCTTCTTCCGGTTGCCGGATTACGTTTCAGCGGTTTCGGAACGCTGTCAAGCGTGGCCGGAAGCATTACTGATGCAGGTGGGTAACCCACCACACTCCACATCACAGGGCCGGTCTCGGTCAGTTCAATCACTACGGATGCAGCCGATGTAGGGCGTGGAATGAAATTGTTATCTTTGACAGTGCAAGTTTTTGTTGTTGAATAGTCTTTACATTCGGATGCGCTGAAATAGCTTCTCGATAATGTTTCGGTGAGCAACTCGGGTGTCACCAATTTAACTTTTGCCGGTTCGGCGAGCAATGCTTCGGCGTTAGCAAACCGCTCATAGCCATATCCTCCCTTAGGTGGTGCGGAACAAGCATAGTTTGTGCGGATTACCGGCGACGTGGAATTAACCGGCACCACATATTTAACGTACCCATTGTCGGCCGTTTCGAAATAAGCCATTCCCCCTTGCGAGTCAATCACACCGAAGTCGGTTCGCACTCCGTAGGGTTTGGGTAGGGTGTCAAGCAAAGTTTCAAAATCCTTTACGGATTTACATTTGCTTAAGGCTAATGACATGACATATCCTTCGCGGTCAGCCCGGCAAGGACGGTTCTTTGGCAGATTGCCGGCTACGGTGTTTATTATGGCAAAGCCGCTCCTGTTTACCCCTGCCCAGGCTTCGCGCTTGAGCGAGTCGGAGGCATTGAACAGGGCTATGTAGTCAAATTCCGGGGACTGGCCGCGCACGGTGTCAACGTAGTTGTTGCTGTGTGACGTGTCGCGGTGTTTCCATAACATCACGTTGCCCGACTTCGACACACCCGGCGGAATAATTGCCGAAGTGCAACATAAGCCGGTCACGTAAATCAGACCAAAAGCAATAGCCGCAAGAGGATGCCGGATGTTCATTTGGCGTATGAAGAGATTGGGATTGTGTCAAGCGGCACGTTGACATTGTGCTTGTTGAAGATGTCTGATGCGCGTCGCACAAAATTGTCGTGCACTCTCTGCCATTGCGGAGCCACCTTGTCCTCGGCCGGCAGCAATCGGAATTTATAGTCGGCCGGAGTGGGTTGAGAAACAAAAACCAATCGGTAGGTTGCCGTGTCCACAACTGCCTGGCCAAGTTCATTTCGCTTTATCTTCACACGAGCCATTGCTCCGCCCTGTGTGTCGTCCTTACGCATTGCTGAAATGAAGTTGCCAAGTGAGTAGACCAGGAAAACTTTTTTATTATGTTTTTTGCTCACACGCATCTCCATTGGCTGGATAACATGAGGATGTCCACCGATAATCAGGTCTACGCCTTCGTCCTCAAGAAAATCAGCCAATGCTTTTTGCTCGGCGTTTGGAAGAAGCACATATTCCACGCCCCAATGCATGCAAGCGGCAATGATTTCAGCGCCTGCTTCCCGGGCTTTTTTAATGTCCTCCTTGATTTGATTTTTGTCAATGTAGTCAACCACAACGTCGCCCTGAATCTTGATTCCGTTCGTACCGTAAGTATAATTCAAGAAAGCTATTTTGAAGCCATTTACGTCGCAAATAACAGGGTTTACGGAATCGCGCTCGGCCTTGTTGCGATATATGCCGGCATAAGGGATTGAATGTTTGTTAAATTGGTCGATGGTGCGAAGCAATCCCTTGTCGCGTTTGTCAAGTGTGTGATTGTTCGCGGCAAGAATAAAGTCAAAGCCCGATTTTTGAATCTGGGTCAAATAGCTGTCGGGGGCGCAGAAAGTGGGATAACCGGTGTAAGGAGCGCCGGCAAGAGGCGTTTCAAGATTTATAACAGCGAAGTCGGCCGACTTAATGTAAGGCTCCAAGGCTGTGAAATAGCTTGAATAGTCATATTCCCCGGATGATGTTCGCGCTGCATCAATCTGCTTGATGTGCTGCATTGCGTCACCGGCAAACACAAGCTCGGCCGAAGGGGGAGAGAAAAGGCCTATGGAAATGGCCAAAACTAAATCAAAAATGGACATTGCTAAGAGTTATGACATGTGGTTGAATCCTTGTGCTTTAAGTTGCATTTCAGAACCATCACGAGTGACGAGCGCGCATCCGAGTTCAGGTTTAGTTATGTGACCGATAACGCTAACACCCTTCATGCGTGACATTTCTTCGTGCAAATGCAGCGGCACTGTAAACAATAATTCGTAGTCTTCGCCACCATTCAATGCGGCTGTCGAGAGATTCATGTTGATTTCTTCAGCCATGACCGCAGTTTGATAGTCAATGGGAAGGCGCTCTTCATAAATTCGGCACCCCACATTGGAGGCTTTGCAAATGTGGAGCATTTCCGATGAAAGCCCGTCGCTTATGTCAATCATAGATGTGGGGACAATGCCTTTTTCGGCAAGCACCTTTATAATATCTTTACGGGCTTCAGGCTTGAGCTGACGTTCCACAAGGTATTCTTTTCCTTCAAATTTGGGAATGAAGTCTTTGTCACCGTTCGATACACGTTTTTCACGTTCAAGAAGCTGAAGGCCCATGTAGGCCGAGCCGAGGTCGCCGCTTACGCAAATAAGATCAGTGTCGTGAGCGCCGGAGCGCTTAACCACTTTATCGGCATCAACCTCGCCAACACATGTTATGCTGATAACAAGTCCGGAACGGGAAGAAGTTGTGTCGCCACCAACTAAATCCACTCCATAAATTTCGCATGCAAGGCGAATGCCGGAGTAGAGTTGTTCAATATGCTCAACGGTGAAACGGGACGAGACAGCCAATGCAACAGTTATTTGCTTTGGCGTTCCGTTCATGGCATAAATGTCGGAGAAGTTAACCACGGCCGATTTGTAGCCGAGATGCTTCAATGGAACATAAGTCAAATCAAAGTGAATACCCTCCACAAGCATGTCGGTGGTAACAAGCACATCTTTGTTGCCGAAACGCATTATGGCGGCGTCGTCGCCCACACCGGTGAGGGTCGACTCGTTTACAGGCGAAATGCCCGAGGTAATCCGGTCAATAAGACCGAATTCCCCGAGCTGAGAGATTTCTGTTTCTTTATCCATATTTTCAGGCCTTTGCAACAAGAGCACGCATAATCTCCATCATTTTGGGCTGAGCGGCTTCGGCTGCAAGTTGAACTTCTTCGTGGGTGGGAACCTGAGTGACATCCTTCCCTCCAAGGTCGGTGATAACTGACACTCCGAAAACTTTCATGCCGCCATGGTTGGCAACAATGACTTCGGGGACTGTGGACATACCAACGGCATCGCCACCAATAATGCGGAAGTATTCATACTCAGCCGGAGTTTCAAACGTAGGACCGGGTGTTCCAACATAGACACCGTGCATCACGCGGATGCCTTTTTCAGCCGCGATTTCATCGGCAAGTTTAATTAGCCGGTGGTCGTAAGCCTCAGTCATGGCCGGGAAGCGCGGGCCAAGGCGGTTATCGTTCTTGCCTCTGAGCGGATTTTCGGGGAACAGGTTGATGTGGTCGGTGATAATCATAATGTCGCCCACAACGAAATCCTTGTTCATACCGCCGGCGGCATTGCTGACAAAGAGAGTTTCAATGCCGAGTTGCTTCATAACGCGCACGGGGAATGTGACCTGTTTCATGTCATATCCCTCGTAATAATGGAAGCGGCCCTGCATGGCCATAACCGGCTTTTCACCGAGTGTTCCGAAGATAAGGTTACCACTGTGGCCTTCAACTGTTGATACGGGGAAGTTGGGAATCTCAGTGTAAGGAATGAACTGTTTGTTTTCTATATGGTCAACCAATGCGCCGAGACCGGTACCGAGAATAATGGCAGTGTCGGGAATCACACTAACCTTTCCGCGAATATAATCAGCGGTTTCTTGAATTTTGTTTATCATGTTTAAAATGGTTTTATGGTATTAAACAATTATCGTTTCAGGGAGTTGCTTCGCAAAAGTTGTTTTAACACAACGTCAAGCGGCTGGTCGTTATAATCCGAGAATGTCACCCGGATTGGTAGGTAGTAGATGTATTTTCTGAGGTTGTGAGGGAAATAAGGATTGTTCATCAACCTCATGGCATCTTTTTCCGTGGTAATTATAAATTTGCGTTTGCCTTTCATTGCATCAAACTTTTCCTTGATGCTCTCAAGGTCGGAATGGGTGAAATTGTGGTGATCACTAAATCTCTTTATTTTCACCTTAGCCTTATAAGTGCGCAGTTGTCGGACAAATGGCCTCGGATTGGCCACACCGGTGACGGAAAGCAACGTGTCCGTTTCGTTGAGGCTGCTCAAGTCAAGTTGAGGCATGTTGTCGGCTGCATCGTTGAACACCGCCTTGGGAGACAAATATTTGTAACGCGAAAAAAGCAGTTTTTGATAAGGAAAGAGGTTCAGACTCTCACACACAATACGTCTTTGCAACGGGCTCATTGATTCGGGACACTTGGTTACCACAATCACGTCGGCGCGGTTAAGGGCACTCATGGGCTCGCGTAACCGTCCGAAGGGGAGCATGCTGTCGCGATAGGCCGGCCGGTTATGCTCCATCAACACCACAGATAGGCGGGGTTTGACATAACGGTGCTGAAAGGCATCATCAAGCACAATCATGTTTAACGTCGGATCAATTTCGCGCATTTTTTCAATGCCTTCAACTCGTTTTTCGCAAACAGCCACCCTGACATCCCTATTTCTGAATTTCTGATAAATCTGGTATGGTTCATCGCCAATATCCTCCACATGCGAGTTTTCGGTTGCAGGAACAAAGCCTTTGGTACGACGTTTGTAGCCGCGGCTCAACATTCCGATGTGGTATTCGTCCGATAGGGTATCCAGAATGTACTCGGTGTGAGGAGTCTTTCCCGAGCCACCCATGCTGATGTTTCCAACGGTAATCACCGGAATGTCGTCAAACGATTGTTGTTTTAAAATGCCTCGGTCGAACATCAGGTTACGCACGGACATCACAAACCCATAAACCATTGATATGGGTTTCAAAACAAGATATGACAAAATTCCGCGCTTGGCCATGAGGTGAGGGCTACATTGTTAGTGGAGTTTTATGTAATCAGTGCGGCACTGCAGGGGCGACATGTTCCGAAGGCTGCGCAAGGAGGTGACACAGAAACCGGCGGCGGCCAAGTCGGCATTCAGAGCCTTGATTTCCATATCTTCGTCCATGTCAAGCAGCATTTCCCACCATTTCAATTTTATGTCGGGATATTCGGAAATGCAGTAATCATCAGCGCCGAGCTCTGCAGCCATGTCACTTAGCGCATCCTGCAATCCGCCAAGTTTGTCTACGAGTCCGTTTTTAAGAGCGCTCTGACCGTCCCAAACACGGCCCTCGGCAATACTCTTTATTTGATCTACAGTACGTTTGCGACCTTTGGCGCAGCGTGACACGAAGAGTTCGTAACCTGTGTTGACATACGATTGCATTGCATCGCGCTGTTCCTGAGTCATTGGTTCGAACAGGTCTGGCATGCCACCGCGGTTGGTGCTGATGGTATAGGTGTTAACTCCAAGCTTATCCTTCATCAAGGGCTGGAAGTTGGGAATCATACCAAATATACCAATAGAGCCGGTGAGTGTAAGCGGTTCGGCGTAAATGCGATTGGCTCCGCAAGAAATGTAGTAGCCTCCCGAGGCTGCCACGTCGCTCATGGACACGTAGAAAGGTTTCTTACTTATGCTTTTGAACTGTTCAAAAGCTTCCCATATTTGTTCGGAAGCATAGGCGCTGCCACCGCCGGAGTTAACTCGCAGAACAAGTCCGTCAATATCATCGTTTTCAGCAAGCTTCAAAATAACAGGCACAAGACGCTCTGAAGCAATGCCCTGCGGGTCACTTTCGGTAATGTCGCCAAGAGCGTAGAGCACAGCTATGTTCTTGGTGTTTTTGCTCTTGATTTTCAAGGGAGACTCAGCCACGGTGAGATAATCGGAAACTGAAACCAATGAGGGCTCGTCGGCTTTTCCGGTTTTATCGGCAAGCATTGTCTTCATCTGGTGGCTGTATTTCACACCGTCAATCAAACGTTGCGCCTTGTAATATTCTGTTCCTTTGGCGAACACTGAATTATTGGCAATACTGTCAAGCGCAGCCGAGGTGATATGACGGCTTTTAGCCATGTTCTCGCGCATGGCGTTCCAAATATTTGTCAGGAAAACAGTTTGCTGCTCGCGGTTGGCATCGCTCATTTCGTTGAGTATGAAAGGCTCAACGGCACTTTTGTAAGTACCAACCTTAACAACTTGCATTTCAACTCCAATCTTGTCAAGTAGCTCTTTGAAATAGAAAGTGGTCGATGAGAGTCCATGAATGTCAATCATCCCCACGGGGTTAATGAAAAGGCTGTCGGAAACGGAGGCAACGTAGTAGTCTCCCTGAGTGTAAGTGTCGGCATAGCTGTAAACCCACTTTGATGAAGCTTTGAAGTCCTCAAGAGCCTTGATAATTGCCTGAGCCTGTGCAAGTCCGAGCGAGGCTCCGCGGCAATCAAGGTAAATCCCTTTGATACGTTTATCTTCCTTTGCGGCGGCAATAGCGTCAACAACTTCGTTGAGATTTAGAGTTTCGGTGGAGTTTCCGTAGATTTGGTCAATCAACGATGCAGGAGTTTCACGGTCAACGACCACTCCGGAAAGTTCAATGTGCAGTATGGAATCATCTTTAACGTTGACGCCGGTTTTGCTGTCTCCGGCCGATACTGCCAAAACTCCGATGGTTACAAATAGCAGGGCGAATCCTATCAATACGGAAGCCCATATACCGGCTATTGTGCCGAGAAAACTATACAAAAATTTCTTCATCTTTCTTAGCTTTCAACTTACAGTGTTGATTTAATCTACAAAGTTAACGTTTTTTAATTAGAAAGCAATAATATTTTTTCAACTTGCTTCTTGACTATGTACCGAGGAGCATTTTTTGATATTGATTGCTTAAGAAACCACCCTCACAGTATAATGGTTCATTAATTTGTGATTTAGTGTGTTATTCCGTTATGTTTCTTCGTTTTACCTTTCCCGACGATGTGCGTTCAAATCGCTCAAGATAAATCACAGATTTGGGCTTTTCAGCTTTGAGCAGCGATGGCATTTTGGAAAAGTCAATACCGGTGACAGGTTCTGTACCTTCTATAACAAGCACTACTTCTTCGCCCCACTTTTCGCTTGTACGCGAAGTTATATAATACTCACGGCCGGGAATAAAATCAACGAGCTTTTCTTCAATTTTTTCGGGGAGCACTTTCACTCCGCCTGAATTTATCACATTATCATAGCGACCGAGCCATCGGAACGATTCCGGAGTTATCAAATCAACAATGTCATTGGTTACAAGAGATTTAAATGTCATTTTCGGTGAGGTGATTACAAGACAGCCGCGTGAATCAGTTGAAAACCTCACATGAGGCAGAGCTATATAGCGGTCCTCGCCGAGCTTTCGAAGAGCCACATGGCTTGCCGTCTCGGTCATGCCGTATGTGGCATAGCAATTCAAGCCGCTGTCAAGCAGCAATTGCTCCTGATGGCGGGAAAGAGGTGCTCCTCCCACAATTAAATTTTTTATGCACTTCATCCATGGCGACAGAAATAATCCGGGAATTTGCGATGGAACCAGTGCGGCAAGGTCAATATCGGCCGGAGGTGCTGAACGCAACGGTCTGTTTGACGGATTTTCTACCATGAGGTCGGCGCCACTTACTTCGGCTCTGATTATCATCATTTTGCCGGCTATATAATCAATTGGCAACGGCAGAAATAGCAGTGAGTTTTTTGAAATGTTAAAGAACCGGCATGTAGCTTCGGCCGATACGCGCATATCTGCTTTAGCAAGATTTACAATCTGCGGTACGCCCGTGGAGCCTGATGTATGAGCTCCGATAGCGGGGCTTTCATCACGGTAAAGTGCCATGAACCGTTCCACTTTGCATATCTCGGGATTTTCTCCTATTATTGCCATTTAAGATTGTTTAAAACCGATTTATCCCACTTTTGGGCGGGGTCGTAAAATAATGAGTCGCCTGTTTGGACCAGTGGCGACGGTATATTGTTGGTGTACAGTGCACCGGTGCCGAGCCCTTGTGGCATTTTAGCCTTCAGTGTCGACACCCATTGAGCTATTGCATTGAGCCCCACATTCGACTCAAGAGCGGAAGTGGCCCACCAGCCGATATTAAGAAGTTCCGCTATACTTTTCCATTCCATGGCTCCTGAGAATCCGCCACAGAGAGCAGGCTTAAGGATAATGTATTGTGGATGAATTGAATCGAGAAGTTTGTACTTTTTTTCAGGTGAGTTTACTCCGATGAGTTCTTCGTCAAGCGCAATGGGAATTGGCGATTCGGCGCACAATTTTGCCATTAAGTCAACATTACCGGCTTTAACGGGTTGCTCAATGGAATGAATGTGCAAGGTTGACAATTTTTGCAATTTTCCCAATGCATCGTCGGGCGAGAAAGCACCATTGGCATCGAGTCTTATTTCAAGTTGCTTATCATTGAAACGTTGTCTCACACCATGGAGTAGTTCAAACTCACGGTAAAAATCTTCACCACCCACTTTGAACTTCAGACAACGGAAACCTTGGCGTATTTTTTGTTCTATTCGTTGACTCATCTGCTCAATGCTACCCATCCATACCAAGCCGTTGATGGTGATTCCCCACTCGCCTGCACTCCACGTTGAAGGGAAAGGGGTAAGGTTGCCACCGTTGCGCAAATCGTTCATGGCCGTTTCAAAACCAAAAAGGATAGACGGATAATCTCTTAACGACTCTTGCGAAAGCATATTGACATCGCGGCAAGCAGAAGCAAGAATCTCCTCATAGTTAGCCACATCGTCGCAACTGAGCCCGCGAAACAAAGCGCACTCGCCGTAACCGGCAACGGTGGGATTCTGTTCATTGAACACACGCACAAAATAAGTTTGCTTGGTGTTCATTACCTCGCGTGAAGTCCTGGCTGTTTCCTTGAAAACAAGGGTGTATGGGGCGAACTCTGCTTTCAGCATTTCTTTTAACCGGGAAATTTAGGAAATTGGTCAAAATCGGGGTCGCGCTTTTCCAAAAAAGCATTTTTACCTTCCTGAGCTTCAGCCATCAGATAGTACATAAGGGTTGCATCGCCGGCGAATTCCATCATGCCACGCTGTCCGTCAAGTTCAGCATTCAGCGCGCGTTTAATCATGCGGATGGCCATGGGGCTGCGTTTGAGTATTGTTTCACACCAGTCCATTGTTTCATCCTCCAGTTGGTCAAACGGGACAACCTTGTTAACCATTCCCATGGCTTCGGCCTCGCGAGCTGTGTACTGGCGGCACAGGAACCATATTTCACGGGCTTTCTTCTGCCCAACGCAGCGGGCAAGATACGACGAACCGAATCCGGCATCGAAGCTTCCCACTTTAGGCCCGGTCTGGCCAAAGCGAGCATTTTCTGATGCAATGGTCAAATCGCACACAACGTGAAGCACGTGTCCGCCACCAATGGCATAACCATTGACCATGGCAATAACCGGCTTGGGAATGGAGCGGATGGCCTTATGGAGGTCGAGAACATTAAGGCGAGGAACGCCATTCTCGTCAATGTACCCCCCTACCCCTTTCACCTTTTGGTCGCCGCCGGAGCAAAATGCTTTGTCGCCGGTGCCGGTGAGAATAATCACACCTATATCCGATGCTTCACGGCAATAAGCCATGGCATCAAGCATCTCTTTGTTGGTTAGCGGCCGGAATGCATTGTAAACTTGCGGACGGTTTATGGTTATTTTAGCCACTTTTCCACACTGTTGAAACAGTATGTCAGTATATTCTTTAATTGTGGTCCAAGTCCTCATATTATATAGTTATTAAGTATCAGGGATGTATCGTTGAAAAATATTCTGTAAGCACTTTTCCGGAAATCTGGCCGGAAGTCTTTATGGCAAGCATTGACGGGCGGTTCATCTCAGTCATGAAATGCGGGAAATTGCTTCGGAGCGAATCTTCGCTTTCAGCTTCAAAAAAGGCCATATTGTAAGCTTGAGCAAGTTCTTTTGCCGGGAAAGAGCAAGGTTTGTCAAAAAATTGTTCTACAATGTCGAGCGAACGTGTAGTACAGATGAAGTGGAAAATACCACCTCCGCCGTTGCACATCACAATCATTTTAAACCGGGGCGACAGCAGTCCGCTTCCAAGAGCGCCAACATCGTATTGCGCGCTCATGTCGCCGGTTATGAGAATGGTTGGAGCTGCTTTGTAAGTTAGTGAAGCACCAATGGCTGTTGAAGTAGAACCGTCAATGCCGCTAACCCCGCGATTGCAATCGCACCGGTGAAATCGGCGTGCGGTCAGCAGTTGGGCGTAGCGTACCGGAGTACCGTTAGAGAGCTGGATGTTGCAGTTGCGAGGAATCATTGGCAGGAATGTTGCGAAGGCTTTTAAATCGCACCAAGGAGCCGATGCGATGAACGACTGATGCAGAGAACGTGAAGCATCGCGAACACGACGCCATTTCCGGCCATAATCCGAGGGCGATTGGTGTGGCTGCATAGCCGAAGCCAGTTGCCTGAAGAAAATTCCTGGAGAAACTTCAATTCGTTTGGTGAGCGACTGGAAGCAATCGACCGTAGTCAAGCCATGTCCTACATGCCAATGTTGTGCGGGATGGGCTTCACGCAGATATTTTTTTATGAAGCGTGAAACAATGCTCCCGCCCAATGATATTACCACATCCGGCTGCAATTCTTTGCGCTCGGCAAGTGTCATGGAGCTCAGAGTGGCATCAATATCAGAAACAAAGTCATCGCCATGCAAATTGGCAATAGTTTCAGTGAGCACAATAAAATTGGGCAAACGCGACAGACGGTTTAAGGCTTTGTTAAGCACCGGATCGGGATTGCAAAACCCGGCTACAATCATAACCTTTTTAGGCGATGCCAGTTCACAGCCCAATTGCCGCGAAAGTGTCACGTCAATGTCGTTGCGTGCTGAGACAACGGTTACGAATCTTTCATGCGACGGAATGTGAGGAGCAAGAGCTCCAACCGGTTCCCCGATCTGCACGTTGATGTGTACGGGGCCCATGGGCTGTTGGCGACATTCTATGAGCGCATCGTTTACAATGCGGTTAGCATACCATCGCATTTCCACATTATCATAATCGGGAATGTCATAACTTTTTTTAACAAAGTTATCAAGGGCACGGAATTGGCGAATGGTTTGCGAATCATCCTGGTCAATCCAGGCCATGGGCCTGTCGGCCGAAACAACTATCAGAGGTATTTTCCTGTAATAAGCTTCAGCCACCGCAGGTGCAAGATTCAACAAGGCAGTGCCCGAAGTGCACACTACTGCAACCGGTTCCATTGAAATAGATGCCATGCCAAGGGCAATGAAAGCGGCCGAGCGTTCATCAACCACCACGCGGGTTGTAATCTCAGGGCAGCGTGACAATGCAAGCAGCAACGGAGTGTTGCGTGAACCGGGACAAGCAATTGCCTGACGGATGCCGGCTTTGCGCATTAAATCGACAATGCATTTGCTCGCAAATTGAGCGGTATTTTCAAGTTGTTCTCCTTCAACCATGGTCTATTTGCCTTGGGGTGTTGGAGTAGCGTGGTGAATCATGTATTCCTTTACGTTTTGGAACAATTTGGTGGCGAACACGAAATCGTTCAGAGCCTCGTTTGTGGCGTGGAAAATTTCCTCTTTATTTCCAACCCATTCACGATAGCCTTTGTTGATGAAGACGATATTTTCGCCAATACCCAACACTGAGTTCATGTCGTGGGTGTTGATAATGGTGGTTATTCCGTATTCGTGGGTGATGTCGCTTAGCAACTCATCAATAAGGATGGATGTGCGTGGGTCAAGTCCTGAGTTGGGTTCGTCGCAAAACAGATATTTAGGATTAAGTGCAATGGCTCGCGCAATGGCAACGCGTTTCTGCATGCCTCCTGAAATTTCACTGGGGTATTTTGAATCAGCACCTTTAAGGTTCACCCTGTCAAGACAGAAATGGGCACGTTCCACCATTTGTTCTTTAGACATGTTGGAAAACATTACAAGCGGAAACATCACGTTACCAAGCACTGTCTCCGAGTCGAACAATGCCGAGCCCTGAAACAGCATGCCTATTTCCTGACGCAGGCTTTTGGTTTGCTCCTCATCCATTTGAAGCAAATCACGGCCATCGTAGAGAATCTGCCCCTGCTCAGGCCGCAAAAGTCCAACAAGCGATTTCATAAGCACGGTTTTTCCCGAGCCGCTCTGTCCGATAATCAAATTGGTCTTTCCTGTGTAAAACGTGGCGGAAACATCGTGCAAAATAGTCTTTCCGTCAAAGGATTTGGTTATGTTCTTAACTTCAATCATTGGAGAAGGAGCTTGGTTAGAATAACATCGGCAAGAAGAATCAGAATGCTGCTTGACACAACCGCATCGGTACTTGCCTTACCTACTTCAAGAGCACCACCTTTAACATAGTAGCCGCAAAAGGCAGCAACGGTGGCAATGATATAGGCAAACACAAGAGACTTGATGAAACCGTACCACACATACCATTCGTTGAACAAAGCCTGAATGCCGTAAATGTATCGGGATATGGGAAAGAGATCGGTGAATACTGCAACAAGAAAACCGCCGAGCAATGATGTTGAAATGCAGAATGCAACAAGTACCGGCATGAAAAATATGAAACCCACAACTTTGGGAAGCACCAGGAAATTAGCTGAATTCAGCCCCATTATGTCAAGTGCGTCAATCTGTTCGGTGACTCGCATGGTACCTATTTCAGAAGCTATATTGGAGCCTACTTTACCGGCGAGAATCAAACATAAAATGGAGTTGGAGAACTCAAGCAACACAATGTCGCGCGTGGCAAGTCCCACCGAGTAGGCCGGAATTAACGGTGACTGAATGTTGAGTTGCATCTGGATGGCAATCACCGAACCGATAAAGAGCGAAATAACAATTACAAGAGGTATTGAATCGACCCCGAGCTTGGTTATTTCAAAAACGGTGCGCTTGAAAAACACGTTCCAGCGATTGGGCTTGCCAAACACCTGTCCCATAAACAAGCAATATTTGCCGAACTGGGATATTGCATTTGTGAGTATCATTTTTTTTCTTGTTGGCTATTTTATTTTGCAAAAATAACAATTTTTTCTCTTTTCAACAGCCTCATGCGGTTTTAGTTTAATTTTCAAAACGAAACTTATGGAACAAATGCGTTGCATTGTATGTTGTTATGCTATATAATTCACTTAATTAACGTTTGCAACATGAAGAAGAATCTATTCATTACTTTTGCCTTGGTGCTGATGGCTGCTTTCGGGGTGTCCCAGAAGGCCGATGCTTGTTCAAGAATACTCTATGTCGGGAACGACAGCCTGCGCATTGTGGGCCGCTCTCTTGATTGGAAAACGCCTATCCCCACAAATGTATATGTTTATCCCCGAGGGATAACCAAGGTTGGCAGCGATGCTCCCGGAGCTGTGAAATGGACCTCCAAATATGGGGCCGTATATGCAGTAAGCTACGACAGCGGCATAACCGAAGGCATGAACGAAATGGGATTGTCGGTCAACGGGCTGTTCTGCAAAGGCACCATCTATGTAAATGAGAAAACCACCGGTCGTCCACCCATGTCACTTGCCATGTTCGTTGCATGGATGCTTGACATGAATGCTACTACTCCCGAAGTTATTGCCCAACTTAAGAACCAGGATTTTACCATTTCCGGAGCCACGTTTGACGGTGGTACAGTTTCCACCCTTCACTGGGGCGTAACTGATGCACAGGGGCGTAGCGCTATTTTTGAGTTCAACAAAGGTAACCTCATTATCCATGAAGGTCAGGACATGCTTGCCCTTACCAACGACCCCCAGTTTGATGCAATGACCGCCATAAACGATTATTGGAAAGCCGTTGGTGGAATTAACATGCTTCCCGGAACAGTGCGCAGTTCCGACCGATTTGTCCGCGGTTATTTCTTTGCCGGCCATGTGAAGAAAACCGGCGATGCCGACCTTGGTGTGTCAATTATCCGCAGCATACTCAACAACGTTTCCGTTCCTTATCAATATGCCATTGAAACAGAGCCGAACGTTTCGTCCACGCAATGGCGTTCTTTCTCCAACCTACGTGACCGTACCTACTACTTTGACTTGGTCACCAACTTGGGAATGTTCTACATTGACTTGAAAAAGTGCGATTTGCGCAAGGGCGCTCCTATTCTTAAATTTGACACTGCCAAGCACACCAACGTTGTGGGCGACATCACTCACCAGTTGGAAAAAACAAAAGGATTCACCCCAATGTATTAAACATATTAGGATAAGATAGAAC
>JAMPBC010000008.1 GCA_023666905.1 Bacteroides sp. | reverse complement strand
TGCTCAATGATAGTCCGCCCCGGCTTTAACATTCCTTATCGAATGGACTCTAAAACCGCGAGGGTTATCGGGGCATGGTCACGTTAAACATTGAATTGGGAGTGTGGGCCTCGTTGCAGATGGCTTTGAGCTCGTTTACAATGTCGGGATATTGTGAGGCTACGTCGTGGTCTTCATGGATATCGGTTGCAAGGTCAAAGAGCTTGCAGTTGCCGTTCTGAACCACGAGTTTCCAGTCGCCCTTGCGAACACCGAGCATGTTGGTTTCGTGGAACTCCCAGTAGAGATAGTCATGTTTCTGCTGAGTGCCCTGGCCAATGATAGTGGGATAGATGGAGACGCCGTCGAACCAGTCGTTTTCAACGTTTTTGTTGCGATAACGTTCTTCGTAGTTCTCGATGCCTGCAATGTCGCAGAAAGTAGCCATGAGGTCATAGAAAGCAAACTGATGGTCGCTTTCGCTGCCGGCAGCCACTTTACCGGGCCAGCGGACAATGAAGGGGATGCGGATACCGCCCTCGTAAGTCGAGCGCTTGAGTCCCTGGAGCAGACCGTCGCGGTTAAAGAAAGGCTGGTCGGCGCCACCTTCTTCGTGAGGGCCATTGTCTGATGTGAAGATGACTATGGTGTTCTCGTCAAGACCTTTTTCTTTAAGTTTGGCAAGAATCTCGCCCACCTGCACATCAAGACGGGTAATCATGCCGGCAAACTGCGCGTGACCATGGTCGGTGGGATTGTAGCGCGACCCTTGGTCGCCGCCGTAGGTTTTTTCTTCACACTCGCAGAATTTATCTTTGTAAGCCTGGTAGATTTCATCGTTAGGCTGAGCCAATTCGGCGTGGGGCAGTGTGTAAGTGAAAATTCCGAGGAAGGGCTGGGAAGCATCCTGCTTGTCAAGCCATGCAAGAGCTTTCTGGTGGATGAGGTCGGCAGAGTACTGCTCGCGGTTAAGATAATCGTCGCCGTACATTCTGTGCCGGATGTTCTGGTCCAGAGTCACGCGCTTCACTTCGGTGTCGCCGTTGGAGCGGCTGAACTCGTTCAGGAAGTTGGGATAGTAGAGGTGAGCCTGGAACTGGCAGATGTAGCCGTAGTATTCGTCAATGCCGCGCTTGTCGGGGGTGGAGTGTGAACCTTCGTAACCGCCGGCCCATTTGCCGAACATACCGGTGGTGTAACCGTTGTCCTTGAAAATCTCGGGAATAATCACGTGGTCGGCGTCGTAAGGTTCCTGGCCAACGCGTGAATAGTCGAGGTTGCTGCCATAATACTTGTTGAGGTTTCCGCTGTTCCAATACTCCTTGTTTCCGCGCACATGAGTGTGGCCCGAGTGCTGGCCTGTCATGAAAGTGGCGCGAGAGGGAGCCGAAACGGGGCTGCCGGCATAAGCCTGGGTGAAGCGCATGCCTTCTGAGGCCATGCGGTCGATGTTGGGAGTGGAAATCAACTTCTGACCATAGCAACCGAGGTCGCCGTAGCCCATGTCATCACACATTATATATATTATGTTCGGGCGGGCCGATGCTTGACCCTGGGCGGCCGCAGTTCCGGCGGTAGCCAAAGCTCCGAGTCCGCAGAGAAAAATTTTATTATCCATGTTTTGATTCTATTGAAGAGAGTGATATATTATAAAATTATTTTAGCAGTGGCCGAGCCATTGGCGGTGAGAGCCTTGACAACGTACACTCCGGAAGCGAGGTGCGAAGCATCGGCTTCAGAAGCGCCGCAGGTGTGAAGCAGCAATGAACCGTCGATGCCAAACACCATGATGTCGCTAACGGCGGTTGAGCTGAGCACGCTGATGACATGGCCGTGTACGTTGATTGAAGCGTCGCCGTCGGTCAGTCCGAGCTTGGTGGTGTCAATGCCCGACAGGTCAAGGTTGGGCGAGAACACGGCGGTGAGCACGCGCTGAACTTCCGATGGAGCTACTTCGCAAGAGGGCTCGACTGAGTAAACGCGGTTGTTTTCACGCCAGAAAAGGAAGGCTGCTGTTCCATATTTGTTAGCTACAGCATAGTGTGAATTTGTGTTGTAGTAAGCGCTACCACGTTCGCGTGAGTTAACTCGTACAATGGGGTCAAGCTTTTTACCACCGGCGGGGACGTAGTTCAAGAACAGGTCAAGAACCTGACCGGCAACGTCGTCGTCGGCTTCAACAAGACCGTTTGAGGTGACTTTTATGCGCATGCGCGATTCACCTGCCTTAGCTGTTTCAGGAACTTCAACCTTTACATTCATCTCCTTGGCGGGAGTTACGTTAACGGTTTTTTCAAACACGCCATCGCGGTCCCAGTCAAAGTAAAGGAGCACCAACTCATTGGAAGCGGGGGCCGATTTGAGTGTGATGTTAACCTCAAACTCACCGGCACCGATGTTTGCACGGTCGCGGCTGAGCATGGTGTATCGATGTGATGGAGTGCCGGCCATGGGATATTCAATGGAGCCGTTGTTCTCTGTGGCCATGGGGTAGCGGTAGTCGCCAAAGCCCTCCTTGTTGGCATCAATGGCCACTGAAGTAACATAATTGGAACCGAGCGAGCCGCAAGGCAGGGTGTAGATTTGAGCTTTAAGAGCGAAAGGATTGCGGTCGCGGAAGCCTGAGAAAGTGAAAGCGTCAACACCGGCAATGCTGAGTTTATTGCCGTTGGCATCGGTCAGAGTGTAGAGCAAACCATCTTCAGCCTTGGCCACAACGAAACGGAGAGCTTCAAATGAAGCTGTAGTGGCGTCGGCAGCAACAACTTGATAGCCGCCCATTGCATTGGCCTCGCCAACAAAGTACCATTTCTGGCTTGCATCCATGCCACGTTCAACCCATTGCAAATCGTGGTTCAACGCTTTGCCGTCGGCATCCTGAATGTAGTAGAAATAAGTTGCC
Organism: Bacteroides sp.; assembly: GCA_023666905.1. Classification (GTDB taxonomy): domain Bacteria; phylum Bacteroidota; class Bacteroidia; order Bacteroidales; family Muribaculaceae; genus Paramuribaculum. Next base: position 48,703 of record JAMPBC010000008.1, on the reverse strand, counting down.
TCGCCAATTGCCTGAGCGGGAGTGAAGGGACGGTCCTCGTAAGGTTCGAGGGTCCAGTAGCTGCCCACGTTGGTTTGATAAGCGGTGTTGTTCTTCCATGTGATAATATCGTCGCTGGCACCGTCTTTATTCAGACAGCGGGTGTTGTTCTCAACATTGTAACCGGAGCAGTCGGTTGACGACAGCCAGTAGCAACCTTTTATTTCCGAGTTGGTAGAGGCAGTCTTACCCACGTAATATTCCACAGGTGTGTCGGAAGCGAGAACCTTTGAGGCTGAAGCGGGAGTCATGTTGCATGAACCCATGTACTGTCCGGTGGTGACGTTGCGCAGATAGTAGCAATTCTCTTTATCGGTTGGCACGAATTCCCACAAACATGAGGCGGTGGTTGATTTCTCGCCTATGATGAACTTGGTTCCGCTCTGACGGATGTAATCGGAAGTGTTTGCTTTCCACTTTATGTACCAGTATGAGCCTTCCGAGGGGTCGATGGGCGTAGGTTCGGGGGTGGGTTCGGGATCCGGTTTGGGTTCTACGGTGCCGCCGCCTTCACCATCGGTGAGGAGCTTCAGCGAGCTCAGTCCGAAGAAGCAACCGGGGTTTTCGGAGCCTTTGGTTATGGTAAGGCGAATAACGAGGGGAGAAGTTGCGGTGACGGGCGAAGCGGCTTCCATGGTCCACACTTTGTGGCGCATGCTGCTACTTGCGTTCACACCTGCAGCAATGTCAATGTTGCTTAATGGGTTGATTTGGGTTCCACCCACGGTTGCGGCAACATTCCACTGGCGTGTTTTGCCATCGTCAGCGGCCTGATAGCCGCTTGTTCCGTCAAGAGCATGGATGTCAAGACCAAGCCCGGAAATTTGATAATCAGCAGGAAGCCCGTTGACAGTGAACTCCAGTGTGATTGTGGGGTTGGTATTGGCATTTGCATTGGGACAAAGAATGCTGCTCGTAACCGAGCTTGCAGTGGGTTTGAAAGCGGGCGAGGCTTCCGTTAGTGTGGCGGTAACTCCCGGGAGTCCGGTTGCAGTAACGGTCACCGAGCCTGCATCTGTTCCGGTTCGGTTGAATGTCAACTCCACCGGTTCAGCGGCTGTGGCCACAGTTGCAGCGGCACACAACATTGTTGAAAGTAAAAAATTTTTCAGCATAGCTGGTAATTAATTGGTAAAAGATATTTGGTTTATTGTCAATTTACTATATTTCACTACTTTTCACGTGCAAAACAGTATGGGCACACTTTACATTGCATACGTTCAAGTCTGTGCAAAGATATGCAATTTAGCTGATATTTAGGCGTTTTTATGCTCATTTTTTTTCGTTTGCTTTTTTCTTCCAGACTCTCTTTTGGTCGTATGCCGCTAAAAATGTCCCGCCGCTTCCGGCAAGGCACTGAACAGCGTAAATCAGTTTCATTTTCCGGCGAAGCGGAGCGCCGTATGTCGCCATCGCTCTTTCCAGAGTTCTGTCGGCCAAACATTTGTCCCCTTCACGGCGATAATTTCCGGCAAGAACAGCTAACTTCATGCGAAACAGCAAAAGCCATTCATCGTTCCCTTTGAGCAGTTGCGCTATCGCCTCTATGGCCTTGGCGTGTCCGGCGGCGCGAGATTTGAACGTGCGCCCGGTGATTGTGTCGGTGCCCGATGTGTCGATTATAACCCTCGGACTTCCCGCAAGCCTCACGGCACGAATATGCGGCGTGCTGGCCAGCAACCGTATGCCAAGCTCATAGTCGTTCCACACGGGCAGCGATTCGTTCCACCCTCCGGCTCGGCGAAGCAGCTCGGTTTGGATGCAATAACGCTGCGTGCCCAGCACCGAATGGAGTATCACGTTTTCCATCAGGTGCTCCGGCTCACAAGCCGCTTTCACCGATGTCCACCCCTCGGCATCGCGGAACGCCACGCTCCAGTACACCAACTCCGCCTCCGGCTCGCGCCGCAGCATATCGGTCACCCGCTGCAGGTGGTCATACTCCATCACGTCGTCCGAGTCAAAAAACATTACGTAGGGCGTCTTCACAGCTTCAAGCCCGCGATTGCGCGCCGCCGATGCCCCGGGCCGCTGTTCGCTCAGCAGCGTAAGGCGGAAGCCCGCATCGGCATTTGCCGCGGCCCACTGCCGGAGCACGGCGGGAGTGGCGTCGGTCGAGCCATTGTCGACAACAATCAGCTCGGCCGGCTTGCAAGTTTGCTCGGCAATGCTGCCAAGCGCCCGCACCACCAGCTCCGGACGGTTACGCACCGGCATGACAACTGTCAGAATCTCCGGGTGTTGCTCGCGGCCCGGCACCGCTTTATCATTGTGTTCCATTACATTCTTTTCCAAAGCCGGTGCCGCAGCCGTAAGCCGACGGCGCCCGCTTGCATGCAAAGGTAGTGAAAGAAACAGACTTTAACCGCACCGTAACTCAAAAAAATTGTCGGGAAAATTGTAATTTTGCAGCGAAATGACAGCCAAACGAAAAATAGAACTGTTGGCGCCTGCCCGCGACGCCCAGACCGCCATAGAGGCCATTAGCCATGGCGCCGATGCCGTGTACATTGGCTCCGAATCCCATGGCGCACGGAGCGCCGCAGCCAATTCCGTGGAGCAGATTGCCCGCGTGGTCAACGAGGCCCACCGCTTCGGTGTGCGCGTCTACGTCACGCTCAACACCCTTGTTTACGACAACGAGCTCCGCCAGGTGGAGGCCTTGGTGAAAAGGCTCTACCGCATTGGAGTGGACGCTCTCATTGTCCAGGACATGGCGCTTCTGCGCATGGACATTCCGCCAATCGACCTCCACGCTTCCACCCAGTGCGACATCCGCACCCCTGCCCGCGCCCGCTTCCTTTGGGAGTGCGGTTTCTCCCAACTTGTGCTCCCGCGCGAAATGACCATTGACGAAATGGCCGAGGTGAACCGCGAAGTGCCCCAGGCCCCGCTTGAGGCTTTTGTTCACGGCGCCCTCTGCGTGAGCTACAGCGGCGACTGTCAGGCCGGATTCATGGCCCAGCGGCGCAGCGCCAACCGAGGCGAGTGTCCGCAGATTTGCCGCCACCGCTTCGACCTTGTAGACTCCGCCGGCAACAAGCTCATAGAGGGGCGTCACCTGCTCTCGCTCAAGGACCTCAACCGCTCCGAACTAATCGGACAGATGCTTCAGGCCGGCATCAGCTCTTTCAAAATAGAGGGGCGTCTCAAGGAAGCTTCCTACGTGAAAAACACCGTTGCGGCCTACCGCAACGCCATTGACCGTGCCATAGCACTGCACCCCGACCTCTATGAGCGTTCATCCATGGGCATTTCCCGCATAGACTTCACCCCCGACCTCACACAAAGCTTCAACCGCGGCTTCACCACTTACTTCACCACCTCAGCGCGCCCCGCCGGAATCACCTCGCCGCTCACTCCCAAATGGACCGGGCCGGCCGTGGGCAAGGTGTTGGCCTCATCCCCCCGGGGTATCAAGGCCGAGCTCTCCGTTCCCATTGCCAATGGCGACGGGCTGGGCTATTTCAACTCCGCCGGCGTGTTCACCGGTTTCCGCGTCAACCGCATGGAGGGGCAACTTATCATCCCCGCTTCGGCCGTCGACATTCCCCGCGGCACAACCCTTTACCGCAACCACAACCGCCTGCGCGAGGCCCGACTGGCCGGCGATACCGCCCGGCGCACCATTGCGGTTGACCTTACGCTGCGTGCTGTTCCCGGAGGCTTCGCTCTTGATGCCGCCACCGGCTCACACTCCGTAACCGTAACGCTCCACACAGAAGCGGCTCCCGCGCAGAAAGACCCCACCGAGCCCCGCCGCAAAGCACTTGCCAAGACCGGCGACACCATTTTCAGCCCGCGCACCATCACTGACCGCGCCGGCTCTCTTTTCATCCCCCTCTCGCAGCTCACCGAACTGCGCCGCAACGCCCTCGCCGAACTCGAGCGCTCCATAGTAACCACTCATCCCTTCCGCTATCGCCGCTCCGAAAATCCTGACGCCTCGTGGCCCGAATCCACCACTCTCACCTATCACCAAAACGTGGCCAATCATCTTGCCGAGCAATTCTACCGCAGCCACGGCGCCACTGCCATTGAGCCGGCTCTTGAAGTCAGCCAAAAGCCATCCGGACCCCGTGTGGTTATGACCACCCGCCACTGCATCCGTCGTGAGAACGGCCGCTGCCTGCTCACTCCTCAGGGTCGCCTATGGCCGGAAAAACTCTTCCTTGTCAGCGGCCCCAACCGCTACGCCCTCAGCTTCGACTGCTCCGCCTGTCAAATGAAACTCCTCATCTAACCCCACTTCCAATAAGCAATCACGCTATACTGCAATAGATACCGCTGCGATGATCCGAATCGCAGCCACCGAATCGCAGCCACAATGAAAATTTGGTTAAGACACAATTCACTTTGTACTTTAGAAAAGTGTCGCATGTGACAGTTTTCTAAAGTTGATGAAACAGATTAAAAGCGACATCGCCGCTGGCCCGGGAAGGGAGCAGCGGCGATGCTTATTTATTGGATCGGTATGTGATTATTTCACATACACTTTGCTAACTTTGTTGCCTTGACGACGGATAACAATCTGGCCGTTTTCGGGATTGTTCACGCGGACACCCTGCAGGTTGAAGTATTCAACGGGAGCATTGGCATCACCACCGACAGTCACGTCTGAAATTCCGGCATTATCGTCAGTGAACTGCAGATAACCGGCGAAAGCAGCTTGAGCAGTGTACAAGTTATTGGGGATAGAACTCTTGGGCCACATGAAGAAGCAACAGTTGCCGGGGAAGGTGATTCGACCTGCAGCCTTGTCAAATGTAATGTTATAATCACCTCTTTGTGCAAGGAAACCTGCTTTATCCAATTGCTTTTCCGGTGCCACCATATTTGCCATTGCGTATGACTGGCTTATAATATAGGTAATTCCGTCAGATTTGTCAGTATAGTTGGTATTGGTTTGAGGAATCAGAACATATTCGGGGTCAGTTGCGTCCACATCAATGTTGCAAGCAGCTCCATTGATTTCAATCAACGGGTTTTTCATACGGAAATAACCGGGATTTGCCGGGTTTTCAAGCACCTCCACATCAAATTCCACCATTTGATTTTCAGTAATGCCGTACATGGGAGCGAAAATGCCGTCGAAATATTTTGCATTATGCGAATCCCAATCAACGGGCACTTGCATTGTATTGTTTTGGTAAATGTCAAGCATACCCTTAAAATCAAGAGTTCCAATGCAAATATTACCGGCAAGGCTGAAACTGTTAGAGGTTTCATCGTATGTTGCGGTGATAGGTGTTGAATTAATTACGAAGCCATCATTATTAGCACCGATATTATAGAAATATGCTTCTCCAATAACTGCATCATTTTGGTCCACAATATTAATGCCTAAGCTCTGCTGGGCAATCTCCACTTTTCCCTGGAAAGTGAAGTATGTACCTTCCACGGTAAATTTCAAACCGCTTTCAGCAACAAATTCAAAGTTCAATGTGTTACCATCGCCTGCAGTAACAACGCAACTACCGGTGGCAGCAGATTGAGATGCCAATGATGAATAAAGCCATTCCCATTCGCCTACATAGTCGTCAATGGCAGCTTTCATAGTGCTCATTTCAGGAGCAGCCTTAACTGTTGCTGCTTGCTGACTTGCCTTTTTAGTCAGAGTGATTTGGTTCATCATTTGAGCGTCGAGTTTGTTAGCGCTCAGAGCCTGATACGATGCGGCGGATGCTCCGGACACGCAGAGGGCTGATAAAATTAAGGTGTAAATTTTTTTCATACGCTTTGAAGTGTGTAATGAAATTAATGAATAATGTGAGTTTTCTATGTTAAATGTACCTGTGTTTTGGATACTGTTATTAACTATTATTCGGCAAAAGTAAAGATAAATTTTAAATCACCATACTTTTTTGCAAAAAATCTTCAAAAAAAATTGATTTTTGTAAGTTTCCGCATATTTTTAGCATAAATTCTGCCATCGGTAGGCTCATTCGGCCCGGCAATAGTAGCGCAACGGTCGGTCCGACAACCCGGGGTGCAGTGCAGTTATAAAGTCGGCCAACAGCAGCTCGGGGTGGAAGGGAAATTCCTCGAACAGAGCCGATTCAGCTGTGTTGCAAACAAACACATTGTCTTTTCGGAAAGCAGCGAAGCTGCTGTTCACGGCGTTATTGTCGGCAAGGTTCTGCAATGTTAGCGGGCCGTAGGAGCGGATGAACCAGAACTCCGCATCGTGAGCCTTGTCAAGTACCGCCGCAGGTGAGAGTTCAATGGACCCCGCCGAACGGTCGGCCGCCCAGGGATAAGTGGCACCGGCATCGGCCAGCATCCGGGCCATGTAGCTTCCACCTCCCGGCATGGCCCACACGCCGCTGAGGCTCTGCTCGGTGATTACCATCGGCCGTTCGGCATCCTTAACCCGAGCGGCAAGGCTGTTGTAGGTCTGCTCCACGGCTCGGAAAATGGAGTCGGCCCGCTCCGCCTCGCCATACAGCTCTCCGAGCAGTTTTATCCACTCGGCGCGCCCAAGGGGAGTTGATTCCATATAGTCGGCCATTTCTATTATAGGTATCTGCAGTGCTTCGATGGCTCCGTGGCCGGAGTTTTCGTAGGGCGACAGCAGTATGGCCCCGGGATTAATCTCCACAATACGCTCCACCGAGGGGGACATGGCCGAGCCCACATCCCTGATGCGTCCGGCGGCAATGGCGGCACGGATGCGGGGATTGTTGAAATATTGCGCATCGGTCACGGCAGTTATGGCTCCGAGGCGCCCCAGCTCATCAACGGCTCCGGCATGCACTCCACTGTAGACCAGCGATGTTTTCAGCGGAGTCCGCACCACGGTGCTCACCGGCGAGACCGGCAGACTGTCGGCCGGAACATCAGCCGCTGCAAGCACGTAACGGCCAAGCAGCCGGGTGGTGTCCCAGGGGTTCGTAACCTCGGCAACGGTGTAGAGGGGGTGTTTCACAAGCCTGAGCAGGCGGGAGCGGGTGGTAAGGGTGTCACCGGCAGCGGCAGCGTGGCCACCGGTTCCGGATTGCTTTCCGGTGCATGCGGCCAATGCCAGAAGCGCCGGAACAAGAATGAGCATCAACTTTTTCATACGCCGGCAAAGGTAAGCAATTTTCTCAATTTTTTTGCGTACCTTTGCAACGTGACCATGCGAAGAATTGACCGCGAAACAGTTCAAAAGATTCTGGACACCGCCGACATTGTCGACGTGGTGAGCGACTTCGTGAGCCTGAAGCGCCGCGGAGCCAACTACATAGGGCTCTGCCCGTTTCACAACGAGCGCACCCCGTCGTTCTCGGTGTCGCGCAGCAAGGGCATTTGCAAGTGTTTCAGCTGCGGCAAGGGTGGAAGCGCCGTGGGCTTCCTCATGGAACTGGAGCAACTGAGCTACAACGAGGCGCTACGCTACCTGGCCAAGAAGTACAACATAGAGATTAAGGACCACGAGGTGAGCGAGGAGGAGCGCGAGCGCGAAAGCGAACGCGAGAGCATGATGGCGGTCAACGAGTTTGCCATGCACTACTTCGAGCAAACGCTCACCGACACCGACGACGGCCGCAACATTGGCCTGGCCTATTTTCAGGAGCGCGGCATAAACCAGGCCATGGTGAAGCGCTTTCACTTAGGTTACAGCCTTGACCGCCGCGATGACCTCTACCGCACTGCCACCGCCAAAGGCTTTGCCGAAAAGTTCCTGATTGACACCGGACTGTGTTACCGCACGGAACGCGGCGTGAACGACCGTTTCCGCGCCCGCGTAATCTACCCCGTATTCACCATTTCGGGCAAGGTGGTGGCCTTCGGCGGACGCACCCTGCGCAAGGACAAGGAGGTGGCCAAATATGTCAACTCGCCCGAATCAATCATCTACCGCAAGAGCTACGAGCTCTACGGCCTTTACCAGGCCAAGCAATCCATTGTGAAAAAGGACCGCTGCATCCTGGTGGAGGGCTACATGGACGTGATTTCCATGCACCAGAGCGGTGTGGAGAACGTGGTGGCATCATCGGGCACTTCGCTCACCGAGGGGCAGATTCGCCTCATTCACCGCTTCACCGAGAACGTGACGGTGATTTATGACAGCGACCCGGCCGGCATAAAAGCCTCGCTGCGTGGCATTGACCTGCTACTCGCCGAAGGGCTCAACGTGAAGGTGCTGCTGCTGCCCGACGGAGACGACCCCGACTCCTTTGCCCAGACCCACAGCTCGGCCGAGGTGGAGGACTACATCAAGGAACATTCCCGCGATTTCATTGCTTTCAAAACCGACATTCTGCTCAAGGATGCACAGGGTGACCCCATTGCCCGCTCACGCGCCATACAGAGCATAGTGCGGTCCATCTCGATGATTCCCGATGCCATTGTGCGCACCGTCTACGTTGGCGAGTGTGCCCGCTCGCTCAACATTGATGAGAAGGTGCTTCACCAGCAGGTGGTGAAGTATGCCGCTGAAAATGCCGAGAAACAGAGCCGCGATGCCCTGCGCGAACGCAACCGCGCCGCTGCCGGATTGCCTGCAAATCCGGCCGACGACCCCATCACGCCCCTGCAACCGCCCACACAGTCCGGCGTCACGGGACGACAGACATCGCCGGAAAGCGCTACATCCGACGCCTCCGACGCCGACCGCCTCAAATTCCTTGCCAATTACGAACGCGACCTCGTTCAATATGTGGTTAAGTTCGGCACCTGCCATCTCTGCGACGTGCCGGTGAACGACAATGGCGACACCGAGCCGATGTCGGTGCTGGACTATATTATTCAGGAGTTTGAAACGGACTGCATTGCCATTACCAACCCCGACATTGCCGCCGTGTTCAACGCCTGCATGGATGCCGCCGCCGGCTGGAAGGCCGCCCGCGAGGCCGAGAGTCAAAAATTGCTCCAACAGAAGCAGCTCTTCATTGCCCAAGGTGTTGAGGAGATTCGACAAACGGCCGACGGCGACCTTATGAGCATTGAAACCCGCGAACGCGAACTCGCGGCCCGCGCCGAAGCCGACTATGAGGCCGCTTTGGCCGACTATGCTGAGCTGTTCCTGCAAAAGCAATTGGCCTCGAGTCAGGATGACGTTGTGCGCCGCACAGCCACCGACATGGTTACCTCGCGCCACAGCTTGAGCAAAATCCACACCAAGTACTCCAAAGTTGCCACAGAGCGCGAACGCCTCACCGAGCTCGTGCCGCTGGCCCTCTACAACCTTAAATGCGCCCTCATTGAGTGTAACATCAAGGACAACACCAGGAAAATGGCGCTCCACAACTCCGGCTCCGCGGCCGATAAGGCTATAGTCGACGAGCTCATGGCCGAAATAATGAACCTCAACGAAATCAAAAAAACCCTCTCGCTCTACCTCGGCGAACGCATTCTCTCCCCCCGCTCCCCCCGCTAACCATCCCTCATTGAAAAAAACGAAGGCCGTGTCTCTCGACAAGGCCAGCGTGTAACATGTTGTAAAGTGTATACAGGGATGTTAAATAAGACTTTTGGGATTTTGTTTTGTTTCGTGTTTCTTGGTTTGCGCTGCAAAAGTAACACCTTTTTCTTTCAAAACAAAACTATTTCGTAATTATTTTTCACGAAAACGAAAGCTTATTTTACACCATTCTAATTTACAACGCGTTACTGGTTTCGTTTTGTTTCGTTCATGGATTGCATTTCCACCAAGCGCTTGTAGGTGCCGTTCAGTGCCAACAATTCCTGGTGAGTACCTCGCTCCACAATGCGCCCCTGATTCAGAACGCAAATCTGCGTTGCATTCTTTATGGTTGAGAGTCGGTGAGCGATAACAAGAGTGGTGCGGTCCTTCATAAGTCGCTCAAGCGCCTGCTGCACTAACAGTTCGCTCTCGGAATCAAGTGCCGAAGTGGCCTCGTCCAAAATCAGGATAGGCGGATTTTTTAGTATGGCACGGGCAATGGATATGCGCTGACGCTGTCCGCCCGACAAACGGCAACCACGGTCGCCTATGTTGGTGTCGTATCCATGCTCGCTCTCCATAATAAACTCATGCGCATTGGCAATGCGGGCAGCCTGCTCCACCTGTTCGCGGGTGGCATCTTTCACTCCGAAAGCAATGTTGTTGTAGAAGCTGTCGTTGAACAGAATCGCCTCCTGGTTCACATTACCCATAAGGGCGCGGAGGTCGTGCACACGCATGGAGCGCACGTCAATGCCGTCAATGGTTATCGAGCCTGAATCAACGTCGTAGAATCGGGGCAGAAGATCGGCCACGGTCGACTTTCCGCTACCGCTCTGTCCCACAAGGGCCAGCGTCTCGCCGGGGCGTATGGTAAACGATACATCCCGCGCCACGGGAACATCCTTGTCGTAACCGAAGTTCACATTCTCGTACTTCACCTCACCCTTGAGCCGGGCAATGCACTGCGGGTGTTCCGGATCGGCAATGGGGTTGGTGGCGCTCAGAATTTTGTCGACTCGCTCCATCGAAGCCAAACCCTTTTGAATGGTGTACATGGCCTTGGACAAATCCTTGGCGGGGTTGATTATGGAGTAGAAGATCACCATATAATATATAAAGGAGGCGGCATTGATGGAGGAGTGGCCGGAAATTATCAGCGTGCCGCCGAACCACAACACGATGGCAATGGTGGCTGTGCCAAGGAACTCGCTCATGGGATGCGCGAGGCTCTGACGGCGCGCCACGCGGTTGGACAACCGATAAAACTCCTGCGTCTCACGGTGGAAACGGGTCTTCACCTTCCCCTCGGCGTTGAATGCCTTGATTATGCGCAACCCGCCAAGGGTCTCCTCTATGTTGCTCATCAACACGCCCCACTGGTCTTGCAATTCAAGCGATTTGCGCTTCAACCTGCGCCCTACGCGTCCCATGCACAATCCGGCTATGGGGAGCAGGATTAGCACGAATATGGTGAGCTGCCAACTTATGGCAATCATCATGGCCAGGCAAACGATTATGGTGACAGGATTCTTGAACAGCATGTCGAGCGATGACATAACAGACACCTCCAGCTCCGTGACGTCGCCACTCATGCGTGCCATAACATCACCCTTGCGTTCGGTGGAGAAAAACCCGATGGGCAGGGTGGTTATCTTATCGTAGAGCTGATTGCGGATGTCGCGCACAATGCCCGAGCGCAGCGGAATAATGAAGTAGCTGCTCAAGTAAGCCGTACCGGTTTTAAGCCCCGTCATAACAACGAGCGCACCGGCGAGTATGGCCAGGGTTATCGATTGGCCCCACTGAGATATGGCTTGTTGGGTGTAGTAGTAAAAGTTATTGAATGCCACATCCTTGAGCGAACCTTGGGCAAGCGTCATGTACTCGTAGTGGGCTTCCTTGATTTGAAAAAGCATTTCAAGGATGGGGATTATAAGCGCAAAGGAGAACAGCGTCAACACAGCCGAGAGGATGTTGAACACAATGTTCAGTATGAGATATTTTTTATATGGAGGGACGAAACGCCTCAGTAGTGTCAGAAACTGGTGCATGAAATTGGATTATTAGCGCTGCAAATTTACAAAAAAGTGGCCACATTGCCCAATTACACTCCCCCAACAGCCCTTTTTTCCAAAATTTTGGGTAACTTCGCCATTAATTTCGTAACAAATCTTCATCATGCACTATTTCATATCGGCCGGAGAGCCCTCGGGCGATTTACATGCTTCGGCACTGATCAGTCAGCTTGCCGAGGTCGACCCGCAAGCACGGTTCACCTTTCTGGGGGGCGACCTTATGGCCGAGGCGGCCGGACATCCGCCGGTTATCCATTACCGCAAAATGGCTTTCATGGGCTTCAGCGAGGTGCTTCGCAACCTGCGCAACATTGCCCGCAATTTCAGCACGGCCCGCAAGGCCATCGACGCTGCGCGCCCCGATGCGCTGATTCTCGTTGACTATCCGAGCTTCAACCTCAAACTGGCCAAGTACGCCTCGGAGCGCAACATCCCTGTGTTCTATTTCATTGCGCCCAAGGTCTGGGCATGGAAAGCCTGGCGGGTGAAGCAACTCAGGCGCTATGTGAGACGCGTGCTCTCCATACTCCCCTTCGAGGTCGACTATTTTTCCGGCAAAAGTGTGGAAGTGACTTACGTGGGCAACCCCTCGGTGCAGGAGGTTGACGAGAAGCTTGCAGCCGCCGGCTCGCTGTCAGATTTTCTTAAACTACATTCATTGCCGGCCGACAAGCCTCTGCTGGCATTAGTTCCGGGCAGCCGTCGCGGCGAAATAAAAAACAATCTCCCTATAATGGACGCAGTGGCCCGCCGGCATCCCGGGCTGCAAGCGGTTATAGCGGCCGCTCCCGGCATCGATGCCGATTTCTACGACCGGTTCTCTCAGCTGCCGCGCGTGGACGCCGACACGTTCCGCCTCATGCACTTTGCCCAAGCGGCCCTCGTGACATCCGGCACGGCGACACTGGAGTGTGCTCTGGCCGGCACCCCTGAGGTGGTTTGCTACCGCGCCAACGGCTCCAGGCTCAGCTACAACATTATGAAGCGGCTCATAAAAGTGCCGTTCGTCTCACTCCCCAACCTCATTGCCGGCCACGAAATTATCCCGGAAATGTTGGTGCACCTCTGCACGGTTGACAGCGTTGACCGTCAACTGCAAAACATCCTCCCCGGCCAACCGGGCCGTGAGGCCCAGCTCGAGGGCTTCAAGCTCATGCGCAGTAAACTCAATGAATCCACGGCTGCCCGCAAAGCGGCCCAAACCATCATCAACCATCTGAAATGAACATACTTGAATACTCCCCTAACCCCAAAGTGGAACGCGCCCTTGCCCGTATCAGCAACCCTGCGAAAGTGCGGGTGCTCTTTGTGTGCCTCGGTAACATTTGCCGCAGTCCGGCTGCCGAGGGGCTTATGGTTGAAGCCGTTAAGGAAAACCACTCGCAAGGTCAATGGATAATTGATTCAGCCGGCACCGGAAATTACCACATCGGTGACCTGCCCGACCCAAGAATGCGCGCCCATGCGCGCCGCAGAGGTCTTGAACTGACACACCGCTGCCGCCAGGTGCGCGAAAGCGATTTCCGGGATTTCGACCTCATAATAGGCATGGACGCTTCCAATCTTCGCAATCTCCGGAACTTGGCTCCCACACCCGAAGATGAAGAGAAAGTGCTGGGCATGAGCGAGTTTTTTGACAGCTACACCCGATACGACCACGTCCCCGACCCCTATTACGACGGCGCCGAAGGCTTTGAGCTGGTGCTTGACCTCCTCACAGCTGCCACCCGCAACCTCCGCGACACCGTCCTGGCCGGCACCGCCAACTCTTTGGCATGATATTTGTTAATACCTAATGTAAAAATCAAATAGTAAAATCAAGAATATGGAAAAAATCAAACCCGGAAAATATGTTGAACTCGGCTACGACCTCTACGAGCTGTCAGCCGACGGTAATGAAACGCTTGTACATCAAACCTCGTCCGACGACCCCGAACGCTTCATCTTCGGAGTAACCAAGGGTGTTATCGAACCCCTTGAACACGCCATTGACGGCCTTGAAGCCGGCGGCGAGTTTGACGTGACCGTCAAAGCTGAGCAAGCCTTCGGTCCTTACGACCCTGAGCAAGTGGCCACTCTGCCCCGCGACATTTTTGAAGTGGACGGCAAATTTGATGAAAAAACAGTGAAAGCCGGCGCCGTACTCCCCATGATGACGGCCGACGGTTACCGCATTAACGGCGTTGTGAAGGAAGTTACTCCCACAGATGTGGTAATGGACTTCAACCACCCCCTTGCCGGCAAGGACGTACGCTTCAAAGGCAAAGTGACCCTTGTGCGCGATGCCACGCCCGAAGAACTTCAGCCCGCTCAAGGCTGCGGTTGTGGCTGCCAGAGCTGTGGCGATGACTGCGGCTGCGAAAGCCAGGGCAACTGCGGCGACTCCTCATGCGGCTGCAGCAAATAACCCCCGGTAAGCCCACGTCCCGCTTAGCCACATTAGTTCCGGTCACGGACTGCGCAACTAACGTTAACCCCATATAAAATCGGCTCCGAAACTTGATTCGGAGCCGATTTTATTGTGTTGATGTTCAAATGAACAATCGTATGCCGGAGATGGAATTACATGTTGGGGTTGAGTTCTTTCCAATCCTTCACTGCAGGCATGATGCCGAGGTCGATAACCTCCTGACGCATTTCGCAGAGGTGTTTGTAGCTCTTTTCAAGCTCGGCCTTCTCCTCAGCAGTGCCGGAAACTTCCTTGTAGTGAATACCGGTTTTGTCAATGGTGGTTTCCATGGCCATCATAATGTTCTGGAACTTGTCGTCGTTAACGTATGTTCCGGCAGGCCAGGTGAAAGGCTTGCCACCCATAGCGGCTGCAATCATTTCAATTGACACATAGGCGGGACTCTGGAACGATGAACGGCCGCGGAGGTCGATGATGTTTTTACCACCCTGGATTACGCGCAGCTTGAGTGCTTCCCAGTCAGCAAGAGGAAGTTTGTCAGTGCCGATGAGGTCAGTGAGGGGTGTGCCGTCAACCTTGGTGGTTGAAGCGAACACAGCCATCTGCTCGCCGTGGCCGCCGAATGTGCGGCAGTTTTCAATTTTTGAAGCGGGCACCTTGAAGTACTTAACGAGCTCGCTCTGCAGGCGGGTTGAGTCAAGAGCTGCAAGAGTGGCAACCTGCGAAGGTTTCAGGCCGGAGTAGAGCAGAGTGATAAGGCCGGTGATGTCGGCAGGGTTGAAAATCACAACAACAAAGTTAACATCGGGGCAATAGGTGCGCACGTTCTTGCCGAAATCTTCAGCAATCTGGGCATTACCTTTGAGAAGGTCTTCACGGGTCATGCCGGCCTTACGGGCAGCGCCACCGCTTGAAACAATGTATTTTGCACCGGTAAAGGCTTCCTTGATGTCGGAAGTGTAAGTGAGGTTGACGCCTTCAAAAGCACAGTGGTACATCTCCTCGGCCACGCCTTCAAGGGCGGGTGCGTAGGGGTCGTAGAGGCAAATGTTGGGGGTGAGGTGCATCATCATGGCAGTCTGGGCCATGTTGGAACCGATCATGCCGGCGGCGCCTACAATAAGGAGCTTTTCATCTGTAAGAAATTCCATAGTCGTTTTGCGTTTGATTATTGGTTAATATATTAATAAGTTATAAAGTTTCACAATCATGTTCCACCGACTCGGCCAGCGCATGGGCCAATTGCATGAGCTTGCCGCGCGACTCTTCGTTCAGACGAGAACGGATTGACACAACGGGGTCAACGTCGACAATGCCGGGCATCGTAGCCATCAATGCCTGCATTCGCTTGGCCGCTGTGGGTGCCCACGAGCCATTCTCGATGTATCCCACCGAACGGTTGCGGAAGTTTTTGAGCCCGAGATGGTGAATAAAATCGTGCATAGGGGGGAATAAACCGGAGTCGTAGGTGGGCGATGCAAGCACCAGATGGCTCAAGCGGAATGCCTGCGCCACAGCCTCGCTTTGGTCAGTCCGGGCCAAATCAAGTGTGACCACGGTCTCCACGCCAAGCCGGTGCAAATGGTCGCTCAGCTGAATTGCTGCCGCAGCCGTGCCTCCATAAATCGAGGCATAAACCACAAGCACTCCCCTCTCCTCCGGCTCATAGAGGCTCCACTTATTGTACAATTCAATATACGGAGCAAGCGGCTCGGTGAGAACGGGGCCATGCAGCGATGCAATGCGCTTTATTGGCAAACAGCCAATCTTCTTCAACAGGGTTTGCACCTGCGCGCCGTAGCGGCCAACAATGTTGGTGTAATAGCGCCGGGCTCCGCTCACCCAATTGTCAGTGTACTGCAGCGAACCGAATTTTCCAAAAGCATCGGCCGAAAAAAGAGTCCCGGTTGAAGCCTCGAAGCTGACCATCACCTCCGGCCAGTGAATCATAGGAGCGGCAAAGAATGTGAGCCTGTGCTCACCAAGCTCCAGCATGTCGCCTTCCCTCACGGTAAGCAGCCGCGATGAAAAATTCTCATCGGGGAAAAATTGCGGAAGCATTTTCAACGCTTGTGCCGAGCTAACCACAATGAGATTCGGGAAACGGTCAAGTGCCTGTACAATGCACGCTGAATGGTCAGGCTCCATGTGGTGAACAACCAGATAGTCCGGTTCGCGGCCCGAAGTGGCGTAAAGAATATTGCTGATCCAACGGTCGCCTTCACCGGCTTCCACAGAGTCCATCACAGCAATCTTCTTGTCAACAATCACGTAGGAGTTATAGCTCATGCCGTGAGGCGTGGGATACTGCGCTTCAAACGCTCTCACTGAGGCATCGTCAATGCCCACGGAGACAATGTGGTCTGTCAACTTCATTATCTTTGAATTCGGTTATCGCTACAAATATATGAAACTTTCCGCAGATTACAGAAAAAATTCCTTAATTTTATGCCACGCATCTGTTAATTCTTACCAATTGTTTTCAAAGCCGGCACTCATCATGTTATCTTCTTATTTCAGATAACTGACAGAATCTCAACGACGCTTCTTTTTTGTGCTTTTCTTACTGCTCTTTTTCTTCGGCACGTTGCCGTTGGGATAAAAAGTGAAGTAAACATAATTTGACGTGCACAGTTGTTCATCGTTTACAAATACTCCTACATGGAACATGCAGTCACTGTTTTGCTTTTGGGTTAGGTGCAGCTGGGTGTAAGGAATGAACAGTTGCAGATCTTCGTAAACCGTATTCTCGTAACCGGGGCGGAATTTGGTCGAGGTGGACACCTGGCCGTCAATAGTTTTGTAACTGCCGTCAAAATCCTTGAGTCTGGTGCCGTCCGAAAAAGCGAACCATGCCACGCACTGCCCATCTTCATACTGGCAGTTAGCCACATGGAATTTGACATGAATACGCATTCCTTTCCGGCCTCCATCCATAACGTTGTGGCTAACCCAAACCTTATCGACATATCCGCTTTTAGCCGTGGGATCGACTTCCTCAACAGCAACAACCTCCTCGGCAACCTCTTCTTCAGTCAATTCGGGGTAACGTTGTCTATATATCTCGGCAAATTTCAGCACCGCCTTATCTTTGAGAGCCTGAAATTTTGTTTGTGCCTCGTCATCATTGGGGAGTGATGTGATTTCCTTTCCGTTATAATCATAGAACTTGATTACATAATCATCAACCATGTCTGTTGTATCAGCGGGCAGAATCAGGCAAATTACCTCATCGTCAGCAAGATTGGCGGCGGAACAAAAATTGATATTTTCAATCACCTTTCCGGTTGCCGACAGAAGGACTCCATTACATCCGGTCACCCCTTCTACCACAATCACATTGCCCATGGCTTGAACCGTTGAGTTCTCGGCAGTGAACACGGTGTTGAAATCGCGATCGACTAATTTGACGAATGTAGTGTCCCCTTCGTACACCCGACGTAACTCCGGGCCCACCGGCTCTATTAAAGCATAGTCCGACGGAGAACCGTTGATGTCTGTGGGGTAACTATAGCCATCATATTTAACCATCATCACTCCTCCATGCGATGTGTCCGGTGCAAAGTCATCATATATCGGCTTGGCCAAAACTTTTTCACGCGTTGCCCACCCTTTTTTGCCATTGAGGGTCAGGACAAAAAGTTCGCTCTGCGAGGGTATGGATGTTATTGAGACATCATCATACAGAGGCTGCAGGACTGTTTTGCCTGCATGAGTAATCACCCCGGTTTTGCCTCCATTCTTTACAATGAACAAGTCGGAGCCAAGAGGCTTCAGGTCATCGTAGAGGGGCGATATTGTAACCGGAGAGGTGGCAGTGTTGACAAATCCCTTCTTACCTTTGGAGGACACCTCCACAAAGTCGGCAACCCCGAGGCGAAACGAGTCGAACTTTCCAACCGGGACAATCTCCTTACCGCTCTCATCAATCAGACCTGTTGCTATTCCGCTGTGGGCAACAATCAATCCCCGGCCAAGCGGTTCAAGCAACGAGTAGCCGCTACCTTTCATAACGTAGCTGCCGTCGGCATTGATAATTGATGCCACTCCATTTTCGGTAACGCACAGGTGACTGCGGTCCGTTAATGACATGGTTTGATAAGCGGGCTTCACCAGCACCTTGCCCGACTTGGAAACCACACCCCACTTGCCGTCCTTCAGGGCGAGCAAATAGAAATTGGGGGTGTCTTCCAACTTTGTGTACTCCGGTTTGACAATCTTTTCGCCTTCATTATCATAAAAGCCTTGCCGACCGTCCTTGGTCACAATGAAACCGTCGGGGATTTGCTCAATGGCATCGAACTGTGGTTTAACCTTGTATTTTCCCTCAGCACTCAACAAGCCCCATCCGCCCTTCCGGTCGCTATAGTCGGGCTTTAAGGAAGTGTTTTGAGCAATTGAGACTATAGAACAAATGGTTGCAATTAAAATGAGAAGAAGCTTTTTCATGTCACACGGTTCCTAAAGGGCGTCAGGGTTGGTAATCGTAAAGGAGCTCGTAGCTCTTTATGTAGAGCACAGCACCGCGTCCACCGGTGAAATAGTCGCCATATTTGCTGGCCGAAGCTGTGAGCAGCAGATACTTGGGAATGCGGTCAGTGGATTTGTAATCCAGTTTGATAATCACGTCTATGTAATTGTCAATATTTTCTCCCGAGGTCATCTCGCCGTAGGCAATCACTTCCGGAAGATTCCGATTGAACAACTGTCGGTCAGAGGGCTTGGTGCGGATCTCAAAGGGTTCATCGCCATCGTAAAGGGCGCACCACACAATGCAGGTGTCGGGTTGGCCGAGCATGTGTTGGAAGTCGGGATTGACCTTAGATACATCCGTTATAGGAGCGGTGGTGTATTTCAAGCGGGCTTTTACAGCAGTGGGGTGAACGTTGAAAGGACGGCCAAAGGCCAATACTCCATTCGTAAGGTCTGTGCGCACATAGGAACCTGCGAAGAGGTTACCGGCTGCGAGCTTGCCAAGAATTGACACGCCAACAAACTTGGTTTGAAGCATGGCGCCCTGATAGCCTGTGGGAGATTCCTCGCTCTCGATGGGGACAGTGTTGCTTTGGCCAAGGGTGGCAGCTCCGCGGTTTCCGGTGTCCCAGAACGATTCGCCATCTTTTGCCCACGGGTTCCAAATCACATCATTGAGCCACCACCGGGTGAAATCGCTGTTGGGCAGCTGCACGTTGGCTTCGGTGGTGAATTCAATTTCGGCACTATGTTCATCGTCGCTGACAGCGCGGGCCGCGTAGGTGGTTTGGGAGTCAAGATTGCGGAGACATGCGCTGATGCTGCCGCCGTCGACTGTTATCCATTCGGTAGGAACTACGGTCCACTCCTCGGAATCGGCGCGGCGATATTCAAAGCCGTTGTTCTTTCCGCTCTCAGCGCTCGCATAAAGCCAGGCAATGTTTGTCCAGGGGTCAACGCGGTCAAGTATAACGGTTACATGAGTCTGTGACACTGTAAGGGTCCACTCTGTGGTTTTTCCGAATTCCGTAACTGACACTTTGACAGGGTTGGTGAAGTCAACGGTCTGCCCGGCAAGATCGGGGGTCATTTCAGCACTGAGTCCACCCAGCTTTATGGTCAGTACTTTCACGGCATCGAGCGGCTGCTCCTCAGGCACGAGTGCTGTGACGGTGTGCGCTTCTGTGTCGATTACGGCGCGGCCCACTTGCGATGCCACGGTGAAGTAACGTTCAATTTCCTGTTCAGCGCAGATGGTCCATTGGAACTGACGGTCGTAAAGGCCAAGAGTAAGTTCCATGGGGGAGCTGAGATTGAGCACATCGGGCAACGAGGTTGGGTCAATCATAACGGAGCCTTCGGAAAGAGAGTAGTCGTTGATGAGAACATTGTTAATATCGGCCCACTCGCTCAGGTGAACCGTGATGGTGCGTTGGGCCGAGTCAATCTCAGTTGCCGACTTCAGCAAGGGATTTCCGGCAGCATCAGTGCGGACAACATTGAACGAGGTGAAAACCGGCTGCACCCAGGGATAGGGCAAGTCGTTGCTGATACATGAGCCAATCAAGATGATTGCAGCCACCGCCACTGCGGCACGTACTGCGCGGGATATGATATTAAATGTGTACACCGATGCCAAAATTGATGTTAAACAAATTGAATCTGAAATTAGCTCCACTGCTGAAGCGCGAGCCCTCCTCAACACCGTCGGTTGTTTGCTTCTCGTTGGTGAGGTGAACACCGAACACGCCAAACGAAATGTTGAAGCTTACGGCGTCCATGACGAACACACAGAGGCCCGGGCTAAAGTTAAGGGCAACCTCGGTGAAGTCGGTGCGGGTGTCGCGAATCTGCGAGTTGTATGGGCGTTTGAATCGTGAAGAGCCACTGCCGAAGGAGAGACAGGCCTCGTTAAATATAGCGAAGCGTTTAGCCCGTGAAAGGCCGACATAGTTACGATAGAAGATGCCCATAGAGTATTTGTTGGAACTGTAGCTGATGTCGTTAAGGCTGAAGCTGAGGTCCTCGCCGAGGTTCACGTTCAGTCCGCCGAGTTCTGCCTCGGCGCGGGTGTAATTGAATTTCAAGCCCACGCACTGGTTGTTTCGGACGAAATAGCCTACGGTGGGGTGGATTGCATATTGCTTTCCGTTGAAGTTGAAATTGTCAACGGCCTGAAGAATTTCCACATCCTTGGCATCAAAATCGCCGTATGAGGCCATGAGATCGAACACCCATTGCTTGCGTGGGATGAAGAGATAATTGAACAGGCCGCGGTCATAGCGGCCGAAATTTCTGTCGCGGATAACCAGATTCATGGTGTCGGTGCCCACAATCACCTTCTCGTCCATTTCGGGATAAAAGGGGTGTCCTTTGACAATGCGAGGTGTTGAGGCGGAGTCTATGTTTGCAACATTGGAGGCGGCTACGGAGAATCCCAGGGCCAAAGCCGCAAGAATCATTATTGCTTTAATCTTATTCATGTCCATAGCTTAAAGATAGAATGCCATGCCAAATTGCACGGAGAATAGGTTAATTTTGAAATTTGCATGCTTTGAATTGCGGCGGGCAATTTCCACCTGGTTAGTGACGGCCTTGGTGTGAGTGTAGCCGAAGCCAAGAACTCCCACGCTGACCTCAATTGCCGAGTAATTGTTGAGGAACATCACGAAACCGGGGGTGAGTCCGAGATTCAGTGAGAAATTCTTTTCAAATGTACCCTCCATGTGGCGGTTGGCACCATCGCCGGTGTAGTTGGAGAACTTGCTTTGTCCGCCACCGAGTTCCAGCTGCAATTCATTGAAGATGCCGAAGCGGCGGTTGCTACCGAGAGAAATGTAATTACGCAGGGCAGCTATGGCAAAATAATCTTGCGAAATAGCGTTGAGGTTATCGGCATCGAAGTAGGTTTCGGAATCAAGTTTGAAGGAGCCATTGTCAAGGCCTACATTTGAGCGGGTGTAACCGAATTTAATACCGGCGGCAAGGTTGTCCTTGAACGCATATAGCGCCATGGGGGTCACCTTGAAGGTGTAGGTGTCGCCGCTGAGGTTTTCGAACACGAAGAACTGATAGTTGCTTTGATTGCTTTGGGAATAACCCACGCTCACGCCTGTAATCCACTGGCCTTTGGGGATGAACGAATATTGCTCTATGTCACGCTTGAAAGTTTCCTGCGCCGGGGCTGCGGCGGGGATAACCATTGCCATGAGCAACAAAATCATTAATCGGACTTGTTTGGTCATTATTGTTTGTTTTGTTTCTTGTTATCAGTTAGAAATAGGAAAGAGTTATGTCCTGCAACCACAGTGTACCACCGAGTGATGTGGCGTTAAGAACATCGTTGTAGGTGTGGATGTGGCTGCTTTCATATTCAATTGAACCACAATGGCGGGATGAGGACATCATGATTTTCAGGCGGGTTGCCTTTATGCCGAAGAGCTTGTAGGAGAGCGGGACGGTGAAAGCCGTGTAGGTAAGAGCCGCTGGGAGTAGCAGCTCGCCTTTGGCCAGGGTAACTTCCTTACCACCGTCCGTGCCAAGGACCTCCACTCGTACAAGACCATTGTCAGAGAGGTCGTTTACGCTTGGTGTGAAGCGGAAATTGCCATTCAGAGCAACCGGCCGGGAGCCGAAAGCAATTCCCTCGGAGTATGTTTCGGTAAGGGTTGCGGGGTCAAAGTTGTAGTCGCCAAGGAAAAGCTTGCCGGCAGCACGATAGCGAATGTTGGGCACATTGGGGTTGTAAGGGAGAAATTCGCCGACTTTTTGACGATAGTCAGGAATTTGCTCACCATCAATGTCCCAAGCTACCGACTGCAGTTTGACAGCAAAATATTCCTCCACGTTATCAAGTTCGGACATTACGGAGGGGGCCATGTACCAGGTGTTGGGATTTTTGGCGGCCCGGCAGAATGTTTTGGCGTTGGTGTTGGCCCAGTCGCGGGGGCGCTGGGTTTCTATGGCCCGGTGATTCTGGCAATTGAAAATATCGGCAATGCTTTGACTGTAGCGTCCGCCCGAAGGAAGGCTTTTCACTTTAATATCGTCCTCATGGTCCTCAAAATCGCCATTGGTAATTTGGAGGGTGCGTTCGGTCCGGATTGATTGCGGGGTGCTAAAATCGGATGCCGAGGGATTCTCAAGCAGCGTGGAGTTTATGCTGTAGGAATGATTGGACTCCAATGGACCAATGTAGATTATTCCCAAATCCGGTTCGGTGCGTACGGAGGCAAAGAAATGACCGTCGACATAGATGCGCATCATCGAAACAAGCAGCGGAGTAAGCGAAGCATCGGCCGCCTTCACGCGGATTGCAGCACTAAGGGCAAAGGCATCAATGTCCAGGGAATAGTCAGGAGCGACACGACGGAGAGTTGTCTGTGTAACCGTGTTGCCGCAATAGGAGAATCGGACATCAATTTCAGCACGGGCACCATCGGGAACAGAGAAGAGCACTGCCCATTCGCCATTACCTGCTTGCTCAATGGACTCTACCGGACACAATACCCACCGTCCTGATTCATCGAGCGTCTCGATTGAAAGATTGTTTTGAAGATCTCCATGGCGGCAAATCAAACCGGCGCGAGCCTTATTCAGTCCAATTACCACGTTGCTCACCTCGGTTACACTGACGCTTACCGGAGCAACTTCCAGAGCGAGAGTGGCAGGCATTGACATTTTGCCATTGGCCGCAGAAGCCAACAGGGTGAAGGTTGAAGCGACAGCGGAATCAGAATAGCGCAAATGCTTGACAACGCCGGTCATATCCACAGCCGTGACAGCTCCTTGAGTATTTCGCTGCAAAGCCAGTCCCATATCGGTGAGTCGGGTCAATTCAGCATCGGAAGCCTTGGCCAAATCTATATGTTCGGGCCAGCCCTGAGCTGTGAGCGAAGGAGCAACCGTTGTTAGCAATAGCGATGAGGCAACTGTCTGCGAAACCTCAAAAGAGAGCGATTGCGCAGGAGTATCTCCTTCGGTAACAGATACCGGGGCTCCGGAAGAGAAACCACGGGTATGGATTTCGGGTGTCGGGGCATTAAGCAGCTCCTCCGTAATGGCAACAGAGCCAGCCGGGGCACCGTTGACAGAAGCACTTACCAGCGGGACACCGGAAGCAACTGAGCAATCCAGTTTAATTTCATATAGATTTCGCGCCAAAGCATTTTCAACAGAGCAAAGCTCTACCAGAGCCTGGCGGCCATCGGAGCAAACAACGTTGAGCGCAATGCTGAGATTGCCCGGATGAACAAAACAATAATCATCCTGATTAGCGACGGAATATGACACATAACCATGACCTTGGGAGTGAATCAACGTTTGCACGGACGAGAATTGACCAGTCAATGATTCGGAAAAATCAATCGCCAGCATTGCCGAAGCCAACTCTGCCACTATCGTGACAGGAAGTTCAGCGCCACTTGATAAATTGAATGAAACAGAGCCTGCGAAATAAGGCTGATTGACGCCTTCGGAAACATCGGAGCCGTAAGCCACAGACATGAGATAGCTTCCGGGACGGAGGAGTTCGGAGGAGGAATAGTCGGTAAAATCGGTCCACGTGTGGGAGTATTCACCACCATCGGCTTTAAGAGTAAGACTAAAATCATTCGCTGCAGGAACGAAAGATAGCAGAGTGGAGTCCTCGCCGTGGGGAGTCATAACCGACGGATTCACTTTAAGAGTAGGAATCAGGCGGGAGGCACCGAGACGAACCACTTCGGTTTCTTCGGAGCAAGCTGATGCCATGAGCAAAAACACACCGGACAACGCCGCCGTGAATACGACGGTTAGCAATCTGTTTATTAAAGCTTTAATCCTCAACTTGGTAATGAAAACGTTGTGATAAGACGGTTTGCCCGGTAAAATTAGTCATTTTTTTGCTATTAGGGGCGAAAACGCCGTTCAAAACTTAAAAAAATCCTAATATATTGAAAATTTGTTGCAACTTTGTAATCTAATAAACACATAGGAGATAAAATCATGGCTCGACCAATAGCAGAAACACCGATTCTGACAGGCGAGGACGCAATCCTTTCGAGCGCCTGAGAAAAGAAGTTGAAAGCCTAACAAAGGAACAGCGTGCGGAGAACACCCGCAAGTTGAAAGAGGCAATCAAGAATGCAAAAATTCAGATTGAAATCTGTATCTAAATGCAACTTTTAAGGTTTACTCCAGAACACGACATATCTCACTTCGATTGTGGAGATAACGACCTCAATGAATTCCTTAGAACCAGCGCTTGGGAAGGATTGCCAACATGCGGTCAACGACCTCTCGAACGGATGAATTTTTAATGTTTCCACCGTTTATAACCGGATGCTCATCAGAGTCATAACCCGGAGCTTCGTAAAGGGAGAAGCAATCAATTTCCTCATTATTCTTCCCAAACAAGATGATTTCAACGTAAGAGGCATTGTAATCAAACAGTTTAGGGAATGGAACTTTTGCCAAATCAAAGGAGAATAAAGCTAAGGATTGTTTGAAGAAATCAAAATCGTTGCGAGAAATTTTTTCATCAACCACGTCGTTGGAAACAAGAGCCGGGTCAGCGTGGAACCGTTTTAAACGAGTCTTGGTAATTTCATAGCGATAGCTGCTGAACACCGGTCCGGTGATGTCAAGATCAAAACCATAGTTAAACTCTATCCACGTAACGTTTTTCAAAGACGGGAACGGGACCATGTTGTTTGACTTATTCCAAACGTCGCGGAAGATTTTTAACACTGAGTTTTGTTGGAAAAATCTCATGGCCAAATTGAACAGCGAGGGTGATTGGACAGAACCGATGCACACTTCGTGGTACATCAGGGACGGGACATCATCGTCGGGCGCGAAGGTAATTTCAGCAAATGGTTCAGAGACAGACAGCGAATCGCCGGGATGGGTCAACAATTCCGGGTGTGAGCCAATGTATGCCCGAAGATTTTCAGGGATATTCAATCCTGATTTCAATTTGAATTTAAAGCGAATATTACCAATTGAAAGCGTGTTGCCAAAATCGGAGAACCGGATACCAAACAAAGTGTTGCCTTCCGAAACAATGTTGATGGAGAAGACATGCCATGAATAGCGACCATTGTGCAACCAGGGATACAGGTTCAACGGGGATGTAGGTTCAGAGGAGCTTGAGCCATGAGCGGTGGATTGTTCTGATATGACTATTTTTTCGCCCAGAGGAGGGAGCGATTGAAGCAGAACATTCACCGATGGAGTGCGGTGACGCACCACCGGATTCATGGCTTGCTCAATGACGGGTGCAAGAGGGCCACATTTTTTCAATTCCGACTCGGGAAGTCCGACGTTGAGCACAACGGGGGCTTCGGGAGGGCGCCGGCCGGTGAGCATTTTATACATGGTTGCACCAAGGGCATAGACATCCATGGTGACCGGGAGAGCCTGGCCGAATACAGGACCGGCATAGACACTTTGCTCAATAGGCGCATAGCCTGAGGTGCCATTGCCAATTGATGTTTGGGTGTCGACAGTGTCACCATCGGCATCAAAAGTTTTGGAAAGCCCGAAATCAATGAGTACCGGCGCTCCGGAGGTGCGCAACATAATGTTGCCGGGCTTGAGGTCGAGATGAAGCATTGACTGTGAATGCATATAGTCAAGTGCCTCACCCACACCGCGGGCAATGGTGACACACTCGCCAACCGAGAGAGCACCTTTGCTGTTAATGAAATTTTCCAGCGAAGGGCCTTCGATAAATTCCATGACATAATAAGCTGTTCCGTTGGCCTCCAAAGCATCTATGACCCGCACAATGCCCGGGTGAAGAAGTCGGCCAATATTTATGGACTCGTTGTGGAACTTGCGCATGTATTTACCGGTGAGTTCAGCGGCTGTTCCATAGACAATTGTTGATCCGCTGCGGGTGGCAAACTCCTGCATGCAAAACTCCTTTATGGCCACCGGGACCTTTACGGGCAGTGTGCCGAGCGAGCCTTTTATTTCAACCGAAGCCAGATAGGTGATTCCAAACGAGCCTTGGCCGAGCACGCGCTCAGTCACATAGTTGAAGTTGGAACCGTGCAGGATTGTGCCTTGCGTAAGAGAAGTGACAGAATTAGGAGTGGCAGCGTTGGCCGATGAGTTCATAATGGCGGTTTTGATTGGTGTTGTGTGGCAAAGATACGATTTTTTATTGCCATTAGCGAATGGTTTTGTAACTTTGTGGAGTTTGTAAAACATGAAAAAAAGAAAATGGCACATACCATGACGCCCGAAAAGATAGAGAGTGACCAGCGAGTGCTTGAGTTGTTGGCCCAGTCGTTTCCCGACATTTCAAGCGCGAGCTCCGAAATAATGAATCTTGAAGCTATTCTGAGCCTGCCTAAAGGAACGGAGCATTTTGTTGCGGACCTTCATGGAGAATATGAGGCATTTCAGCACATTCTGCGCAACGCATCAGGCAACATAAAACGCAAGGTGACCGAAGAGTTCGGTACATCGCTGCGCGAATCGGAGATAAGACAGCTCTGTTCGCTGATATACTATCCGGAGCGTAAGTTGCAAATTATCCGGGCTTCAGAGACTGACTTGAACGATTTCTACATTGTGACGCTTCACCAATTGATACGCGTGTGCCAGTTGGTGTCGTCGAAATACACTCGCTCGAAAGTACGCAAGGCATTGCCGAAAGAATTTGCCTATATACTTGAGGAACTGCTGCATGAGTCGCCGTCGGACGACGACAAGCAAGCTTATTTCACCAGAATCATAGAGACCATAATTTCCACGGGACAGGCCGAGGCGTTTATCGTGGCACTGTGTCAGGTGATACAGAAGTTGAGCATTGATCAGCTGCATATTTTGGGCGACGTGTACGACCGCGGTCCGGGGGCGCATCTTATAATGGACATGCTTTGCCACTACGGACACTTTGACATACAGTGGGGCAACCACGATGCGCTGTGGATGGGGGCCGCGGCAGGCAACAAATGTTGTATAGCCAATGTGTTGCGTCTGTCGTTGCGCTACGGCAACATGGCTACGCTGGAGGATGGCTACGGCATTAACCTTGTGCCGCTGGCCACATTTGCCATGGAAACATACGCCAACGACCCGTGCATCAACTTCGGACCGCACACTGACCCTGACAACAATGAGCTGAACGAGAAGACGCTGCGACTGTTGGCAAAGATGCACAAGGCAATATCCATTATCCAGTTCAAGCTTGAGGGGCAGATGATTGACCGCCATCCTGAATGGCAGATGCAGAACCGCAAACTCCTTGGGGGGATTGACATGGAGCGTGGTGTGTGCAACATTGACGGCACGGACTATGAGATGCGCGACACGTCGTTCCCCACGCTTGACCCGACCAATCCTTACGCACTTACGGCCGAAGAGGAGGACTTGGTTAATAAGCTGCACCACTCGTTTGTGATTTCCAACAGGTTGAAGAAACATGTGCGGTGTCTGTTTGCCAACGGGTGCATGTATGGCGTGTATAATTCCAACTTACTGTTCCACGCATCGATGCCGCTGAATGAAGACGGCACCTTGAAAGAGGTGGAGGTGATGGGAATTGGCCGAAAGGGCCGCGATTTATTCCACCACATAGGAATGTTGATGCGCTCGGCTTTCAATGACGACACACCACGCGCCGAACGTGACTATGCGCGCGATTATTACTGGTATTTGTGGTGCGGGCCGGACTCCCCCCTGTTTGACAAATCGAAGATGGCCACATTCGAGCGCTATTTCATAACCGATCCGGCGACACATCATGAGGAGAAGGGCCACTACTACGAGCTGCGAAACAAAGCCGAAGTGTGTGACATGATTCTTGACTCCTTCGGGGTCACGGGTGAGCACCGCCATATTATCAACGGGCATGTGCCGGTGAAAACGAATAAAGGTGAATCGCCCATCAAAGCCGGGGGCAAGCTGATGGTTATTGACGGAGGATTCGCCAAGGCATACCATGACACCACGGGCATTGCGGGATACACGTTAGTGTACCACAGCCGCGGATTCCAACTGGTTCAGCATGAGCCGTTCTCGTCGGCTGAAGATGCCATTATGAACGGAACTGATATTGTGAGCACCACGCAGATTGTGGAGTTGAGCTCGCACAGGATGAGGGTTCGCGATACTGATAAGGGACGCATAATCCAATCGCAAATCGATGAATTGATGGAACTTTTATATGCTTTCCGTCATGGAATTATAAAAGAGCGGATGCGCTGATACGGCACAGCAGTTTTTTTAATCGGCATAATTTCGTATATTTGCACTTTATTAACAAAATTTGGCAATATGAAACTTACAAAATATATTTGCGGCGCAGCCATGGCGGCTTCGCTTTTTGCATGCAAAGGGACACCGGAATGGCATGTTGATGGTAGGATTGACGGCGCCGACGGCCAGACAATGTATGTAGAGGCATCGGATAATGGACAATGGTATGTTCTTGACTCCATAACGCTTGACCAGAGCGGCAACTTCTCGTTTGCGAGCGCTGCGGCAGGTTATCCCGACATTTACCGTTTGCGCCTAAACGACAAATCGGTTTACTTCCCCATTGACAGCATTGAAACCGTTACGGTTGTCACAAAGGCCGATGCTTTTGACGCCGACTACACTCTTGCAGGAACTCCTGAGGCGGAACAGCTTATGGCTGTTGACCGGAGAGTGAGCTCAGCCATGGCCGGCAAGGGTGCCGCGGGACTTACGACGGACTCCGTGCTGAAGCGGGACCTGTCGAACATGCTTTTGGAAAATCCCTCGGGAATTGTTTCATATTACATTATAAACAAGCGTGTTGGCGGTGTGCCATTGTTTAATCCGGCGAACAAGAACGACTTGAAGGTAATTGGTGCGGTGGCAAATGCATTTAATGTTTACCGTCCGCTTGATCCGCGAACAAATTATTTGAAACAGCTGTTTTTGGGCAACAAACGGTCGTCGGCTCCGGCCGACACACTTGTGGCCACAGAGACTACGCTGATTGACATTGAATTGATGGACCGCAAGGGCACAAAACAGAGCCTTCAAAAGATTGCCGACAAGAATAAAGTGGTGTTGCTTAGCTTTACATCGTACGGCGAGGAATTTTCGCCGGGCTTGAACATGGAGCTAAACAAGATTTACACCAAATATCACCCTTCGGGGCTTGAAATTTATCAGATTGGCTTTGACGAGCAGGAATTTGACTGGCGCAAAGCGGCTTCTAATCTGCCCTGGATTACCGTGTACAACTCCAGCACCGACGGAGTTAATGCGCTTGCGAGCTACAACGTCGGGGCCATTCCGGCAATGTATTTGATTGAAAACGGTGAGATTCGGGAGCGATTAACCGACGCCACCCGCATTGAGCAGACGGTTGCAAAATATTTCTGATGACTCTTGACGTGGCCATAGTCACCTGGCTGCCCGAGGGCATAAGGCGGGTGGCCGCGATGAATCTACCTGCGGTAGAAGGGGTTCGCTACATAGTGTCGTGGCAGGAATATGGTGCAGAAGCGGATATACCCGCAGAGTTGCGCGACAGGGAGGACTTGGAAGTTCACCTGTTTGACGGCCGCGGCGTTTCAGCCAACAGGAACAATGCCATAAGGCATTGCACGGCCGACATTATTCTAAATGGTGATGACGACCTGAGCTACACTCCTGACGAGCTAAAAGCAGTAATAAAGACGTTTGAGAAGAATCCGGAGGTACACGTCGCCACATTTGCCTATCATGGTTCTGTGAAACGTTATCCGACAGAGAAAACCGTGCTCGGATTTCCACTGCCGAAACATTACAGTGTGGGAGCCATAGAGATAGCGTACAGGCGCGAGTGTTCGCGTCAGCTGATGTTTGATGAACTGTATGGGCCGGGGGCACCGGTGTGGCAGGGGGCGGAAGATGAGAAATTTCTTTACGACGCACGCCGCATGGGGCTGAATTGTACCTTTTTCCCGATTAAAATAACCACTCACCACGGCGGAGCCTCAACCGGAGCACGGCCACTTTTGACGAAGGGCGCGGCAGCGGCATCAGGGCGAATTATAAGGCTGGAATTTCCCGCTTCATGGCCACTGAGAATACTACTTAAGAGCTTAAGACAGTGGCGTATGGGCGCGTGCTTTCTGTTCACCCTGCACCACCAGTGGCGCGGCGCAATAAGCGGTGGAAAGGCATAACAACCCTACGCAGACTAACCGATAAGGGGAGTCGTAGCGGCCATTGGCCACAAATTTGATTTAGAATAAGCTCGCATTGCTTGTCGGCCGACTTCCAGGCAAGCCAGGCGAGGTATTTAATGCGATTGTCAAGAGCCGTGCGAAGATTGACCGGATTGACTCCGTAAAACGGAATAAGCTCGGCTACGGCACGGGCCGGCCCTGCATAAAAATTGAACTGGCGCGCGGGATTGACTTGACGCGAGACACTGCCGCAAGAGGCGTTATAGCAATAGGCATTGCAGGATACATAGCCGAAGGAACCGACGGAGGACAATGCTGCAAGCACAGGTATGTCCTCGCAGCGCCAGTCGGGACGGCATACCATGCGGGGAGCGGCGCCGTAGACCGCTTGTAGTGCGGAGCGGCGATACATCATGGCCGAAAGCAGAGGGAAACTTCCTTGCGAACCGAG
The DNA here is from genome assembly GCA_023666905.1 of Bacteroides sp. Lineage (GTDB taxonomy): Bacteria > Bacteroidota > Bacteroidia > Bacteroidales > Muribaculaceae > Paramuribaculum. The sequence continues at coordinate 17,715 of JAMPBC010000008.1, read as the reverse complement.
AACGCGATGGAGCATTTCATTACCGGATAGACTTTTACGCATGTAGGCAAACCGAGATTGGGCGCTTGAAAGCTCAATGGAGCCATCGGGGTTATGAATGGACCAGTCGCTCATCACGGCCACACACTGCGGATTGGCAAGGAGGTAATCGTGCTGAAGTTGCATTCGGTGCGGGTCTCCCCAGCAATCATCACCGGCACAATCGGCAATAAACTGTCCGCGCGAGGCATTGAAGCAACGGAAATAGTTTTCCACAACCCCAACATTTTCTGTTCGAGGAAGCAGGCGCACAATGTCGGGGTGACAGCGAGAATACGGCTCGCAGATTTGGCGGGTGCCGTCGGTAGAACAGTCGTCGCCAACAATGATTTCAAAGTTGAAATTGCAGCGCTGATTCAAGATACTGTCCAAAGCCCGGGCAATGGTGTCGCGCTGGTTGAAAGTGACCAGAAGGATGCTGACATGGGGGGTGCTCATGGGGCAACGAGAGCTTCGGTAATAATCTCAATCAACCTCCGAGTGGTTGCTTCAAGGCTAAGGTGCTTTTGCCATGTGGCGAAAGCACGGGCACGCATGTGGCCGCGGCGGAGGTCGCTTTCAACATACGGTAACATTCCACGGACAAATTCTTCCTTGGATGGATTTGGACCGAAGAGAACGGCGCAGCCATCATCGAGAAGGCCTTCAGTTGCGGGACAATCGATGACAACAAGCGGCACACTGCCGGCCATGGCAGTGGCAGCACCGCGGGGAAGTACACCAATGTCGTGGCGGAGCATTACGAGCCAGTCAATGGCCGAAGTCATAGCCTCAGAAACCGTTTTAACCTCCTGCAATGTTATATTCTGTGCCGTGGGGGAGAATTTGGGTTGCGAGCCAACAGACATAAGAATAATATGGGTGTCAGGGCGCGCTACGGCTAAAGCATTGATGAGTTTATGGGCGAGGAGATCGGTGGCCGGACAGACAAAGCTTAATTCGTTTTCTTTGGCCTGGTGGGAGCGGACAGGTTTGCATGCAGGGGCACCGATGGGGAAGTCAATAACAGCCTTGGCGGCCGCAGTGTCGGCAGAATCGATTGACTCAGTCCAGCACTGGCGCAAAATGACAGGCAGGTCGGCTTTGCGCGCCAGCTCTTTGGCCATTTTGAAAATATCCCAGCCGCCATAGGATATTATAGCGCTGTAGCTTCCGGATGCCAAGATTTTTGCACATTTTCTACGCATAAGCCACAAGCCGATTTGTCTTATCGGGCGAGAGAGGATTCCGGCATGGATGCGGGCGGGACGCGGGCTGACGAGCTCAACGTGACGGAAGGCATTGACCAGGGAGGGCAGTTCCGACTGAAGCTCCAAGGGACGCTCCGCCTCCGTGAGGATAAGCAAACTATGTGACTTTAACCGTTTCATTCTCTGCAAAATTACGCATTTTTTTGCAACTGGAATGTGATTTGGCGCAACAAAAAAATGCGCTACCCACAAGGGCAACGCATTTCCATTCCAACATTTATGCTTATGAATTGAATTACACTCAGTTAAAGCGTTGTGTAAATTCTTTGCTTTATTTTCTTTTACGTGAAGATTTCTTTTTGGCCGAAGCAGTCGCTTTACTTTTGGAGGTCTGGGATTTGCTTGAAGCGACAGTGGATTTTGTGCGCTTGGGACCATAAACCTGTGAGCGTTCGTAGGTGCGCTTGTCAAAGGTGAACACGTCCTTGTGGGTTACATGGTGGGTGAAGTCTATGATGGCTTCGGGGTTAACTGCAAGGCCCATGAAACGGGTTTCAAAATGGAGGTGGGGTCCGGTGGAACGGCCGGTGTTGCCGCCTTTTGCAATGAGCTGGCCTGCACGAACACGCTGGCCGGGCTTAACAAGGGTGCGTGAGAGGTGGCCGTAGACGGTTTCCAAGCCATTGTCATGGCGGATAACCACGTAGTGTCCATATCCGTTGGCCTCATATTTTACCAAACGTACTTTGCCGTCAAAGGCTGAAACAACAGAGTCGCCGACACGGAGATTGAGGTCGACACCGCGGTGCATGCGGCCAAAGCGTGCGCGCCATCCGTAAGGAGAAGTGAGCATACCGCGAACGGGAGCCACATATCCGGTTACGTCGATGTCCTTCACTGCAGGCACTTCAAGTCCCGCGTAGGCATTAACTGACTGGCAGTTAAAATTGTAGTTGAACAATTCATTGTCGTGAAGGGCTTCGCGCTGGCGAACGTCATTGGCAATGTTGCTGTTGATTTTGGCTGATTGAATGTCGATTCCGGCCGGACGTTGGTCGGCAATCAGTTCGTTGTGCTGCTTGTTGTGTGACGCCGGCAGACGATACTGAGCAGATGCGGTTGAAGCTGAGAAAAGTACTGCGGTCAGTGATGCTGCTATGGCAATTGTTTTAGTAAAATTCATGAGGGATTTATATTCTTAATATTTGCTTCGGGAGAGAGTTAAGGTCAAATATGATTTAAGGTGATGATAATCGGTCAGTGGATTCGGTGATTAGATTTCATCGGTTGAATAAATGAACCGGAGGTTTTGTGGAGTCCAGTCGAAAAGCTCCTCGGGGCGGAAGAAGCGGGCCACTTCGGCTTTGGCATCTTCGGGGCATGATGAAGCGTGGATAATGTTTTCCTGGCCGCTCATCGAGAAGTCACCACGGATTGTTCCGGGAAGAGCTTCGCGACCGTTGGTGGCTCCTGTCATGAGGCGAACCACGCGGATTGCATCGTTGCCTTTGAGGCAGAGAGCTATAATAGGAGCGGCCATCATTGAGGCGAGGAGTTTGGGAAAGAAGGGGCGGTCAACAAGGTGAGCATAGTGTTCGCGAAGAATTTTTTCGTCGAGTTGCATCATCTTGATGCCCTCAATTATTAAACCTTTCTGCTGAAAGCGGGTGAGAATTTGTCCAACATAACCGCGTTCAATAGCCGAGGGTTTAAATAAGATGAGTGTTCTTTCCATGATGGGTTTTAAATTATTTTTGCATTTTTGATTTGCTGATGTTCAAAGGTAAACAGAAAGGCTCGGGTAACCAAATCAGCGAGGAGCGGCATGTTGCAATTTGTTATGTTTTTCAACACATCACTAAAAACAGAATGCTGATTTTCAGCATGTTAAAAAGCAATGTAAAAATTGGTTAATTTTTGTATAATTTCGCAACGACGGAAATGTCTGATTTTGGGATTGTTAAATGAATGAACATTCGTTCACCTTTGTTAAGAGTCCATTCGATAAGGAATGGACTCTAACTTATCATGCTCCAATCAATGGTTTTATCAAAAAGGCGGTGCATTTCCACGGCAAGGGGGCGATGCTCGAAGCGCTCGAGCAGGGGATCAGAATCAAGCAAATCCTGAGCCTCGTCGCGAGCAAGCTGAATCAGGCGGCCGTCGGTGGCAATGTTGGCAATTCTCAGATTAAGGCTGAGGCCGCTCTGCATTGTGCCTTCAATGTCGCCGGGACCGCGGAGCTTCATGTCGGCTTCGGCAACTACAAATCCGTCGGTGGTGGACGTCATTATAGACAAACGCTTGCGAGTGAGCGAGGCTATGTTGGGCTTCGTCATGAGTATGCAGAAGCTTTGGTCGGCACCGCGCCCTACCCTGCCCCTGAGCTGATGAAGCTGCGACAAACCGAAACGCTCGGCATTTTCAATGAGCATCACGGTGGCATTGGGGACGTTCACGCCGACCTCTATCACAGTAGTGGCCACAAGAATGTCGGCGCGGTGCGAGGCGAATATGTTCATCTGCGCATCCTTCTCAGCCGGTTTCATTTGTCCGTGGACGTAGGCCACACGGAAGCCTCGGAATGTTTCAAGAATGTTCTCATAACCCTCTTCAAGGCTTTTGAGGTCGGACTTTTCGCTCTCCTTAATTAATGGGTAAACAATGTAGACTTGACGTCCTTGCTTGACCTGACGCGCAATGGAGCGGTAAACTTCAAGGCGGTTCTGCTCATAGCGCAGCAAGGTGGTGACAGGTTTGCGGCCCGGGGGTAGCTCGTCAATAACTGACACGTCAAGGTCCCCATATAGAGTCATGGCAAGCGTGCGGGGAATGGGGGTGGCGGTCATTACAAGCACGTGAGGCGGAATAGCATTTTTCTTCCACAGTTTTGCCCGCTGTGCCACGCCGAATCGATGCTGCTCGTCAATTACCACAAAACCGAGATTGGAGAATTGAACGGTGTCCTCAATAACGGCATGAGTGCCGATGAGAATGTGAAGGGAGCCGTCAAGGAGTTGGGTGTTGATTTCGTCGCGTCGGCGTTTGGTGGTTGAGCCCGTGAGAAGCTTGACATTGACTCCTATTTTTGAAGCGAGGGAGCTGATGGTTTCGTAGTGCTGGGTGGCAAGGATTTCAGTAGGCGCCATGAGACATGCCTGACAACCATTGTCGAGGGCTATGAGCATGCACATCAACGCAACGAGGGTTTTGCCGGAGCCTACGTCGCCTTGAAGCAGTCGGTTCATTTGCCGACCGGAGTTCATGTCGCGCCGAATTTCTTTAATGACTCTTTTTTGAGCCCCGGTGAGTTCAAAGGGGAGGCAATCAGAGTAAAACGTGTTGAAATAGTTTCCAATCGATGTGAAGCGACGACCTCCCAACTTCATTGAGCGACGCAACGAGTAGCTCAATATGTTGAGTTGCAGATAGAACAGCTCCTCGAATTTCAATCGTTCTCGCGCACGCTGAAGCTCGGCATCGGATTGCGGATTGTGAATTGCCACCAGAGCCTGCCGCTTATCCATGAGCCGGAGTCGGGCCGTGATTTCAGGAGGAAGCGGGTCGGCCACCTCTTTCAGCCAGTTTTGGATTATCAGTTGAATCCAAGAAAACAGGGTGCGCGATGTTATTCCACGGTTGCGAAGCTTTTCGGTAAGGGGATAGATGCCTCGCAGACCGCTTCCGGCGTCGGCCTTGGCGGAGGTTTCAATTTCGGGATGCACCATGCTCCAGCGGCCTGAAAACTCCGAAGGTTTTCCAAAGGCGACATATTCAACACCGGTTTGCAACTGGCCGCTGATGGCTTTTATTCTATTGAACCACACGCACTCCATGGTACCGGTACCGTCGGTAAACAGACCGACGAGCCGGCGTTTGGCACCCTCGCCAACCATGTTGAAAGTGATGAAACGGCCGCGGACCTGAACCATGGGCATATCGGCTCGGAGCGAATTTACGGAGTAAAAACGTGAACGGTCAACGTAATGTGACGGAAAATGATACAGCAAATCGTAAAGCGACTTGATTTCAAGTTCCTCGGCAAGAAGCTTGGCTCGGGCAGGCCCTACGCCTTTTAAAAATTTTATGTCGAACTCACGCAGTGTGCTCATTGCTTCTTTCCAAATAAAGGACAGCGAGTTCAATGTCGACCGGGCGGGTTATTTTAAGTGTGGCCTCATCACCTTCCACAAGCTCGATGTTCCCGAATCCGGCCGCTTCCATTACTGAGGCATCGTCGGTAAATTCGGGGCGCCACGGGATCTGATATGCTTCTTTGAGCTTGGCAAGGTTGAAGGCTTGCGGTGTTTGGACCGCATGGAATTTAGAGCGGTCAACAGCTAAAGAGCCACCTGCTTCGCAGTCCATGCGCAGAGAATCGGTCATGGGAACAACCGGAAGTGCGCCATCGGCTCCGGCTGCGACGGCTTGTGAAAGTTGCCGAACAACCCGCTCCATTACAATGGGGCGAGCGGCATCGTGGACCATCACAATGTCAGTGGTGGAATCAATAAGCTCAAGCGCGTTCTTAACGCTTTGCCAGCGAGTGTCGCCACCGCTCGCTGTTAGCGTAGGCAGGATATTGTGCCGTCGGCACAAATCAGCCCAATAATCCAACTTCCCGGGTGCCAGCACAGTGATTATCCGTGCTTTAGGCAGGAAGCTACGCAAGCGCTCAATGGCATGGAAAGCCACAGGCAATCCATTCAATTCACAGAATTGCTTGGGTAACTCCGATCCGAAACGGCTGCCGGAGCCGGCAGCTGCAATAACCACAGCCACATTAGCGCCGTCAGTCATCACGCCCAAGCAATTTATTATATTCAGCCTTGTCAGTGATGATTTTGAGGGCCTCGCGGAAGGTGGGGCTCTCATCATTCACAATCCTGTAGAAAGTGCTCTGCTCGTAGAGATCACGACCAATCAAGCCTTTTACATTGGTCAAAATAAGCGGACGAGACGTTTCAAATTGTTCTTCATTGAATTCCACGCCATCCTTTTCGCCCATTGCCTGAAGTTGCTGAAGCATTTCAGGGGTGACTGAAAAACGTTTTACGAAATCGTCCTCGTTTTTATACTGTTTTTTGAGAGCATCGCGATGTGTGTCAATGTATTGAGTGCAGTATTTGTAGAGGACCCCCTTGGCCACGAGGTCGCGATAGTAATCGCTGTAACGAGTGGTGTCGATTGGCACAAAACGGTCAGGCATAATGCCACCGCCGCCGTAAACGGGGCGCATTGTCTCCAGAGTGTAGAACCGGAGAGAGTCGGGCAATTGTGCGACAGAATCGGCATTAGTGAGCTCACCGTGGCGGTAACGGTTCAGAATGTCGGCATTATAATCGTCGCCACCGGCTGTGTAGGGCTTTTGGATGCAGCGCCCCGAAGGGGTGTAGTAGCGGGCAATGGTAAGGCGAATCATGGAGCCGTCGGGGAACGGGAAGGGGCGCTGAACAAGACCCTTTCCAAAAGTGCGGCGACCAACAATCACACCGCGGTCGTGGTCCTGAATGGCGCCGGAAAGGATTTCGCTTGCCGAAGCGGAATATTGATTTACCATAACAACCAGGCGTCCGTCGGCATATTTACCGTTGGTCCGGGTTGTGTACTGCGAGGGCATGGTGTGAGAACCGTTGGTGTAGACCACCAGGTCGCCACGTTTTAGGAACTTATCGGCAATGTCGGTAGCAGCGTTAAGATAACCACCGCCATTGTCCTCAAGGTCAATTATGAGATGCTTCATGCCTTGTTTTTGCAGCTGCTTGAGAGCAGTTTCCATCTCTTTAGCAGTGCTTTCGGCGAAGCGGGAAATGCGAATGTAGCCAACTTCGGGCGCGGCCATGTAGGAAGCGTCGATGCTGTAAATTGGAATATCGTCGCGAACAATGTTGAAGTCAATCAGTTCGGGGCTGCCATTGCGGAGCACCTTCACATTCACCGAAGACCCTTTAGGGCCTCGGAGCATTTTCATTACGCGGGTGTTTTTCATCTTCACGCCGGCAATCAAAGTGTCCTGTGCATAGATAATGCGGTCGCCCGGCAGGATACCCACTTTTTCCGATGGGCCGCCTGAAATTGTCTGCACCACGTAAAGAGTATCAGTGAGCATATTGAATTGGATTCCTATTCCGGAAAAATTTCCTTGCAGAGGCTCGTTAAGCTCGCGTGTTTCTTCAGCATTAGTGTAAGATGAGTGCGGGTCAAGATTCTTAAGCATCGAAACAATGGCCACTTCAACCAGTGAATCGGTGTTGACAGGGTCCACGTAGTAACCCTCTATTATCTGTTCGGCATAGTTAAGTTTTTTCTGAGGAGTGAAATTAGATGCAGCAAACATCAACGAAGCTGCAATAACTGCCGGAATTACCAGAAAAATACGTTTCATTTATCTATATATCTTTGTTTTATTAATTCAACAAGCTGTGGAGTGGCCAGGAATCGAGTGGTTTCCATGCCGTAGGAGTTAAGCTCGCGGACTATCGAGGAGCTTATGGCTGCCAACTCCGGTTCGGCTGCAAGAAGCACTGTTTCCAAGCCGGAAATAACGCGGTTCACATCGGCCATATTGCGTTCGTATTCAAAATCGGCCACGGAGCGCACACCCCGAAGCAAGGCGCATGCACCCATTTTTTGCGCTTCAACAGCCACAAGACCGCTGCAAATCACAACCTCGACCCTCGGCGCAAGCGGCGATAGGAGCTCTTTCAAAATTTCTACACGGGCTTCTACCGATGATGACACTTGAGATTTTGACGCATTATGGCCAATCATCACCACAACCTTGTCAAACAACGCTAAGCCGCGTCCCAAAATGGAGAGGTGCCCGGTGGTGAACGGATTGAACGACCCGGCCATTACGGCAATGCGGCCGCAAGCAGATTTATGAAATTTGGGAGTCATCTTCAACCACAAGATTATTAATGATAAATTCCTGACGTTCAAGCGAGTTTTTGCCCATGTAGAAGCGAAGCATCTCACCAACGCCGTCCTGCTTGTGAAGCGACACCTGACCGGCCCTCATGTCCTCGCCTATGAAGTGACGGAACTCCTCGGGCGAAATTTCGCCAAGACCTTTGAATCGGGTAATCTCAGCATTAGCACCGAGGCGACCAATTGCATCCACGCGCTCCTCATCGGAATAGCAATAGTAAGTGTCGTCGGTCGGCTTTTTCTGCTTTGTGCCGGAGCTTCGTTTGGATGTTTTTTTGTTTCTTACGCGGAAAAGCGGTGTCTCAAGGATGTAGACATGCCCCTGTTTTACCAAATCGGGGAAAAACTGGAGGAAGAACGTGAGCAGAAGCATGCGGATGTGCATGCCGTCGACATCGGCATCGGTTGCTATTATCACCTTGTTATAGCGTAGGTTATCAATTGAATCTTCAATATTCAGCGCAGCTTGAAGCTGGTAGAACTCCTCGTTTTCATAGACCATGCGCTTGGTTTTTCCAAAGGTGTTTTTGGGCTTGCCGCGAAGCGAAAACACGGCTTGAGTTTCAACATTGCGGATTTTGGTGATTGAGCCGGCGGCTGAATCGCCCTCGGTTATGAAGATGCTTGACTGGAGTTTCTTTTCCTCGGCTCCACGAACATCGTTGAGATGCACGCGGCAATCAAGCAGCTTTTTGTTGTGAATATTGACCTTTTTAGCCTGCTCGCGAGCCTTTTTGGTAACACCGGCCATTGACTTGCGCTCGCGCTCATTTTCATCTACAATCTTTTTAAGGGTGTCGGCCGTTTCGGGGTTTCGGTGCAGGTAATTGTCGAGATGCGTCTTCAAAAAGTCGCTTATTGCCTTGGCCACAGTAGGACCATCGGGCCCCATGGAGATTGAGCCGAAGCGGGTTTTTGTTTGCGAATCGAACAGCGGGTCCTCAACCTTGATTGACACTGCCGCTACAATACCATTACGAATGTCGGAATACTCATACTGACTTTTGCCGATAAACTCCTTTACGGTACGGGACACAGCCTCCTTGAACGCGGTGAGATGTGTACCGCCACGCGAAGTGTTCTGTCCGTTAACAAAGGTGTAATACTCCTCGCCATATTGCTTTGCATGGGTCATTGCAATTTCAATGTCGCCCTCCTGCAAGTGGATTATGGGGTAGCGAGGTTCGTTGGTCATGGTGTCCGTTAGCAGGTCTAACAGTCCATGACGTGAGTGAAATTTCTGTCCGTTGAAAAATATTGTTAGCCCGGTGTTGAGGAACGTGTAATTTTTCAACATGGGCACAACAAAGTCCTCGCGGAAGCGATAGTCGACAAAGATTGTTGGGTCAGGAGTAAATTCCACCAGAGTTCCGTTAGGTTGGTCGGTGTCGACAATGTCGGACTCCTTCAGCAATTTGCCGCATGAAAATTCGGCGCGTTTCATTTTGCCATCGCGCACACATTGCACCATGAAATCACATGACAGAGCGTTGACAGCCTTCACGCCAACGCCATTGAAGCCGATTGACTTTTTGAAAGCTTTGGTGTCGTACTTGGCGCCTGTGTTGATTTTGGAAACGGCATCGGTGATTTTGCCCAACGGAATACCACGTCCGTAGTCGCGCACGCTGACTGAACTTTCAGTGATGTTCACCTCCACCTGCTTGCCGAAGCCCATCATGTACTCATCTATGGCATTATCAAGCACTTCTTTAAGAAGCACATAAATGCCATGGTCGGCGCCGGAGCCATCGCCAACATTACCAATATACATGCCGGGGCGTTCACGAATGTGTACGTCCCAGTCGAGGGTAACAATGTCATCTTCGGTGTAGTTGACCGCGGTGTTTTCAGCGGAAACGGGGATGTTTTCTTCAATCATCGTCGGGGATATTCTTATGCAAATATGCAAAGTTACAAAACTTTCGCGTTTTTTGCAACACCTATTTTTGGGTCCGAACAATAATGTTTGTTAACGCAGAAGTGACCCGGCGCTGAAAAGAAGATTGACTCGGATTGCATACAAGAAAAGGTTTCAGTATGCAGAAGTTCCGCACACTGAAACCCAAGTTGATTATCCGTTTGAGCAAACCGGATTATTCTTCGCTTTCGGAACCTGCAAATTCCATGAGGTAGGCTTTGATAAATCCGTCGAGATCACCGTCCATAACGCCGCCCACATCAGATGTTTGATGGCCGGTGCGGTGGTCTTTCACACGGCGGTCGTCGAACACATAGGAGCGAATCTGGGAGCCCCATTCAATTTTCATTTTGCCGGCCTCGATTTTGGCTTGTTCCTGAAGGCGGTGTTGCAACTCCTTATCGTAAAGAATGGAGCGCAATTGCCTCATTGCGTTTTCTTTGTTCTTGGGTTGGTCACGCGTTTCGGTGTTTTCTATGAGAATTTCCTCAAATTCACCTGTGTAGGGGTCGGTATACTGATAGCGCAAACGAACACCCGATTCCACCTTGTTCACGTTCTGGCCGCCGGCGCCGCCGCTTCGGAAAGTGTCCCAGGAGAGCAAAGCCGGGTCGACGCGCACCTCGATGGTATCGTCAACAAGCGGAGTTACGAACACGGATGCAAACGAGGTCATTCGCTTTCCCTGAGCGTTGTAAGGCGACACGCGGACCAGGCGGTGAACTCCATTCTCGCTCTTGAGATAACCGTAGGCAAAGTCACCCTCAACGTTTATGGTGCAGGATTTTATGCCGGCTTCGTCGCCCTCGAGGAGGTTGGCAATGGATGTTTTATAGCCATGGTCCTCACACCAGCGGAGATACATGCGCATGAGCATCGAGGCCCAATCCTGACTTTCGGTGCCACCGGCACCGGAGTTGATTTTGAGCACCACGCCCAACTTATCTTCTTCGCGCCGCAGCATGTTGCGGAGTTCAAGCTTTTCAATCTTGTCTATGGCATCGACATACATGGTATCCAGCTCCTCCTCTTCCATGGCGCCTTCCTTTACAAAGTCCCAAGCAAGCTGAAGTTCGTCTACAGCCGTTTCCACATCCTTGTAACCGTCAAGCCAAGCCTGAAGGTCCTTTATTTTCTTCATCTGCTTCTGTGCCTCCTTGGGATGTTCCCAAAAATCGGGCACATGGGTGCGCAGTTCCTCTTCTTCTACCTGGATTTTCTTGCTATCGATGTCAAAGATACCTCCTCAACGCCAACTTGCGTTCAAAGGTCGCTTTTAATTGTTCCTGAGTAATCATCTGTCTTCTTTGATGTAATTGAATTTGTGATTTAAAAGAATTTCGGCACAAAGATACTAAAATGCTTTCACATCTCCGCATTCAGCAACCATTCAGCAATTGGGTTAGGCATACATTGCCTCTATTTCAGAGGAATAGCGGTTGTTAATGACCGGACGACGGATTTTCAGAGTGTTGGTGAGCTCGCCTGCTTCCATGGTAAATTCTTTGGGGAGAAGGGTAAATTTCTTTATTTGCTCGAACGAGGCAAAATTGGCTTGCAACCGGTCGATGCGCTCCTGTAGCATGGAGCGTATATCGGCATTGCGAATCAGCTCTTCGATGTTGCGGTAATGAATGTGCTTTTTGCGGGCATATTCTTTAAGGGCTTCGAAGGCAGGAATTATAATGGCTGTAACGTATTTGCGTTGGTCGCCTATAACTGCCACCTGCTCAATGTATTTATCCTCGCCAAGCCGGCTTTCCAGTGCCTGCGGTGCGATGTATTTGCCATTGGAGGTTTTAAAAAGGTCCTTGATTCGTTCGGTAAGAACCAATGCTCCGGAGGCGTCAAAACGGCCGGCATCGCCGGTGCGGAACCAGCCGTCGGCGGTGAAAGCCTCGGCGGTGGCTTCGGGTTTGTTGTAGTAGCCGCTCATAACGGTTGGGCCTTTGACAAGAATTTCATCGTGCTCACCTATTCTCACCTGGACTTCGGGCATGGGGGTGCCGACAGACCCAATTTCATAACCGGGCTGGGGATAACAGGTTACGGTGGCAGTTGTCTCGGAAAGGCCGTAGCCAATCATAACATTTATTCCGCATGACTGGAAGAACTCCACAATGTTGGGCGAGAGCGGAGCGCCGGCGGTGGGAAAAATGTTTCCGTGGTCAATGCCAATAATGTGGCGAAGAGCGGCAAACACCTGTTTGTCGTAGAACCAATATTGTTTTTCCAAAAGCCACGGCGCTTTTTTGCCAAGCCGGGCATAGTCGATGTTGCGGCGACGGCCCACCTTCAGGGCGCGGCTCATTAACCATCGTTTGAAGCCCTTCATGTCGGCAAGACGTTCCTGAACAGCCGTGTAGACCTTTTCCCAAAATCTTGGGACGGAACACATGCAGGTTGGTTTGAACTGCTTTACGGCTCCTTGAATTTCACGCGGGTCGTTGTTAATCCCCACGAGCATGAGCCTGTGCAGGCAGTAGTAGGTCCAGGCTTTTTCAAAAATGTGGCTCAGAGGGAGGAAGCACACCGAGGTGTCATTTTTGGAAAGCATGGTCAGGCGCCGGTCATGTATCTTCATCACCGCATTGAAACATGAGTGAGGCAGAACGGCGCCTTTGGGCTCGCCGGTGGTTCCGGATGTGTAAATAATGGTGGCAATATCTTTATCGGAAGCGCGGGCTGTGCGCTCTTCAACTGCTTTAAGACAGTCGGTGGAAGCCTTTTCGCCAAGTGCGAGCAAGCTGTCGAATGTCATGGTGGCGGTGTCGCCCTCATCAAGCTTGATATTGGAATCGAAAGTCACCAAAAATTTCAGCGACGGGCAATCGGGCAATGCTTTACGGGCTACATCATATTGCTTTTGGGAGCCAACGAAGAGCATGGATGCATGGCAGTCATTGACAATGTAGGAGACTTGCTCGGGAGTGGATGTGGAGTATATTGACACAGGCACAGCGCGATTGGCATACGCGGCAAAGTCTGTTATGAGGATTTCGGAGCGGTTGGCCGAGAACACGGTAATCATCTCGCACTCTTTGACTCCGAGAATCTCAAGAGCAGCAGCCACATGATTGCGTTTAGCAGCAAATTCCTGCCACGAGAGAGAGGTCCACTGCCCGGAGGTGTTTTCTCGCAAAGCCTCGCGAAGGGGATGGCTACCGGAATTTTTGGTTATTAAGTCGGTTAAAATATTTGACATGAAATAATTTTCGAATATGAATCCGCTGCATAACGGATTATTGGAGCGGGGTTAATATTTTAAATTCTTGGCAAAGGTAGCCACACATTATTTATATTTAAACAAACATGGACCGCAAAACCGAATTTCATTAACAACCATTAAACCAATACTCCCTTACCTTAACCACATTTAACCATTGAGAGGGCAAAGCAACATGTGTAACCGGAAATTCATTTTATAGAACCGGCACCAAAAGATATTGAGACTCATAAATGGAAAGGATGAAATTAATCAATTTTTATATTATTGACAAACAGCTACTTACCTTCCCCAAACACAAAAAAATATCAAAATTAGCTTGGATAAGTGGTAAAATGAACATATCTTTGCGATTTAGAAATGGCCATGAAACCAACAAAATAAGGTCAATGGACACGACATCGGATGTTATTTACCGAATAATAGAATCCACAATTAACCAATCAATTTAACATCAATACTTATCAACTACATACTAAAAACTAATCAATGAACCTTAAACAATCCATTTCAATGGCTCTTGCACTAATATTTACTGCAGGAGCAGAGGTTGAGGCCGCATCTTACACTTCCGTGGTGGAACCCACCACCGGTACCGGCATAGTGCAGATGAGCGAACTTGATCTGACCCCGGTGACTTTTTTTGAGGATGAGGGTAAAACAGGTGTTAGAGCCAACTACACCACAGCCACACAGAGTAACAACCCTATTGTGCTTAAAGGAATTTGGTACAAGAGTGGCGTGGGAACCCACGCACCGTCCAAAGCCGTTGTAAAAATCAATGGCGCCACGAGTTTTCACAGTGTTTTAGGCGTGGACGATGACGCCGATCTCAACGCCGACCATGGCATAGTTGACTATACTGTTAAGCTTTACAAAGACAAGACCGCCACAACAATTGCGTCGGGTACACTCACCCGTGCGAGCGGCTCTGAGGGAGTGAAGGTCATAGACCTTGACTTGACCGGATATGACTACCTCATGCTGGACTATTCCGATGGCGACCACCCATGGGCCGACCACTGTGTATGGGCCGATGCCAGGTTCAACTACTCCGGCGAACAGCCTGAAATCATTGCAGAAGAGGACATGTACAAAGAGGGAGGAGGCACCGTAGAGCCGGAGCCTGAACCAACTGACCCGAACATGGTGTATCTGCCTAAAGTTGGTGAGAACGGAGAGGAAATTATTCCGCTCAGTTCGCTTGACATAACAAAAATCACCAATGGTTGGGGAACAATCCAGGCCAACAAGAGCATTGACGGAAACACACTGACGCTTAAAGGCAAAAAATATGAAAGCGGCGTTGGCGCCCATGCCACAGCACAGGTGATAGTGAAGCTCAATGGAGCTGTAACTAAATTCCATTGCGTGCTGGGTATTGACGATGAGGTAATTCCGGATTGCCGATACAATTCCACCTACGGTGTGTGCAACTACAGCGTTAAGCTTGTTCGACAGGACGGCACAGAAAACGTGGTGAAATCAGGAACCATCCGCCAGAATCAAGAGCCGGCCACCATTGACATTGACGGCCTTGAAGATTATAAATATCTTGTGATTGACCTGCCCGAAGGCACCGGAGGCAATTCATGTGACCACTCCGATATTGCCAATGCCTATTTTTACTATGTTGAACAGAACTCCACCCGACCCATGATTGTAACTTCGGATGGCATGGACGCACAGCTCAATTGCGCCACCATTATGTTCTCGCAACCCGGTGTCAAGTACATGCATAAACTTCGTTCCAACAATCCCGATGCCACAATCACCGTTAGTGGATTGCCCACCGGACTTGAGTGGAACGATGCCCGCAAACTGGTTGAAGGTGTCATTGACATTGAAGGTGAGTATGGCTACACCGCGCATATTGCAGTGGACGGCGATGTGACTGACGTTCCCGTAACACTCACCGTAAGTTCAAATCTTCAGCAGCCCGTTCCATTCATGGGATGGCTGAGCTGGAATGTGGTGCAGGACCAGATTTCAGAAAACGTTATAAAAACCGTGGCCGATGCAATGGTATCGCAAGGACTCCGTGATGCCGGCTACAACTACCTTGTGATTGATGACCTGTGGCATGCTTCGGCCCGCGAAACCGGCACAAGAAAGCCACTTCCCAGTCCAACCAAATTCCCCAACGGAATGAAGGTATGCGCTGACTACGTTCATGACAAAGGACTCAAATTCGGCATTTATTCCGATGCGGGCAACTATACATGTGCGAAAGCTTTCGGTTCATACGGTTTTGAGGAGATTGACGCCAAGCAGTATGCCGATTGGGGCGTTGACCTTCTGAAATATGACTATTGCGATGCGCCCGATGACTTGGCAACCTGCCGCGCACGTTACAAGACTATGGGCGAGGCTCTGAAAAACTCCGGCCGTGACATACTGTTCTACATGTGCGAATGGGGCGTTCGCGAGCCCTGGAAATGGGCTCCGGAAACTGGCGCTACATGTTGGCGTGCCACTTACGACACCCGCGATGGCTGGGTGGGCGTGAGCAACGGCATAGGCATGCAACAAAGCGTTGCTTTGATGAAGGACCTCTGGCCTTACAACGGTGTTAACCGCTTCAATGATGCCGACATGATGTGCGTGGGTATCCACGGAACCGGTAAGAGCTCAAATGACTTGGTTCAAAAAGCCGGCATGACAATGACAGAGTATCGCTCGCAGTTCTCAATGTGGTGTATGTGGAGTTCTCCGCTGACCCTTTCGTTTGACCTTCGCAAATCAATCACCGACGAGGACCTTGCTTTGATGACTAATCCTGAACTTATTGCAATCAATCAAGACCGAATGGGTCAGGCAGCAGAATTTGTTAGCGCCGACGCTAACCAGATGCATCTTTTCTTCAAGGACCTTGAAAATGGCGATGTGGCCGTTGCCGTTATCAACATGAGTTCGGCCGCGCATCCTTTCACTGTTAACTTTTCCGACATTGAAGCGCTTTCGGCCAACACGGAATATGCCGTTCGCGACCTCGTGAACCGTGAAGACCTTGAACCGGCTACAGACAAAATCGAGTTCCCGTCAATAGCATCACACGAAACCCGTGTTGTCCGTCTGTCAAAGAAATCTACCAACGGTATTGACACCATCGAAGCCGGAAAAGCGCTATCGGACATGACGGTTACCGACAATGGCGACTCGCTCAATGTCTGTGTTCCCGGAACAGAAGGCGTCGCCAAGCGTATTCTTGTTTCGGACGTTGAGGGCCGAGTGCTTGCCTCTGCCAGCGGTTCGGAAGAGTGTTTCACCATTAACCGCCCCCACAGCAAAGTGGTGGTTGTGAACGCCATTTGCGCCGGACACACTCAGAACGTGAAGTGCGCACTGCATTAAACAGCTGATCCGCCACGCAATACCCAAAGTGGGAGATAAGCATCGATTCAACGGTGCCTGTCTCCCACTTTTTGATGTGTATAACGATAACTTTTTTTGAAGTTAGACCCGATAGCACGGTGACTTACCCGAAAACATAGATACAGAACTTTTCATCAACAAGACTTGTATATACGATATATATAATGTATCTTTACGCAAAATTTAAGATTATGAATACAGCTACAGCAACTCCGCAACCGTCGCACAGAAAACTCATTGATATTCCTGAGGACGTATTCCGCACTCTAAATATAAAAGCCGCAGCGCTTGGAATCAATCTAAAAAAATATATCGAGCAATTGCTGGTGGAAGAGGCCAATGAAATGGACGATGCCGAGATATACCGTTATCTCGTTGCAACACGTCCTGATGGCAAAAAAATGGTTAGCGAACAGGAAAAGGATGACTTTATGCGCCGCCATGGGATTGGCCAATATCGATGAAAATAGATTTCTCCAAAGAATTCACAAAGGCTCTTGACAAACTTTCCGGAAAGACACATCATTCTATTGTGCAGGTTATCAATAATGTAATAGATGTAAAACGTCTTGAAGACATCAGTAACTGCCGTAAAATTGAAAGTTTAAACAATGTTTACCGTATCAAGATCGGAAGTAAGAGAGCTTTTTATCTATGGTTTGCCTCACAACATCATTCTGCGCTAATCCCACGACTGATGTCCGCATCAATGCACCGTTGGCAGCACTTGTTTTCCGAGACAAATTCCACCAAAGTTTGGAACACATCTCCGGTTGATCAACATAATCGCCTATTGCAAGCACTTTGAATGTATGAGCACCGATACCCATAGGCGCACCGTCAGCCCAATCTTTGAAATTTTGAGCAATCTTATGAATATTAAAATTGCCGTTTTCAAATCCGTTGAGGATGCACAACATCATATCGGTGTCGTCAGTCCAAGCTCCTTTAGTTGGGATTAAATGGGGGGGGGGTAAAAAAGAAAATCTGCAAGTGTTGAGAATCAACTGCTTGCAGATTTTCAGAGTGTCCGA
>JAMPBC010000007.1 GCA_023666905.1 Bacteroides sp. | reverse complement strand
AATCCCACCGAGATATGCGACCTCAGCGTTAACATATATTATGGGACAGGCTCTATGTCCGTGCCCCATGGAAGAAGGACACATTGATTAAAACCGTGACCTTCCCTACACTATATGTTAACGCCGGTGCCGGATATTGCGGCCGACTTTAATATAGAAGCCTAATTTAGACGCCCGTTTTATGAGTTGACCGGAGTTGTTTATGAAACAGGAAGATTATGCATGGTGTAATAGCAAGCCGATTCAAGAATAATCAATCCATGAAATCGCCGCCTCTCAAAATAAAGTCTGCAAAGTTAGCGAGCATACCAACTAAAATAATGAAGAACATAATTTGATACTTTTAATAGGTTAATAAAGGGAATAGATTAAAATTAGAAACGGAGAGAAGCTTTTTATTTGCATTACCGCAATTGCAAATAAATATTCCTACATCCGAAAAGCGAGGTTCTATAAGGATATTGACGTCCGGAATGAACGCTCACGGCTGAATCCATCGAAAGGAAGTCCGGCCGCTTTTCGTTCAGAATCACGCTTGACGTAGTAACGGATCACGGAATATAACATGGCTTGAAATGGTGAGAGCAGAGTTTCTACCGATTGTCCGAGGATTAGATCGGCAGTAAGCGCCTGGGTTATAGCTGCACGTTCCGACTCCGGCAGCGACTTGATTGTTTGCTGAACTCGACTTGAAATAATAATTGACTGTAACATGACTCTAAGTATTTTTGTTTGTATTGCAAAATTAAACACGGGTAGGGCAAAAATTAAGCACAGGCATATTAACAATAATAAAATCAGAAGAGAACAATGATTTCTATTATATACTATGTTTGAACTGCAATAAGACACGAATAACCGGTAAAATCATTCCTTAAGAAAGAAAGTAGTTTAAAAACATTTATTTGTGAAATTTAGCTAAAGAAGTACAATTAACATTGCAATTGGAACACATTTGGCATATACGTGTGTTTAAATAGCATAAAGCACTATTGTTCTACTTTTTATCGGAATAATACGATTCGACAAGTAAACAACTGCCGTTAATAAATCAGAGAGAAGCACATTTAACTTAGTTTACATTTCAAATCTTATGTTTAGAAACGCAATGTCCTGTTGTTTGAATTTCTAAATTAACATTAGCAAACAGCCGTTTCCAAATTGCAAAGTTTAACAATCTAACGACGATTTACTCTTGCATATAGCGAAATCAGATTTGTAAACGTTGCATTTATAAACTCTGAAATTATTTACATAAACGAACAAATAATCTTTAACAACCCTTTACAATACTATCCAAAATACAGAGCGCCAGGTGTGTTATGTCCAAAATCTAAAGCATTTATTCAACATACCACTTGCATTATGTCCGATAAGGTCGCCATCTGGCCATTTACGCCCGAAAGCGCTGAATCAACCACCTAATAGCCACTATAATACAACTACTATCCCACAGCATACTTTAACCATCATAATTTGCAAACTCACCTTGTGTTTGGATTTAAAAACACCATCTCCCAGTTATTTACATCCATAAATTAATAAAATAGATTTTTAAATTTGCATATTTACATTTTTATAATTACATTTGCAACGTAAATGATTTAAATGCGAATTTACAAATGGATATAGTTAGCCGTCTTAAAAAATTCATCAACGCCGAGTCAGTACCGGTTACCCAGTTTGCCGATAATTGCAAAATACCGCGCCCTACCCTTTCGCAGCTCCTCAATGGGAGAAACAAAAAGGTTAGCGATGAACTTATAACTAAGATCCATGACGCGTATCCAAATCTTTCCGTTCTGTGGTTGATGTTTGGCGAGGGGAATATGCTTACAACGGAAAATATTCAAACCTCAGAGCCTCAAACTGCATCGATTTTTGGATTTCAGGAGGAAAACTTAGCTGATGCCCAACAGTTTGCACCGAGCATTGACTTTGAAAAAAACTTCACTGAAAATGATGCAGATAATTCTAATCCCCCCCAGGGCGTTCTACCAGGCATAAATTCTGCTCCCATCAGCGTTTCCTCAAGTTCCGAGGATGCCGAAAAGGAAAAATCAACCATAACATTCAATCCTTATTCAAAAAAGAGAATTGTAAACATCATTGTTTATTACGATGACAATTCCTTTGAATCGTTCGTACCCGGTCCAAGGAAGTAGTCCGAATCTCACCTACCCGGCTTACTCACTCTTTTATCTGTACGATAAATTTTATAAGGAAGAAAAAAATTCCTGACGCAAAGCCATGTTATCGGTCAGGACACCGGTCGCTGTAACTGTAACCGTTGATGTTTGCTGCTTCTGCACTCCCCGCATGGCCATACACAGATGCTTTGCTTCTACTCTCACAATTACACCTTTTGCGCCAAGAACGTCGGTGAAAACATTGGCCAATTCGGAGGTCAAACGCTCCTGAACTTGCAGGCGTCTAGCATACATGTCAACAATCCGGGCAACTTTGCTAAGGCCCACTATTTTTTCACCGGGAACATATCCCACGGAGACATGTCCGAAAAACGGGAGTACGTGGTGCTCACACAATGAGTAAAATTCAATGTCCTTAACGACAATCAGACGCTCGCCGCCACAGTTTTCAAACAAGGCTTCGTGAATCACGGCGTTAACATCCTGTCTGTATCCTCTTGTGACATACAGCATGGCCCGGGCTGCTCTATGAGGTGTTTTCAACAGACCTTCGCGTGAACAGTCCTCACCAAGCAGTTCGATTATCGCCTTGTAGTGTTCGGCAATTTTATTTTCTATTTCTATTAATTCTCCGTTATCGCGCATGCCTGACTAAAACTTCTATCAGCCCTCGTTATTATCTTCTTCCACCTTTGGCTGAAGGTTTACCAATGCTTGTCTTGGTCCAATGCACTTCTGAAGCAAACGCAGGGAAAGCCTTTTTAACTTCGTTTACCAACGTCTGAGCCTCGCGCGATGTTTCAAATGCGCCAAGATAAACCCTGAAATAAGGGCTACTGTAGTGCCGGCGCACATGATATTGCGGGAATCGCGCCTGAACTTTCGCCGCCCTCGCGTTAGCCTCGCTCCTTGACTTATCACCATAGACTTGCACCGTGTATGGTTTTGGATTTACCGGTTTAACTATTTTACGTTCCACAGGGGTTCCGGCGTCGTAATCAATCAGGTCTCTCAGACCTTCAGGCATTTCCACTATGTTGACACTGTCGGCCATAATCTCATCGACAATACATACCGGTGGCTCAGCCGACTTCTTCTGAGCATTCAGTTGAAGCGTTGCAACCAATGCGGCAAACAGTATAATGTATTTCACAAATCGAAGAGGCATATCATGCTGCATTTAAAGTTACGAATTTGGAATTAGGCCATTGCAGAATTAAAGAGCCGCCGTTCCAAAAGCAATTAGGCTACAAAATTAATAAATTTAATTTTTGTAGCCTAATGTTTTATGAAAATGCTGCGGTTACGACGCGGAGATTCCGAACCGTCCTGCCGAACAGCTATTATTCAAAAGCAGTTACGATGCCCATGAATGATTCAGCATCCAGAGAAGCACCGCCAATCAAACCGCCGTCAACGTTGGGTTTTGCAAAGAGAGCTTTTGCATTGGTGGGTTTGCAGCTGCCACCATAGAGAATGGAGGTGTTTTCAGCAACTTCTTTACCATATTTGTCAGCAATCACGCCGCGGATGAATGCGTGCATTTCTTCAGCCTGATCGTCGGTTGCGGTTTTGCCGGTACCGATGGCCCATACGGGTTCGTAAGCAAGAATGATTTTACCAAAGTCTTCAGCTGAAAGATCAAAGAGAGCTTCTTCAACCTGTGCTTTAACTACATCGAAGTAAGTTCCATCTTCACGCTGCTCAAGAACTTCACCAATGCAGAAAATAGGAGTGAGGTTGTTTTCAAGTGCAAGTTTAACTTTTTCTTTCAAAGTCTCTGAAGTTTCGCCATAATACTGACGGCGTTCGCTGTGGCCGAGAATAACATAGTTGGCACCGGTTGAAGCAACCATGGGAGCCGAAACTTCGCCGGTGTAAGCACCTGAACGATGATCGGCGCAGTTTTCTGCACCAAGACCTAATTTTGATTTGTCGATAACCTCGTTAACCGAAGCAAGATGAGTAAAGGGCACGCCGATAACTACATCGCATTTGGCATCTACATTTTTCAAAGCTTCATTTACCGCTTTGGCAAGGGCTAAACCTTCGGGCAGGGTGGTGTTCATTTTCCAGTTACCTGCAACAACGTTTTTTCTCATGTTTGATATAATAAATTTGGTTAGTTAGAGAATTCCAATTATTTATTAGCGTCAAGCTTTTGAGGGCTTTCTTTTTGCAAATTTAGCGATTTATTTTCAGGCTTGCCATTTTTTCTGCGTTTAATTATCCAAATTGTTAATTTATCAACAATTAGCAAACCCGCCAATATGGCAATCAGGACTTCGCTCCATTTTGCAAGAATAGCAGTGCCCTGCGGCTTTAACGCTTGGAGTGCGGTGATGGGAATGGGCGAAGAAACAAGCGCTTCAACATCGATTGAGCCCATGTTACGTTTCCACTGAATCACACCGTCCTTCAACAGAATCACTGACACCAAACCTCGAGATAATTCTTTAAGCGTTGTAGACTCAACGGAATAAATGGGAAATTCAGCCATGGTGTCATCTTGAAGATGCTCTATGGAATCAGGCTGCACGTCAGTAAGCTCCACAAGAGCTCCTCCAATGCTATTCATCAAGGCGTCCAACTCGTTGGTGAACGAGGTGTAGTACATATCCGCGCGCTTATGCTGAGGAACAATCACCATCATCTCAAGCCCCGCCCCGGTTAGGACATCGGCGGTCACGTCCTCGTTATCGGAATCGTATATTGCAAGCGTTGCATGCTCGTTAACCGAAACTGCGCCATTTCCATCGGCAAGCTTTCTGTCAACGAATGTCCATGTTGAATCAGGCAATGAGTCTGTGGTAAATTCCTTTTCAACTCCATTTTTGGAATATATGAACAAGAAATCCACATCGCTTTCTTCATCACCGGAGTCTGTCGTGTCATCATTCTCAATCAGTAAGGTACCTTCCGGGACAGAACGGAAGTCGACCATGGGTTGCACATTAAATCCGTATAGCTCTACCATTGTCACAAACACCAGGCAGGACACTCCACAAATCCACTGGCTGTAAGGATGATATATGTATTTCACATGCTTGTTAGCAAAAACCAGGAACAAAATAGCAGCAGTGAGAAAAATATTTTTGGCAAATGTGGCGCCATTACTAATAACCAAAAAATCGCCAAAACATCCGCAATCCGGCACCGGGCTTTTTAACCACACATAAAGAGTTAAAGGAAGCATGAAGCACATCACACCCGTAAGCGCCCAAGTGACGGTTCGCCGGAAACAACCCAACGCTAACAAACAGCCCAATAAAAATTCCAGAGAGGTAAGTGCCATGGCAGCGAGCACAGTCAGAGGCATCGGGACATCCCACCCCCACACGGTGAAATATTCTTCGAATTTAAACACCACGCCCCAAAGGTCGATGGCCTTCGCCAAACCTGAAACAATGAACACTCCGCCCACAATGATGCGAAGCGTCCAGACAATCACAACTGACATCCGGCTTTTAAACCATGAGGGTGCAATTCCCTGCTTTTTGTCAGTTTTGTCAGTTTTCATTCCGTGAGTTTGATTATTCCGAACATGGCATAGTTAATCATATCAAGATAGTTAGCATCGATACCTTCCGATATGATTGTGGTGCCGTCGTTGTTTTCAATTTGCTTGGTGCGCTGAATCTTGGTGAGTATGAAGTCGGTGTAACTCGGTGTGCGCATCCATCGCCACGCTTCATCATAGTCATGATTTTTTGCCATCATCAACGTCCTGGCCTGTCGGGCATAACGGTCGTACAACTCAAGGGCTTTTGCCGCATCAATGTCGACTTCATCAACAAATCCAAGCTCAAGCTGAATAAGGCCTATTATTCCATAGTTGACAATACCTTTAAGCTCAGGCAAAATCCCTTCATCGACCATGGCATTACCCTTGGTTTCAAGAGTGCGCACCCGCTTTGCTTTTATAAAAATCTGGTCAGTGATTGATGCACTTCGCATGATGCGCCATGAGGCACCGTAGTCTTTCAGTTTCTTTTCAAAAATGTCCCTGCATTCGGCAAGGGCTTTATCAAATTGTTGCTCTGTGTTTGCCATTGGAATAAATGTAGTTACTTATGGCAAAATTAACAATTTTTTCGTTTCCGGCAAAAAACAATCCAATCCATTGGCATTGTCAATGGACCGGATGTGTAAGATTTATCGCTTAAGCGTGCATCATGTTATACACGCTTTATTTCACACTGCGATTAGTATAAGCTACAAAGAGAACAATGAAAGCGGCCAGAGCTAAGCCGGCGCTTATAGAAGCATAAACCATAGGGCTTCCTGTTGTGAATACCGTGACAATAAGAAAAGCGGCTGCCACAAATGCAAACACAAAAGCTAAAAATACCAAGAATTTCATAATCAAGATTATTAAAGGGTTATATTACCATAACACTCTTTAATCAAAAAAGGATGTTGCAATAATCATTTTTAACACTGCGCGTTATTGCAACTTTTGCCAGCGGGAGGCCTGCTGTTCATATCCCACCCCCAATCTATAGTAAATACTGTAAAGTGTAGCCGGAATCTGAATCATTTGCGGATCAAGCGCATAGGCTTTCTCAAAATACTCGGCAGCCTTTATCAATCCAGGTTTGGCCTTGTCAAGTCCGCCGAGCGATTCATTCTCAGCAATTTTAAGTGCCTCATTATAAATCACTCTGGCAAGGTCAAAGTAAGCCTTAGCGTTGGATTCGTCGTAAACCACGGCTTTCTGGAAATTGGCCAACGCCCCTTCAAAATTGCCGTCATGGTCATCAACCACTCCAATCACGTTGTAGAGTTGACTCTTAATCTTATCGTCAGACTTGGACTTCAGTGCCTCTTCCGCAAGTGAGCGGCAGGCTACAAAATCATCGTTTTTCAACCTGTCGTTTATCAAAAGCAGAATGAAACTCACCTCTTCTTTCCCATATAACTCCGCACCAACCCGGGCATAATCAAGCATAACAGAATCATTACCTAACCTGCGCGAAGCCTCAACGGCATAAAGATAAAGCTCCCGACTTGAAAATCCGGTTTTTCGGGACTTCCCAAGCTTTTCCAAAGCCTGCTGATTTTTATCAGTGGTTAATGCACACAAAGCTTGATAATAATATATTTGTCCTAAATCGGAGTTGTTGTCAGGTTTTATGACTTTGTGTTTTGCGTCAAGTTTGTCGGGCATGGTGAGATATATTTCCCACGCATCATAAGCTCCTGCATAATCTTTCAAATCATACAGAAAAATTCCGGCATTTCTGTAGGACCTATACACCTTCCCCAACGTCTTGACAATCTCCTTGGAATGTTTTGGTTTAATTTTACCTTTCCCGTCGGGGAGTGAATCCAGGCTCATCGCTTTGGTAAAATATGTGTAGGCATCGATTAACTTATGGGAGGCGTTTTTTTTAACATCGGCACTGACATTCTGACCCAATGACACAGACAGCATCATTTTATCCCATACGCCAAGAGCGGATTTACCGGCAATCATCCATGCCTCCGGATTTTCTTTTGTCTCGTCGTTTTCAAGCGCGGGCAAAATCTTTTTCAAAACAGCGGCATGATCCGGCTTGGCAACCGCCATCATGTGCTCGGCTTCCTTGACGGTTTTCACCTGCGCTACAGCAAGCAGGTTAGCAAACAATAGTAATATGGATACAATGAATTTTGGCATGAATGTCGGTTAGAATAGAATTTCATGCAAAGTTAAGAATTTATTGGACCATGTCCAAGTCTACATAGCGGCAAAAAAACAGAGGGCACCTTTCGATGCCCCCTGCGCTGTCATTATGCGATATTCGTTTATTTCAAGCTCCACTCTTCAGCTTTTTTAGCATATTCTTCGCCAAGGTGATAGTTCTGGTCGAGCTGATAGTACAAACGATAGATGTATTTTGAAAGCTGGTCCTGAGTATCGTCAAGATCGTAAGACTTTTCATAAAACTCAATAGCTTTCTTCAAAGCAGGAACAAGCACATTCTGACGGGTGGGCTCATCGGCATTTTCTTCCTGTGCGGCAACTTCATTCTGAATCAAGCGTCCCATGTCAAAGTAGCTTTTTGCATTCGAGGGGTTGAGTTTGATTGATTCTTCAAGGTTGCTCTTTGCGTCAGCAATTTTATTCTCACGTTCGTTGATAATAGCCCTTACGTTATAAAGCTGGCTCTTGATTGAATCATTTGCTGCAATTGCGAACGATTCGTCAATAGCTTCGTAGCATGCGGGGTAGTTGTTGTTTTCAAGTTCAGAGTTGATGAGCTGTGCAAGGAAGCTGATGTCGTCGGCACCATAAAGTTTGTTACCTTCACGGGCGTAGCGGTTGGCATCGGCTGTGCGTTTGAGCTTGTTAGAGCCTTCTACACCAAGAATATAGGCGGTTTTATCATGGAATCCCATGCCAAGAGCCTTGTCAAGTTGCTGGAGAGCGCCTTCGATATTGTCACTGAAATATGCGGCGAGTCCCTGATAATAAGCTATCTGACCAACCAATGAGTCGGGGTCGGCAACATAAGCTTTGGGGTCGGCCTTGTCGTTTTGAGGCATGTTCACGTAAATGTCCCAAGCCTCGTAGGCATCAGGATAGTCCTGAGTGTTGTAAAGATTCAAGCCGGCCTGCATGTAGTTGTGATAGTTCTCACCGATGATTTTTTGAATCTTCTTGGTGTATTTGGGCTTAACCTTCCCCTTTTCATCAGGAAGCTGGTCAAGTGGAAGAGCTTTCACAAAATAGTTATAAGCGTCAACCAAAGCTTTGGAGGCAGCCTTGGTTTGTTCGGGAGTTGCCTGCTGACCACCCATGCCGGCAAGTGTATAGTCGTCCCAAAGTCCTACGGCAGCTTCACCTGCAATATACCAGGGCTGTGCTGTGTTCATTGTCGAGGGGTCGGTAAGTGCGGGTTGCACTTGCTGGAGTGCCTGAGCATAATCTTTTTTCTTGACCAGACTTTCAGCATTTTTAACAACTTCGGGTTGTGCCGACACTGTCAGTCCGGCAATAAGTCCCAGAGCCATCAAACTAATCTTTTTCATAATTGATAGTGGTTTGGTTATTTAAGGTAATTATTAATTTTCATTATCGGGTTCTGAAATGTCAATCACATCGCCGGATTGCTCCGAGCTGCTGATTTCAATGGCGTTACCATTTGATTCAGCATCAGCCGCAGCGATTGTTTCAACGGCTTCTTCCGGGTCGGAATCAACACAACAAACGGAGGCGATGGTATCGTTTCTCTTCTCAAGATTGATTACCCTCACACCTTGGGTGGCGCGACCTTGAACTCGCATATCGGACACCTTGATGCGAAGCGTGATACCAGACTTATTGATAATAACCAGGTCGTTATCATCGTTCACACTCTTAAGGCTGACAAGGCGGCCTGTTTTTTCTGTAACGTTTATGGTTTTAACACCTTTACCGCCACGATTGGTGATTCGGTAGTCGTCAAGCTCGGAACGTTTGCCATAGCCGTTTTCCGAAACTACCAAAACATTATTGGTGGTGTCAGTGGGCATGCAAATCATGCCCACGACCTCGTCGTCACCCTCGTCTAATGTCATACCGCGAACGCCATAAGCCACACGTCCTGTAACTCTTACAGTGTTTTCGTGGAAACGTATGGCACGTCCGTTTCTGTTAGCCATAAGAATTTCAGAGTTGCCGTCGGTAAGGTCAACGGCAATAAGCTGGTCGTCCTCACGGAACAGAATAGCTTTCTTTCCGTTGGTGCGCAGACGCGAGTATTCTTTTAGCAAGGTTTTTTTAATAACACCATTCTTTGTGCAGAACACAAGATAGTGCGAATTGGCAAATTCATTATCATCAAGGCCTTTAACTCTTATAACACCGTTAACCGAATCGTCAGGTTCAATGTTAAGCAGATTCTGAATGGCTCTACCCTTTGAGTTCTTAGCACCTTCAGGCAGTTCGTAAACCTTGAGTCCGTAGCACAGGCCTTTTTGAGTAAAGAACAAGATGTGGCTGTGCATTGAAGCAGGATAGATGTACTCAATGAAATCTTCATCGCGCGTATCACTGCCTTTGGCACCAACTCCACCGCGGTTTTGGGTACGGAATTCGCTTAGAGGGGTGCGCTTGATATATCCGAGATGAGAGATGGTGATTATCATATCGTCATCGGCATAGAAATCCTCGGCGTTAAAATCGCCGGCGGTATAATCTATGTCGGTTCGACGCTCATCGCCATATTTCTCGCGAACTTCAACAAGTTCGCTCTTTATCAACTCGCGGCAAACATGGTCATCGTTCAAAATAAGCTCCAAACGGGCTATTTCAGCCATAACCTCATCGTAATTTTCACGCAGTTTGCTCTGTTCCAATCCGGTGAGCTGTTTGAGACGCATCTCTACAATAGCAGCGGTTTGAACTTCCGACAAGCCGAATCGCTCGGTCAGCTTCTGGCGGGCATCGTCGGTGGAGGCTGAAGAACGGATTATGCTTATAACTTCGTCAATGTTCTGCGATGCAATAATCAAGCCCTCAAGAATGTGAGCACGCTCGCGAGCCTTGTTCAGCTCAAATTTGGTGCGGCGAATCACCACCTCATGACGATGCGCCACAAAGGCTTCAAGCATTTCCTTAAGGTTCAACGTTTTGGGACGTCCGTTAACCAGGGCCACATTATTAACACTGAACGAAGCCTGCATTTGCGTCATTTTATAAAGCTTGTTGAGCACAACGTTAGCGTTGGCATCGGCTTTAAGCTTTATAACTATGCGCATTCCCTTGTAGTCGCTCTCATCGTTAATATCAGCAATGCCATCAAGTTTCTTCTCGTTAACCAAATCGGCTATATATGATATAAGGAGTGCCTTGTTGACGTTATAGGGAATCTCCGTTACGATTATATTGTCGTGATTGGCTTCGGTCTCGATTTCAGCCTTTGCTCTGATTACAATGCGACCGCGACCGGTTTCAAAAGCGTCCTTCACGCCGTTATAACCGTAAATTGTTCCTCCTGTGGGGAAATCGGGAGCCTTTATGTACTGCATAAGCTCCGACACGGTCAGTTCCGGATTATCAACAAGTGCAATAGATGCGTTCAATGCCTCGGTTAGGTTGTGTGGTGGTATGTTTGTGGCCATACCCACTGCTATACCTGAAGCTCCATTAACCAACAGATTGGGGAATCGTGTGGGAAGAACCACAGGTTCCCGGCGTGAGTTGTCATAATTAGGCTGGAAGTCAACCGTATCGGAATCAATGTCGGAAAGCATGTCCTCACCTAATTTCTGCAGACGGACCTCGGTGTAACGCATGGCTGCGGCACCGTCACCGTCAACGGAACCGAAGTTACCGTGACCGTCAACCAGCGTGTAACGCATGGCCCAATCCTGAGCAAGGCGAACAACCGTTCCATAAATAGAGGAGTCGCCATGAGGGTGATACTTACCCATGACCTCTCCCACGCAGTTAGCCGATTTTTTATGTGGCTTATCGGAGGTGTTACCCATCTCGTTCATGCCAAAAAGCACGCGCCTGTGAACCGGCTTCAGTCCATCACGGACATCAGGCAACGCACGCGACACTATCACTGACATAGAATAGTCAATGTAGGCCGACTTCATTTCATCTTCAATGTTGATTTTTAAAATTCGATCTTCTTCCAACATGAGGTAAAAATCTAATTCTTGCTTGGTTACTTCTACATTGCCGCAACATCACCCGGTGGAACTGTTTCACTCCACATCGGCTCGCGGCCATATTTAACAAGCAAAGATAACTATTTTTTATCAATTCAACGAATCAAAACAACGTTATTTTACGTTTTAAAGTTTCTTAGCATTTTTTTGGCCGATTCCGAATGATTTGGCACAATAATTGCAAGAATATACGTTATGATTCAACCGGCAGTTCTTAAACCGCTCCCGGTTTCAATTGATTTTTTATTTTCAACACAATTACTTTGAAATGTTCACAGCCCAACTCAACCAAGTCATTTCTGAAAGCACAAGAATTGCCGTGACCCACAACTCATCGGTAATCAAGCCCGAGCATCTTCTTTACAGCTTGCTCGCGGAGCCTTCACGCAAAATCATGGCAATGATTGACCATGTTTGCACAGGCACCTCGGCTTACGAACTGACCCAACAACTTGACAAAGAACTTTTTGAGATGGGTCTCGCGTCTGACTCTTCCTCCGGGCAAATTGCAGCAAGCCCCATGTGCAATAGGCTCATAAAACTCAGCATGCTCGAAGCCCGAATGCTGCGAAGCAAGGAAGTTGACATGGAGCACCTTCTCTTAGCTATTTTCCACAACCAAGAAATCAACGAAATGAACTTTATGAAACCGTTCAAGCGCGCTAACGTATCATACGAAACTCTTTACAAGTCTCTTGCCGAGCAGGCCGGACTCCCCCACATGGGCTCCGACTTCACCGACGATGAGGACGACGATGAAACCATGGACGGAACGCCCGCTTCATCCGGCAGCAACCGGGAAAAATCAACCGGACAATCACGCTCGTCATCAAGAAACACTGACACTCCCACTCTTGACAAATTTGGCCACGACATGACTCGCGCAGCCGAAGAAAACCGACTTGATCCGGTGGTTGGTCGAGAAGTGGAGATTGAACGACTTGCCCAAATTCTAAGCCGTCGCAAGAAAAACAACCCCATCCTCATTGGCGAGCCGGGGGTTGGCAAATCAGCTATTGTTGAAGGACTTGCACTTCGCATTGTGCAACGCAAGGTGTCGCGTGTACTTTTTGACAAGCGAGTGGTTTCTCTTGACATGGCGGCAATGGTGGCCGGGACTAAATATCGCGGCCAGTTTGAAGAGCGCATCAAAGCAGTGCTCAACGAACTTGCAAAAAGTCCTGATGTGATTCTGTTCATTGACGAAATCCACACCATTGTGGGCGCAGGTGGCGCTCCCGGTTCAATGGATGCCGCCAACATGCTCAAACCGGCTTTGGCCCGAGGCGAAATTCAATGCATAGGTGCCACAACCCACGATGAATATCGTAAAAACATTGAAAAGGATGGAGCTCTTGAACGCCGTTTCCAAAAGGTTGTGGTAGAACCTACATCGGAGGAGGAGACCCTTGCCATTCTGAACAATATTAAGGAAAAGTATGAGTCACATCACAATGTAACCTACACTCCTGAAGCCGTCAAGGCTTGCGTGAAGCTCACCGAACGTTACATGACAGACCGCAACTTCCCCGACAAAGCTATCGATGCTCTTGATGAAGCCGGTTCACGTGTTCACATCACAAACATTGTTGTCCCCAAGGAGATAGAAGCTCTTGAAGAATCAATTGAAGAAGCTTCGGCCGCCAAAATCCAGGCAGCTCAAAACCAGGATTTTGAAAAAGCCGCCGGCTTCCGGGACAAGGAGCAACAGCTTCGCCATGACTTGGATGCTGCAAAGCAACGCTGGGAAAGCGATCTCAACACCAAGCGTGAGATAGTTGACGAGGAAAAAGTTGCCGAGGTAGTTGCAATGATGACCGGCGTGCCGGCACAACGCATTGCTCAAGCAGAAGGTCGCCGCTTGCGTCAAATGGCTCCGTCACTCAAATCACAAATCATTGGTCAGGACACGGCTATTGACAAAATTGTAAAAGCGATTCAGCGCAATCGTGTCGGGCTCAAGGACCCCAACAAACCCATTGGCACATTTATGTTCCTCGGTCCTACCGGCGTGGGTAAAACCCATCTTGCCAAAAAGCTTGCAGAGCAGCTGTTTGATTCTGCCGACACGCTTATCCGCGTTGACATGAGTGAGTATATGGAAAAATTCACTGTGAGCCGACTCGTGGGAGCGCCTCCCGGATATGTTGGCTACGATGAAGGCGGACAGCTCACCGAACAGGTTCGCCGTAGGCCATACTCCGTTGTGCTTCTTGATGAAATTGAGAAAGCCCACCCCGATGTGTTTAATCTTCTACTTCAAGTTATGGATGAAGGTCGTTTGACTGACGGGCTCGGACGTCGAATTGACTTTAAAAACACCATAATTATAATGACGTCGAACATAGGCACCCGACAGCTTAAAGAATTCGGCACCGGCGTAGGTTTCTCAACACCGCGCACAAACGAGAAAGAACTTGCCCAAGGGGTCATTAACAAAGCTCTTCACAAAGCTTTCTCACCCGAGTTTCTGAACCGAGTCGACGACATTATAATGTTTGATTCTCTTGACAAAGAAGCAATTTTCAAGATAATCGATATTGAACTTGCCGGCTTCCACAAACGTATCAACTCACTCGGCTACACCCTTACGCTTTCCGACAAAGCCAAGGATTACATCGCCGAACGAGGTTATGACATTCAGTATGGTGCCCGTCCGCTCAAACGCGCAATCCAAAAATATCTTGAAGACCCCCTGGCCGAAATTCTTATCGACGGAGAATTGCCCGATGGTGCTACAATTTTGGTTGACTATGACACGGAAGCCGACAAAATTACCACTTCTGTCAGTGCCACGGTCAATGCTGACAGATGATTCTGACAGTTAATTTGACAATATTTAGCAAAAAATGCCACATATCGATTGTGGCATTTTTTTTGCTTGATTGTTTAGTACAATATGAAAATAACCAAAATCACCTTATAATAATGACAGCACAAAAAGGTTCAATCGGTGTAACAACCGAAAACATTTTCCCTGTAATCAAGAAATTTCTTTACAGCGACCACGAAATTTTCCTTCGCGAACTCGTTTCAAACGCCATTGATGCAACACAGAAACTCAAAACCTTATCATCGTTCGGTGAATTCAAAGGCGAACTAACCGACATGAATGTCACCGTGACCGTTGATGAAAAAGCAGGAACACTCACTGTATCCGACCACGGTATTGGAATGACTGCCGAGGATATTGACAAGTACATAAACCAAATTGCCTTTTCAGGGGCTGAAGAATTCCTTGAAAAGTACAAGGATAATGCCAATGCAATCATTGGGCACTTCGGACTGGGTTTCTATTCCGCGTTCATGGTGGCCAAGAAAGTGGAAATCATTTCATTGTCATATAAAGACGGCGCCGAGGCTGTAAAATGGTCATGCGACGGGTCTCCTGAATACACCATGGAGAAAACTGACAAATCAACCCGCGGCACCGACATTGTTCTGTACATTGACGATGAAAACAAGAACTTCCTTCAGCAAAGCGAAATTGATTCCTTGCTAAAGAAATACTGCCGCTTCCTCCCTGTTCCTGTAATTTCCGGTTTTGAACAAGAATGGAAAGATGGGAAATACGTCGACACGGACCGCCCTAAAATCATCAACGTAACCGAGCCCACCTGGACTAAAAAGCCATCGGAACTAACCGATGAAGATTATAGGAATTTCTATCACGAGCTCTACCCCGGTCAGGACGACCCGTTGTTCTGGATTCACCTCAACGTTGACTATCCCTTCAACCTAACCGGTGTTCTGTTTTTCCCGAAAATCAAAAACAATTTTGAAATCACTAAGAACAGGATTCAGCTTTACTGCAATCAGGTATATGTAACCGACTCTGTTGAAGGAGTTGTTCCGGAGTTCATGATGTTGCTTCAAGGTGTTATTGACTCCCCAGACATTCCCCTTAACGTATCCCGTTCATACCTGCAATCCGACACTGCCGTTAAAAAAATCTCCGGCTACATCACTAAGAAAGTGGCAAGCCGTTTGGAAGAAATATTCAAGACTGACCGCGCCGACTACGAAAAGAAATGGGATGACATTAAGATTTTCATTGAGTACGGCATGCTCACCGACCAGAAATTCTGCGATGCAGCAATGAAATTTGCCCTGTTGAAAGACACAGAGAATAAATATTACACATTTGAAGAATACCGTACACTAATTGAAGGCACCCAAACCGACAAGGATGGCAACGTAGTTTATCTCTATACAACCGACCCGGTGGCTCAGTACACCTACATCAAAGCAGCCACCGACAAGGGTTACAACGTGCTTTTGTTTGATGGACAACTTGACAGCCATTTCATTGGCCTACTTGAGAGCAAACTTGAAAAGAGCCGTTTCGTACGTGTTGACGCCGATGTGGTTGACAATCTCATTCCCAAAGCCGACAAGAAAGACGCCGGTATCTCTGCAAATCAGCGTGACATGTTGACCGAACTGTTCCTTTCACAAATGCCCAAAGTTGATAAAGCCGAGTTCCTCATTTCGTTTGAGGCATTGAACGCCGATGCCAATCCGGTACTTCTCACTCAAAGCGAATACATGCGCCGAATGAAGGACATGGCGGCAATGCAACCGGGCATGAGTTTCTACGGAGAGCTGCCTGACAGCTACAACATGATTGTAAACACTGAAAGCCCTGTGGTGAAGCGCATAATCTCTGCTGCTGACACAAGTCTTGCTCCAAAACTCGCGCCTCTGTTTGACTCCATTGCCTCTAACAATTCCGAAGCCGAAGCAATTCGCAAAAATGCTGAAAACGGGAAACTTACCGATGAACAACAGAAACAAATCAAAGAGCTTGATGAGAAAACATCGCATCTGCGCTCTGAAGAAAAGAAGTTTGCAGCGGAATTTGGTAACGAATCGCCTTTGGTTAAACAATCAATTGACCTTGCCCTTTTGGCCAACGGATTACTTCGCGGCGCACAACTTAACGAGTTCATCCGCCGTTCGGTGTCATTGCTTTAAGCATCGCCACTTCGTTAATTCTAATCATTGAATCATAGCTAATTCTTTAAACAGCGGGTCCACCTTTACCGGTGGGCTCGTTTGATTTTTTACCGAATTTCATTACCCACAAAAAAATTTTGCCGTTGGTGGCATTTTAACTACCTTTGCAATTATTATTTTTAGTGATTTCAAATTATGCCAGACATATCCAGGCGTGGCCAGATAATGCCCGCCTCCCCAATTAGAAAACTCGTTCCCTTGGCTCGCGAAGCAGAAAAGCGCGGAGTCAAGGTGATTCGCCTCAATATCGGTCAGCCGGACCTCCCCACACCGCAGGAAGGCCTTGACGCACTTAAGAATATCGACCGTAAAATCCTTGAATACAGCCCATCGGAAGGCCTTTTGTCCCTTAGGAAAAAACTTGCTGACTATTACCATCGCTTTAACATTGACGTTACTCCTGACGATATTATAGTGACCACAGGCGGAAGTGAGGCTGTGCTTTTTGCATTCATGGCATGTCTTGACCCTGGCGATGAAATAATTGTACCGGAGCCCGCTTATGCCAACTATATGGCATTTGCCATTTCGGCAGGAGCCAAAATTGTAACTGTGCCATCGTCCATTGACCAAGGCTTCGCACTTCCCCCCGTTGATGATTTTGAGAAACTGATTACCCCCCGAACCAAGGGAATTCTTATATGCAATCCCAACAATCCCACCGGTTACCTGTACACTCAAAAGGAAATGAACCAAATTAGGGATTTGGTGAAAAAATATGATCTGTTCCTGTTTTCTGATGAAGTGTACCGTGAATTTACATACACGGGGGCTCCTTACATTTCAGCATTTCATCTGCCCGGCATAGAAGAGCAAGTTGTACTTATTGATTCTGTTTCAAAACGTTACAGCGAGTGCGGAATACGCATTGGAGCACTTATAACCAAAAATGCAGAACTCAAGAAAAATGTCATGAAGTTCTGTCAGGCCCGATTGAGCCCACCTCTGCTTGGCCAAATTGTGGCTGAAGCCTCAATTGACGCTTCGGCCGATTATATGCTCATGACCTACAATGAGTATGTTGAGCGTCGTAAATTCCTCATTGACGGGCTTAACCGCATTCCCGGGTGCTATTCGCCAATTCCAATGGGAGCTTTCTACACAGTTGTAAGCCTGCCGGTTGACGACGCTGACAAATTTTGCGAATGGTGCCTTAAAGAATTCCAATATGAAGGAGCCACAGTGTTTATGGCACCCGCTTCAGGATTCTATACCACGCCCGGCATGGGACGAAATGAGGTCAGGATGGCCTATGTACTTTGCCGAGAAGACCTTGCGCAAGCCCTGAAAGTACTTGCCGAAGCCTTGAAAGCTTACCCCGGCCGAACAGTCAACGCATGAGTCTGACCTCGTTCGTTGGCATGCGGATTAGTCTCAAACGAGACGGTCACAGGGCATCATCCGGTGTCCTGATTGCCGTCACAGGCATTGCCGTGGCTTTTGTGATAATGCTCCTTGCCATTGCCATTGTCAGCGGATTCAAAAACCAGATAATGCTGAAGCTTCAAGGATTCAACTCACAAATATCCATTCTGCCACCTAACCCGTCATCTGAAACCGACACGTTCACTCCTCTGCAACTCACTCCCGAATTGCAATCGGTAATCAGGGAAATAATCCCCGACGCAACCATATCGTTAACAATCAATCAGCCTGCCGTGCTGAAAACCGACAGCACATTTCAAGGAATTATTCTCCGTGGAATAAAATCGGGCACTCCGTGGGATTTTATCAAAGAGAATCTGCTCGAGGGGACAATCCCCGACCCTTCCGATACAATGGCTTTGGTTCTCTCCAAGGCTACTGCCGACGCTCTCAATGTTTCAACCGGCCAGAAGCTTCGCACTCATTTTTTTGACGGCAACAATCTGCGTACCCGAAATTTGACCGTTACAGGTGTTTATGACTCACATTTCGCCGATTTTGACAAATCCTTAGCATTCACACCACTTCCAATGCTCCAACAGCTGTTTCAAATTGACTCGATGGCAGCAACCGCAATTGACATTGGCGGTCTCAATTTCAACGATATACCCGAGACTTCGCAAAGACTATATGAAAAGCTTCTTGAAAATTCACTCCATGGAAGCGCATCACGTTTCGACAAGCCGAAACAAACAACACTTTACAAAGTGGACAACATTGTCCAACAATGCTCAATGTACATTAATTGGCTCAACCTTTTGGATACCAACGTTTACGTGATTCTTACATTGATGGCATTCGTTTCAGGCTTCACCCTAATTTCAAGTCTGTTCATTATCATTCTTGAGAAAGTGAACATGATTGGTCTGTTCAAAGCACTTGGAGCCACTGACACCACCATCCGAAAAATCTTCCTGTTCATAGCACAACGGCTGGTAATCAAAGGACTTGTAATTGGCAACATAATTGGAGTGAGCATTATTCTGCTGCAACAATATACCCACTTGATTCCTCTTAACCCCGATGCTTATTACTTGAACTTCGTTCCAATGGAACTGTCGTTCCCGGCTTTGATTATTCTTAATATTGCCGTTATAGTGGTTGCCTACGCAATCCTCATCCTCCCATCGCTGCTAATTTCCGGGCTTTCGCCTGTTAAAACTTTGAAATATGAATAGTTCTCTACCCTCAACGACCTTTTTGGCATGATATTTGTTTAACTAAGTAAAATCCCATACACACATAAATGATAGAAACTTCAACCAAACCAAAAGCAATCACCTCCGCACAAATGCTCCAACTTATCACCGAGGGCATTCAAGACCGTAAAGGACGCAACATTACCCTTGTGGACCTAAGCGAAATAGAAAGCGCAGGAGTTTCACACTTCGTTATTTGTCAAGGCACAAGCAACATGCAGGTCAGTGCCATTGCCGACAGTATCAGAGATTATCTCCTTGAACATGCCGGCATCAAACCCTTCAATTACGACGGATATGAAAACTCCCAGTGGATTGTGATTGACTATGGCGATACACTTGTTCACGTTTTCCTTCCCCAGGAACGTGAGCGCTATAATCTGGAAGATCTGTGGAGCGATGCGAAAATCACACAAATCCCGGATCTTGATTGATTAAAGTTAGTTACGGCTATCAACATTTCCCCAACCATCCATCACCACCATCCTCATGGCAATGAACAACCTTCCAACACCTAAAAAGCCAGTCTTCCGGTTCAGCATGTACTGGATGTATGCCATCATTTTGATTGGCCTGTTCGGTATTGCTTATTTTGATCAGGACCATTATTCCAAAGAACTGGAAAGTTACACGCAGTTTGAACAGATTGCGAGCCAACGCGGGCTTAAGAAAATTGTAATAAACCCAACAAAACATCAAGCCGAAGGTTTTCTCACTGAGGCTGAGGCAGTAAAACAATTTCCTAATTATCCCAAAAATTCCACGACTCCGGCATCGGTTTACGTCACCATTGGTTCGCAAGAAAAAATAGAGAAGGACATCGAGCAGTGGAAAGCATCGGGTGTTTTCAATGGCGATGTTAGCTATGACAAGACTTCTGACTTTTCATCGTATATCTGGTCCTTTGGCCCGATAATCTTGCTTATTGTGTTCTGGTTCTGGATAATGCGCCGCATGGCAGGCCGCGGTGATGGAGCTGCCGGAGGTGTTTTCAGTGTTGGCAAATCAAAAGCAAAAATGTTTGATAAGGACAATGCTGAAAAGGTAACGTTTAAGGATGTGGCCGGCCTGTCCGAAGCAAAAACCGAAATTGAGGAAATTGTTGAATTTCTTAAGAACCCCCAACGATACACCGATTTGGGTGGTAAAATTCCAAAAGGTGCTCTCCTGGTAGGCCCTCCCGGAACAGGTAAGACTCTGCTCGCCAAAGCAGTGGCCGGAGAAGCCAATGTGCCATTTTTCTCCCTTTCAGGTAGTGATTTTGTGGAAATGTTTGTTGGTGTGGGAGCATCACGTGTTCGCGATCTCTTCCGCCAAGCTAAAGAAAAAGCTCCCTGCATTGTGTTTATTGACGAAATTGACGCCGTGGGCCGCGCACGCGGACGCAACCCGAACATGGGTTCAAACGATGAACGTGAAAACACGCTCAATCAGCTTCTCACTGAAATGGACGGTTTCGGTACCAATAGTGGCGTAATAATACTTGCAGCTACCAACCGTGCCGACATTCTTGATAAAGCATTGCTCCGTGCCGGACGCTTTGACCGTCAGATTTACGTGGACCTTCCGGACCTTAACGATCGCGTGGCCATTTTCAACGTTCATCTGCGCAAAATCAAAAAAGATTCTTCAGTTGACGTTGACTTGCTTGCACGCCAAACCCCGGGGTTCTCGGGTGCTGAGATTGCCAATGTATGTAATGAGGCGGCCCTGATAGCTGCCCGCCACGACCATAAAACCGTTACCCGCCAGGACTTTGTTGATGCCGTGGACCGCATTGTAGGTGGTCTTGAAAAGCGCTCCAAAATTACAACGGACGAGGAAAAGCGCTCCATTGCCATTCATGAAGCCGGACATGCCACTGTTTCATGGCATCTTCGCTATGCCAATCCTCTAATCAAGGTAACTATTGTGCCACGTGGCAAAGCCCTTGGTGCAGCTTGGTATTTACCCGAAGAACGACAGATCACGCCCACCCAGGCCATACTTGATGAAATGTGTGCCACTCTTGGCGGACGTGCTGCCGAAGAATTATTCCTGGGTCGCATCTCCACCGGTGCCGCCAATGATCTGGAGCGTGTCACCAAGCAAGCCTATGCCATGGTGGTATATTACGGAATGAGCGACAAACTTCCGAACCTTTGCTACTACGATTCCACTGGTCAGGACTATGGATTCTCCAAGCCTTACAGCGATGAGCGTGCCAAACTTATTGATGAAGAGGTGAGCCGGATTATTAACGAACAATATGAACGCGCAAAGGAAATTCTGAAAGCTCACGCTGCCGGACACAACGAATTGGCCGATGTTTTGATTAAGCGCGAGGTTATTTTCACTGAAGATGTAGAGCATATTTTCGGAAAACGTCCTTGGACTTCACGCACCGAAGAAATTCTTGCGGCGACGCCTCAAAATGCTCTTCCTGAAAAAAACGGAGATACAGACGAGTCCGCGGTCACCGAAAACGAAAGTGGGTCCAACAACTCTTCGGAAACTCCCCCACCCTTGCCTGAATAAATTTCAACGAAAATCCAACTTATTAGAAGCCGATGCCCTGTGCGAGCATCGGCTTTTTAGCGTAGAATTGAACTTTTTAATTGCTGCGTGTATTATAA
Organism: Bacteroides sp.; assembly: GCA_023666905.1. GTDB lineage: Bacteria > Bacteroidota > Bacteroidia > Bacteroidales > Muribaculaceae > Paramuribaculum. Next base: position 30,904 of record JAMPBC010000007.1, on the reverse strand, counting down.
TCATAAATATCATCACACATTATGAAGTTCTCACATTTTATGCTTGCGACATTGCTCGCATTTTGTTCGTCAGGAAATCTTATTGCCCAACCGGCGGAAAGTCTTGCTGACCAGTTGCACGATTCCATTGTAGCATCGCAAAAAGTTGTTGTAATCGGCGGTAAATCGGATATATCCACCTCCCAATCACACTCCGATTCCGTTCGCTACATAATAGAACAATTCTACGTTGATCAGTTCCGTCATTTTCAAGATCCGGAGTCACCTTATTTTCTATTTCTTAGTCGAGATGCGTCTTTAGCCATGGGAATAGGTGGAGCGGTGCGCATGAGAGGATATTTTGACTGGGGCGGAGCAATTCCTGCCTCAGGATTCGCCCCATATCTTATTCCAATGAATCCGGACCCGGCGAAAATGCGTAAATTCGGAACCACACCGGCTGGAACATGTCTGTTTTTCAGAGTCATAGGCCGTAATAAAAAGCTTGGGAACTATTCTCTTTACATTGAAGCTAACTTTAATGGCTACTCTTCGCGCGATTTTCACTTGAAAAAAGCTTATGCCACAATTAATGATTTCACAATCGGTTACGCAAGCTCCACCTTCAGCGACCCTGCAGCCGTGCCTGCAACCGTCGATGCTCAAGGCCCTAACAACAAACTTGCCAACACATCGGTCCTTGTACGCTGGATGCCACGGGTGAAGGAAAGATGGGTATTTGCTATTTCGGCCGAAACACCCTCTACATCAGTTTCTGTTGATAACGTCGACACAGAAAAAGTTGATGAATGGTGTCCTGACGGCGCGGCCTTTGTTCAATATGAATGGGGACGGACATCCCACATACGTCTTTCGGGTATTCTCCGGTCTCTTTCTTATAGAAACATGTTGCAGGCAAAAAATCATTATCTTGCCGGTTGGGGTGTTCAACTAAGTGGGGTGGGACACCCAATCAGTCCGGTAACCGTCTACGGAACTCTAAACTATGGAAAAGGTTATGCCGGATTGGGAGGTGACCTGCTCATTGGAGCTTATGATCTCATTGGCAATCCTGACGCTCCCGGAGTACTTTACGCGCCGAAATCCTACGGTTGGAACATTGGCCTGCAATATAATTTCACTCCGACACTTTTCACAAGTGCCTCCTTTAGCCAGACTCGATTTTTGCCATCCCGCAAAGTAGCACCCGAAGAGTACCGTTACGGTCTGTTTGGAAACATCAACGTGTTCTGGAATCTTACTCCCCGCATTCAGGTCGCCGCGGAATTCGATATAGGCAAACGCAAAAACTTCAGCGGAGATAGCCGTTGGGCCAAACGTGTTGGAGCCATGTGCCAGTTCTCATTCTAATGCAATTCATGCGGTCGTGACATTTTACTTCCATGAAATTTGTATGCTTGATAGCTTTGCATTAATTTTGTGCATAAACACCATGGAAGTTATGTCAATTAAACATGCAATTAGGCTTATTGTATGTGGAGCTTTTCTGATGTCAAGCTTCGCCCACCCGCTTCAACTAACTGCTCAGCAAAACATTGTGCGTCCGGTTAGCAAATCAAAAGCCGTGTATCATTCCCGCCAAAGTGTAAAAAAAGCATCTCGGCCAACAGCACCCCAACAGCCTTCGGTAGAGAGCATCTACCAGAAACTGGATCAAAAGTACGACTGGCACAGTGAGTTGCTTGACGGAATGATTCTGGTATCGGCCAATGACTTGTTCGGATTTGTTGACCGTGCCGGGGAAGAAATAGTGCCTCTAATATATAATGGTGCATCTGATTTCGAGAATGGCGAAGCCATTGTGACACTGGACGGGAAATGTGGAGTAATAAACAAACAGGGTGTGATGACAATCCCCGCCGTTTATCAGCACATTGATATGGAATCACAAGGTTTCTATTCTGTAAACAAAAATGGCAAATGGGGGTATATTGACCGTCATGGATTTGAACTGGTTCCATTGAAATATGATTTAGCACTTCCCTTTGCATCAAACCTTGGTATTGTTGAACTAAACAAACGTTATGGTGCAATTGACAAAGCCGGCAACGAAATAATTCCGGTTGTGTTTGAGGATATAACTACAGACTCCTTAGGTACTCCCATCTCTGTTACACTTCATGGTCATAAAGCCGATATTGACAGCACGCTCAATATTGATTACGCCATGCTCTATGATGAGATTGAACCGTTTGGAAGTCTTGGTCCAAAAGAATTGGCTCGCGTTAAGGTAAATGGTAAATATGGCATCATTAACACTGAGATGCTTGAAGTGGTGGAGCCTCGTTATCAGCTCATAGCCTCGTTCCGGGATGGTGTGGCAAGAGTGAACCGGAACGGACGCTATAATTTCATAACTAAGGACGGGAAAGAGATTTCCAACATAGAATTTGATGATGCATACGATTTCAACGGGCCATACGCACTCGTTACCCATGGTAGCGATAAAGGAGTGGTGGACAATTCCGGCAATTTCCAACCGGTGAAATTCGATCATGGACTCGGCACGGTTAAGCGTAACGGTAAATTATCCATCATAACATTCGGTGGAGTTCCGGTTAACGACTTGATGTACGATGAGGTCCGTCCATTTGTTAGCGACCGTGCCATTGTGCGCCGAGCCGGTAACTATGGCTTCATTGACGCAGATGGATTTGAAATTGTGAAACCTTTGTACGATGAGGCTTACGACTTTGACGGCGATTGTGCACGTGTTAAGTTAAAGGACCTTTGGGGATTGATTGACAAAAACGGAGAATATCTTGCGCCGGCGATATATCAGAACATAGAACCATTCACCGACAATCTGGCCCTGATTGAGCGTTCGCGCCATTACGGTTATTTGGCGCGCGACGGCAAGGAAGCCGTTCATGCATCGTACGACAAAATATCCTCCTTTGAGGAATCGGGATTGGCACGCACTCTCAAAAACAACAAATGGGGGTTGGTTGACAAAACCGGCAAAGAGTCGGTAATATCTACTTACGCCACGCTTGCACCCTACTCCGACGGACTGTATGCTGTGAGCCTTGAAGACAAATATGGCTATATCAACCCATCGGGCAATGTTGTGATAAAACTTAAATATGACGAGGCGTTGCCTTTTGTCAAAGGCCTTGCCGCCGTTCGCAAGAAAGATAAATGGGGGGTTATAGATACTCAAGGGCGTACGGTGATACCCATCAAATATGACCCCATAACAAATCTTGCTGAAGATACCATTACCGTCACCAAGAACGACGAAACGGTTACTTACGACCGCACAGGAAAAAAACTAAAGTGAGCGAAAAAATTCGTCAATCTCTCAACCGTACCGATAATCATAAATAACAGAGTTATCAACAGTTTGAGGCGGTTTGAACCAAATTATTTGGAAAAATCATTAGTCGTGCTTATCTTTGTAAGATAAAACAATCACACGAAAATAATTAACTACAATGGAAATAAAAGGAAAAGTAATTGTTGCGCTTCCTGAACAATCAGGTGTATCAAAAGCCGGAAACAGTTGGAAAAAACGCGAGTATGTTCTTGAGACTCAGGAAACATATCCTAAAAAAGTGCATTTTGATTTGTTTGGTGAACGAGCCGACCAATATCCTCTTTCAGTGGGCGATGACATTACGCTGAGCTTTGACATTGAAAGTCGCGAATTTAACGGACGCTGGTACACAAGCATCCGCGGTTGGAAAGTTGAAAAAGGCACCGCTGCTCAAATGGCTCCTGCACCTTCAGCAGACCCCAACATGCCCCCCGTTCCTCCATTTGATCCCATGGCTGCCGGTGGCGGCGATGAAGATCTCCCGTTTTGACATGCACAAATCTCTAACTCTCCATAATTAACACAACCTCTTAAATTTTAGGGTTCTATTCTCTGGAAACACTGAAATAGAACCCCTTTTTGTTAAAATGAAAAAACTATTTTTAACTGCCATAGCTATAGCTTCACTATTTACGCCGGCTAAGGCCGAATATGTTCCTACGGCCGAAAACCTTGAAGCCAGAAAAGAATTTGCCGACAATGGATTCGGAATATTTCTTCACTGGGGAATTTACAGCATGTTCGCTCAGGGAGAATGGTATCTTAACAGTGGCATTTCAGCAAAAGAATACAGCAAAGTAGCATCAGCATTTTATCCCGCGCAATTCAATGCCGCATCCTGGGTAAAAGCAATCAAGGAGTCCGGAGCAAAATACATTTGCTTTACCTCTCGTCATCACGATGGCTTCTCAATGTGGGACACTGACCAATCGGACTACAACGTGGTCGACGCCACACCTTTTGGACGTGATGTAATAAAAGAATTGGCCGACGAATGTCATAAACAGGGAATAAAACTGCACCTATATTATTCACACATTGATTGGGGCCGTGATGATTATCCGAAAGGACGTACCGGCCTTAAAACCGGCTGCGACGACAGCAAACAGGACTGGCCCGGTTACTATGACTTTATGAACCGACAGCTCACCGAATTGCTCACAAAATATGGCGAAATTGGTGCTATCTGGTTTGACGGACATTGGGATCATGATCAGGACTCCATTCCTTTCAACTGGCAACTCCCCGAGCAATATGCACTCATTCATAAGCTTCAACCACGTTGTCTGGTCGGAAACAACCACCACATCACACCACACGAAGGTGAGGACATTCAGATTTTTGAACGCGACCTCCCGGGCGAAAACACGGCAGGCCTATCGGGACAGGACATATCCCGATTACCGTTGGAAACATGCCAGACCATGAACGGGATGTGGGGCTACAAAGTCGCCGACCAAAACTACAAAGATGCAACCACACTTATCCACTATTTGGTTAAAGCCGCCGGCATGGGCGCTAACCTTCTGCTGAACATTGGTCCGCAACCCAATGGGGAACTTCCGGAAACGGCATTGTCAAGATTGAAGGAAATTGGCGAATGGATGAACGTTTACGGAGAAACATTCTACGGAACCACCGCCGGCGATTTTCCCGCACAGGAATGGGGAACTTCAACACGCAAGGGTAAGAAACTCTTTGTCCATCTACTCACTCCGGAGTCGGCATCTATTAACATTCCAACAAGTGCCAAAGTGAAAAAAGCCGTAGGCTTCATTGACCGCAAACCGGTGAAATTCACCAAGGAGAAGGACGGTTCAGTCACGTTGCACCTCAGTGAGATTCCCGTCAATACAATTGACCACGTAATTGAACTTGAAACCATCTGATTATGAGAGGGCTCTTGGAAATTTGTTGCGGCGACACAGATAGCGTGAAAGCCGCCGTTGCCGGAGGCAGTGACCGCATTGAACTATGCTCAGCCCTGGAGGTGGGAGGTCTCACTCCAAGTGCGGGACTGATAACTATGGCATTAAATCTGGCAAAGGATGTGAAAATCAACGTCCTGATTCGTCCGCGTGAAGGAGATTTCCTATACAACGAGGATGAAGTTGAAGTGATGATTCACGATATTCAAACATCACGCGAGCTTGGCGTAAACGGTGTTGTCATCGGAGCTCTTGACAGCGAGGGTGGCATTGACACGCCTACTTGTCAGCGACTTATTGACGCCGCCGGCAATCTAAGCATAACATTTCACCGCGCATTCGACATGTGCAAAGACCCAATCAAAGCTCTTGATACATTGATTGAAATGGGTTGCGACCGCGTGCTTACCTCCGGTTGCGCCCCCTCGGCTCTCCAAGGTGTTGAAACACTCAAAACTCTTCAAGAAATGAGCGCCGGAAGAATCAACATACTTGCCGGAAGCGGAGTAAATCCAACTAATGCAACCCAAATATTGAAGCAGACAGGCGTGCACGAACTTCATGCGTCAGCTCGCACCACAAAAACGAGCACTATGAAATTCCGAAACGATGCTGTGAGCATGGGGTCGACAGATTTTGATGAGTATGCCCGTAAGATAACTGACACAGAAATAGTCCGACAACTTTCAAATATTGTCCATAACCTATGAAAACAAGGAACATATTATCAGCCATTGCTCTGGTTACATGCACAGCGGTAAATGCACAAAACCTCAAGGAGCAAGCCATGGACATGCTTTACCGATACATGCCCGCGGCCGACTCCGCAAATTATTCCCGTGACTTTTTCAATCACAATGTGGAAATGTCACTAAAAGCCCGGGAAGAGATGCCATGGGGCAAGCAGGTGCCTGAAAGGGAATTTTTGCACTTTGTTGTCCCGGTGAGGGTTAATAACGAAGCTCTTGACAACCACCGGGAAGTGTTTTATAATGAGCTCAAGGACCGCGTGAAAGGTCTGTCAATGAAGGATGCAATCCTTGAAATCAACCACTGGTGCCATGAAAAGGTTACGTATCAACCATCTGATGGGCGCACACATTCCCCACTGGCTTCCGTTGGTTCGGCAATAGGGCGTTGCGGTGAGGAATCCACTTTTGGAGTGGCCGCACTTCGGGCCCTGGGCATTCCCGCACGGCAGGTTTACACCCCACGCTGGGCCCACACCGACGACAATCATGCGTGGGTGGAAGCCTGGGCCGACGGTCAATGGTATTTCCTTGGAGCATGTGAACCTGAACCGGTGCTCAACCTCGGATGGTTCAACTCTCCGGCTTCACGCGGAATGCTGATGCACGCCCGTGTGTTCGGTCCATATAAAGGTGTGGAAGAAATTCTTTCAACTGCCGACGGCATTACCGACATTAACGTAACCGACCATTATGCACCGGTTGACACACTTTCAGTTCTGGTAACCGATGCCAATAGTCGCCCCATTGCCAATGCAAAGGTTAGCTTCAGAATTTATAATTATGCAGAATTTTATCCTATAGCCACCAAGCTCACCGATGCCAACGGCAAAGCATCCATTGTGGCCGGACTTGGCGATATGATGGTGTGGGTAACCGACGGCAATTTATACAATTTCAAAAAGTGCAAAGTTGGAGATTCCAAGCAGATGACCGTTATACTTGACAAGAAAACGGCGCTGCCCTCAAGCCTTGACCTTGACATCACTCCTCCTGCTCCGTCGGCATCTACCGTTAATGTCACAGATGAACAACGCCGCATTAATGATTATCGTTTTGCACTGGAGGATTCAATACGCAACGCCTACACTTCCACTTTTGCACAAGGAGGTGATTCTATAAATGATATTTTTGCAAAAGCCCGCGGTAATCATCGGGTTATAAAGCAATTTTACGAAAATACCCTTGATAAGGAGAAAGCATTCAAACTTCTCAGCTCCCTCCGGGAAAAAGATTTGACAGATGTAACAGCTGAAGTTTTGAATGATCATTATGCCGCTGTTGACAACGGTAGCAAACTTTTTGCCAACTATATTATGTCGCCCCGAATTGCCACCGAGGAACTTACACCTTTCCGCCATGTGCTTTCGCAAGCCATTGACAAGGACTTGCAAAAGAAATTTCAACAGGACCCTGCCATATGGGCAAAATGGGTAAAAGAAAATGTGGACGCAACGGCATACTGGTATCCAATTTCTGTGACAATGAATCCAACTGAGGTATGGAAAGTTAGACGCACATCTCCCCTCTCACGCGACATATTTTTTGTAGCAGGAGCACGTTCAATGGGAATAGCCTCAAGGATTGACCCTGTTACGGGTAAACCACAATGGGCCGACGCCAACAACAAGTGGCACGATGCCTCATTCACAAACCAGTCTGATGAAGGCAACATAGGTGCACAACCGCACCATAAACTCACCATGACATACCAGCCCACCGGAGTGGTTGATGAACCGCTGTACTACTCTCACTTCACCATATCGAAAATAGAGAATGGAGAACCACAATTGCTGAATTATCCTGACTTTATTCCGCTTGGTGAATCGTTTGGTATGGGAGAAGACCTTGAACCGGGAAAATATATGATTGTGACTGGGCAACGACTTGCAAACGGAGGAGTGCTTTCACATGTTGACTTTATTGATATTGCCGATAAGGATGTTGAGCATCCGTTGACTTTGCGCTCTGACAGCGGCATGGTTCAGGTTATTGGGTCATTTGATTCCGAAAACAAATTCACGCCTGAAAATTCCAACACAGAGAAATCAATTCTTGCCACAACCGGACGCGGATATTACGTTGTAGCCATGGTTCGCCCCGGCAATGAACCTTCCAACCACGCTCTGCGTGATATTGCAGCATTGCGCAGTTCGCTTGAAGCAAACGGCACACCGATGGTTATACTCACCGCTGATGAGGTTCAATTGGCAAAGCTTGATAAAGAAATAATTTCGACGTTGCCTTCAACCGTGACAATGGGATTTGATTCTACGGGAATGATAAGCAAATCATTATCGGAACTTGCCAAATCAACAGAAACTCCTATTATTATAATAGCAGATACATTTAATAGAGTGGTGTTTATTTCAGCCGGATACAACATTGGGCTGGGACAGAAATTGCTTGATACACTGCGCAGACTGTGAACAAAGCAACCCTCCCTATTTGTTATATTCTAAACTTAACTAAGAATTAGAATTATGAAAAAATTTATCACTGCCTTTTTATTGCTTGCTATTGCAATTATTCCAATGGCTGCGCGCGATAGGGTTACAACTAATGTAAAGGAACTGCCCGCCACAGCCCAAGCTACATTGAACAGATATTTTGCCAAACAAAAAGTGAACCATATAAAAATTGATCATAAAACGTTTGGCGGTTCAGAATATGACGTTGTGCTTGACAACGGAACAGAAATTGATTTTGATTCCAACGGAAATTGGAAAGAAATTGATTTTGGAATGAATAAGGTGCCCGACGGGATTCTACTCAAACCCATTGCCGACTACATTAAAGCCAATTTTAAGGGAAGCAAGGTGACAAGCATTGAAGTTAGTCGCAACAAGTACGAATTGGAACTTAGCAATGGCCTTGACGTTGAATTTGACCGCGACGGAACATTCCGCCGAATTGACAGATAATACAATTGACAAATAGTTTTAAGCCGGATGCAGCATGAATCTGTATCCGGCTTCATTATATTTGGTTCGGATTATAGGGACTTAAGATACAAGGCAGTTGCTGAAGTAAATTATGCACGAACACACGTCCAAAGCCCCATGTCCGAAAAGAACACAGGGCTTTAGATGTATTGTACCGAGTTATATATGCACTGATTACTTGCTGGCTATTGAGCAGCTTACAGTGAGACGAAGGCGACCTTTGGCGCGACGACGTGCAAGCACCTTGCGGCCATTGGCTGTTGACATACGTTCACGGAAACCATGCTTATTAACTCTTTTTCTGTTAGAGGGTTGAAATGTTCTTTTCATTGCCGTATCTTATTTTTCAATTTTTTGTTTATTCACAATCGGAGTGCAAATTTAGGCATTATTATTCATTTACGCAACTTTAGCCAACTATTTCTACACTCATTTTTCCATAAAAATATTATTACCGGAAGGATTAGAGAAGCTTTTTGCGCTTTGACTATTTGATGTGAAACATATAACCAAGAGCAACTTGTATTGAAGTGCCTCGTGATGCCGAAAATTCATCCTTTTTTTTGGCCGAAAAAATATTACCAAGTCCGTAGTAATATCGTCCTTCAAGAATGAATGAATGTTTGCGTTTGATTATGAGCTCCAGGCCGGCTCCCGCACAAATTCCGTAGTCAAAATGATTTTTAATTTCCATGCTCATTTGATTAACATGGCGGTTTGCTATGGGAAAACCTTCAACAGCAGCAGGATTATTGTAGTCAAAATTGGCCGACCGGCTATCGGATATGAGATAGCCCACCGAAGGGCCCAAATTGAAGAATCCTTTAAACTTGTCACTGCCAAAGTAAATATGAGTCATAACCGGGAGCTGAATGTAGGTCAGACGCCGCTGGTAATCAAACTCTGTTTCATCAAATGTTTCCTTCCATCCACGCTGCTCAATGTTCAACTCGGCAACTAATCCAAAATACTTCTCCTCGACATAACGAGCCACTGCTCCAACTGATATTCCCTGAAGCATTGACTGTTCAATTGAGGGTGCAAAGGACATGTTGCTGAATGTAACACCTGCTTTACCCCCTATTGAAAAATGCGGGTCGTATGCCCGCTGCGCAAAAGCACGCGGCGGCAGAGTCGCTAACACTGAAAAAAGAATAACGAACAGGAAGTTACGTAACAACATAATGTTATTATTATATGGCGCGCTTACTGATAATTTCACCAGGGGCAAGATTAATCAACAAAAGGTCGTTGTTAAACAATCCGCCATTCTGCACTCGCTTAAGCGTTAACGGCAGTGTGAGCGATGATACATAGGGAGTTCCCTTTGTAAAATCGCCGCCGTTGAAACTTAATGAATTCAAAAGGAACATGCCGGCATCAAATCCCATATATGCGCGTCGGGGGAAGCTTTGAATCATATTAGGACCAAACCATTTGGCATAGCCCCTATTCACAGCTTCGGCCGTGAAAGTTTCAGGCAAATCGTTGCGTGAATAAACATAGCTGTCCAGTTCATGCATTTTGGAATAGGCGGCTCTGTTGGCAAGCCACTCGGGATAACCCCACACAACAACTTCGTTTTTAAAGTCGCGAGCGTCTTTATATGCAGCTATGGCTGTGGAAACATGGTCAAATTCATCCTTGTGCGATGATGCCGGGAGAAATGCATATTTTTCACCGGGTTGCAAAGCGGTATTCAAGGCCTCAAGAGAAAGAGTTCCTGAGTAACCTACTTCTTTATAAGTTTTTCCGGCTTTGTCAAGCTGTTCCTTAACCACTGTAATGAATTCAAGTTTGTCCTTACGTCCGTCATCGCTCACAAGAAACACAGGTGTATAACCCTGGAATGTATCGATAAAAGCTTTTGCTGCCCGGGAATACATATCGTCGCGCGGCAGAGCGGCCTGAATTGAATAGGGGTTCGACAAGTATGCCGTATCGCGGTTATTGAACAGGTTAAGAACCATAATTTTGTTGTCAAGGCCGAATTGGTTCAGCGCAGCAAGATGTTCGGCATTATCGGGTGCGATAATGGCTTGAGCCTCCTTCAAGGATGGATTCTGCAATACAGCATCCAGGCCTTCGGAAGTGTTGTTTGTATCAAAGGTCAGAACATGTATGGGATGGCCGGAGTTACGCAAGGAGTCAACTGCCAGTAGGAATCCACGATAAAATTCCACCACTGACTTATTATGCTTATCCTGTTCCTCAAGCATGAACGGAAGCACCACGGCAACCGTCATCTTACTCTTTGGGGTCTCGGCAGGCATTGCTTGAGGCTCATCGCGAGGTTCGGCACATGATTCCGGCAAAACAATGGTCATGCCCTCTTGAAGAGTTTCCACTCCGGGATTGGCAGCATAGAGCTGAGCCACATCAACGCCATGACGCGATGCAATACCATAGAAAGTGTCACCAGCTTTTACCAAGTAGGAATTACCGGATGGCGAGGTCTGAGCATCCGACTGCGGAATAACTATGGTTGTGCCGGCTGCATAACGGGCTGAATCAAGATTCGGGTTCGCGGCCAAGAGCTCCGCAAGAGATATGTTGTTATCTCTTGCAATTTGATAAAGAGTCTCATGCTCTGCAATGACATGTTTCTTGCCGCTATTGGAGATTGTGGTTTTAACAGAAGCGGAAGATTTGTCATTAGCCTCCTTTTTTACGTCTGCGGCCTTGGATTGGCTGCTTTTAGCAGGACTGTTTGGACGGATTACAACCGTCTGGCCTTCACGCACTCCATCAACGGCATCGGGGTTGAGTTCGTAAAAACGTTCAAGTGAAATGCCGAATCGCTTGCTGATTCCATAAGCGGTTTCTTGTTTCTTTACCACATAAGTTTCAGCTTTTGAGTCCTTAGCTTTAGCCAATAACAACTGTTGTCCGGCCTTAAGACCGTTTGCGGCATCGGGGTTAAGCTTAAGAATTTCTTTTTCAGACTTTCCGAAACGCTTGCTCAATGCATATAATGATTCCTGAGGTTGTACTGTATAATAATGATAGGAAGTGCCATTGACATTTTTAACCGGAAGGGTGTCAATGACTGATGCACATACCGTTGCAGCGACAGCGAGCACAGCTAAACTGCAAACAAATCGCTTTATGAGTTGTGAAAACATACGAGCTTTCTGAATTGATTTAAATTATTTGCAAAGTTAAGAAGTTTGAGGCAAATGCACAAAATAAAGCGATGTTTTTGATTTGAGGAGAATTATGGCTAATTTTGCTTTTCATTAGAATGAGATACAATGACACAGTTTAATGACATTCAGCAAATTAAACGCCGTTTTTTTGCCATGCGCAATGGCATAACAGCCGACGCACTGCGCAAGGGGGGCAGTCCGTTTAAAATTATTTTCGGACTAAACTTACCGCAGATTGTAGAGATTGCAAATGAAACCGGCTTTAACCGAGAGCTGGCTGCAAAATTATGGGCAAACAAAACAACGCGTGAAAGCCGGTTGCTTGCTCCGATGCTCATTGAGCCTCAACAACTAAGTTTGGCCGAAGCTTTGAGCATGGCCCTTGACTGCGAAACAACCGAGACAGCCGATGTGCTTTGCCACCGCTTGCTCCGAAAATCACCTGAGGCTCAAGTCATTGCCAACGAACTAGAAGCCGAAGGCAGTGAAATGGCATGCTACTGTGCTTTAAGGATTTTGTGGCATTTCATCTCCATAAACCCTTTAGCTGCCAAAGAAATTGCGCAGCGGGAACTGCAACGCAACAGAAAACTAACCCAATTTCCGGCACAACAGATTTTGGATGAGCTGGACTTCTTGGAATCAGACATATAACATCCGTTTTCCGCCCAATGCGCCTTCGTTGCCTATTGCTTGCGGGTGTTCAATTTTTCGCTGAGTATTACGCCAATAAGAATAAGCGCGCATCCGGTGTAACCAACAGCGGAAATATGCTCGCCAAGGTAGAGATACGATGCCACAAGTGTCATAATAGGACTGAGGTACAAGTAATTACCGGCGGAAATAACACCAAGCCGCTTTATTGATTGAGCCCAAAGCACATAAGCTATGAGCGAAGCGAACAAACCCAGAAAACAAAGATTGCCAATAATAACCGGATTCAACAGAGCCGACAGAGGCAACAAATTCGGCTCCACAGCAAGAAACGGGAGCGAAGTAATAAGACCGTAGAAAAACGTTTTGCGAGTGATAAACCAAATATTATATTCGGCATTAAGTGGCTTCAGCAGAATGGAATAAATTGACCAGCACAGAGCCGAAAGCAGAGCAAGCAAATCGCCAATCGGGTTCACTTTCATCACAAAGCTGCTGTTGAAAATCACGCAAGCCACGCCAAAAAATGCTACAATGGAGCCTGTCATGAAGCCTTTTGACGGGCGTTGACTCTTGTAAACAAGTCCAATTAGAAGCGCCGTGATTATGGGCGAGAGTGTAACAATGAGAGACACATTTGTTACAAGCGTGTATTTTACCGCAGTGTTTTCAGCAATGAAATAGATGGAATTGCCGCAAATGCCACAAAGCATGAATTTCAATTCGTCGGCCAATGATCGGCTGAAAAAAGGCTTCGGAGTTATGAGCAAAACGAATAAATATGCAAGTAAAAACCTATAAATATAGATTTCTACAGCACCCAAGCCGCACTGCAGGAGCACCTTTGTGTTGATGAAAGCAATACCCCACGCAGTGGCAGCCACAAACGCACCGAGATGGTAAACAAGTGTCGACGAGGGCTTGCCCGTGGTAAATGTATGTTTTCTATCGGAAATCATGCTAAAAATCTACAAATCAGGTTAAACATATACTCGCAATAGCAAAACTTCAATGGTTGAAACAGTTCTATTTTAACGTCTTTTCAAACAAGCATGACCTTAACACGTCATGCAATCAGTCCGTCAGAAAGACCTGTTCGCCAATGGTGAATTTTCATGGTTAAAAACAGGCGGAATAACGTTACGGAAGGTCAATTCGGCGATATTATTCACCCCTGCTTTGATATTTGCAAAATTAATAATATTTTTGCATAAGACAACCAAACATTTTAAAAGACTTATTTGTATATTTATAAAGACTATGGTCTTTTTAAGCCCAAGCTATTGATAATAACAAACATAACCAAAAACATAACCAAAATGAAGAAAACAAAATTATTCAGCATTAGTGCTCTTGCACTCGCATTGTTGGCCTCATCGGGCTGTGGAAGTATGACCAACACCGGAAAAGGCGCTCTCATTGGAGGCGGTAGCGGTGCTGGCCTTGGCGCAGGCCTCGGTGCTTTGATTGGCGGCGGAAAAGGCGCCGGAATCGGAGCTGCCATTGGTGCAGCTGTAGGCACCGGTGCAGGTGTGCTCATTGGTAAAAAAATGGACAAGCAGAAAAAAGAACTTGAGGAGCAACTCGCCAACTCTGCCGAAGTATCGTCTGTAACTGATAAAAATGGTTTGCAAGCCATTAAGGTTACATTCAATGGCGGAATCCTGTTCCCCACCAACGGCGTAACCCTCAACAGCAGCGCTAAAACCGACCTCACCCACTTCGCAACTTCGCTCATTCAGAATCCTCAAACAAATGTTCAGGTATTTGGATTCACTGACGACACCGGTACAATGGCCGTTAACCAGCGCGTATCGACCGACCGTGCGGATGCCGTAAGAACCTACTTGATTAACAGCGGCGTTGCAGCAAACAGAATCACGGCTGAAGGACTTCCCATGCAGGACTATGTCGCTTCAAATGCCACTGCTGAAGGACGTGCCCAAAACCGACGCGTTGAAATCTACATCACCGCTGACTCCGACATGATCAAGGCAGCCGAGAACGGCACACTCGCCACAAACTGATTCGTACTGAACTTTAATTCCCCATACTCACAGGAGGCTCGGCCGTGTGGCCAAGCCTCCTTGCTTCTATATACCTCAAGCTCTATAATTTTTTTTGTTAAGCGTAAGCAATTTTTCGGCAAAACTTGAGTCTTATAATATATATGCAGAGTGGCAACCATGTTTATTACACTTTGCCTGAACATTATTTCAAGTGAAAGCCAACGATCAATCCATACAGAGGTTCACTCAAATTCTGAAACAACATGACGCCTTGATTTATAAGGTGTGCTACATGTATGCCGAAGATTCCGATCACCTTAAAGATTTATATCAGGAGGTGGCGGCAAATCTTTGGAACGGACTGGAGGGATTTGAAGGCAAATCAAAAGTGTCGACATGGGTCTACCGTATTTCACTTAACACCTGCATAACTTATTTCCGGAAACATGGCAAACATTCGGCCACACTCAGGCTTGATGCCGCCGCATGCGATGTTGAGGACACTGATAGCGACAGGACTTCAAAACTAAAATTTATGTACGAACTGATTGGCCAATTGGGCAAGATTGATAAAGCGATTGTGATGCTATGGCTCGATGAGCACAGCTACGATGAAATTGCACAAGTTGTGGGACTTAGCCGAGCAAATGTGGCATCCCGCCTGTACCGGGCTAAACAAAAACTCGCCATTGCGGCCAATGAATAATTTAATTTTTACAGACTAATCTTCCAAATGCAACATACCAATGGATAAGAATATAAACGAACTGAAAACTCAATGGCAAAATTTGGGACATTGCCCGCTAAGTGGCGATGCAGCAGATGTGTTCCGCAACCTCGGGCACAAAAACAGACTTGCCACACCATTGCAAAAGGTTAAGCGCATAACCGTTAGTCTTATTGCCGTTTGCGTTGCATGGATTCCGCTTTCATTGCTCTTAGGCGAGGTTATACTCAGCCGATGGCAAAGTCTGGTGCTTGCCGGATATTTTTTGGTGATGGCAATTGCCGATATATGGATTTTACATTTGCTTCAGAGAATCAATTTCAGCACCATGACGGTTATTGAAGCACTTGAGGGTGTTTGCCGGGTGCAGCGGAGCCGCCTCGTGACAAAGCTCATCGGCATAGCACTTTGCATCCCGATATTAACCATGATGTTTGTTCAGTTTTCAAGCATAAGCCACGAAATAGTGGTGGGAGGTATCATCGGTGCGATTTTGGGTCTTGCCATTGGCTTATTGGTTGATTCCAACATCCGCACTCACATAAAGCAGATGAAGCAAGAGCTTGTTGAAGCCGCCGAATAACAACTCATCTTCAGTTGAAGGACGTGTCCCATAAATGCTGTGGAACACGCTCTCTATATCATTCCGAAGGAATAAGTTGCGAAAGCCGGTGCTCCAACTCGCTTGTTGAAATGCGGGTGGCTAAAACGCCTCTGTGGGCAACGGAAATATAACCGGTTTCCTCCGACACAACAATGGCAAAAGCATCCGACGCCTGGGAGATTCCGAGAGCTGAACGGTGACGCAAGCCAAGCGAACGGGGAATGTTAGTGTCATGACTCACAGGCAAAATGCATCCGGCCGATTGAATACGGTCGTGAGCAATAATCATGGCGCCGTCGTGTAGCGGCGAGTTCTTAAAGAATATATTTTCAATCAATCGGGCGTTTATACTCGCATCAATCACATCGCCCGATCGCTCGTACGATTCAAGCGACACCGACTGCTCTATAACAATCAGAGCACCGGTTCTTGACTTTGACATGTTCATGCAAGCATAAACTATGGGGAAAATGAAACTGCGCGATTTATCGGCACCCTCCCCTGTCCGCGAATGATGAAAAAGCTTTCTGAGCACCCGCCAACGCTTATGGTCGCCTAATTCCACAAGGAAACGTTTAATCTGGTCAGTAAACAGAATCACAATGATTATCAGACCAATGGACATGAATTTATCCAATATGGTACCGATAAGCTTCATTTCAAGAATTTGCGATGCGATAACCCAAACCATTATGAATGAGAGCAAGCCGAAAAACACATTCAGCGTGCCTGACTCCTTCATAATCCTGTAGATATAGAAGAGCAGCAGGGCAGCTATGGTTATGTCAAGCGCATCGAGAAGCGAAAATGAAATCATTGCGATAACTGTTTGTTAAACAACTTGTGAAACTATTTTACGTACCTCGCAGGCAGCCCGAACATCGTGAACCCGGAGCACCGAAGCACCGTTCATCAAGGCTATGGTGTTGGCAACCGTAGTGGCATTCAATGCGTTGTCCGCTTCTATTCCAAGCAACCGGGTGAGCATTGATTTGCGTGAAAGTCCAACTAAAAGAGGCTTGCGGAGAACGTTAATAATGTGAGGAATGTTCCGCAGCAATTCGTAGTTTTGCGCCAGGGTTTTGGCAAATCCGAATCCGGGGTCAACAATCACATCATTGACACCCAATTCCTCCAGGAGTGCGAGCTTCGCACTCAAGCGTGCGGTAACTTCAACCGTCACGTTGTCATACTTGGCAAGGTTTTGCATTTCGGCCGGGGTTCCGCGAGTGTGCATCAATACGTATGGCACTTGCAAATCGGCTATAGTGCCGAACATATCCGCATCAAGGTCGCCTTCGCCAATGTCGTTGATAATATCCGCTTCCATTTCACAGACCACACGGCGTGCCACATCGGCGCGGAACGTGTCTACCGACACGGGAACATCTCCACTCACCTCTCGAACGGCTGCCAAAGCCATTTCCAATCGCCTCAATTCCTCATCGGCACCAACCGAATCGGATCCGGGGCGCGTTGAACAGGCGCCTACATCGATAATGTCCACCCCCTGTTCCAACATCTCCGCTACCCGGTGCATTATCGCTTCGCGTGTAGCAACGCGCGACTGAGCATAAAATGAGTCGGGAGTGGCATTGACAATCCCCATGATACAAGGAGCGTCAAACCAAACCATCCTTTGGCGGACGGACAGTGAAAAGGGGCGGAACAGAGACATCAGAGAGTGTTTAGAATATCGTCAATCAGCATCACCGATTTGATGAGCATTCTGGGAATATGGAACGGGCCTTTGAAAATGTTGCCCTTCGCAGGCTGGGCCACGCTGCCGTCGCGGTGCAGATAGCCGAACCATTCACGATACTCATGGTCAGGCAAATGGGCATACATCCAGTCGTTTGCCGCGCGATGTAACTCAATATAGTGCTCATTGCCGGTGGCGAGATAGCAATATAATGTGGCGATAACGGCCTCGGTCTGGGGCCACCAGAATTTCATGTCCTGAGAATAGTCCTGAGCGGGGAAATTCTTGCAATCCTTGAAGTTGATGATACCACCGAATTCGGTGTCCCAACCCCAAACCCAGCTCCAATCGAAAATTGTCAAGCCGAGCTGTTTAATTGCTGAATCCCAGTTACGGTGACGAGCTTCTTCAAGGATGAACCATGATGTCTCTATGCAATGTCCGGGATTTATGACACGTCCGTTGAGAGAATCTATGAGTTCCCCGTCAGGCCCCACCATTTCAAGAACAGCCTTAAATTCCGGATGCATGAAATATTTTTCAATGGCCTGAAGCGAACGGTCAATCTGTTCTTTCAGCTCGGGGCTGTCGCCAACAGCCTCGCGCACGCGGGCGGCCGTGTTGATCAGAATCATGGTTATGGAATGACCTTGGGCTTTTACCGTGTCTTCATATTTCGATTGAAGTATTCCGGGGGTGTTTATGAAATAGAGAATCCGTTCATATAGGTCAAGCGCGCGGGCTGCATAAGCCTTATCTCCTGTTGCAATTGCGTACTCGGCAAGGGCTATGCAAGCAAAACATTCCGAAAACACATAGCGACGCTTACGCAATGGAGTGCCGTCGGCAGCCACCTCGAAATACATTCGGCCATCCTTGTCGTAGCAGTGCGCGTCGCTGAAATCAATGCAACTTTTAGCGAAGTCCAGATATTCCTGACGTCGTTCTATATTGTTGTATGCGAAAGCAAAAACAAACGCACAGCGTCCTTGAAACCACACTGACTTCGTGGAGTCCATCAATCGCCCCTCGCGGTCAAGGCATGTGTAAACGCCACCGTGTTCATGGTCCCAGCCGTTTTCCAGCCAAAAGGGTAATATGTTGGTGGTTAAGTCAGTGATGTATTGTTCGCGGCAATTCTCAAGATATTGTTTCAGTTCTTTCTTTTCCATGATGGCTCAAATAAACATAGTGCTTAAATAAATCGGTCAAAGTTAGCCAACTTTCACCGATTACACAAGCCTGAGCCAAACAAAAATCACTCCTATGCGGCACCTTGGTTGTCACGGTGCGTGGTTGGCATCTTTGCCAAACTATGTTTGAGCAGAAGGAAGCCACCCACTCCTGCAATCACCGAACCGGCCACAATGCCCGCTTTTGCCTGATTCAGCATAGCGACATCGGCTGCACTTCCCGACGAGAATGTAAGTGTGGCAATGAACAATGACACCGTGAAACCAATTCCGCCCAACACTGCCGCTCCGGCAAGCATCGGCCAGTTGGTTCCATGTGGCATTTCAGCCAGGCGAAACTTCACCGTAAGCCAGGAGAATCCGAAGATTCCCAAAAACTTACCGGCTACCAGACCAAGAATAATGGCCAGACTCACACCCTGCACAACCATGTCAGGACTTTTGTCAAGCAGGAAAATACCGGCATTGGCAAAGGCAAACAGTGGAACAATGAAATTATTCACCACCGCGTGCAGAGAGTCTTCCAAATCCTGGAGAGGCGAAATAACCTTGTCGGAGGCCGACTCAACTTCCTTAAGCCAGTTCAATTGCTCTTTGTTAAGTATTGATTTGCGGCTGAGCGTTTCATCATCCTCCTGATTGAAATGCGATATGGCCGAACGGATTATACGCACATATTTCTTTGGTGCGAACACCGGTGTGGCCGGAATACAGAACGCCACAAGCACTCCGGCAATTGTAGGATGCACTCCCGAGTTCAAAAACAGGAACCAAACAACCCCTCCGAGCCCGAAGTAAAAAATCTTACTTTGGATGCGCATGGCCGAACCTGTCAAAAGTACACCTAACACCACAAATGCATATACCAGCATGGACACCTCGATGTGCGAGCTGTAAAACAATGCAATCACCAGGATTCCGCCAATATCATCGACCACAGCAAGTGTGGTGAGAAAAACTTTCAACGACACCGGCACACGACTCCCAAGCATAGCTAAAACGCCCAGTGTGAACGCAATATCCGTGGCCATGGGTATGGCTGCGCCGGAAGCATAGTCGGTACCCCGTGCCATGAAAAGAAAAATGCAAACCGGCAATGCCATGCCCCCTATGGCCCCCATTATGGGCAACAGCGCCTGACGGAACGATGCCAACTCACCCACAAGAACCTCGCGTTTGATTTCAAGCCCTATGGTGAAGAAAAACACGGCCATCAACGCATCGTTAATGAACTGGAGCACAGTCATGGGGTGCCCGGCGTGACTAAGCAGGTTGAACGATCCGATTTGCAAACGCATCTCGGTGTCCCAAAACGAGAAGTAAACACTGTTAAGTCCGGGGATATTTGCCACAACGAGTGCGAGCACCGTGGCAAGAATCAGAATGTTGCCTCCGTTGGCATGGCGGCGCAGAGCCTGTCGGGCGGCATAAAACACTTCGCCCGAGTCCGGTTCCGGAGTATGTTTAACTGTGTGCGACATAAGCGTGAGTATGTGTTTTTAATTTAACAACACTCACGCCTGTTATGTTTTAGCCTGACTTACGGGATTAATCCAGCTTCAGCACTGCCAGGAAAGCTTTCTGCGGCACCTCCACCGAGCCAATCTGCTTCATGCGTTTCTTGCCCTTTTTCTGCTTCTCGAGCAGTTTGCGCTTTCGTGAAATGTCGCCGCCATAGCACTTCGCCGTAACATCCTTGCGCACAGCTTTAATGGTTTCGCGGGCAATGATTTTGGCACCTATGGCCGCCTGAATGGCAATGTCAAATTGCTGACGCGGAATCAGCTCTTTGAGTTTCTCGCACATGCGCCGGCCAAAAGTCACGGCATTGTCCACGTGCGTGAGTGTGCTAAGCGCGTCCACGCTTTCGCCATTGAGCAGAATGTCAAGTTTCACCAGTTTCGACTCGCGGAAATCGTGCAAATGATAGTCAAACGAAGCATAACCCTTCGATATGCTCTTCAACTTATCGTAAAAGTCAATCACTATCTCCCCAAGCGGCATGTCGAAGGTCATTTCCATTCGGTTGCCGGAAATATACTCCTGCTTCACCAATTCGCCTCGTTTGCCGAGGCAGAGGGTCATAATGGGACCAATGTAATCGGCGGCAGTGATTACCGAGGCGCGGATATATGGCTCTTCGATATGGTCAATGAGCGTGGCGTCAGGCAGCCCCGAGGGGTTGTGCACCTCGGTCATGTTGCCATGTTTGTCAAACACCCTGTAGGAAACGTTTGGCACCGTGGTGATTACATCCATGTCAAACTCGCGCCCCAGACGCTCCTGCACAATTTCCATGTGGAGCAGTCCAAGGAAGCCGCAACGAAAACCGAAGCCCAAGGCCATTGACGATTCCGGCTGGAACGTGAGCGATGCATCATTGAGCTGGAGTTTTTCCAACGACGCGCGCAAGTTTTCAAAATCCTCCGTTTCAATGGGGTAAACACCGGCAAACACCATTGGCTTCACCTCTTCGAATCCCTCTATGGCTTTGTCGCACGGCTGCTGTACATGAGTGATGGTGTCGCCCACTTTAACCTCTTTTGAGGTTTTAATGCCCGAAATAATATAGCCAACGGTACCGGCCCGAAGCACGTCGCGCGGCGCCATGTTGAGTTTCAGCACCCCAATCTCGTCGGCATGATATTCCTTTGCAGTTGCAACGAACTTCACAAAATCGTTTTTACGGATTGTGCCGTTGACAATCTTGAAATAAGCAATGATTCCACGGAACGGATTGAACACCGAGTCGAAAATCAAAGCTTGCAACGGAGCGTCGGGGTCACCCTCCGGCGCGGGAATACGCTCGATTATGGCTGCGAGAATCTCCTCCACGCCCATGCCGGTTTTACCGCTGGCGCGGATTATGGAATCGCGGTCGCACCCCAGAAGGTCAACAATCTGATCCTCCACCTCCTCGGGCTTGGCGCTGTCGAGGTCGCACTTATTGATCACCGGCACAATCTCCAGATTATTGTCAATGGCCATGTAAAGGTTGGAAATGGTTTGAGCCTGAATGCCCTGCGATGCGTCGACAATGAGCAGCGCGCCTTCACAAGCGGCAATGGAGCGCGACACCTCGTAGGAAAAGTCAACATGTCCCGGAGTGTCAATAAGGTTTAGCTCATAGTTTTCGCCCTTGTATGCATAGTCCATTTGAATGGCATGACTCTTTATGGTTATGCCACGTTCACGTTCAAGGTCCATATCGTCGAGCACCTGAGCTTGCATGTCTTTTGAGCCAACGGTGTTGGTAAACTCAAGCAAGCGGTCGGCAAGTGTGCTCTTGCCGTGATCGATATGTGCAATTATGCAGAAGTTGCGGATATTTTTCATGGCTGCAAAATTACTCAAAAAAGTTGATTGCGCTAACACCCCACCCCCTTTTTTCATATATAAGACGAGCGTAGGAGTAATGTTATGATTCACATTAAGGATTCTTAACAACCCACGCATTGCAAAACAAGTTTGTTTGCTTAACTTTGTTGCAAATTATGAGAAAACTCTCCTGTTGCAATCTCTTTCTCGATAATAAACCGAAAATCACCTTTAATTACAACCAATTATTAACCTTAAATGAAAAAGTACTATCTTTTACCCGCAGCCGCCCTGTTCTGCCTCAGCGCCAACGCTCAGGCATGGCATGAAGGCGACATCGTGTGGCCCGAGAGTACGGCATTTGCCACCAACGTTAACAGTTGGAAAACCAACCACAAGATTAACGATGATGACAACTTCTTTATCTCTCGTGTGAAACCCCACATCCGTTTCCAGAACGCGAACACTCAGGTTCGCAAAAACCTCACCTGGAACGTGAACGACAAGCGTCTCTGCGCTTGGCTCCCCATCAACATCAAAACCGACGGCAACAGCCGCAATGCCCTGCCTACCGGTGAATTTGACTCGGAATGTTTCACAATGTGGAGCTATGTTGACCACTATGGCAACTGGAACACCTCGCTCGGCGCCATCCCCGGCGGCTTCACCGATGCCGCACACAAGAACGGTGTGGCCGTTTCATCAGTAGCCGGCATTCCTTTCGGAACCATCACCTCGGCCTGGAGCTCCGCGCTTAACGCTATGTGCAACCTCGATGCCGAAGATGCCGCCAAAATGATGGCTTACTTCGGACACGATGGTCTTGGCTACAACTCGGAATTCTCCGGATGGTATAATGGTTCCAGACTCCAGACATTCCACGAGAACCTCATGAAGAAGCTCACCGCCCAGTATGCCAAATCAACTCCGGCCTACAACCTTGCTGAAAACATGTGGTATGACGGAACCAACGATGCCGGTTCAATTACATTTGACCGCGGTCTCGGTTCGCACAACATCCGCACATGGGGTCCTCTGGGACAGGAACGCACCTCATTGTTCTTCAACTACAACTGGAACAACATCTCACGTATGCAGCAGAGCGTTGACAATGCCGCATCTGCATCGTACGGTAAGGGACGTAACCCGCTTTACCTCTATTGCGGTTTCAACATGCAGGGTGGCGAACCCCGCTCAGGTGCTTCATGGCCCATGCTCCCCGACTACAATCTTTCAATCGGTCTGTGGGGTGCTCACTCGGAAAACATGTTCTGGCAATATCGCGGTGAAAGAGGTTCTTCTCTCGAAGCCAAGCAGGATACTTATCAGTATCGTCTTGAAAACTGGTTCACAGGCGCTGCCCACAACCCGGTTAACGACCTTGTTCCCGTAACCACCAACTCATGCTCAAGCTCCGACGTTACTTTCCAGGGTATGTCCTACTTCATGTCGGCTCGCTCGGCAATGGGATGGGATCTCTCAACCGAACCCTTCTACACCTTCTTTAATATTGGTAACGGACGCTACTTCAACTGGAAGGGCGAACGCGCCAATAACAATGAATGGTATAATATAGGTGTTCAGGACTACCTCCCCACCTGGCGCTGGTGGCTCACCACCGAGTTCCTCAGCACTGACGTGGCCAAGGTTGCCCAGAACGGTGTAAAAGCTCAGTTCAGCTGGGACGATGCTTACGTTGGCGGTTCATGTCTGCGCATCAACGGTAGCACCGACAACGAATACCTCCACCTGCTCAAAACTGCTTACGCTCTTCAGGCAGGCGACGTTATCACCGTTCGCTACAAACTCACTCAGGGTAAAGCAAAAGTTGACTTCGTGTTCAGCGTTGACGGTGCCGAATCAAAAATCGCCAACCGCTTCAACGTTTGCACCGCCGACCAAATGATTGACGATGGCGCTTGGACAACTAAAACTTACACCGTTGCTAACGGCGACGGCCTTGCTGGCAAAACTCTTGCCATGGTTGCCATGAACTTCTCTGAAGCAGCTAACATGGACTTCCTTGTTGGTGAATTCTCAATCAAGCGCGGCCAGTCACCGAAACCCACTGCTCCCGACAAACCCACTGTGAAGATTCTTCGCAACACTTACGCCGGTGTTGACGCAAAGCTCATTTGGAGTGTGCCCAACAACAAACCGGTTGACGAAGTTTGCTACAACATTGACGTTAACAACTCACTTTACAAAGTTTACGCTCAGGAAGAAGGTCAGGAACCCGTTCTGATGGGAATCACCACCTCATGGGCAGCCATGAGCTACTCCACTCCTTTCAAGGGCGATGACAAGGGTGAAGGCCGCATCCGCTTTGGTGTTGCAGCCGTTTCACTTGACACCGACACCGACTCTGAAATTGTTTGGGGTGACTATGCAGCAGCAGGTGACCGCACATACAGCGATGCTATTGAAACCTCGAAGACAACCGTTACTCCCGGTGAAGAGTTCACACTCAAGGCCGTTGACTCCAAGCGTGAATTCCAGTGGGCTATTGTTCCCAATGGTGTTGAAAACGCTCAGCCCGTCGCACAGAGCCAGGGCATGACCAACACCTGGACAGTGAATGGCATCAACGAAATCGGTACATACGACCTCGTTGTTACCCGTCCCCGCGCTGAATCAGAAAAGACAGAGAAACTTAAGGGCGACTCTGTTTGCACCCACAGCGGTTACATTGTAATCACCGATGCAGCCCGCGGCCGCATCCCCGAAATCAACACTCTCACCGCCAACGGCAAAGAAGCTGACATAACTGTTAAACCCGGCGAAGAAATTGCACTTGCTTACACCGGTCGCGAAGCCGACGGTGCTTGCTCACGCGGTATCGCCATTGCAGAGGAAGCCTTCGGTGTACGTCTTGGCGACATCCTTGCCAACGGTACTCAGTCATTCTCAGTTTGCGGATGGATGAAGATTGATGTGTTCCCCGCTCCTGTTAACTTCATTGACATTGTTCAGAAGGACGGCGAATGGCCCCGTAACAACTGGGGTATCCTTTGGTCGTCACTCAACACCGACGGTACACTCCAAAATTACGATCAAGACTTTTCTCAATACGATGCCGGTGCTACAACCCGAGTTCTCCGCTACGACTTCGGCAATGGTAAGACCAAAGTGTTCAACAAAGGCCAGTGGACTCACTTCGCCATGATTTTTGACCGCACAGCCACCACGTTCCGCACACTCTTCTACATCAACGGAAAGCAAGTGGAAAGCACATGGCAATTCCTTGGCATGTCTGACTACGGTAGCGGTGAATATGTCATTCAGTCAGGTACAACCAATGAATACGCCACCGCTTCAAAGAACATCAATTTGGCCAACTACATCATTGTGGGCGGTACCCGCCACACAGGTCGCGGCCATGGTGGTTCCGGCTTCACCGGTGCTCTCGATGAATTCCAGGTTTGGGACAAAGCTATGACAGCCGACGAGGTTAAAGCTTCCATGGAAGGTCTTGATCCCAACAACCTCCCCGACGGTCTTGCCGGATATTGGGACTTTGAAGATGAACCCGGCGCTGACATGAAGTATGTTGGTAAAGGCTCCAAAGCCGGCGTGAAAGCAGGCTACTTCCAGCTTGCACCCGATGCTTCAAAAGAGGGCAAGAACAACTACAGCTTTATTCGCCCCGTGCCCGGCACAGGATGCCCCTTCATTGAAGGTACTAACTACAAAATCACAACCAAGCCTTCATGGAAGGCCCGTCTTGGCAACGTTTCAGAATCAACCGGTTCTGACAAAGAGGGTTCAGCCAAAGTAAGCTTTGCCCGTGAAGGCGAAGACTACACCGCAGTCCTCACTCTTGCCAACGACCTCGGTTCTGATTCACGCACATTCCAATTCATCAAGGTTGGTGACTTCGGTGCTATCGGCGACATTGCCGCTGACGGCGATCTCCGCACCTACACCATTGACGATGTGCTCTACCTCGATGTAACTGCCGATGGCTTCTACAAAGTGGAAATCTTCGACGTTAACGGTCGCACCGTGGCCTCCAAGGCTCACGAAGTTGCTGCCGGTGACTTCATGCAGGTTACAATCAACGGCGCTCCCGGCGTTTACGTTGTGAACGTTACCCGCGATGGCCAGAAAGCCAAAGCATTCAAAGTTGTTAAGAAATAAACTTCTTAAATAAAATCCTTCAGGCGGGGGCATGGCCATGACGGCCGTGCCCCCGTTCTTTAGGCGCCTTATATCCGCAAACACCTTTGGCACGATATTTGTTAATAATAAGATGTAATCACATCTGACATAACGGACAAACAATGAAACAACCACAGCTCCAAGCATTGCACGAACAAATTTCACAAGCTTTGAACACAGGCAAAATATCCTATGCGCTATCCCTGCTGCAGGCCATGGCACAAGCTGCCTCGGCTCCATGGGAACTGACTTCGGAAATAAGACGGCTCAGCGAAAGCTTCGGCTATTTGCGGCGTTATGCCCTTGACGGCGTGACCGACCCATCGCGTCAGGCTATGCTTAAAAGCATCTCGGCAAAAGCTTTGCAACTGTCGGGCAACATTATCCGTTTAAGTCTGGTGAATGACTCGCCGAAACAATATTTCGGTATTGTACGCTATGAACGCATGCAGCATGATTCCTCCATCCCTTTGTTGCTTAACAGGCTAATTGAAGCCGAGGAGCAGCTGAGCCTTATGTCACTTACCGATAAAGGCCCGTCCAATGCACGTGTCAGTGCATTGAAAGCCAAAGTGGCTGAGCTTGGGAAACGTATTTTCAACCTGATATGGACCACCCATCCTCTTGCAGCCGATGACGCGGCCGCAATAGAAGCATTTCTTAAAAATGAAACCATAAGGTCGGAGCACAGGGCCCCGCTATTGGGCGCTCTGTTTCTTGGCACACTGGAATATTACGACGAGGCCAAGATGATTTTGCTGGCCAAGACATACCTTGCCGGAGAAAAGAATCTGGAAATAAATGCACTGGTGGAACTGGTGTTGGCAATGTGGATGCAGCGTGATTCACTTTCGGGACGCACGTTTGGAGCGGTGATGGCGACAGTGAGCGAGCACCCCGGGTGGCACGAAGACCTTAAAACAGCTTTTTTGAGCCTGGCCCGAACCCGCGACACCGACCGGATTAACCGGACCATGAACGAAGAGGTTATCCCCGAAATGCTGAAACTGAGGCCTGAGATTTTCAAAAAACTCTCGGACAAAGACATTTCGGCTTACGATTCCGACCCCATGGAGGGAAATCCGGAGTGGGAAGAGCTGCTTGAAAAATCAGGCGTAGCCGATAAGCTCAAGGCCTTGAACGACATGCAGAACGAAGGAAGCGACGTGATGCTAAGCACCTTTTCAGGACTGAAATCGTTTGAATTTTTCCGCGAGCCGGCCAACTGGTTTCTCCCTTTCCACACTGACCAAACGGATGTAGCCAAAGTTCTTGACGATTCGGCGCTTGACCTCGGAGAACTTATTGACCTGAACTCGCTTGTGTGTGACAACGACAAATATTCCATTGTTTTCTCACTGGAGCGTATGCCCTCGGCCAGCCGACGCATGATGCTCGAACAGTTCAAGTTGCAGAACATCAACATTGCCGAGTTGCGCAATTCATTGCTGAATCCGGAAAACGCTTCACGTGCTTCAAAAATGAATCACTTCATACACGACCTTTACCGGTTCTTCACCCTTTACAGACGCAAAGGTGAATTTACCAATCCATTTGCCACACCGGTAAACCTGGCTGCCGTGCCCATGTTGGCTCCTGACCTCAAGGACACCATGGCCGTGGAGGCTGTGGGCGAGTTTTACTTCAAGCGCGGCTACTATGCCGAGGCATTCGACATATTCACAATGTTGCTTGACTCCGCGGGGGCCGACAATCTGCCGGCAATACAGAAAGCCGGCTACAGCGCGCAGCGACTTGGCAAACTGGAGCAAGCGCTCGACTATTACAACAAAAGTGAATTGATGGCGCCCGACGGATTGTGGACAGCCCGCCGCAAAGCCCAAGTGCTGAAACAAATGGGGCGGCACGCCGAGGCCATCCCCTACTATGAACGCCTGGCCGCCGCCAAACCCGATGATCTGAATGTGGCACTCAATCTGGGGCACTGCTATCTGGCAACAGACAATTATCAGCAAGCATTGAAATGCTACTTTAAGGTGGAATATATGGACCCCGAAGGACAGCGGGCACTCCGCCCCATTGCGTGGTGCTCATTTGTGGAGGGCGACTATGACAGAGCCACGAAATACTACACAAAAATACTCAACGACTCCCCTACACCCACCGACCACCTCAATGCCGGACACTTGCAAATGGCCCTGAAAAATTTCCGTGAGGCCGCACGGCAATACCGTGAGTTTGCCAAGCTCAACAATGGTGACTCCGGCAAACTATACACGGCGCTTGACAATGACCTCAAATATCTAACCGCAGCAGGCGTTGACCCCACAATGATTTCATTGGTTGCCGATGCTGCCATATATCCCGAACAACAATGAACAATCCTCTGCTCTCTACTTTCAGCACTCCTCACAACACCATTCCATTCCGGTCAATTGAAAACAGCCATTATCTTCCGGCCATAAAGGAAGGTATTACCCGCGGGCTTGAGGAAATTGACCACATCACAGCCAATAACGAACAACCGGACTTTCAAAACACCATAGTGGCCCTTGAACGCTCCGGCGCACAACTTGACCGGGTGCTCAATGTGTTCTTCCCTCTCCTGTCGGCTAACGCTGACGATGAAATGATGCAGATTTCACTTGATGTGACCCCACTGCTGAGTGATTACTCCACATCCATATCCCTCAACCAAAAACTTTGGGAACGGATTAAATATGTTCACGACCATACCGACCGGTCCAAGCTCACGGCCGAGGAAAGGACGCTGCTTAAAGAAACTTATGACAGCTTTGCCCGCAGCGGAGCTCTGCTTCAGGGGGCTGACCGCGATGGATTTAAGGAAATAACCGCACGGCTGAGTGAACTGACCACTCGTTTCGGGCAGAATGTGCTGAAAGAGCTCAACACGTACGAGGTGTATCTTCACCGTGAGGACCTTGATGGGCTGACAGAGCACTTGATTGAACAAGCATCTGAAGCGGCGAAGCAGAAAGGGCGCGACGGGGAATACCTCTTTACACTGGCCCAGCCTACATACGTGGCGTTTATGAAATACTCATCGCGCCGCGACCTTCGTGAAAAAATGTTCCGCCTTTACACTGGGCGCAACATTAACGGAGAGTTCTCCAACATGGATATTGTCAAGGAGATCGCGAACCTGCGGCTTGAATTGGCCAAACTGCTCGGACACCCTACATTTGCACACTACGTACTTGAGCACACCATGGCCGGTGTGCCTGAGAAAGTTTTCAACTTGCTGAACTCACTTCGCGATGCCTACTCCCCCTATTGGGTGAAGGAGCTGGCAGAGCTAACCGAATATGCCTCAAAATTTGAAGGTAAAGCCGTGGAGCTACAACCATGGGACTACAGCTATTACTCCAACAAGCTGCGTGAAGAAAAATATGCGTACAATGAGGAGGAGATGCGCCCCTATTTCAAGTTGGAAAATGTTATTGACGGTGTGTTTGGCCTTGCGGAGAAGCTTTACGGCCTCAAATTCAGTGAGCGGACCGATGTTGATGTCTATCATCCCGATGTGAAGGCTTTTGAAGTTAAGAATGAAAAAGGTGAATATCTCGGGATGATTTACACTGATTTCTTCCCCCGCTCCACCAAGCGTCCCGGAGCTTGGATGACAGAGTTCAAAGCCCAATGGATTGAACCGGACGGCACTAACTCGCGCCCCCACATTTCCATTGTGATGAACTTCACAAAGCCCACTCCCTCAAAGCCGTCTTTGCTCACCCCCTACGAAGTCAGCACTTTCCTCCATGAGTTTGGACACGCGCTCCACGGACTACTTTCCAATGTGCATTACGCATCGCTTTCAGGCACAAATGTGCGTCGTGACTTTGTGGAATTACCTTCACAGTTCAATGAAAACTTCCTCACCCAAAAAGAATTTTTGGATGGCTTTGCGCGTCATTATCTCACCAATGAAACTATTCCCACGGAGTTGATTGAACGTTTGGTTGCAACATCCCATTTTGGAGCCGCATACGCATGCCTGCGTCAACTTGGATTCGGCTACATGGACATGGCTTGGCACTCCATAACGGCACCGGTTGATTCGGTTGAGGAAATTGAAAGAGAATCCACTCGTGAAGTTCAGACGTTCGCACCCGTTGCCGGTTCGTTGATGTCGCCGCAGTTCAGCCACATTTTTGCCGGAGGATACGCGGCAGGCTACTACAGTTATAAGTGGGCCGAGGTGCTTGACGCCGATGCCTTTGCCAAATTCAAAGCCGACGGAATTTTCAATCGCGACACTGCCAATAGCTTCCGACACAACATATTGGAGCGCGGAGGTACAGAGAATCCCGCCGAGCTCTATCGCCGTTTCCGTGGCTCTGAACCCTCTATTGAGCCGTTACTTCGCCGCGACGGAATAATCAAATAATAGATATTATCACAGGGCCGTCCTCTAACGAACAGAGAACGGCCCTTAATCATTAAGAGTCCATTCGATAAGGAATG
>JAMPBC010000076.1 GCA_023666905.1 Bacteroides sp. | reverse complement strand
TCTGCTCAATGATAGTCCGCCCCGGCTTTAACATTCCTTATCGAATGGACTCTAACCATCATATCATTTAACGCATAGGCCATTCAATCGTTTTAGCGCGACATGCGTTTAAGCAGATTGTAGGAAGGAACTATGCCTAATTCTCCTGCACGGCTTAAATCGGCGGCTCCGGCCGCGCGGTTGCCAAGTTGGAAGTAAGAATAACCTCGGTTATAGTACGCTTCGCCAAAGTCGGGTTTGATTTTAATAGCTTGATTGAATGCGTTCAAAGCCGAGGTGAAGTCCTTCATTTCGGCAAGCGCCACTCCCTTGTTGAAGTAAGCGATGGCCATGCGTGGGGAAAGATGAATCACACTGTCAAGGTCGGCAATGACCTGTTGCTTGCGAGCTCGCAGAGAGCTTTCGCGCGGCAATGATTTGTCCGATTTGTCAACAGGAGCTTCGCTCAGTCGATTACGGGCCACGGAACGCACCAGATAGGCCACGGTAAAGTCCGGTGCAGCGGCAATTGCTTTATCAAGGTCGGCAATGGCTGCCGCATAATTCTTCACGGTCATCTGGTCCATGGCCCTGCCAAAGAAGTCAATGGCACGAGGGGTATGAGTGGCAAGATAAGAGTTGTAGTATTCAATGGACTGGAAGTGCTTGTTAATTTCGTCGGCATCGGTCAGGTTATGTTCATGGTTGGTGAGCTGTAGCAGATAGCGCAAAGCGCGGGTGTTGTTCACGTCGTCAATTTCGCGCAGATAGTCGCCCGTTGGTTTTAGTTCGGTGGGGGAGGTGTAGTAGGTGACGGTGAACATAGGTTCAAGCTCTATGCTCAGGCTCTGGTCCTGTACTTTACCGCGGATACCCTTGTTGTTGTATTCGCCGTCAATATCTGCATTATCGTTGACGGTGAGCAGGGTGGAGAATTGTTGCATCACGGCATCCTGCGAGTTTTCATCGTAGGTGTCTTCGGCCGGGGTTGCGCGGTCAAGAATCTTTCCGGGGTCAATCAGATTGCTTAGGCCCTCTCGTGCTTTCTGCTTTCGGGCCAGGGCTATGGACTTGTCAAGGTCGGCTTGAGCTCCTTTCATCCCCATGGTGTGCTTTATGTCGTAAAGCAGATAGTAGGCCAGGGCGAAGTTTGGAATCACGTCAATCACGTGCGAAATGTCAGTCAAGGCATTTTTCATGTCGCCTATCTCGCGATAGAGCATGGCGCGGTTATATAGGGCGCGATACTCCTGCGGGCGCAGGGCGAGCACTTGCGTGAGATCGTCAATGGCTTTGTTGTAGTCATGTACTTCCATTCGCAGCAGAGCGCGGTTGTAAACGGCCACAAAGTTCGCCGGGTCAAGCTGCAAGGCGTAGTCATAGTCGCTCATGGCACCGAAATAGTCGTCGAGACGGTAGCGGATAAAGGCGCGGTTAATGAAATAGCCTGCCACTCGTGGTTGTAGCTTTATGGCCTCGTCCATGTCGGCAAGAGCCTGGGTGTAGTCCTGATTGCGATGAATGGATATGTCGGCGCGCATCAGGTAGCCGTTCACAGCGTTTTTGTTGATTGAAAGCGCTTTGTTTATATCCTCCAGTGCGCTTACCGTGTCTTTTTTCTCAAGCCGCATTTTGGCGCGGCCAAGATAGCCGCCGTCAAATCCGGGATGATTTTCCAACAGCGTTTCAAAGCTTTTTTCAGCGTTGTCATAGTCCTTTGTGGCTTCTTGAGCAAGGGCCATGTTGTAGAGAATGCCCCGGTTACCTGGCATGAGTGAAAGTGCTTGGGCATAGTCCTCGATGGCAAGTGAATCCTTGCCGAGGTTCTGTCGTGCAACGCCGCGAAGCTCGTAGGCATCCGTGATGAACGGGTTGCGGTCAATGGCCAAGGTGGCGTCGGTTTCAGCCCCCTGATAATCCTCAAGGTTAAGCTTTGCCAGCGCACGATAGAAGTAAGGCTGAGCCAAATAGGGCTTGGCGCCAATAACTTGATTGAAGTACTGGATGGAGAGCACGTAATCCTCGAAGTAAAGGGCGTTACGGCCAATCTGAAGCACCTGATCGGTGTTGATTTGAGCCGGCAGTGCAAAGGCTGTGAAGAGATATATTATTGCAGTGACGAATTTCTTTATCATGGTTTTGCAATCAGAATTGATTACAAAAATAGTGATTTAAATCTGAAAACCGCCAACCTAACACTTTAAATTACCTTAATGAAAACAAACAGCCGCAGGGTGGTGTTAGAAAAATATAGTCGGGTAGCTGCTGTAATGCTGCTTCGGCCGGCGTCTGAATTTATCAGTTAACCTGTTGTCAACTTAAGCAATATGTCACAGAGAGAACACATTGTGGTTATCGGAGGGGGCTTTGCGGGCCTTAACTTTATAAAACACATTGACAAGAAGCGGTTTGAGGTTACGTTGGTTGACCGCAACAATTTCCACAGTTTCCCACCGCTTTTTTATCAAATAGCCTCGAGCGGACTTGAGCCGGGGAGCATTTGCTTCCCGTTCCGCCGCGAAATTCGCCGTGGACGGGCCCGCGGAATCAACTTCCATTTAGGTGAGGTGACAGATGTGGACATGGAACGCCGAACCGTTACCACTCAGTATGAAACGCTTCACTATGACCGCCTTGTGATTGCAGCCGGAACCACCAATAACTTTTTTGGCAACAAAGAGTTGGTGAAGTATGTCTACACCATTAAAAGCACTGCTCAAGCCATACGCGCACGCGATGAAATTCTGGACCGACTTGAACGCGCGGCCATTGAAACCGACAGCGAGCGCCGACGCAAGCTGTTAAGTTTTGTGGTTATC
Source organism: Bacteroides sp. (assembly GCA_023666905.1). Taxonomy (GTDB): domain Bacteria; phylum Bacteroidota; class Bacteroidia; order Bacteroidales; family Muribaculaceae; genus Paramuribaculum. The sequence continues at coordinate 965 of JAMPBC010000076.1, read as the reverse complement.
GGCGGCGGTCCTGCCGGAGTGGAGATTGCAGGAGCCTTGGGCGAGTTGAAGCGTTATATTTTACCTCGCGAATATCCCACCATTCCACAATCGGACCTCAGCATAATTCTGCTCGAAGGCTCAAAAAGTCTTATGGGGGCCATGAGCGAAAAATCGCAAACCGATGCCCTTGATTATCTTGGGCGACTTATGGTGCAGGTTAAGCTCAACAGCCAGATGACCAAGTACGACGATAATGTTGTGACTCTCTCGGACGGTTCCGAAATATATTCCGGTATGGTGATTTGGACAGCCGGAGTAACAGGCCAACCCATAGCTTTCAGCAACGGCGACAACATTATGGGGCATGGCTATCGAGTGATTGTCGATGAATTTAACCGCGTGGAGGGGGTTGAAGACGTCTATGCAATCGGCGATATGGCTTTGATGACCACCTCTGCTTACCCAAAAGGACATCCGCAGTTGGCACAGGTGGCCATACAGCAGGGGAAATTGTTGGCCACACACCTGAATAAGGGTAGCTTCGATACCCCCTTCAATTACAACGACAAGGGCACCATGGCCACCGTCGGGCGCGACATGGCTGTTGCCGACATTGGAAAAATGCACCTTTCGGGATTCTTTGCGTGGCTCACCTGGATGTTCATTCACTTGATTTCCATTCTGGGAATGCGCAACAAGCTTAGCGTACTCATTGACTGGATATGGTCCTATTTCAGCTACGGCACTTCGCTGCGCTTGCTGCTGCACACTTCGCGGTGGCCTCTGCGTGAGCGTTGGGGCGAAAAGTAGTCTCCGACTCGCTGAAAAAGCAGAGTGCCCCTTTGCCAATTGACCCAAATGAACTAATTTTGCAGCCATAACAATTAGACAGCCGGGCATTCCGTCGCTCGCCGAGGCATATCGGCGTGAGGAAAGTCCGGGCAACGCAGAGCGCCATATTTCTTAACGGGAAGCTATCGGTG
>JAMPBC010000075.1 GCA_023666905.1 Bacteroides sp. | reverse complement strand
CTTACCCCGATTCCGTCCCCCTCTACTGAGCGGCGCCATGACCGCCCCCGCGTTCGCCTCAGAGCACGGCCTGTCTGACGGCACGCTCGGCGAACCACCCTCATGGCAAAGAGCTCCTTGACACGTTTTATTCCTCTGCTTGAAAAATTGAAAAGTTAACGCTTCCGTATGCCACATGGCGCTTGAAATGCTCCAACTGGCTGAAATCGTATTTCTTGGAGTGCTCCAAAATGAATATACCTCCCGCTTTGAGCAGATTCTTCTCCAAAACCAAACCTAGCACCTCTGAAAAATTTGTCAAGTCGTAAGGCGGGTCGGCAAATATAAAGTCGTAGCTGTTTGGTTGTGATGCTTGCAGGAATCGGAATACATCCCCACGAATAAGTCGCAGATTTTGTTCTCCTAATGTTTTGGCGGTTGCCTCTATGAACCTTGATTGGGTCGATGCTTTTTCAACGGCTGTTACCGATGCTGCTCCGCGCGACAATAACTCGAACGTTATTGCCCCCGTCCCGGCAAACAGGTCAAGCGCACGTATCCCTTCTATGTCAATAAGGTTTTCAATGATGTTGAAAATGTTTTCGCGGGCAAAGTCAGTTGTCGGCCTCGCTGTGATATTTGTCGGTACATTGAACCGTCTGCGTCCGTATTTGCCTCGTATTATTCGCATGTCGGAAGTATTAGAAGTGGAAATGGCGATTGCAGCGTCAGCTTTGATGCTCTGAATCGCAGGGTAGGGAAGGGTACCGCTTTTAAGTTCTTGACATACTTGCGAAGTATGCCGGCCACGGAGTTCTCGTCGGTGAGCGATTGTCCGTAAAATGCCACGTCGAACTCCTCCTCGTTTGGAGTAAATCCAATGCTTTGCAATGATGCCAACACATAGTAGGCTGCATCCGTATTGGTCTCGAACTTAAAATCATTGGCGGCCATCAGCTTTTCTTTTTCAAAAGCTATTAGCGTCAGTTGCTTGTTCCTTACCAACACCACTGCGCAGCGATCGTTGAATTCTTTCAGGTGTTCTGAAAAGTAATTTATTAGTATCGCCTGGCGGCTGTGAAACTTCACGTTGTAAAATGTGCGCTTAAGGAATGCTATGAAATCCGCTTCAGGTGCCAACACCAGCTTCTCCTGCTCGCCTAATGGGAATTGCATTATTTCGCGGTTGTTTGTCATCGCCGGGTTTTGTGCAATGAGCAATTTCTCTGCGTCCTCAGTCGTAACTTCAGCAGGCACAATGATTCTTTCCGGCACATCAAGAATGCAATCAACTCTGCGGAAATCCGACAGTAGCAGCGAATTGTCATAAACCGCTTCTTCCAATGCTTTTAATTGCTCTGCCTGGTTGGTGGAATACTCTAAATTCCGCCACATTATCTCCTCCCGGGCCACCGGCGGATAAAGCGCAATCTCAAGCGATTGTGCCCCCGGCATAAGCGCTAAGCGCCACAACTCCGGTTGCGAAATCAGCTCCTTCTCTAATTTTTCCTGTATCATGGTTACAAAGTTAGCCATTTTGACCCTTAATTCATAATCTTGTGTAAAAAATGAAATAAAAGCCTGCGCCGATTCATTATTTATTACTAAATTTGCCACACATTTTGGCCCCGGTAGTTCAACGGATAGAATAGAAGTTTCCTAAACTTTTGATAGCAGTTCGATTCTGCTCCGGGGTACTTTTTAGTTCATTTTTTCAATCATTTTCCACAACGCACGCTTATGGCCTCAACGTCAAGACCGGCGACCTCCTCCCGTCAACATTCCCCGCTAACCTGGGTTCCTTCTGTTTATTTTGCAATGGGACTTCCTTTCATCGCGCTGAACCTCGTCTCGGTGATTATGTTCAACAATCTGGGGGTGGACATGGAACAGATTGCCTTCTGGACCTCTCTTCTGACGTTGCCTTACACGCTCAAATTCCTTTGGAGCCCGTTGTTGGAAATTTATTGGACTAAGAAAAACTTTGTGGTGTGCACCCAGGCCATCTCCGGTTTCTGTTTCGCACTCATCGCTTTCCTCTTGCCCCTCCCGTCATTCTTTGCCTATGTCATTGCCGTGATGGGCATTATAGCAATCTCCGGTGCCACACACGACATTGCCACTGACGGTGTCTACCTCACCGCTCTCGACAAAACCACTCAGTCACGCTTCATAGGCTGGCAAGGCGCTTTCTATAATCTCGCCAAGGTCTTGGCCAACGGCGGTCTCGTTTGGTTGGCCGGTGTGTTGATGACGCATTTCAAGGACTCCAACCCCGAGAAAGCTCCCTTCTATGCCTGGATGATTATCATGGGCCTGATTGGTTTGATTCTCATCTGCCTGGCTGTCTACCACTTCTTCATGCTCCCCGGAGCAACTAAAGCTAACAAGGAAAATGCCCCCTCCACATTCTCCGAGTCAATGTCCGAGATGGGACGCGTCCTCATTGACTTCTTCAAAAAGAAATACATCTGGCTTTACATCCTCTTCATAGTCTGCTATCGCCTCACCGAAGGCTTCGCAATGAAAATGGTGCCCATCTTCCTGCAGGCTCCTCTTGCCGATGGAGGTCTTGCCCTCACCAATGAGCAAATGGGTACACTTTATGGTGTGTTCGGAACCGTTGCCTTCATTGTAGGATCAATACTCGGAGGTTACTTCATTGCCCACTTCGGATTGCGCAAAGTGCTCTTCTCCCTCGTCTGCATCTTCAACGTTCCCTTTCTGGTCTACTTCCTCTTCTCCGTGTCACAGCCCCAGAACCTTTGGATAGTGGGCTCCGGTCTTGTAGCCGAATATTTCTGCTACGGCTTCGGATTCGTCGGCCTCACAATGTTCATGATGCAGCAGGTGGCCCCCGGCAAGCACTCCATGGCACACTACGCATTCGCATCGGCCATAATGAACATAGGCGTCATGCTCCCCGGCATGATCTCAGGTTGGATATGCAAGCAAACAGGCTATGAACTCTTCTTCATCATTGCCCTTGTCATGTCAATCCCCGCATTCTTCCTTGCTTGGTTCGTACCATTCACCCATTCCGATAAAGGCGAAGATGCCGAAAAAATCATTGACACCGATGTCAAAACCGTTGAAGACTCACAATTCTAATCCCTCTCCCCGGCCATATACCCCATCTGATCTATATAGAACTCTAACTCTTTTAATTTGTTAAGTTTAATAAGTTAAGAAAACCAATAACCAAAGAACAATAAATGAAAGATTTGAAAATCGTTGGCGAACCGCTCCCTGATATGCCCTGGGAAGCTCGCCCCGAAGGTTGCAAGGATGTACTTTGGCGTTACAGCGCCAACCCGGTTATACCCCGTAATCTCCTCTCAACATCCAATTCCATCTTCAACTCCGCAGTTGTACCCTTCAAAAAGGGCAAATATAACTTTGCCGGCGTCTTCCGTTGCGACGACACCAACCGCCGAATGAGAATCCATGTCGGCTTCTCTGTCGACGGCTTCAAATGGGACATCAACGAAGAAGATATGCATCTTGTTGGCGGCGATGAAGAAATCGGCCAATGGGTTTACGGCTACGACCCCCGCGTTGCCAAGATTGACGACAAATGGTATGTGACCTGGTGCAACGGTTACCACGGGCCCACCATCGGCGCCGCCTGGACCACCGACTTTGAAACATTCCACCAGCTTGAAAACGCATTCCTCCCCTACAATCGCAATGGAGTGATGTTCCCCCGCAAGATAAATGGAAACTTCGCAATGCTGTCACGTCCCAGCGACACCGGCCACACTCCCTTCGGCGACATATTCTATAGCGAATCCCCCGACATGGAATTTTGGGGACGTCACCGCCATGTAATGTCGCCCGCCTCCTTCGAGGAAAGCGCCTGGCAAACCATGAAGATTGGAGCCGGCCCCATCCCCATTGAAACCTCGGAAGGATGGCTGCTCATTTACCACGGTGTGCTCCGCTCATGCAACGGATACGTCTATGCGTTCGGCTCAGCCCTCCTTGACCTTGAGCAACCTTGGAAAGTGATTGCCCGTTCAGGACCCTATCTCATCTCACCCCGTGAAATCTATGAGTTGACCGGCGACGTGCCCAATGTAACCTTCCCCTGTGCAGCCCTGCACGATCCCGAAACCGGCCGCATAGCCGTTTACTATGGCTGCGCCGACACCGTTACCGGACTTGCCTTCGGCTACATCCCCGAAATCGTTGAATGGACAAAGAAAAACTCCATTGTCTGAAATCTCCCTTCTCCGAGTTTAACCCATCAAACTGAATACTCTCCCCGAGAGTCAATCAGACACTTCAATATCAAACAGACACCCCGATGCAAACACTTTGCACCGGGGCGTCCGTTTAACCAGGGTCTGTTTTTCCGGGGCGCGCCGTCCCCCCCCTTGCAGAGATTAGCCGAAAATGGGATACACCAAATTTTCAACTATAAAGAGCAGCCGGATAGCGGCTTAAAATAATGGCGTGGTTCAGTTATAGCACAGCGCTTTGCCATGACAAACCTACCCCGTAAACTGTTCAACATCCCCGTATTCCGAAACGATAAAAAGCACCTGGCCTCATTTTATAGCGTTCTTATTTTTTTTTAGTAGATGACAAAAATCGATTTTGTCGGTTATTTAATTGATTTTTAACATT
>JAMPBC010000074.1 GCA_023666905.1 Bacteroides sp. | reverse complement strand
GTGCTGAAAATGAAAGGCTCGCAACAGGGCATAAGCAACGACCTGACAGTGAACGCCGACTTCTCCTACGCCCAAACTACGGCCCTCATCCGCCGCATTGAAAATGCCTTTACCCAGGCCACATCGGGCAACCGCACCATCACGGTGAATGTAGCTGCAAACTATGTTCTTTCACGGAAAATGACCGTAGGGCTTTACTTCGAGCATCAGATAAACACCCCGTTGGTTTCGTCCACGGCCTATCCAACCACTAACACAGCCTTCGGCATGTCGTTCAACTTCTCCCTTTCACGCTGACAATGAAAAGTTATCTCCAAATTGAAAATCTCACCAAGAGCTTCGGCGATCGCTTGCTTTTTGCTGATGTTACTTTTGGCATAAATCAGGGCGACAAAATAGGTTTGATTGCCAAAAACGGCACCGGTAAAACCACTTTGCTGCGCATCATTGCCGGCAAGGAAAGCCCCGACAGTGGCACCGTGACCTTTCGCAATGATTTAAAGGTGGGCATTGTGAGCCAGACTCCTGAGTTTGAAAAAGGAATGACCGTGATGGAGGCGTGCATGACTCCCGACACTCCCATGGCAGCCGTTACCGCTGCCTACGAGGAAGCCCTTGCATCGGGCAATCAGGGCGCTATTGAAAAGGCTATGGCAAAAATGGATGCCGCCGATGCCTGGACTTACGATGACCGCCTAAGGCAAATCCTCACCCGACTTAACATAACCGACCTCAACGCACAAGTTGACAAACTTTCCGGCGGACAGCAAAAACGAATTGCAATTGCCAGAGTGATACTTGAGGAACCCGATTTGATTATACTCGACGAGCCCACCAACCATCTGGACATTGACGTGATTGAATGGCTCGAGGGATACCTTACAAAACAGAATGTGACTTTGCTGATGGTTACGCACGACCGCTATTTCCTTGACCGTGTGTGCAACAAAATCATTGAAATAGACATGCAGCAAACTTTCACCTACGATGGCAACTACGACTACTATCTGCGTCGGCGCGCCGAGCGCATCGAGGCTCTATCAGCCGAAATGGCCAAGGTGAAGAACACCCTGCGCAAGGAGCAGGAGTGGATGCGCCGCCAGCCACAGGCGCGAGCCAGCAAGGCACAATACAGAATCGATGCATTCTACAAGCTTCAGGAGCGTTCGCGCAATGTCCGCACCGAGCGCGATGTCCACATTGCAACCCGGGCAAGCTACATCGGTTCCAAAATATTTGAGGCAGAAGATATTGCCAAGCGTTTCGGTGACAAGGTGATACTTAAAAACTTCACCTACACATTCGCCCGCCATGAACGGGTGGGCATTATCGGACCCAACGGCGCCGGGAAAACCACATTCATCAGAATGTTAATGGGGCTTGAGCCCACCGATTCGGGACACTGGAATTTGGGAGAAACGGTGCGCTTCGGCTACTACAATCAGCTTGGCATCAATTTTGACAACAATAAGAAGGTGATTGATGCCGTGACTGAAATTGCCGAGCAGGTCAGACTGGACGACCACACCACGCTGTCGCCCATGCAATTTCTGAATCACTTTTTGTTCACTCCCGCCGACCAGCAGAAATACATCTACACACTCTCCGGCGGCGAAAAGGCAAGGCTCCACCTCGCCGTTACGCTTATGCGCCGCCCCAACTTCCTGATTCTTGATGAGCCAACCAACGATCTGGACATTGTAACACTCGGCATACTTGAGGAATACCTTGAGACATTCAGCGGCTGCTTAATTGTGGTGTCGCACGACCGCTTTTTCCTTGACAACATCGTGGACCACCTCTTTGTTATGGAGGGGGACGGTACGGTGAAGGACTTCCCGGGCAACTACTCGGAATATCGCAAATGGAGCGATGAAAAGAAACGCGTTGAAGCCAAACAGAAGGAGGCCGATGCCGAGCCACAAACAGCCGCCAAGCCCCGAACTGAAAAGCCGCGTAAACTCACATTCAAAGAGCGACGCGAACTTGACTCTCTCACCGAAGAGATTGACCGGCTCACCGAAGAGAAAAAGGCGATTGAGGCAAAATTCTCATCGGGCGAAACCATTGCCGATGTTGCCGACCTCAGCCGCCGATACAACGAGCTCACCGAAGAACTCGACATCAAAGAGCTCCGCTGGCTCGAGCTATCCGAATTAGCCTGAAACAAAAAGCCCCCATTTACTTAAAAGACCACATAACTAAATGTTATGCAGTCTTTTAATTTTAGAGCCTGTCCCATAATATATTGTTAATGCTGAGGCGGTCAGTTGTCTGAAGATGCGGGAAAGTTTGACATTGCAAAGCGAAAAGGATTAGTACGACGACCGGGGTGAGAACAATTGGCGTGGGTGCGGTATTATATATAATATAAGGTGAGGGGGACGTGTGTTCGCTTCGCCGACTGATGTGTGATGCCGACTCGCAAGAAGAATATTGTTCACAGGCTTGAGATTGCTCTCAAACGCGCCCGTCGCAACCTGAAAGGGGCGCTGGAGAGGGGCACATATTCCGCACGCCGTTTCGGTGATTTTCTGATGATGATTGCCACGTTGGCGTCGCTGGTGTGCATGATTGTGGTAGTGATTCACGCGGGCTACGAGCATACGAAGGCCGACTACGTGACTCTGCACCGGCTGATGCGGGCCATTCAGTGGATTTTCGGGGCAAACGTGCTTTATAATTTGACCATCAATTTGCCCAACACGCTGCATACCTACCGCACGCTGCGATGGATTGTTGACATCGCTCTGCTCATTTCGCTGCTGCCGGCCATATATCCACACCCGGTGCACCCGTGGATTCCATGGTTGGAGAAAATAATGTACTCCAACATTTTTCTTTACGCGGTGCTGACGGCTTACTCTATTATCACACTGAGTTATGCGATTTTCAAAATTGTGGACCGGCGCACAAACCCGTCGTTGCTTCTTTCGCTAAGCTTTTTGGTTTTCATTGTGATAGGGACATTTTTGTTGATGCTTCCCAAATCAACTGTTAACGGAATTAGTTTTATCGATGCTTTTTTTGTCAGCACGTCGGCCGTGTGTGTGACCGGCCTGACCCCGGTTGACGTGTCGGCCACATTCACGCCCCTGGGAATAGGAATCCTGGCACTGCTGATTCAAATTGGAGCACTCGGTGTGATGACTTTCACTTCGTTTTTCGCTCTGTTTTTCAGTGGCAGCGCATCAATTTACAGTCAGTTGATGCTTCGCGACGTGATTTATTCCCGGTCAATGAACTCGCTCATACCCACGTTGCTTTACATTCTTGCATTCACCATAACGCTTGAGGCAATAGGCGCGTCCCTTGTGTTCGCATCAATCCACGGCACGCTGGGGATGACTGTGGCCGACGAGATAAAATTTTCTGCTTTCCACTCGCTCTCCGCGTTTTGCAACGCCGGATTTTCCACATTGCCCGACGGAATGGCCAATCCGATGCTGCTGGGCAAAAACATTTCCATTTACTGGATAACGACGTTTCTCATTGTAGCCGGCAGCATAGGATTTCCAATACTTGTCAACGCCAAGGATGCGGTGATCGAGTCCGTGAAAAGATATGTGAGGAGACTGTTCTGTAAGCACGCCAGCCCCTATAACTGCCATCAGTACAATATGAACACAAAGATAGTACTGTGCACTTTCTCACTGCTCTTTATGGCCGGCAGCCTGATGTTTTTCGTGCTTGAGTATTCCAATTCGTTGCATGGAATGTCTCTGTGGGAGAAGATTACCCAATCGGTGTTCAATTCCGCCGTGCCGCGCAGTGCGGGATTCTCATCGGTCAACCCGGCGGGATTTCTCAATGTCACACTGGTGATGGTTCTGTTTCTGATGTGGGTTGGCGGCGGAGCGCAGTCGACCGGGGGAGGCATAAAGGTGAACACTCTTGCGGCTATTTGGCTGAATCTGCGAGCCATTGTGACCGGGGCATCGCAAGTGAGCGCATTCAAACGATCAATTGCCGTGGGATCGATACGTAGAGCCAATGCAGTGGTTGCCATATCGATATTCAGCTATTTTGTGCTCTCCTTCCTGCTTTTAGGGCTTGAGCCTAAACTTCCGGCACGCTCGGTTCTCTTTGAGGCCTGCTCGGCACTCTTCACCGTAGGGTCCTCGCTCGGAATCACGGGGGAACTCAGCACAGCCTCTAAGACCATTTTATGTGTTGCAATGTTCCTTGGCCGCGTGGGCATCATCTCGCTCCTTATAGGCGTGGCACATAACAGAACCGCAGCCGAAGTGAAATACCCCTCGGACCACATTATAATCAACTGATAACTGACAACTCAAATAATTAAAAACCGAACCATGCGTTACCTTATAATCGGACTCGGAATTTACGGCTCTAACCTGGCTATAGACCTTACCAACATGGGGCATGAGGTGATAGGTGCCGACAGCCGCGCTTCACTTGTGGATGCCATCAAGGATCAGATTTCCACCACCTACATAATCGATGCAACAGACAAATCAGCTCTGTCAGCCCTACCGCTGAAAAACGTTGACCTCGTAATAGTGGCCATAGGTGAGAACTTTGGCGCATCAATCAGGATTGTGGCGCTTCTGAAAGAGTTGGGAGTGAAGCACATATACGCCCGTGCCATTGACAAGCTCCACGAAGCGATTTTGGAGAGCTTTGAAATTGAACGTATTCTCACTCCGGAACAGAGAGCGGCTTTTGACTTGGTAAATGAATTAGGGGTGAGTGCAAAAATATC
>JAMPBC010000073.1 GCA_023666905.1 Bacteroides sp. | reverse complement strand
TGCTCAATGATAGTCCGCCCCGGCTTTAACATTCCTTATCGAATGGACTCTTAATGTTGCGCCAAGATGTTGCGCTCTGTGGATGTGATTATCCTTCCACGGTTATCACTTCCGATTCTTCAACTTCGGCATTGGGCTTGATGTTGGGTTCTTCAAGTCCAAGGTGTTTCTTGCGGTCAACAACTTTGAGCACGAGACCGAGCAGCAGGGCGGCCACACCAAGGCAAGCAAGCATTACAAGTGGAGCGGTGTAATTGTAGCTCACGGCTGCTTGTTCGGGAGTAAGAGTACCATTTGCCAGGCCCCGGGTTATGTCGGGGTTGGTGTTGTCAAGGACTTTTCCAATGAGTAGCGGGAAGAGCCACAAACCAATGTTCTGAATCCAGAAAATCAGAGCGTAAGCTGAACCTATAATCTTGCTGTCGACGAGTTTGGGAACACTGGGCCATAGAGAAGCGGGTACAAGCGAGAAGGATGCTCCAAGCACCAGGATGGTAACGTATGCTATTGTAACCGATATGGCGGTTTGTTCCTTGAATTGCGGCAGGATGAATGCAAATGTGAGGTGGCAGATAATGAGCAGGAGTGAACCAAACACAAGCATTGAAGCGGCTTTGCCTTTATAATCCACATAGTGACCCAGAATAGGTGTTATGCCTACGGCCAAGAGGGGGAACACGGCAAACATAGCTGCTGCCGACTGACATTTGTAGCCCATGAAACAATAAGCGACGAGTGCCACAATGGCGAGGCACATGAGAAGCGATTTGCGAAGCTTGCTGCTCTGGAAGTTGCTTGCAAAGGCAGCGGCGGCTACAACGAGCATAACAATGTATTGGATGATTGTGGCTTCGGAACTTGCCCAGAATTCGCTGTCGGGCGCGGTGAAATTAATGTTGCACTGGAGCATGTTCACGGCATATTTCTGGAATGGGAAAATGGCCGAATAGTAGAGCACGCAGAGCAGAGCCACAAGCCAGAAGCCGCTGCTTGAAAGGATTTTGCCAAGGTCGGAAATTTTGAAGGGATCATCTTTTTCCTCTTCGGCGCCGGTTTGCATGTCGAGCTTACGGTCCATGAAGAAGTAGACAATGAACATTATCAGGGCAATGAGCAGAAGCACAACGCCGAAAGCAACCGAGCGCGACACGCTGACCTCTCCGCCAAGATTTGCAAAAAGCGGTGAGAAAATCATGCAGGTTGCAACACCGAGTCGTGCTAAAGCCATCTCGGAGCCCATGGCCAAAGCCATTTCGCGTCCTTTGAACCATTTGACAATACCACGACTAACGGTGATTCCGGCCATTTCAACACCGCAACCGAAAATCATGAAACCTATTGCCGAGAATTTGGCTGATGCGGGCATGCCTTTGTAAAATGGTGAAACGCCAAGTTCATCGAACAGCGGAATGTAGTTGAGATGGTCGGTGAACCATATATAAAGGCTGTTGTTAGGGTTGCAGAATGAGTCGGTGAGGGCATACCAGTTGATTGTTGCGCCAACAAGCATGACCGCGCCGGAAAGAAGCGCCGTGAAGCGCACGCCCATTTTGTCGAGAATAACGCCGGCAAAAATCAGAAAGAAAATAAAAACGTTCAGGAATGTTTCCGAGCCTTGCATCGTGCCAAAGGCCAGCGAGTCCCACCCGCGGGTTTCCTGAAGCAAGTTCTTGATGGGCGAGAGTATATCCATGAAGATATACGAGCAGAACATGGCAAGAGCCAAAAGGGCCAAAGCGGTCCAGCGAGCCCATGCCTTGTCGTTAAGAGCCACTGCTTTAACTGTCATAATGATTGATGATTGAAGGTTTGTTATAGAATTTTTGTTACAAAAATACTAATTTTTACATTAACATTGACATATTTTAGTAATTTTGCGTAACAAATCAGAGTGTGTTTAATGCATAAAGCCGATGCCTAACCGTCAACCTTTCACTCTTGACCGTGTGGTCCGCATGGTCATTGCAATTGCGATTATTTTTGGAGTAGTGTGGCTAATTGATTTGCTCAAGGATGTGCTGCTGCCATTTCTTGTGTCTTGCCTGATTGCCTATCTGTTTGAACCGCTTGTTCAGCAAAATCGCCGTGTTCTGCACCTTAAGGGCCGGGGAGCAGCCGTGTTCATAACCTTGTTTGAGGTGGTGATTGTGGTGAGTCTGATGATTTATTTCATAGCTCCGCTTGTGGCGGGCGAAATGAAGCAAATGTCGGTAATTATGAAGAGCTATGCGCAGTCGCGAAGCACGGTGAAATTTTTGCCGGTTGAATTGCAGCAAGTGCTCCGCGACAGTTTGGATACCAATAAAATAAGTGAGTTGCTCTCGCAGCAGGATTGGATGCCGATTATAACCAATGCATTACAAGCCGTTTGGGAAGTGATAACAAGCGGCTGGGCTGTGATTTTGGGCATTGTGAGCTGGCTTATTGTGGTGCTGTATGTGGTGTTTATAATGCTTGATTATGAAAAGCTCGAGCGTGGTTTCCAATCAATGATTCCACAAAAAATCAAGCCTCTTACAACTTCCATTGCCCGCGACATAGTGACGAATATGAATCGCTATTTCCGTGGGCAGGCTCTGATTGCTCTCATTGTGGGAGTGCTGTTCGCGGTAGGTTTTTCCCTCGTAGGGCTGCCAATGGCCATTTTATTAGGCCTTTTTATTGGCGTGCTTAATCTTGTGCCCTATCTTCAAATTATTTCCATAATCCCCACAGCAGTGCTTTGTCTGGTGTATGCCGTGGGCGGCGGGGGGGAGTTCTGGACTTTATTCTGGGAATGTGTAGCTGTTTACTTTATTGTTCAGGTTATTCAGGATTTCATTCTCACGCCCAAAATAATGGGTAAGGCGATGGGGTTGAATCCCGCAATAATATTGCTGGCTCTTTCGGTGTGGGGAACATTGTTAGGATTCATCGGCTTGATAATAGCTCTGCCTTTGACCACGCTGTTAATTTCCTATTACCGTCACTACGTGGTGGAAGGTATGAATAATGCCGGCGGCCCCATGGCCGATGCCGGAGAGCGTTCGCAAGCCATTGACGATATGATTGAGGCGCCGCGTCAGTGAATGTTCCGGCGGTCAAGCTCAGCTTGATAGCGCCTTGCGTTGGCCAGATGAGTGTTGTAGTCCTCGGCAAAATTGTGGTAACCTGAAAAATCCTCCTTCGCGCACATGTAAAGGTAATTGTGTTGCGGAGCTTCAAGCACAGCTTCAAGTGTGCTTTTTGCCGCGATGCGAATGGGGCCGGGGGGTAGACCCGGATTTTTATAAGTGTTGTAGGGCGAGGGTGTGCGCAGCATTTCGTTGGTGATTCGGCGAATTGAAAAATCGCCAATGGCAAATTTCACTGTAGGGTCGGCCTGAAGAGGCATTCCATTGGCAAGACGGTTGAGGTAGAGCCGCGCCACCTTGGGGCGTTCATCGGCTTTTGAAGTCTCCTCCTCGACAATCGAAGCGATGGTTGCAACCTCATTCGGAGTCAACCCCAACATTTTTGCCTGTGCCAAACGCTCTTCATTCCAAAATTTGGTTTGATAAGAATGAAGTTTCTTCACAACGTCTTCGGCTCCGGTGCTCCAATAAAATTCATACGAGTCAGGAATGAATGCCGCCGGCATGGTTGCGCGGTCATATCCTTCGGGCTCAAGTTCAGCTTGGCAAGCGAGCAGAAAATCATCGGCCGAGAACTCAAGTTTGCCGGCAACGGATTCGGCCATCTGTCCCATTGTGCGCACATTGTTCCAGGTAACCTTGACAGGCGTTTGCCGTCCGCGGGATATGTTTCTGGCCGTGGTCCATGCACTTTGACCATCGGTTATTTTATAAGCACCGTGGGCAACCGACGGATTGTTGCCAATCATTTTCATTATCGTCGTAACGCGGTTGGCTTCATCTTGACCAAGGGCGCAGACAATGGAATCGCTGACAGACCGCTCGGTAGCGCCTCCGGGAATGTAAATCCACTTGGTCCCGCCCCGATGAGGCTTCATAACGTATGCGGCGCCCGCAGCAAAGCATCCCAGGACAACCGAACATAAAATGATTACTGTAACCAAACGCCCTTTGCCTTTGGCCTTAGGTTTCTGAGATTTCTTATTCGTTTTTGTGTTAGCCATGGTTGCAAAGGTACAAAATTATTTTTTAACCTGACCACTTGACCCCGCAATGAGTTTACAAAACGTGTTATTCAATATTCAGTTTAGTCCTTTAGCAGTATGATATTCATTGAGTCCGTTATTGGAATCACTTCTCCAGATTTGGATTTACATTTCACGGTTACCCGCAAAGTAGTCCGTTCATCTTTCAGAGCAATACCATCAAAATACTTTGCAGATAAGGTGAAGCGAGAATTTGATATGGGGATTTCAAAACTATAGGTTACATTATTAATTTTATATTCACACGTTAAAAGCGACCCATCATCAAGGGTGGTGGCAAACTCCACATCTGAGTTATTGTTTTCATCAAAAGGATAAATCAGATAGAATGTTTGAGATAGACTGTTGGCAAGTCCCTCTGTCAACTCATTTTCGGGAGCACGGGTGGAGCACTTCTTTTGTCCCGTAACGCTATTCCAAAACCAGGAGAGCCAATTCTCAGAGTCATCTTTATTTGTAGCGTTTATGGAAGAAGATGGTGAGCACAAGGGGTGTATTTTACCTGTGGATGTAGATTGCAACTTAATGACCCATGAAGTCGCATCCTTACTTCGTTTTACTGAGAATTTAGAGGTTGTTTAAAAACGAATGTGAATAAGAAAGAGCATCCAGTCAAATAATC
>JAMPBC010000072.1 GCA_023666905.1 Bacteroides sp. | reverse complement strand
ACACTCCCTCTTCGCAAGAATAAATCTGCTCAATGATAGTCCGCCCCAGCTTTAATATTCCTTATCAAATGGACTCTAATACGGCCCCACTGCAAAGAGAGGCCGGTGTTGTTAACTTTTTTTAATGTTCGGTTTTAGTATTTGAACACAAATCGGGGTGCGGCGAATGTAATTTTGCAGTGAAAACATTCACCACCAATAAATGAAAAACACCATGAACGTTTCAGTTATCACCATTTCCCCCTCCACGCTCAACAGCATGCTCTGGTTGGCATTGATGCTCACCGTCGACTATTTTGCCGTTATTGCCGCCGTACTCATTGACCTAAGGAGCGGCACACTGAAAGCCCGCCGGCAGGACCGGCCAATCACATCGTCGGGCTATCGCCGTTCGGTTGAAAAAGCCTCACGCTATCTAACCACTCTGCTCGCACTCACCGTGGTCGACGCAATGATTGTTGGCGCGGCAATGCTTCTGCGGTCAACAATGCAATGGTCCGTCCCGGTATTCCCGCTCTTCACCACAATTGGTGCCGTAGCCCTCGCTCTCATTGAAGGCAAAAGCGTTATGGAAAACACACAGAGCCATGCCAATTTCACCGACACTGCGGCAAAAGCGGCCGACCTCCTTTCGCATCACGACCTGCGCCGGCTCATTGAAGCTCTGAAATCACTCGCAAACGTCAGGGAGTAACATCCTCCCACTCCACATCGCTCACCTGCTCACTGACGTAACGCGACACCTTTGTGCGCTTTCCGTGTCCGTAATCCCGCGTCTCGGCGGTCTGCTCCGCGACGGTCACTTCCTCCCATTCCACATACTCCCCCTCGTTGGGGTCCACCATCTTCCCTTTCCGCTGACGCGGAGAGGTCCAGCCTCCTGGGCGGTTGTAGGCGCGTTCACGCCGGGCCTCATCACGTGCCGAATTCATGGCCTTGTCATAGCTTCGCTTAAGCTTGAACGCAGCCAGTAGAATCCGTCCCAACGGAATTATTATAAAGAATAAAAGTAGTAAAAATAAAAAAAATCCAATTGTCATGTTTCAAATTAATCTTATAGTCCCAATCCCTGTGCGAAAATCACGCATATCGGCGCGTAACTGCCGAAACAAGAATGTAAAAGATAATGGTCCACGCAAGTCCGCTAACGCCGTCGCTCACCACGAAAACAATCGCAGCCAGAATAATGGCATAGCGGCGAAGATTCTCCTTAAAGCGGAAATTTTTGAACTTGAGCGAGAACATGCGCACGTTGCTAACCATCATAAGCGCCATGAGCACCGTGACAGCGGCTATGGCATAGTTGTTGAATGCACCTGTACGGTGGAGCCAGCCCACGAGCCCAATCCAGAAAATGGCACACGCCGGAATGGGGAGTCCGATGAAATAAGTGGTCTGGCGAGTATCAATGTTGAACTTGGCAAGACGCAAAGCTCCGAGCACCGGGATAATCAATGCCACGAATGCCCAAGGGCTCAGTGTGAGGGCACTGCCGGTGTTGAACAGATTGATGGTGTTGAACAGAATCAACCCGGGGGCAAGACCGAAACTCACCAGGTCCGACAGCGAATCCAGCTCCTTACCAAGGTCGGAATAAGAGTGGAGCATGCGTGCCGAAGCCCCGTCGCAGAAATCGAACACTGCCGCGGCCCCGATAAATAGGAAAGCCACCTGATAGCCCTGCAACGAGCCGAACATCTCCTGATAATGGAATGCGAATATGCATGCTAACGCTCCCGAAAGGAGGTTCAGGCAAGTAATGAAGTTGGGTATGCTTTTCCTTACAATTGACATAATGGGGTTAGGGTGGGCTATGAGTTGATAAAATTGTGTGTGCTTGCAGTGAACGCCGGCGCGGCGTCACGGGGTGGTGTGCTTCCTTGGGGCAAGGCGCGCCACCTCGGTAATGCCGCCAATGGTCTTATCGCCTATCTTGGCATAAATTTCAGTGTCAAGCGGCAGGAATATGTCCACTCTTGAACCGAACTTAATGAATCCCAAATGATCCTCTATGTTCGCCTCCTCACCCGGCTCGGCATACGTGACTATGCGCCGCGCAACAGCCCCGGCAATCTGACGCACAAGAATCTTGCGGCCGTCGGGGGTGCGTATAATAATGGTGGAACGCTCATTCTCGGTGCTTGATTTGGGAAGATAAGCCGACAGAAACCTGCCCTCATGGTGACGGACCAGCTCAACAGTGCCGTCAACCGGGAACCAGTTGGCATGAACGTTGAACACCGTCATGAACACCGACAGCTGAATGGTTTCGCAATTAAGAATCTCCGGCTCGAAAGTGCGTTCCAACGCCACAACCCGGCCGTCGACCGACGAAACAACCACCCTGTCGCGATTGCCCGTAAACGACCTGCGCGGCGAGCGGAAAAAATTTAGCACAAGCAGATAGAATACCGCCGACACGCTTGTGAACACAACGGGAATTGCCTCAGGACGGATAAAAAGCCATGCCAAAGCATTGATAACAACAAGCATACACATCAAAATGATGAGTATGTTCGTGCCTTCCCTATGTATTTTCACTTTCATTGAGCTGCTACAAACAGTAAATTTATGCAAAAATAGCAGATTTTTTCAAATTATGCGTTATTCCGTTGCCTATTTTGATTGAATTATTCAGTCTTACCTATCTTTGGCGAGCGCTTGGCGGGAGCTTTCTTTCCCGCAGCCGGTTTTGATGACTTGGTCTGTGTGCTCTTCGTCGCAACAGTGCGAGGCTTACGTTCACGAACGCGGCGCAGAACCATTGCCGAACGGGCCGGAATGTACAGCTTAAGCCATTCCACACCTAAGGGCGAGTAAAGCGCATCGCTCTGCGTCAAATGTTCAACTGACGCATCAATGTTGCCGTAACCGCCAAAATCGGGGTCATCGGTCGACAACACCACGCGATATTTTCCCGGAGGGGTCAGCACTCCGTAATCCGAGAACGATTTAATAGGGTTGAAATTGAACACAAACACAAGGTCGCCGCGGCCGTATGCCAGAATCTGGTCCTCATCCTTCTCCCACAGTTTCTGCACCGGAAGCGCCTGGAAATTGTAGACGCCTGAAATAAGGTCAATCATGGCATTGTCGAACGCATTGAGCATTTCATATTTAAGGTCTTTGCGGTCAACGAGGTCCCACTGCCGGCGCGCATACTTGTAGCTCCAGCCGTTGCCTTCGCGCGGGAAATCAATCCACTCGGGGTGGCCGAACTCATTTCCCATGAAATTCAAATATCCGCCATTGATGGTCGATGCCGTAACAAGCCTGATCATTTTGTGCAGCGCCATTCCGCGGGCCACGGTCATATCATCGTCGCCCTTGGTCATGTGCCAGTACATCTTGTCGTCAATCAGCCGGAAAATAACGGTCTTGTCACCAACAAGCGCTTGATCATGGCTCTCCACATACGATATTGTCTTCTCATCGGAGCGGCGGTTGGTCAACTCCCAGAAAATTGATGTCGGATGCCAATCCTCGTCCTTCTTCTCCTTGAGCGTCTTGATCCAGTAATCGGGAATACCCATGGCCATGCGGTAGTCGAATCCCATGCCGCCATCCTTAACCGGAACAGCAAGCCCGGGCATACCGCTCATCTCCTCGGCAATGGTAATGGCATGGGGATTAATGCTGTGTATGAGCAAATTGGCCAGCGACAGATACGTAATGGCCGCCGGGTCCTCATTGCCGTCATAGTAATCGTCATATCCTCCGAATGCCTGTCCAAGGCCATGGTTATAGTAAAGCATTGACGTCACACCGTCAAAACGGAAGCCGTCAAAACGGAATTCCTCAAGCCAATATTTGCAATTTGAAAGCAGGAAATGAATCACCTCATTCTTGCCATAGTCAAAACAAAGAGAATCCCAGGCCGGATGCTCACGACGCCCGTCGCCATAGAAATACTGGTCATAGCTGCCGTCAAGCCGGCCAAGACCCTCAGCCTCATTCTTCACGGCATGTGAGTGAACAATGTCCATAATCACGGCAATGCCAAGCGAGTGAGCCTCGTCAATAAGCTGCTTCAGCTCCTCGGGAGTACCGAAACGCGACGACGGCGCATAGAAATTCGACACATGATAGCCGAACGAGCCATAGTAGGGATGCTCCTGGATAGCCATAATCTGAATGGCATTATAGCCGTCGGCGGCAATGCGGGGCAGGATGTTCACGCGGAACTCATCGTAAGTGCCCACACCCTCACGCTCCTGCGCCATACCAATATGGCATTCATAGATAAGCAGCGGCTTCACATCGGGCTTGAACTGCTCAACGCGCCACTGGTAAGGATTCTCAGGGCTCCACACTTGCGCCGAGAACAAATGTGTATTCTCGTCCTGCACCACACGTGTGGCGTAAGCCGGAATACGCTCGCCCTCCCCGCCGGGCCACTTCACAAGCATCTTATAGTGATCGCCGTGATGAATGGCCGACGCCGGCAAACGAACTTCCCACACACCCGAATCAGGCAGCCGGTAAAGTTCATAACGGGCCATGCAATGCCAGTCCGAGAAATCGCCCACAAGCGTGATAGACGTAGCGTTCGGTGCCCATTCGCGGAACACCCATCCGCCATCGGCCGTACGGTGCAAGCCGAAATAATTATGCGCATTGGCAAACTCGTCGAGCGAACCGCCTCGTCCGGTCAGCTCCTTGAGCTTTCGCTTCACATCCTCATGACGCCCTTCAATGGCATCGGCAAACGGTTCAAGCCACGGGTCATTCTTAATTAACGGGAGTTTCGAGGGTGATTTCTTAGTTTTGGCCATGATATTTCAATAAAAGAGTTAGAGGGGAGATTTAGAGTATAATCACCCACAAACTTAATAAAAAACATTCGGCTCTCCAACGTTTGGGCATTAAAAAATGTTTTGCCCGCACAAAAATAGCCCCGCAATGTTGGCCAATCCAAAAACAATCGCTAACTTTGCCACCGCAAACAGCCCGGATGGCGGAATCGGTAGACGCGCTGGTCTCAAACACCAGTGGAGCAATCCGTGCC
>JAMPBC010000071.1 GCA_023666905.1 Bacteroides sp. | reverse complement strand
CCCACCGAGATATGCGACCTCAGCGTTAACATATATTATGGGACAGGCTCTAAATCGGTTCATTGTGTGGAATGGGGATTATAGCGAATTTTTTGGTGGTTTATTCCGCATTGGAGCAATTTTGGACAATTTGTTTTCCAAAATTCCGAAATTTGCTTAAATTTGCTGCAAAACTCACAGACACGTCCTATGACCGACTCTAAAATTTTCACTCCCAATCCCTACAATATCCGAAAGTTCTCGAATCAATTCAGCAGCTTTGGCGATGATTATGTTTTTTCCCGAGTGTCAAAAACAGAGAATTTCAGCGAGTTCACCTCTCACTCCATGAGAATCGGGGGCATGACGATGGTGCTGTGTCTCAACGGCGAGCTGGAGCTGGATGTGAATCTTGAAACGTTTCACCTGAAGTCGAACGATTTGATTGTAACCGGTCCGGACAGCGTGGTGAGTGTCAAGAACATTGATTGGGACAATTTGGATGCCTACGTGTTTGTGACGTCGCCGGAATTTATCCGCGACATCAATTTTGAACTCAATCTGTTGGCAACCATGAGCGTAACCTCACACAAACCACCGCTCATGAACCTGACGGGCGAAGAGGTGAAGCTGATAACGAGATATTTTGACCTTATACATTTCAACACCGTCGAGAACAGCGATGCCCGTTATGTCCGCTCTATTTCGCGTTCGCTGATTGCCGCAACGGTCTATCAGCTCATGCAGTTTTTCTCCATGCGCATGGACTCCACGAACACCCCCACTCTGTCGCGCCGGGCCGGATATGTGAGAGAATTTCTGCATTTGGTCAACGTGCACCACAAGCGTGAGCGTGGGGTGGCTTTCTACGCATCGAAGCTTTTCATTTCGGCCAAATATCTTTCGTTGATAATCAAAGAGGGCACCGGCCGGTCGGCCGCCGAATGGATTGACGATTATGTGATACTGGAAGCCAAGAATTTGTTGCGATTCTCGGGAAAGAATGTTCAGCAAATAGCCTACGAGCTGAACTTCAGCAATCAATCATCGTTCGGAAAATACTTCAAGCATCTTACCGGCATGTCACCCACCAAATTCCAGCGTTCATGAGGTGATTCGGCGGGTTGTGGAGCCGAGTTTCAACAGATAGATGCCACGGGTGGGTATGCGGAAACGATGCACTCCGGCCGGAAGCACATCCTGAACCACAGGCTGGCCGAGAATGGTGAATAGTTTCACTGCAGTGCGTTGACGCAGTGAAACATACAGCCATCCGTCGCTGACAGTTAGCGAAGCATCATCGCATTGCTCCACCCGAACCTGAGGCATGCGGTCCATCTGCTCCCATTGAACGGGAGCAGCCGTGCAAACCCAGGCGGTGATGATTAATGTTAGAAATGTGATGACTTTTCGCATAATGCAAAATTAATCTTTTTCCCACAAACATCATAATTCCCACACCCTCTTTTTGCCCGCATTCTCACGATTAACATACGTGCCTTCAAATACATTTTTTGTGTTCATGTCAATTGGAGGCGGGGATGGGCGGTTGCAGACTTCTGAAGTCTGCAACATGAAGCAGAGGGCGCGGGCGTTAGGCGCCGTATCGTAATATCCGGCAACGCCAGAGGTTGCGTCCTTGAGTTGGATTCGTCCTTTTGGTGAAGGAGCTTAGTGGTTCTAAGCGACTGAGCCAAAGGGACGAATACGGCCAAGGATGCAAAGGCGAAAGTAATTTCTACTGCGAATATACAATTTGATTGTGATTTTGCAGTTCTTGTATTATATTAACACCTTAAATAACAATAGAATCCGTGTTAATATCTTTTTATCCTCCATGGCCAACTGTTTACTATCATTTTCGTTGTTGATGCGTGACCGGTAATATTATGCAAGTTCTACGGGGTCTTGTTATGATGAAACGGCGGTCAAATTTGCATGTCGGTGTATGTGAATATCCGGATTGTCAAGGCCGACATAGGATATCAGGGAACACAGAAAGGCTTGCAGGATGTTGAGCTTTGCGTCACAATGGAATGCGTCGAATACTGATTTGTGCATTCTGATTTATTATCAGAAGGATAACACACGCCTGTATTCCGGGAATTTGTGTTTCCCCTCTCTGAATCCTTGAAATTACCATCGCCTCGGGTCTTCCCGGTCCTTTTTGTGAGTCTCGTCGGTTGCAATACCACCGCATTGCGCCCTCCTCAACTCCCAAAAATCACTCGGGAATACCCGCCTCTGGCGTTGTCGGATATTATGATACGGCGCCTTAGAGTTTGGGGCGGAGGTATTTGCCGGTGTGGGAGCGGGGATTGGCGGCAATCTCTTCGGGGGTACCGGAGGCAACCACTTCGCCGCCGGCGTCGCCCCCTTCGGGTCCTATGTCAATAACGTGGTCGGCGCATTTTATGATGTCCATGTTGTGCTCGATGATAAGCACGGTGTGTCCCAGCGAAATCAGGCGGTCAAAGGATTGCATGAGCAAATTGATGTCGTGGAAGTGCAGACCCGTGGAGGGTTCGTCGAAAATGAACATGGTGGGTTGCTGCATGTCAAGGCCAAGATAGTAGGCCAGTTTCACACGCTGATTTTCACCGCCCGAGAGCGTTGATGAGCTTTGTCCGAGCTTGATGTAGCCCAACCCTACCTGCTGAAGGGGCAGGAGACGTTTCACTATTTTTTTCTCTGTGGAGCCGGTCGACTCGCTGAAAAAGTCAATGGCCTGGTCAATGGTGAGATTGAGAACATCGTTAATGTTCAGTCCGCGGTAACGAACATCCAGCACATCGCGCTTGAAACGCTGGCCGCCACATTCCTCGCACGGGATAACAATGTCGGCCATGAATTGCATTTCAATTGTGAGCGTTCCTTCGCCCTTGCACTCCTCGCAGCGGCCGCCCTCGGTGTTGAACGAAAAGTAGCCCGGTCCGAATCCCATTTGGCGAGCGGCCTGTTGATCGGCAAAAAGTTTGCGAATTTCATCGTAGGCTTTCAGGTAGGTGGCCGGATTTGAGCGGGATGATTTGCCAATGGGGTTTTGGTCAACAAATTCCACGGCCTTGATGCGGTTCACGCATCCTTTGATGGCGGTAAAGGCGCCGGGGGCGTCACCGCCTTGACCGAGTTCGCGCGAAAGGGCGCGGAAAAGAATGTCGCGCACCAGGGTGGATTTGCCCGAGCCGCTGACACCGGACACCACCGTCATGGCCTGAAGTGGAAACCGGACGTCGATGTTTTTCAAATTGTGCTCCCGGGCTCCAATCACATCAATGTAGTCGCGCCACTTGCGCCTATGCTTCGGCACGGGGATGGACATGGTGCCGGCAAGATATTGAGCCGTTAGACTCTCTCTGGACTCACTGATTTTATTGGCCGGGCCTTGATAAATAATTTCGCCGCCGAGCGAACCTGCGCGGGGGCCTACGTCGACAATATAGTCGGCCGCATGCATTATTTCTTCGTCGTGCTCCACCACCACAACTGTGTTGCCAACTTGCTGCAACTTTCGCAGCACGCTGATAAGTCGTTGAGTGTCGCGAGAATGTAGGCCGATGGAGGGTTCGTCGAGAATGTAAAGCGACCCCATGAGCGAGCTGCCCAAAGATGTGGCAAGGTTTATGCGCTGACTTTCACCACCGGAAAGAGTGGATGAAAGTCGGTCAAGTGTCAGATAACCCAATCCCACATCGCACAGGAAGGTGAGGCGGCTACGGATTTCCACCAGCAAACGGCGGGCAATGGCGGCATCGGTTTCATTGAGCTGCAAATTATTGAAAAAATCCAGCAGCTTGTCAACGGGCATTTTCACAAGCTCGGTGATGGTGCGCGAGGCAATCTTCACATGCTGTGCGTCATGTCGCAGGCGCGAACCCCCGCAATCGGGGCAGATGGTTTTGCCCCGGTAGCGGGCAAGCATCACGCGATACTGGATTTTATATTGGTTTTCTTCAACCATTTTAAAGAAACCGTCAATGCCGGGGAATCCGGCAAATCCATGCCACAGTTGGTGGCGCTGACGGTCGGTGAGGTCGCAATAGGCACGGTGGATAGGAAAATTGACACGCGGAGCGGCTGCAATGAAATGTCGCTTCCACTCGCTCATTTTCTCTCCTTTCCAGCACACCACCGCGTCATCGTAGACTGAAAGTGAGGTGTCTGGCACCACAAGCCGTTCGTCAATGCCAATGGTGCGCCCGAAGCCTTCGCAGCGTGGGCAGGCGCCCACCGGATTATTGAAGTTGAACATCTGCTCCGAAGGCTCGGTGAAGATCATGCCATCGGCCTCGAATGCAGTGGAAAATTCAGTGCGGGAAAGTCCGTCGGGCTCCCACGCAAGCAGCCATGCGCGATTGTGACCCTCGAAAAAGGCTGTTTCGGCCGAGTCGGTCAGTCGGTTCACTTCGTCCTGCTCACGGGGTGCGGTCATGCGGTCAATCAACAGCAGATGGGAATCAGAGACCTGCTCCGGAGTTGACAACAGGGTGGCAATGTCAACGAAATTGCCCTCGGCATCGATCAGACGCGAGTAACCCTCCTTGAGAAGTATGTCCAAATGCTGTGCCATGGAGCGTCCCTCCGGGAGGTGGATGGCCGAAGCAACAGCCAAGCGGGTTCCGCCGGGCAAAGCTATGGCTGCGTTCACCAAGTCCTCCGCCGTTTGCTTTTTCACCTCGGCGCCGCTGATGGGCGAGAAGGTATGTCCTATTCTGGCATAAAGCAGGCGGAGATAGTCGTAGATTTCGGTTGAGGTGCCAACGGTGCTTCGCGGGTTGCGCGTGTTGACCTTTTGCTCTATTGCAATGGCGGGTGGAAGTCCGCGAATGAAATCACATTCCGGTTTGGCCATTTTGCCCATGAACTGGCGGGCGTAGGCACTCAAACTCTCCACATATCTGCGCTGTCCCTCGGCATAAAGAGTGTCGAAAGCGAGCGATGATTTACCCGAGCCGGACAGGCCCGTTATCACCGCAAGTTTATTGCGGGGAATGTCCACATCAACATTTTTGAGATTGTTGACGCGTGCTCCCCGAACCATTATTGAATCAGCTTCCACGGAAGCTTTATGAGTTGTTTTCCTGGTCATAATTCAAAGAATTGTGTATGAAACAGCAAAAACCGTTCCAAACTTCAAAGTTACGCATTATTAGCCGCGCATCAATCTTAAAAAAGTAAAAAAGAACGTAAGAGTCCATTCGATAAGGAATGTTAAAGCCGGGGTCGCATATCCTCGAAGGA
>JAMPBC010000070.1 GCA_023666905.1 Bacteroides sp. | reverse complement strand
CATCAAGTACACTCCCTCTTCGCAAGAATAAATCTGCTCAATGATAATCCGCCCCGGCTTTAACATTCCTTATCGAATGGACTCTTAGAGTGTTATTGACTGTCCGGGTTCGCGAAGCAGATGCACCGTAGCTCCGTTAACGGCGTAGCCGGCGTAATCCGCTGCCCTCACATTGTCACTGCCAATGTGGATAGGGAAAAAGTCCTTCACCTTGATTTCATTGAGGAACTGCATGGTGTGCTTGGCCACATGGCTCTCCATGTCCGTGCTGGTAGGGAAGAACGCAATGTCCAGTTCTGCGTTTTCAGACGCGACTCTGTTCACGGCCACGCCAACGCTGCATTGTGAATCAGTTTTGCGTTCAGGCAACTGCTCCACCGGTTCAGGATCGTCCATCGCCCCTGCATGGAAAATTTTCTTTCCATTCTTGTCCGTTACAAGGAATGCCACCCCTTTCGAGGCGGTACCGTAGGCTTTTACTGTCAATCCGCCCGGCAAATCCTCTATTATGTCGCCCTTGCTCATGCCGGCCACTTCAATGGTCGAGGGCACGTTCTGCGGGTAAACGTCGTTACTCATCACATAGACGCGCTTATGGTTCTGCCCTAATTCATAGATGCTTTTGTTCAGATGCTCCTTTTGGTGCGACGTTACAAAGAACACCACCGGACAATCAGGCGCAGCCTCAAGAGCACGGTGAAGTGCGTGCGAGGGGTCGGAATAAAAATCAAACACCATTATCACGTCGTCAGACACTGCGAGGAACCCGTTGCGGTCCAAATAAGTTATTTTATACATTGCTATGTTAGTTTTATGTTACTGACATAACAACAACCGGCACCTTGCGGAGGTTCACGTTACTGACGGAACGAGCGGAGAAGGTTATCCTCGAAAATCAAATAAATTCCGTTTTCGTATGTCCATATCTCACGGATGGAGCTGTAGCCCACCTGTCGGTCCACCGATGCCGGTGAGCCCAATGCCATCCTGCACTCCTCTTTGGTCATTTCAGCGGCCACACGTGAATTGATAATGTTTTGCCACGTTGCATCGGTGATTTGAGGATAAGCATCGCGTGGGTTGGTCAGGGAGAAGAGTGTGCTGAAATTGCGCAGCGATTTAATGTCGTTTCCGGCCGACATGTACAGGTTAAAATCCTTCCCCTTATCATCGGTGAGCTCCAGAATGGCTGAATAATATTGGTTTCCCGGTAGAACACGTCTAACGGTTACAGACACAAACTTCCTCCCGGTAACGGGTTGCATGGCGGAGTCATACCATGATGCCGTGGTTATGTAGTAGCTTTTCCCCTCCATTTTCTTTTTCAGCCGGTCAATAATGTCCATATCAATAAGAAACGGAATGTCAAGCGGCGAGTCGGGCCCGGTGGTCGAGGTGGAACGGGTGCGATAGGTCACAGCGTTACCCTCTGGCGTAATGAAGTCAAGCTCAAGTGTTTTATAGCCTGCTATGTCGGCCGACTCACCATAGCCGTTGAAGCGTATTTCTTTGCCGGCAAGCGAGTCGGTTTCTGCCGGAACGGGTGGCACCAGCAACATGCTGAACTTGTTGTCCGTTACGTAAAACCGTTTCCCTTTCTCCCATTGGCCCACCGGTTCAGGCTCTATATCCGCGAGATACGAATCTTCCGCACGCACCGTAATGTGTTGGCGTTTCACATCGGCCGCCGTTATTTTGGGTGTGCTCTCAATCCCGGTGAAACACGATGTTACAGCTGCGGCCATAAACAAGGCCGCAGCTGTAACGCTTATGTTCAGTTTCTTATGAAGCTTCACTTTGCAGTGGGATCAATGCCCATGTTGTAGAAAATGAATGAGTAGCAGTCGGCATTCTCATCAATCACCTTGCTCATTGGCTTGCCTCCGCCATGGCCTGCATTGGAGTCTATTCTGATAAGCTTGGGCTCGTTGCCGGTGTTGGCCTCCTGAAGTGCTGCCGCATATTTAAATGAGTGAGCGGGCACCACACGGTCGTCATGGTCAGCCGTTGTAATAAGAATTGCAGGGTAGGGGGTGCCGTTGTTCCGAATGGTGTGAAGCGGTGAATAGTTGAGAATGTACTGAGCCATCTCCTTGGAATCGGCGCTGGTGCCGTAGTCCGATGCCCAGTTCCATCCAATGGTGAACAGGTGGTAGCGCATCATGTCCATCACACCCACTTTCGGAATAGCCACCTTGAAAAGCTCGGGGCGCAGATTCACCGTTGCCCCCACAAGCAGTCCCCCGTTGCTTCCGCCCTCAATGGCAAGGTGCTCCGGCTTGGTCCAGCCCTGATCAATCAGATAGTTGGCGGCCGAAATGAAGTCGTTGAACACATTCATCTTGTTCATCTTTGTTCCGGCGGTGTGCCATGATTCTCCATACTCGCCTCCGCCACGCAGATTAGCCACGGCATAAACCCCGCCGTTTTCGAGCCACAGCAGTCGGTTAGCCGAGAACGATGGAGGCAGCGAGATGTTGAAGCCGCCGTAACCATACAGAAGCACCGGATTCTTGCCGTCACGTTTCATGCCTTTTTTATATGTGAGGAACATGGGTATCTTTGTGCCATCGGTGGAAGTGTAGAACACCTGCTCGGTCACATAGTCGGCAAGATTTATCCCTTTAATCTCCGGCTCCTCAATGAGTGAACTCCGGTTCGTGGCCACGTCGTAGGAATAAATTGCCGAGGGATAAACGTAGGAGTTGAACGAGTAGAACACATCGGCATACTTCCGGGAACTCGAAGCCCGTACGGTGCCGTAAGTGGGCAACTTTATCTCAGCCAACTGAGTCCCTTCAAGCGAATACAAGTATATATGGTTTGCGGCATCTTTCTCGTAAGTGACAAGCAGCTTGTCACCGGCAAAGCTTGCATCGGAAAGCACGCAGTCAGTTTCGGCAATCACGTCGGTCCAATTCTCGCTCTGAGGTTTTTCAAGGTCAACAGCCACCAGGCGGTAACGCTCGGCACCGTGCGAAGTCAGCATGTATAGCTTGCCGTCAATCACTCCCAGCGGTTTCATTTCGTATTTTTGGGTTGCCTCCAGTGTAATCCAGGGGCCGTCTGTGGCAAGGTCTTTCATAATCAGCGACTCGCCAAACCCATCGCCTCCGCCAAGCACAAACAAATAGTTTGTCCCTTCGGGCACGTAGGCCGAGTGGAAGTGAAGTGGATGTTCCGGATCGGAATAAGCAATCACATCGTCGCTTTGCGGTGTGCCAATGCGATGATAGTAAATCTGATGATTCTCATTGGCATTTGAAAACTCTTTGCCTTTCTCGGGGCGTGGATAGGCGCTGTAATAGAATCCGTCGCCATACCATACGGCCGACGTGAATTTGGCCCACTGAATGTGGTCGGGGAGCAACGCCCCGGTTGCCGTGTCCATAACGAAAATCTCGGTCCAGTCCGAGCCGCTGCGCGAAATGGTGTAAGCCGTGTAGCGGCCGTCGGGGCTCTGTGAAACGCCGGTCAGTGCCACCGTTCCGTCGGTCGACAATGTGTTGGGGTCAAGAAACACTTCCGGTTTACCGCCTAATTTGTCAACGCGATAAAGCACCGACTGATTCTGCAATCCGTTATTTACAAAAAAGTAATACTTGCCGTCATTCTCGCGTGTGGGCAGCCCGGTTTTGCGATAATCGTTAAGCTCTGTGAGTCTCTTGCGCAACGCATCGCGGAACGGGATTTTTGACAGATACTGTTCTGTCACTGCATTTTCAGCTTTAACCCACTCCAGTGTGGCTGCCGCGGTGTCGTTTTCAAGCGGACGAAACTTATCGGGCACTGAAATGCCAAAATAATTATCAACGGTGTTTGATTCCGGCGCCTTAGGATAGGAGAGCTGTTGAGCATTCACTCCAATCATAGCACCGGCTGCTATAAATGTCATTGCAGTGTGTTTGAATTGCATGTTATGTAAAGCTAAAAGTTTCAAAACACAAAGATATGAAAAATTACCGAATCTATCACATCCGCGCATGAAAAGCATTGTCAGCTCCGGTTGGTTATGGCGCTATATTACTTCTGTTTAACATTTGTTAACAGAAATATTATCCTCTAAAACTTGCACAATAAGACTAAAGTTACTACTTTTGCACTCGAATCGCAATAATGCGGGGTGGAGCAGTGGTAGCTCGTTGGGCTCATAACCCAAAGGTCGTAGGTTCGAGTCCTGCCCCCGCTACTGAGGAGTAAGAACTGACGGTTTTTCAACCGCCGGTTCTTTTTTTTATTACAGCTGTTGTCATTGGACCGGTCTGACCTGTCCGACTCGTCTGAATGGTGGTGTGGCAGAGAGCGAAAACAGGGCCTTTGCCTTTGGCAAAAGCCCTGAAAAACAGTAGTCTGAAAAGTTAATTAAAGAGGCAATCGGTTGCGTGGTTAGCGAATCAGAACCTTTTCTGATTTGCCACCCTGCTTGCGAATGTAAAAACCTTTGTCGGGATTGACAACTCGCTTGCCGTCAATGCTGAAGTATTCAACGGGAAGATTAGCTGAATCCGCATCGATATTTTCAATTGCCGCCGTGAGGTCGCCATTAAGCGTGAACGACACAAATATAAAGCCACTTTGCGAAGCATCCTTGCGGTTGCAATAGTTGCATATAACGCAATTGGTTGTAGGAGTCGCACCGGTGTTGACAAGGGCAAAGGAGTAGCCGTCCATGTAGATGTAAGGCGAGCTTATTTCCTCCTCGCTGCCGTCGTCAAACTTCATGGTGTAGCTCATAAAATTACCATCCTTATCATAAGGGAACACAGAGACACCGCTGTAAAAGCCCTCGCTGGTGATGTTAATGGCATATTTACCACCCACAGGCTGCTCCGAGAGAGTGAACGACAGGGGTGAACCGGAATTGAAATAATCGGCAATCGTCCAACTGCCGTCAGCATTGTGAGTCACTTCCGATTCAAAATCTTTGCACAGAATCTGGTGTGAGGACGATTCCACTTTAAACACCACATTTTCAGCACTTGCACTGACCGTTGAAGCACCGGCAAAGATAACTGTGATTAATACAAGTAAAACTTTTTTCATTGTAAATAAATAATTAAAGAATTGAAACAAATTGTGCTAATGATTCTGCAAATGTAAGCAAATTCTGTTAATTTGCAACAAAATAGCCATTATTTTAATGTATCCAACTTCAAAACGAACGTTATTTAGTGGCAACGGCGTCAAGGTGTAACTTTTGCAGCGTCATTAGTGTACCCCATTAAGCTACATCCATCTCCATCCCCCTCTGACAATTCCCACTCTCAAAAATAGTATTTGACACACAAACCGCCCCCGCACACATTATCTTTGCAG
>JAMPBC010000006.1 GCA_023666905.1 Bacteroides sp. | reverse complement strand
CTTCGAGGATATGCGACCCCGGCTTTAACATTCCTTATCGAATGGACTCTTAATGTTCTGTTTTTAACGGACATTGAAGCGCGGAGGGCACTTAAATTAAAATATGTAGCATTATCACACAATAATAAAAGTGTATTCACGTTAATAATTCGTAAATGCACTCGTCGCAATGGAGGCAAGTGCCCATTTTGAATATCGATATGAAAAATATAGTCCAAGGTAGTCTCATCACCACCTTTCGCTGCAATGCCAAATGCAACATGTGTAACATTTGGAAATTTCCCACTGCTCCGAAAGAGGAGATAGATGCCGAATATTACGAGAAACTACCCCCCGGTTTGCGTATAAACATAACCGGAGGCGAAGCTACTATACGCAAGGATATTGACAAGATTTTTGAAATCCTGTATCCGAAATCCGCGCTGCTTGAGCTCAGTACCAATGGCTACAACACTGAAAAAATTGTTGAGCTGGCCAATAAATACCCCAACATCCTTATCCGTGTGAGCGTTGAGGGCCTGCCCAAAATCAACGATTCGAAGCGAGGGCTTGTTGATGGTTTTGACCATGCACTCCGTACAATGCTTGAATTGAAGAAAACCAAGTGCAAAAACATTGGTTTCTCTGTGGTGATTTCGCCTGACAATTACAAGGATTTGGTGCACCTCTATGAATTATGTGTTGCTCTTGACGTGGAGTTGGGTAATTCTACAGTCCACAATTCATGGTATTTCCATAAGGATGATAATCAAATTGAGAGTGCTGAAGCTCTTGCCCAGCACGAACTTTTTGTCAAGGCGCTGCTTACATCAAAACGCCGTGGCCTGAAAAAGAAACTTAAGGATTATGGCCGAGCTTTCTTTAACCGCTCCATTCATCGGCGTTTGCGTGGCGACGAAAGCGGCTATCGTCCGGCATGCGGTGCGCTCACTGACTTCTTTTTCATTGACCCATGGGGGAATGTATCGCCTTGCAACGGTTCCGGTGACGAGTGGGTCATGGGCAACATCAAAGAGCAATCATTTGAGGAAATAATGAACTCTGACAAAGCCCGTGAAGCTTTGGAAAAGGTTAAAAACTGCAACCGCAACTGTGCATTTATTGTAACCGAGCGTCACGATATGAAGCGCCGTCCCTGGATTCCAATTAAATGGATTCTGAAGAACAAATGGCGTATTTATCGCGGCAAAGACATCTGTTGGGATTGACAGTTGGGCAAAAGAAGGCGTAAAACGATAGCTGTGATTGGCTTCCGGGGCTTTCCTGATGTGCAGGGAGGCGTCGAGAGTCATTGTATGCAACTGGTGCCTCTCATGGCTTCCGATTTTAACTTTCGGGTGTATCGTCGCAAACCGTATCTTACCGCCCATTCACACAAAAAGTATCCCGGTGTTGAATTTGTTGACTTACCCTCTACACGTCTTAAAGGTGTGGAGGCATTGGTCCACACATTCCTTTGCGTGATGCATTTGCTGTTCAATCGGGTAGATGCTGTGAATGTTCACAATATTGGCCCCGGAATGTTCATTCCGTTGCTTCGTCTTATGGGTTATCCTGTAGTCCTCACTTACCATAGTCCCAATTATGAGCATGACAAGTGGGGGACCGTGTCAAAAGCCATTTTGCGGCTAAGTGAAAAGCTTTCGCTCGGTTTTGCTTCCCATACCATTTTTGTAAGTCCGTTTCAGCAGGCTAAATATTCCGAACGGGTTCAGCAACGTTCATCGGTGGTGCCTAACGGAATAAATCGCCTAGAACCGACTAAGTCGATTGATTTTCTCACACATCATGGTGTTGAGCCGGGTGGTTACATTCTTTCAGTTGGCCGGATTACGCCCGAAAAAGGATTCAGTTATCTTATAGAAGCCGTGCAGGAGCTTGATTCGGTCAAGCAATTGGTTATTGCCGGAAGCTCCGACCACAATCCGAATGCCATTTCCAAACTCAAGGAACTTGACCGTAAGGGTAAAGTTGTGTTTACCGGCTATACATCGGGCACTGACCTTACCCAACTCTATGCCAACGCTGCGGCATATGTGCTCCCGTCGCTTGCCGAAGGGTTCCCAATGGTGCTCCTCGAGGCCATGAGCTTCGGACTCCCGATAGCGGCTTCCGATATTCCGGCAGCGCACATCATTGAATTGCCAAACTCGCACTATGCTCCTCCCGGTGATGCTCCATCTCTGGCCCGGGCCATTGAAGCAGCCTTGAGCGGACCGGCTCGACACTCCTATCCGCTTGACCGTTATAATTGGGATCACATTGCCCACCGCACTGTTAAAATTTACCGTTCCCTCCTGAAAAATTAATTATAACAACCCCCCCGAGTGCTTGCTACCTCGTAAAAAACAAGAACAATGAAACAACAATCTGACTTACAATCCGCCCCGTCGGCGCAGTTTTCGCCTACATTCCTTCTGCTTGCAGTGTTGTTCTGTGTATGTCTGATAGTGGCGAATCTGATGGAAATAAAAACCGTTGATCTTGGGCCTCTGACCATAACCGCAGGCGTGATTGTATTCCCCATCTCCTACATTCTCAACGATTGTATTGTGGAAATCTATGGGTTTTCACGAGCAAGATTTGTTATATGGCTCGGTTTTGCCATGAACTTGCTTGTAACAGTCCTTTTCCAGATAGGCCTTTGGCTTCCCGGCGATGCTTCATGGCACGGACAGCAAGCCATGGAATTGGTGTTCGGCGCCGTTCCACGCATACTTATGGCCAGTTTCACTGCTTTTATTTGCGGTTCAATGGTCAATGCCTATGTGATGAGTCGCATGAAGCTTTCTTCAGGAGGCAATAAAGGATTTTCTTTTAGAGCCATAGTTTCAACAGTGCTTGGCGAAGGCACTGACTCAGCCATATTTTTCCCTCTCGCATTTGCCGGAGTGCTTCCTTTCTCCACGGTGGTTACGCTCATCCTTACCCAAACACTTTTGAAAACTTGTTACGAAATTCTTATTCTTCCGGTTACCATACGCATTGTCCGAAGGCTCAGGCAGGTTGAAGGTGAAATGGAAGATAATAATTCATCTTATAAATGGTGGAAGATAAATGAAATTTGAAGGTCGCGATATTAAAATGGTGTGGATTGACCTCGACGACACCATTATAGATTTTGAAACCAACAGCCGGCGAGCTCTTCACAGATTGTGGGAAGAGGAGCCGGATGTGCATTCCGTGTTTGCCACGGCAAACGGTTGGATCGATATTTATGAGTATCATAATCATAAACTGTGGGCTCAGTATGGGGCCGGAGAAATCTCCCGGTCCTATTTGAGGATGGAACGATTCATTAGGCCGCTTACCGCCGGCGGAGTCCCGTTGCCCCGTGCGCGCATATTGGCCGAGCGTTTCGACACGCTTTATCTCGATTACCTTGCAATGGAGCGAGCGCTGATTCCCGGAAGTATGGAGCTTTTGAAATTTTTCAAGGAACATGGGGTGAAAGTCGGGTGTCTGAGTAACGGATTTAAGGATGTTCAATTTCGCAAAATACGAAACTGCGGACTTGAGCCCTGGTTTGACATAGTGGTGCTCTCGGATGATATTGGGGTGAATAAGCCCGCTCCTGAAATATTCCGCTATGCTGAGCGGCGGTCGGGCATTTCTACCCCCGAAGCACATCTTATGATTGGCGATAATCCCGAGTCTGATATTGCCGGAGCTTTAGGAGCCGGATGGGGCGCAATCCGGTTTTTGAGGCATCCCGGAACGCCCGAAGCCCCCGGTTGTAAACGCGCTGTGGACACACTTAATGATATACCCGCAATGCTTGTTTGGGAGTGATGAACGCCCCAAACGTGTGTTAAAGTGTCAATTATGAAATATTTTTACTCTGTTTTTGTGTCTAATTGAAAAAAAAATACGATATTTGCACTTGCAAAAAGCAAAATAGTAATATTTCAGCTTTAAAAGCGTGATAATCAAAAAGTCAACCTATTCTAATCAAAATATAACATTATACAACAATGACTAAAGCTGACATCGTTAACGAAATCGCCAAAAGCACAGGCATTGAAAAAGCTGCTGTATTGGCAACTGTCGAAAAATTCATGGAAGTAGTGAAGGATTCTCTTTCAAAAGGTGAAAACGTTTATCTCCGCGGATTTGGTAGCTTCATCATCAAAGTTCGTTCAGAAAAAACTGCCCGCAATATTTCCAAGAACACCACTATCATCATCCCCGAACACAAAATCCCCGCTTTCAAGCCCGCAAAAGTGTTCATGGAAGATGTGAAATAATTCAGCTTTTGTTTCCCGTCCGGGAGCAATCTGAATTGAATTTCGCACGTTGCAGTTGAATATTGCACAAACTTCACTATAAATAACAAACACTTAACAATCTCACAAAATGCCAAGCGGAAAGAAAAGAAAAGGCCACAAGATGGCCACGCACAAGCGCAAAAAACGTCTGAGAAAGAATCGTCATAAGAAGAAATAATTTCTTGTGGACAACTTCCACTCAAGGCCGATTTTGCTAATCGCCATACACTGAACAAACTTGATGCGGCACCGGCAACATCAGCACCGGAAGCTTGCAAAAGTTTGTTCTTTGTATTAGCAGGCACAAACATTGGTGAATGTGTGTTAACCTGCTTATCATCATTGAATAACTCACCATCCTTAACCAAGCCAATGCAAAGCGAACTTATTGTTGACGTGCAGAGCAAGGAAATTTCAATAGCCCTGTTGGAAGATTCCAGGCTCGTTTCACTCCAGAAGGAGTCACGTAATCTTGCCTATGCTGTCGGCGACATCTATCTGGCTAAAGTGAAGAAACTGATGCCGGGATTGAATGCCGCTTTTGTCAACGTGGGCTATGACAAGGACGCTTTCCTCCATTACTTGGATCTTGGCTCGCAGTTCTCATCCTACTCCGAGTTTCTCGCCCAGGCGCTTGACACCAATCGGCGCAACATTCCGCAAGTGTCAAAGATGACCTTGCTGCCTGACATTGACAAACACGGCACTATTACTGATCGCCTTATTCAGGGTCAGCAACTGATGGTGCAAATTGTCAAAGAACCCATTTCATCCAAAGGTCCGAGGCTTACCACTGAAATCTCGCTGACCGGACGCTACATGGTGTTGATGCCATTTTCGGACAAAGTTTCAATTTCCCAGAAAATTAAAAGTCCCGAAGAGAAAGTAAGGCTCCGGCAGCTTATAAAAAGCATTCTCCCAAAGAACTTCGGTGTGATTATCCGCACATCGGCCGAGGGCAAACGTGTGGCCGAACTCATTCATGAAATGAAAACTCTGGTTCGGTATTGGGAAGAAGCTGTGGCTAAAGCCCGCACTGCAACTGCTCCGGCACTCATATTTGAAGAAGAAGGCCGCGCGGTTGGAGTTCTACGCGATGTTTTCTCGCCTAATTTCGAGAGTATCCATGTCAACGACCGCGATACGTATGAGCAGATTCGCAACTATGTTAGCCTGATAGCTCCCGAGAAAGTTGACATTGTAAAACTTTATACCGGTGAGCAACCCATCTTTGACCATTTCGGTATTACCCGCCAAATCAAGACTTCGTTCGGTAAAACCGTTTCATTCAAGTCAGGCGCTTACATAATCATAGAGCACACAGAGGCGCTCCATGTTATTGATGTGAACTCAGGCAATCGCACCAAGGCATCGGCCGATCAGGAAAGTAATGCACTTGAAGTGAATCTCAGAGCTGCCGATGAAATTGCTCGTCAATTGCGACTGCGCGACATGGGCGGCATCATTGTCATTGACTTTATTGACATGGCCAAGGCTGAGCACCGCCAGGCGCTTTATGACCACATGCGTGAAATTATGGCCAGTGACCGCGCCCGCCATAACATCCTGCCGTTGTCTAAATTCGGTTTGATGCAGATCACCCGCCAAAGAGTCCGTCCCGCACTTGACATTGAAACGGCCGAAACTTGCCCTTCGTGTTATGGCAAAGGCAAAGTGCGTCCGTCGTTGCTCTTTACCGATACCCTCAAGGAGAAACTTCATTACCTTATTGATGACCTTCAGGTAAACGACTTTATAATGTATGTCCACCCTTTTGTGGATGCATACATAAAAAAAGGTCTTCTGTCAGTTTATCGCAAATGGCGTTTGGAATTAGGCCGTAAGTTCAAAATACTCCCCGACCAGTCACTTGCCTATCTGGAATATCGCGTAATTGACAAGAATCATAACGTTATTGACCTCAAAGAGGAGAAGGACATAGACTCCTCGGCTACAAAAAACAAGCGTAAAGCCAAGAACCGTAACATCCAAGCGGAGGAAAACTCCAAGCCCGAAACAGAGGGCTGATTATCCTCACAACCTATCTGAACAAGAATTAAAGCCGGCGATTCCTATTGGGATGCGCCGGCTTAATATTTTCATTGGGCCGACTCGTTCGTTTCAAGTGTATTACCATTAAGTTGCTTTGCCCCAACTTGCCAATTCTTGGTGAAGACAAGCGTTGTGAGAAAAATGATTTTTCAATTTGGATGAGTTTTGTTATTTTTGCAATAGAAACCACAAAAAATATCGAAACATAATGAAAATAGGCGTTATAGTGGCCATGGATAAGGAGTTGCAGCTCCTTTTACCTTTGCTTGAAGGTTGCACACAAAGCACCATTCATGGGTACACATTTCACACAGGAATTCTTGGTGACACTTCCATAATTGCAATGCAATGTGGCATTGGAAAGGTCAATGCCGCTCTTGGCACTGCTACTCTTATTGATAATTTCTCGCCCGATTTAATTATTAACAGCGGAGTTGCCGGCGGAACAGGAGGAAATGCAGGAGTGCTTGACATTGTAGTTGGTACCCGCGTGGCTTATCATGACGTTTGGTGCGGCCCCGGGACACAATGGGGCGATGCTTCAGGCTGTCCCCGTTATTTCCACACTTCCGATGCTGTGAATTCGCTTCCTTGCTTGCATGAAAGTGACAACATTAAGCACGGACTTGTTTGTTCCGGCGATATTTTCGTTTCAGATTCCGAAGTGATAAACCGCATAAAAACGCTGTATCCTGATGTGGATGCCGTCGACATGGAGTCGGCTGCCATAGCTCAGGTATGTTATTTGCGTGATGTGCCTTTTGCTTGCATAAGGGTTATTTCCGACACCCCCGGTGCCGATGATAACATTGCTCAATACACTAATTTCTGGGAAGAGGCTCCGCATCACACATTCGATGCGTTGCGGTTGGTAATTGAACAGATAAGCGAACTTGACGAACCCAAAATCTGAAATGGAAAAGATTCCAAGTTTCACCATTGACCATCTGCGTTTAAAGCGAGGCGTGTATGTGTCGCGCAGGGATGTAACGCCAAGCGGCGATGTCCTCACTACTTTTGATGTGCGTTTAACAGAGCCTAATCGCCAGCAACCTCTCGATGGAGCTTCGCTGCATGCCATGGAGCATCTTGCCGCCACTTTTCTTCGCAATCACGCCGAGTGGGCGCCAAAGGTGGTATATTGGGGGCCTATGGGGTGCCTGACAGGAAATTATCTTATTTTGCAGGGTGAACTTACGTCCACTCAAATACTTCCATTGCTCAGGGAGATGTTCAGCTATGTTGCAACTTTCACCGGCGACATTCCCGGTGCAACACCCCGCGATTGCGGAAATTATTCCTATATGGATCTTGACGGAGCACGTAAAGCCGCTGCGACTTTTCTTGAAGAAGTGCTGCAACATCCGGATGCAGAGAACTTAAATTATCCCAAGTGAAAGATATTCGCGCCTCACGCGGTAAATATTACCTTCATAAACTCATTGCTGAGGGTGAAAACGAACATCAGGATTTTAAGTTTCAAATTTCTGATGCCAGGAAGATTGCGCGTTCCATTTCCGCATTTGCCAACAATTCCGGCGGACGTTTACTTATTGGAGTCAAGGATAATGGCTCAATTGCCGGAGTGCGGAACGAAGAGGACATTTATGTTGTGGAGCAGGCGGCTCAATTATATTGCAAGCCTGCGCAAAGTCCTAAATTCTCTGCATACAAGGCCGAGGAGGGGGCCATGGTCATTATTGCCGAAGTGGACGCTTCGGCCCGTCGGCCGGTCTCTGTTTCCGAAGCCGACGGCAGTTTAAAGGCGTTCTACAGAGTGGCCGATGAAAATATTTTGGCTCACCCTCTTATGGTGAAGGCTTGGAAGCATAAATTAAAATCACAGCCAAACATTATTTCACTCTCGGAGGCGGAGCAGAGTTTATTGACAATGCTCAATTCCAGTGGCTTCATTGATCCCGATAAGGTTCCTGCACTATGCAAGGTGTCAAACAACGTAGCCGAGCAATTGATATTGCGACTTTACGCGCTGTCTGTTATTGATTTCCGTTTCATTAACCGAAGGTTCCATCTGGTGCCTTCAGATCCTTCGCTACATTCATGATGCCCGCGCAACCCTATATCGCTGTGATTATGCCTGCTTACAATGCTGAAAAAACAGTCGGGGCAGCAATCGATTCGGTTCTTGGACAAGATTTCAAAGATTTTATTCTGATTGTTATCAATGATTGTTCAACGGACAGCACCGGAAGCATTATTGATGAGAGATTGAAAAACCATTCAAATGCTTATGTGTATCACAAACCCATGCGCGAGGGTTACGCTTGTGCTCTGATAGATGGCTTTCGTGGAGGTCCTGCTGTTTATGTGATGTGCTGCGATGCTGACGACACCATGCGTCCCGGCGCACTCTCGGCGCTCGCTCAAGAGGCAACTAAAACCAACGCTGACATTGTATTCGCTCCATACGTTCAACATGTTGGGGATAAGACTAAACTCGTTACGCCTAAAGCCGACATTCGTTCTCTCAACGATATGCCAATTGATACAGCTCATTTTGCTCTGTGGAACAAGCTAATTAAAACATATGTGTTGGATGAGTCGGCCAAGCCTTTCCCCGGTTTGGACCGTTGGGCCGACCTGGCTATAGTGGCCAAATTAATGACTCAGGTTAGAAAAATTGCTCAAATCTCCACACCGGTTTATAATTATTTTGAAAGGCCGGGTGTCGTTACATTGGCTCGGAGTTCAAAAGAGAAACTTCTGTCAGATCATATTGCTATTGCCGTAAAACTTGTTGACTGGTTCAATGAACAAGGCTACTCCGACAAGTATAATGAGTTTCTTGACCATTTGATGTTCTGCGCAAAAATAAAATATGCAAGAGCTCCTCACAGGGATTTAAGGAAATGGCATGAAACATTTCCACAAGTAAACTCCCGGATAATGCAGTTGCGTCACATCCCATTAGCTTACCGCATGCTGTTTCAAGCCGCACATCTTAGCCAACGAATTTTAGGAAGGTAAAAAGTCTGACCCATCATGGGGCCAGGCTCTTAGAGTTTGTAGTTCGTATTACAGAGCTATTTATTTCACAATCAGTGTGTAAACCTTGTCGGCTTGTTGGCCTTTAAGCAGCTTTTTAAGTTGCTTGCGCTTCATGCTATCAGGAACAATGATGAGTAATGAGGCTTCGCGACTGCTAATGGCGTTCTCAAGCATGAAAATGTTTTCGGCATTGGGAGTGTTGACAAAGACGTATTGCGTGGTTGCAAGCAATTTGTCAATATCAGCATTGATTTCAGGTGAAAGTAGATAGCTGTCGGTGTCGGCGCTGATAACAGAGGGTTCCAGACCGGCTTCTGTAAATGATTTTAACAGATTTTCTTTGACGCTGCTGTTGTTTGCAAAGTCTGCAAGATATATTACTCGTCTGTCAGGTTCTGACATCAGCATTGTGCGCATCCTGGCCATGTTTTGGTTTGAGTCATCATAATTAAAAGCGTGTGCGTCAATGCCCATAAAGGCCAAATCCATGGGTTGCTGAACACGTTGTGAGAATCGCATAACAATCAAGGCGATTATGCTTGAACCAATCAAAGCAAATAGAAATGCCCCCACCACAAGGAGTATATTCTTAATGGGCAATCCCGGCTTGGAAACGTAGGCAGGTTCAAACACATAGCCCAAATCGGTGTCAGCGTATAGCTTCAACACAGCATTTTCACGAGCCTGAACCAGATAAATGTAAAGGGAGTTAAGGAACTGGGTGTCGCGGTAAATTGGAACATAATCCAATTCAATGTTAGGATATTGTCCCAATCGATTGCTGATCAAGCCGGAGAGGCCCATTTGGGCATCAAGTTTAGATTTGGCTTGAGCCATTAGCATATCGGCATTTGATTCAATCAATCCGGCCATGGAGGAAATTCGTTGGTTGAGCTGGACAAGCACAGGGTTATCTTCTGTGGCCGATTGGCGTAACTCACGGCGTTCAAGAATCAATTTGTTGTATTTTGCAATAAGCGATGTGTCGCCCATTGCTGCCATTTGCGGTATCAAAGCGTCGGAGTTAAGTCCGTTGCGTAGAGTCTTCACCACGGTTTCATAGTAATTTATGCTGTTCTGAGCCGCCAACACAATGGCTTTTGTCTCAGCTCCCATTTCGGTAAGCACTTTTGCTTCTGACTCGGTGCCGGAAAACTGCTTGTCGCGTTTGTAGTCAGCCATTTTTTTCTCGGACTGTTCCAATTGCTTAAGTGTTTCAGCAATGCGGCCGTCATAATATTTTATTGAATTTACGGCTGTTTCATGCACACGGTCAAGACGTTTTGCATTATATTCGGCCATTACGCCGTTAACAATGGCTTTGCCAAGATCTTTGTT
Organism: Bacteroides sp.; assembly: GCA_023666905.1. Classification (GTDB taxonomy): domain Bacteria; phylum Bacteroidota; class Bacteroidia; order Bacteroidales; family Muribaculaceae; genus Paramuribaculum. The sequence continues at coordinate 51,774 of JAMPBC010000006.1, read as the reverse complement.
GGCACATTCAAGGTCAACATAAATCACATCGCTCAGTTTGGTTTTTATTGCAATGTCCAAATCCTTTGCGAGTTTCACGGCGGCCGGATTGTTACCGTTGACGTTCACGGTTATTGTTCTGTAGGGCGATGAGTCAAATGATTCCCCACGAAGCACTTCTACTTTGCCCAAAGGAGTAGAGAACAGAGTCGGTAATTTAACATCCTTGGCCTCAGCAATAACTTTTCGCAGGAGACCTTTAGTTGCTACAATGTCGGCTTTGCCTCCGGGCAGCAATTTTATTTTCAGATTAAATCCTGTGGCAAGGGTATCGAAATATTCGGATGATGCGGCTACAACCACAGGGCTGTTACGCCATAGCAATGCTTTCGTGCCATCTTCTGTTTTGCCGAGATAAGAGCGGTTGAGGTCAAGCGCTCTTACGGTGCGCAGCATAACATCGTGGCTGCCAAGAACCAGCAACTCATTATCCACAGCTGAACCTCCAAGTCCTCCAATGGAAAATGTTTTCAGCATTTGTCCCATTCCGCCACCTGCCTTGGCTGCCGCAAGTGCACTGGCTCCGCCGTCAATCATGGACTCTTCGCCAATGAGCATCTCGCCTGTGATGGGGAATTTCTGTAACGATCTGGAAACATACCATCCGGCTGCGCCAACACATATAATTGCTGAAGCCAAAAACAGCCACCAAATCTTTTTAGATGCCCGTATGAAACGGCGAATATCTATAACATTATTTTTTTGTTCCATTGCAGTTGGATTATATTTTTTTGCAAATTAACTTATTATTTTTCAAACTGGAGCTTTTTGCAGGCTCTGAAGTGCTTATTTTTTCTGCTTTTCCGCAGATGAGTCCTAATAGGGCGGCGGCAATAACACCTGGCGATTGGGTGATGGTTGTTCCGCTGGTACATTCAATAAGTATGAACAATATTAAAAGCGAGCCAATGACGTAGTCCATGCTTTTTTCAGGCATTCGCGCCCGCAATAGTTTTTTAATAATACCATAAATGTACGACCACAGCCAAATGAACAGGATTACTCCCACAATTCCAAATTCGGCTAACGAAGGATAATATGCATCACATATAAAATCATTCATTTGTGGCGACAACCCATGAATCTTATCAAGACCATATTCATAGTACAAGTTTGAGTAATTGACTTGCGATGCAAAAGTTGCAAAAGATGCAAGACCACTACCAAAAGGAAAAAAATCCCAGAGTATTAAACCCGATGTGGCATAAAGGACCGGTCGGGCAAACGATTGCAAAGTTTCAGCATCAAAAGTGGTGTTGTTACCCATTAAAAAATAATAGGATATTTTCTGCCATGTGGCAAGCAAGACGGTTACACATAGTCCTGCTATAACAGTAACATGTCCAAGTGTGATGTGCTTTGTAATTCCCGGTTTATAAATAAAGAGGAAAAACAAGGTTACAATATATTCGGCATAGAATTTTGATCTTGTGCACAGCAAGCCAAAAGAGAGAAACACAATGGTGATAATAAGGTTACGGTATGGTATCTTGTCATACGAGTCAATGGAGGCATACAAGTAAACGCATGCCGATATATAAATAATTACTCCCGGTACGTATGGCTGCGACAGTACGGCCTTTAGCACTGTGGTGCCTCCACATAGCACTGCACTTGAGAATGCAAGATTTATGATTGAAATAACTCGCAGTGTCTTTTTGTCGGTTTCAGTAAGTGTTGGTGCAACAGCATATAATACCATAAACGGTATGTATGGTTTCAGGCAGATTACCCAATCTATGATAATGCTTGAAATTGTGTTGAATCCAAGAGTTGTGGAGTAAACGGCATATAGTGTCAAAACAGCCATCATAATCCACAATAATTTATACTTTTTCCAATTATGATTGACAATACAGTCAAAAAACGCTATGATACCGAATAAAGCGCTGAATATTTCATCAGCGAATCCGAAGACTATAAAACTGGGCGTTAGAAAAGCAAGGCAACCAATTAATAGCCATACGCAAACTCGGTCAATACGTATCATCCAATTACTTTACGGCTAATGCTATGATAAGGGAGATAATTGCCGAACTCATACCCACAATTGTGGATATGACGGATAACTTATAGGCGTTGTTTGTGTTATATTTTGAGTTCTCTTCCTTAATCTGGTTTGGTGAAACAAGCACAACATCATTGTTCTTCAGCCAGAAACAGGGACTTTGGGTTATGTTTGAGTTGTGAAGATTCAGGCGAGTATATTCTATTTGGTTTTTGTCATTGCGTCGGAGTACCAATATGTTGTCGCGAAGAGCATAATCGCTCAAGCCGCCTGCTTCCGCAAGTGCGTCAAGCACACTGAAACGGTCATTGGAGACGAAGAATGTGTTAGGATTGTTTACTTCGCCCATAACAACAATACGGTAGCTGTTTAACGTAACGTTGACAATGGGATTCTTCACATATTCCGAAATGCGTTTCGTAAGATAATCCTTGATTTGATAGGTTGTCATGCCGGCAACATGAATTTTACCGAGTTTTGGGAAATCAATATAACCATCCTTATCCACCATATAGGTTTGCTGGCGGGGCTGAGGATTGCTGCTCAGTGAGCGAGGAGTGGTGGGATTCAAATAAGGCAGATTAAAGTCGGCCACCACTTCCGGGTTGTCTGCATTAACCGTGATAACCAGTTCCGATTCGGGTTCTACGGTGTTGGTGTATGGAATTGTTGGCAGAGTGCCTGAGTTAGAGTCGGCGAGGTCCTGAAAAAATGCAAGATCTTTTTTAGTTGTGCTGCAAGAACAGAAAATGCATGCGATTAAAAGCAGGATGGGAAACGTATTTGATTTAAACATATTGCTTTATGTGACGATTTTGTGGCGATCTGTTGTAGTGCGAAGTCCCATTTCCCTTTCAGTTCAGTTTCAAGCGGGATTTCAGGGATGTCGCAACATCTTTTGGCAAAAGTAGTAAAAAAACAGCAATTATTAAAATGGATAGAATAATATCGGCAAGCGGTTGTTGCCAATAATAATACGGTATGCCTGATCCAAACATTATCGCGATGGCTATCACACTGTTACGATGCACTGAGAGTTTGGCATATTTACGTGTGTCAATGGCTCGGTAAATTATCATCACCACGTAGGTTATCACATTGGATATTACAATCCCATAGATTCCCCACCGAATAACCAGTAGATAATTTAATAGAATGTTTGTGGGAATGCCAATTGACACTGAAATCATTATGCGTTTGGTTTGTTTGGCACATTGGTAAAGGACTTCCAAAAAAGCAGATATTGAGAAGCCTACGGTGAAAAGCGTTATAATTGACAGATAGTTGGAGCTTTCCTGATATTCCTGCCCCACAATCCAGGGATATACCAATCGGAGCGCGTATGGAAATATTGAAGCTATGAAGGTAAGGAGTAATATGTAATTATTGAGAATGGTTGTGAAGAATCTGTTTCTGTCCGGAGTGTTGTATTGCTCAAAAGCGTTTTGTTGCCAAGTTTGATAAAATACACTTGTCAGAGTGAAAATTATTCCGGCGAACTTGCTTAGTACAGCGAAAATGCCATTCTCCCGTAGCCCTAAAAAATGCTTGATGAAGAAAACATTGTTGGAATTGAGAACATACCACAGCATCATCATGGGAACCAACGGAAGCGAATAGTGAAGCAGTTCCCGTACGTATGTTTTGTCAAGCCGGCGGAATGTTATGTATTTGGAAAATAATCCTATCCGGATTTGCAGAATAATCAGGCTGCAGATGCGTGCGCCAATGTTGGCAATGAACAACCCGGGAACACCCCATCCAAGCACAGCGACAGTGAGCACCGAAAAACAAGCAACTGCAAATGCCGTGAATATGTTCACTGACATGTAGGTTTTCAATTGCCCCAGCCCGCGGGTGAGTTGGTTGGAATAATCGTAAGTGGTGAACACAATGCTGTAAGCCACAATGAAGCAGAGGTATTTGACATCCTCCACCAATCCAACGCAAATGCCAATACCGATAAGAATCAGTGAGTTCCGCAGCAGAGTCTTTACAACGTAGGTTATAATTGTGCGTTGGCGTTCAATCCGGTCAGTTTCAATCAGGAATCTGAAACCACCATCGGACAGCTGGCAACCTAACAGCGGTTCAAGTGCGAACACAATTGTGAGGCAGATGTCGTAATATCCGAAATCAGCCGGGTCGGTAATAAAGAATGTGTAAAGAGGGAGGAGCAGAAATGTGATTAGCTTGGAGCCAAGGCTACCTATGGCATAAATGCCAAGGTCCTTCATGAATTTTTTTCCTCTGCCCGGTGTTGCGGCTTTCTCCATTGCTACAAACGAAATGTGGATTTATGCTCTTCAAATGAAAACGTAAATGTGTTGATAAATATTGCGTGAAGGTGTAGGGGAATTTGTCATTGGAATTTCGTACCTTTGCCGCTGAACTGAACGTGAGCCGCAGCGTTAAGAGTAATGGCTCTGTTTATCAGCTGTTTTTTTATTTTGCCTATGATTGACGCAAGTCTATATTCCATAAATGTGCCGGTGGCGGCGTGGTGCTTGTTGGGTGCCATGGTGTTGTTCATGGCCCTTTCAGCATGTCTTATATGGCCAAAATTATGGCGCGTGCGCCGGCAGGTCACCTCCGATAATTCTGCACCACTTCCCACGGAGGGCTATCCTTCGGCATCGGTGATTGTCTATGCCCAGGGCGCCGCGAATAATCTTCGCACTCTTCTTCCTCAAATTCTTCAGCAGGACTATCCGGCTCCCATGGAGGTTATTGTGGTTAATGATGAGACCGATGATGATACCGAGGATATAGTCTCAGAACTTGAACTATATTATCAGAACCTCTACATGACGTTCGCTCCGGAGCGCTCCCGTTCATTGTCAAGGCGCAAATTGAGCATAACACTTGGCATAAAAGCAGCCCGATACGGAGTTGTGGTGTTGACCGATGGCAATTGCCGCATCACGTCGCCCGTGTGGTTGAGAAGTCTGACGCGTCATTTTATTACCGGAGCGGAAGTTGTATTGGGCTACGCCGAGTTACGTGCGGCCGAAGATTGCCCTTCGCTCTCCCGCCGTTACAGTTGGGATCGGACTCTGGAATCAGTTCGTTGGCTGTCGGCCGCCATTTGCCATAAGCCAATAAGAGGGACTTCCTGTAACATGGCCTATACCCGCCAGCTGTTTTTTGACCACAAGGGATTTTCCAACACACTTCATCTTCGTTATGGCGATGACGATGTGTTTCTCCATGAAATTGCGACGGGGCGGAATACGGCTGTGGAACTTAGCGATGATTCGCGTGTGGTGATTATAGAATCAAAACCGGACCAAATGGCTCGTGTTGAGCGAATCAGACGCGATTTTACTGCTTCAATGCTTCCTTCCAAGCCATATTTAACGCAATCGTTATCTTCATTGTTGTGGTGGCTGTGGATGCTCTGCGCTGTGGCTTCATCCATTGTGGCTTTGCCGAGCCTTATTCCCGCGGCTGCAGCTTTTGTTCTTTCAGTTACTTATTGCTTCATAGCAATGACCCAATGGCGCAGGACAGCCGTTGCCTTGGCCGACCGGCCTCTTTTCTGGACCGTGCCCTGGCTTGCCTGGTTCCGTCCCTGGCGAACAATGGTGAGCCGTATCCGGGGAAGAAAAATGCGCAAGGAAAACCTTACGCACCTTATATGATTTAGAATGAGAGTCTTCCCCAATAATGGGACTGGATTTTGGTTTTAGCTCATTTCTTTTTAGGGTAAAATTTGTCGCTGAAAAAGCGGAGCTGGGGCTGTATTGATTTGCGCCAGTAGGCAGGATTGTGTGCTCCCGGACCGGTGAGGTAAGTGTGCTTGATTCCTTTTTTCGTCAAAGCTTTGTCAAGATTGCAATTCACTTTATAGAAAAAATCCTCAGTGCCGCAATCGAATATAATGTTATAGTAGCCGGGCTTTATACTGTCAACAAGTGTTGCCACGGTATGGTTGTCCCATCGTTTGGGGTTTGAAGCGTAGTCTCCCAGACGGTCGGCCATGTTCCATTTCTTCGGGAAAGGACGGATGTCGACACCGCCCGAAGTGGAGCCGATGTTGGCAAACAATTCCGGATGACGTATGCCGAGCCAAAGACCGCCGTGGCCGCCCATGCTGAGCCCTGTTATGGCTCGTCCGGCGGCGTTTGGACGGGTGCGGTAGTTGCGGTCTACCCACGGAACAAGTTCTTTCACAATGTAACTTTCCATTTGCATGGTGGAGTCAATTGGCGAATCCCAATACCATGAGTTGCGGCCGTCGGGGCACACTATGATGACATTGTTGACCGTGGCAAGACTGTCAAGATTCACAATCGAAGCCCACGATTTGTGATTTCCGCCGTGCCCATTGAGCAGATAAACCACCGGAAAGGACTCCGTGATGGCTTCGTCGTAACCATCGGGAACTGCAATTGTGATTTGCGCAGGCGATGTAATGTACTTCGATTCAACTATGCGCTCTGTGGTGGCATTGGCAAAAAGCGATGCCATTAACGCAAAAAAGAAAAATATTTTTTTCATAGTTCAGTTATTGTGTTGTTTTTTGAATTTACAAGATATGATTTGTCGGCATATTCCATAAGAGGTTTGTCACCATCGGAATCACCCCAAACATAGAGGTCGTATCCACGCCGCTGACGGTTTTCAAATTCTTTAAATCGCCGGAGCTTTTCTTCTCCACGGCAATTGGGGGTTGCAAAATTACCTGTCAAACGCCCGTTTTCAATTTCCGCCTCCGTGGCAATGACACAATAAATTCCGTGACGTTCGGCCCACGGCCTTATCCATGTCCCTATGCTTGCTGAAATTATGGCTATATCGAACTCATTCTTTTTACACTGCTTTAAAGCATCCATTGTGGCTTGACACACCATTGTGTCAAGTTTGTCGGCAAACAACCGGCATTTGGTTTCAAACCAACGTCCGCGAGCTCCTCTATATAAATTTCTGAACAGGCGTTCCTTGGCTTTATGCGAACTCGTTTTCCCAATTTTCCAGGAAATCAGCCATGGAAGGGAACGCATTATTCCCACTCCTAATCTCCATGGACTTAGCGAGAATTTCGCAAACTCCACAAATGAATCCCTATTGATAAGGGTGCCATCGAAATCAAATAGAGCTACAACAGGTTTTATTGCCATAACAAACAGTTTCTAAAGGTAGATGATGAAAAGAAATGTAGCACCCCATGCAAGCAAGCAGCCTTGAATGAAATGGTCGGAAAGCATGAGCTTAGTGGGGTCGGAAGCCTGCTTGGTTTGTAATGTCAATTGCAGATAGCGCAGAAGCCCTAAAATTACAAATAGGGCTGTTATATAAACATATTCACTGCTGAAGCGTTGTTGAACTTCAGGCGTTACAGTGTAAATAATGTAAGACACAGTTGTTATTGCTGCAAGCATTGCGAGCGCCGGATCAAGAAATTTCAGCGAGTAGTCCGAAATGTTTCCCCGGCTTTCAACTCCGGTTTCAACACAAAGCGCCACTTCGCTTCGGCGTTTGGCAAGGGCAAGCATGAGCGTGAGCAAAAATGTAAGACACACAATCCATGGAGAAATCCAGATGTCGCAAGCTAATGCCCCGGCAGCCACCCTAAGCACGAATCCCAAAGCAATCAGCGCTACATCAAGAATGGCTACACGCTTGAGCCATAGAGAATATGCAAGGTTTATAATAAGGTAAGTCCCGCAGACGCACGCGGTGTAAACACCATTCACTCCCAAGAGTACGGATGGTAATCCCAACCCAAGAATGGCTAATGTGCATGCCATACTTATGGCTGTGGAGCGTTTGATGGCGCCCGAAGCTACCGGCCTGTTCTTTTTGATGGGATGCATCCGGTCATATTTCACATCTACAACATCGTTAATGCAGTAGACGGCGCTGCTCACAAGGCAAAAAGCCACAAAAGCTATCAGTGTGGCATACCAGGTGGGTGCATCAGTGAGTCTGGCGCTGAAAAACATAGGCAACCCCACAAACAGGTTCTTCATCCATTGTTTTGGCCTCAATATTTTTATAACGCTATATCTCATTCCCATCCTTCTGTCACTTCTGAATAATTAAATGGCGTTATGTAAAATTCCAGTCTAACGGATGTAATTTGGTCTTCGTTAAGTTTCAAAATCGGTTTTTCTTCACCTGTAAATCCAAAAAAGTACATTATGCCGTAGTCTGCGGCGTTAAGAGATTTGCTCTCAAATACTTGAATGCCCCCTTGTTCCAATTGTTGACGGAATGCGACGTTGAGGTTCCGGGCTTCCACAATCTCATCTTTAAGAGCGTTGCACACGGCTTTGCGGAAAAGGGTCCGCCTTAAAGAGGAATAATAAACAGAAGAGGTGCACAATAATGCAGTGATGACAACCAACGAACTAAGCAGTATTGGAATAATTCGTTTAGCCGCCTGAAACGAAACCGCTACTGCCAATGGAACGGGAAGCCATAATTGGCAAACATAGCGTCCCCACCACGATTGTTCGAAAAAGAAGCAACTTGCAAGGCACCAAACGGAAATGTAAACGGCCAGACCGCCAAACACCTTTATGTGCTTCAAAAGCAAGAACCAGGCAATTGCAAATATTAAAATAGCAATTGGTCCGAAAGCACCGTTGCGTGAATCGACGGTGACAAAAAGTTCAGGCGTTGCAAGGGATATGAAGAAGTTGACAAAACGGTTGCCATTTTCATATATTGCAGGAGTTTGGGCTTCCATGATTTCAAGCGCCCCCTCTCCCATGAGTGGATATAGGGGATGGCCATTCCCAATCCAGTTCGTTATGTACGGGTGCCATCCGAGTATCAGAACTCCGGTAACCAGTGCGCCTATGCCAGTTATGGTGGTGATGAGTGCGGCATGGTTCAGTTTTTTATACATTAGCCATGCTAAAGCGGCGGCAATGGCCACTCCCTCTTCAAAGAAAATGTTGAATTTTGTTCCTATTGCCAGCCAAACTACACCGGCAAGCAGCGCAATGCCGCGCGATGGTTTGCGGTCATGTGCAATCCCTATGATTGCAATGATGGTTAGAATTAAATATAGATACTTTGTGTAATCAATGTAAAATGTCAGGCATTGACAAATAACCACAGGGTTGCTAACGGCAACCAGTGCGGTTATGGCTGCAAATCGTGGAGAGATTGAAGTGTACCTTCGTAATGCACTGTAAGAAATTAGTCCCGTTGCTGCAATGAGCATAAAGTTTACACATTTGGCCGCTTCAACATTGTCAAAGAGCATTGCTGCTGCAGCTTGAACGGTTTCCATTGCTCTTGCGTAATGTAGCGACCAAACGGTCAGTTCAACCGGAGCCGCTGCGTCGTGAATCGGATTCCACCCCATGGTCAATGCCATTATGGTGGGTTGATGGTAGAAATTTCCGTCGTATGAGAAATCAAAAAGCGAACTCCCAATCCACACGAAGATGCCTGAAATTATTTCTGACAGCAAAGCGGCTCCTGCAATGATGTTCAATGACTCTTTAGGGAAGAACAGAAATCCGATTGCAATCCCGGCAAATAAGCCGAACAATGCAGTAAGTGCAGAGATGTGTCCTCCGAAAAGTAATGTCAAGGATGCTATAACATAAGTGGCAACAATGCTTCCGAGCATTATTACCCCTGTGATGCCAATCGTTTTGTCAATTCTGTTCATGCTTGGGCAAAGGTAGCAAATTTCCTTAATTAGATTTCAATTTTGCTTGCTGAAAAGTTACCCTCTCGCTCCACCTTTATCTGAACCGGCAAGCACTCCCGGAGTTCGGTTATGTGGCTGATTATCCCCACACGGCGCCCGGTGGTGGAGTGTAGGGTGCGTAAGGTGGCTATGGCATTTTGCAGCGGTTCGCCACTTAGCGATCCGAAACCTTCATCAATGAACAGTGTGTCAACCGACAGTCGGCTTCCAATATCGCTTAATGCTAATGCCAACGATAGCGAAACGAGAAAACTTTCACCACCCGATATAGTGGCAGCTGAGCGTGTGGTATATCCCTGATAGGCGTCCGCCAAAGTTATTACAAAGGTTCCGGGGATAACGGAGAGCGTATAGCGATCAGTTAGCTGGGCCATGTATTTATTGGCATTGTCAATGAGCGACGCCAAGATGTAGCTTTGGGCTATTTTTCGGAATTTGCCTCCATTCTTTTCTCCCAGCAACATGTTCAAAGCTTCCCATTTCAGGTATTCGTCGCGGCATTTTTCACGTTCGCAAATCAAATCTTTAATTTTGTCGCGGGCTTTGGCATCGGCAGTGAGTTCCGCTGTTATGGATGCTTTCGTTTCCATCAGGGTTGTCAACTCTTTCTCTTTGGCTGCTTGTTCTGTTTCAAGAGTTCCTTTGTCGGGCGACAATTCCATTGATGGGCGTGACGACAATGCTTTTATTAATTTACCTGTCCATTCTTGTTGCAATGCCCTTCCGGCGCGTTCACGTCCGTTCACGTCGGTAATTTCGTTGTTAATGCACTTAATTAATTCTGAGTTGAGACTGGCCAGATGCTTGAGCCGTTCAAGCGTAATTTCTTTATGAGTATGCAAAAATTCATTCAACTCAGATTGGCGGGTATTCCGGGCTGATAAAGCCGAGTCCGACATAGCTTTTATGCGTCCGACCTCAATGCCAAGCTGCGTTGCCCGGCGCTTCAGCTCACGGTAATCAGTCTGGTTTGATGGACATTCCGATGTTTTCCATTCAGGTATCGCACTCTCAATGTTTTCCATCTGCTCCACAGCCAATTCAATTTCCGCTCTCAGCTCTGTGGCCTGGTCGGTGATTATACCAAGATTTTCATTAAGTTCAGAGTATCTTGCGGCTGCATGTTTTATATCTGCGAGAACTTCCGCCTCATTCTTTATGCAGTTCCATCGGCTGTTGGATGTTAATCTCTCAATTCTGCTTGATGCCTCTGCGGACTCTTTTGTTTTAAGCATGCACAGCTCCGTAGCTGCCTCGATACCCTTTTTGTATTCGGCACTTCTCTTTTCCAATTCTAATTTGGTTTCTGTTTCTTTTTGGAGTTGTTTTCTAATCTTTCCCAATTCCTCAGCTTCTGTTCGAAGTGCTTTTTCACGAACTTCTATTGCGGAAATTTTTGTGGATAGCAGTCGCAATTCTTCAGCACTGTCATGTTTCTTTTGGTTGATTTCCTGTTCTATATTTTCAGAACGCTCATCCAAACCACAACTTTTCAAACAGGCTGCCAAAGCGTTTGTGCTTTCCTCTACGCTTTTGTCGGTGGCCAGTCGTTTGCTTGCTTTGTCCAGTTGAACTGTTCTTGTTTTAAATTCAGCCGTTAGTTTCATTTCCACACTGAGGGAATTCTTGTGATTTTGCTCCGCTATATTGAAGGCCTCTTGTGCCACACATGTAAGTAAATTCAAATCCTCATCACTGGGCAACGAAGCAGATATTTTTTGTCCGCACACCGGGCAACTGTCGCCCGGTTGAAGTCGTGAACGCATCTGTCGGGCAAATTTGTCAACGGAGTCACGCTGTTTTTCCAAAGCAATTTTTGCTTCAGTCATTGCAACCTCTTTTTGTGTAACATCTTTTGTGGCCTCCTCAATGGTATGTTTCATTTTTGTAAGAGCCGTTTGTTCATTCTCAATCCATTGACGTTCTTCAGCAACGGCTTTTATGGCGTTTTCGCGGGATTTCAATCTGTCCAAGGCAAGTGTAAGGTTCCCGTTTAATTGCGTGAGCTGCTCGCGCCGCATGCGTAATTTTTCAACCTCTTCTTTACTAAGGCTCTCGGTTTTTGACGTTATGATTGTTTCCAATGAATTCACGGAATTAGCCAAGTTTTCACATCTTTGGCAGGCTGAAAGCTGTTCCGGCTTTAGCTTCACAAGCATCTCTTCCAATTCCACAATTTTGGCCCGGGAGTTTTTAATCACTTCATGGCATTTATTTTTTTGCCCGATAAGTTCTGTTATAGTTCCAATGTTGGCAAACACCTCTTTGTCCGGTTCAAGTATGCTCAGGTTGCGCTCTATTTCTTGAAGCTTTTCTATAAGTTTTGCATGGCGGTGAGTGGCTTGCAGGACGCCTCCTTTTAGGTTTCTGTATTGGATTTGGAGTTTGTCAAGGTCCACTTTCAAAATTTGAATAGTGGCAGTGTCCTTTTCAATTTGGTCAATACAGGCGCGGGCATTGGCTGTTGAGGTCCACTGTGTTACGGTCAATTCCTTCTCCTTAAAACCGACTGAATTGCGTTCACATTCAGCTTCCCGGAGCTGTTTAACGGCATCGGCCTGTTTACGAGACAATTCATTGATGTTTTCAAGCCAAAGCAGTTGGCTTTTTATCAAATCAATATTGCTGGCGGTTTGTCTTATTGCAGCATCTGTTTGCCCGATATGCTCTTTCCGTTCATTAATTTCGGTATCATTCAATAGGATTACGCCTTCCACTTTCTGTGCGGCATTCTCTAATTCAGCTTTTTTGTTTGATGTCAGTTCGAATATTTTTGCTGAAATTCGGGAATAGGCATCGGCTCCGGTAATTTTTTCCAGAATCTCGGCTTTTTCATTGTCAGTGCTGTTCAAAAATCTTGTGAAATCACCTTGCGCAAGCATCACGGTCCGGCAAAACTGCTTGAAATCTAGTCCTATGGCTAAGTTGATTTCAGCTTCTATTTCTCGGTCTTTAGTAAGCGTTTTTCCTGTTGCGCCCGACTTTAGTGTCCACGTTTTGCTTTGGAGCTTTCTCCCCGGTTTGTTATATGCACGTGCCACTGCCCATGTGGCCTCATAATCAATTTCATTTGAGCCTGTAAAAGTGAGCTTGGCATAGCATGAACCGGTGTTGCGCCGCATCAGCTGTCGGGCATCTCTTAACGTAAGGCTTTGTTCACCGTCAGGAGCATCGCCTTGCATTCTGTTGTTGACCATTCGGGGGGTGGTTGCATACAGTGCCAGACAAATTGCATCGAGAATTGTCGATTTGCCGGCTCCGGTCTTGCCGGTTATCAAAAACACTTCACTCCCGGCCAATGGCTCCTGCTCAAAGTCAATTTCGGCATGTTCAATAGAAGCTATGTTGTCAATGGTCAGTTTTTTAAGTTTCATTGTTCAATCATGTTTATTACGCTGTTCAACATCTGCTCCATTTCATCAGTGAAAACTATTCCCATATCGGACGCATATCGGTGTGCCAGTTCAAGAGGGGATGTTTCCTTTAGTTCATCCACAGTCATTGTCCGTTCACAGCCTTTTCCGTTACTGCTGTTTCGCTCTATGTTCAAGCGGCAAAACCGGGCCGACTTATCTTTGCACAGCATGGTTGCCTGCAAAGCGGCATCGGCGGGAATGTGACTTGAAGCTGAGATATTAAGGCGAAGGTACGCCTCTTGGCGGTCAGGAAACTCCTTTAGCAGCCGGCATGCGTTTTCCCAATCGGCATATCCATTTGACGGAAGTGTTACCAGAGACCGCAATGGAGTTATTTCCTCTGTGGAAATGATGGGTAATGTTCCCCTTTCAGTTATATTTACAATAGTTACAGTGTGGGCATATTCTTCGGCAAAACTCACAGCCAAAGGCGAGCCGCTGTATCGTGCCCGATTCGCAGAGCCCTTCAGGGTTTGCGGAGCGTGGATGTGACCAAGAGCAACGTAGTCATAGCCTTCGCCGAGCTCTTTCAACGCCATTCCGTCAATGCCCCCAACTGTTATTTCTGTCCCGTCATCATGTCCCGTGAAATCGCAACCGCTTACCGTAGTGTGTGCCATCAGCACAACAGGCAAATTGTTGGTGTTTCTGTCTTCAATTGCCTTTTGCAATTTTCCCATGAAATCATCGGGCATGTTGCGAGGATGAGTGTAGGGAAGAGCAACCACAAAACCTTTGTCGGCAATTTCAACAATGTGAGTGCCCGGGTTGTCACGGTCAATGCAGCCGAATGTGTACACCCCCAAGCTGCGCCAAGGTGTGCGGAAAATGTCGTGTTTTGAAGCACTGTCGTGATTGCCGGCAATGCTTACTATGGTCATTTCCGGACACTCGCGTCGTAGTCTGGAAAGAGTTTCAGTGAGTAATGTCTGAACCGCCGCTGAGGGTTGCCCGGTGTGATAAACGTCTCCGCTTATTAGCAGTACATCGGGTTTATGCATTTTTGCAAGGTCCGAAATTTGTCGGAGCATATCGGCCTGTTCATCACTCCTGTCGTACCCGCTTATTGTGTGCCCCAGGTGCCAATCACTTGTATGCAAAATCTTCATATTATCCTATTTAATGTACAAAAATACTAAATTTTCCGTCTCTTTTCACTATCTTTGTGGCTGAATTAAAGCCGTGTCCAATTGTTTGCCGGAATTTTTCTTGGTGTATTTTGGAGATTGCATTATAAAGATATTGTAAATCAATCATTTATTTTATTAATTAATATCACATGAAGTATTTTAACCGAGGTTTGCACCCTCTTATGGCCGCGTTGCTTGTGGGCGCTGTTTCAGCGTCGTGTGTCGACAACGACTACGATTTGGCCAAGGATGTTGACCTCACCGTTAATGTGGGTGGTGATCTGACACTCCCCTCAAGCAGTACGGAGCGCTACACCCTTTCTCAGATTCTCGATCTTAGCAGTAACAGTTCCATCAAACCTGTTGGAGCTTATTATGGCCTTGCACAGGGCGATTATGTTTTGTTACAAAATGGTAATAGGACCAATTCAACCGTGAATGTGCCCACTCAGACTCTTAACGATATTACTTGTGCATCCTCTTCAAGCACTGTCAACGTAGTGAGTACGGGAACCGGTCAAGCAGTTTCATTGACGTTACCTGCTTTCAGTAACTCCATCAGCATCAAGGATGCTAACATCGACAAGGCTGTCAAGAGCATTTCCAATGCTGTTACTGACATTCGAATGAACTTCTCTGTCTCAGTGAAATCCAATAATTCGGTTTCCGGGAATCTTACTTTCCAACCCGGTTTCACTTTGAAGTTCCCCGAAAGCTGGACTGTTAAGGTTGGTGAAGGAAACATGGCTTCATATTTGCAAGCTCAGGGAAATAAAATTGTTTTCTCCCGTGCCTATTCCGTGTCGGCAAATTCGTCGCTTACGCTTCCTATTGTGATTTCTAATGTTGATTTCACAAAGTTACCGGCCGACCAGGGTCTTTATGCTCCCGGTAAGTTCAGTCTGGAAGACGATATTCAAACATCGGGTCCTATCACCTTCACTCCCGGCAATATGGCTGCAGGTCAGTCAGGTACCATTACCTTTGAAATCACCCCGTCAATTCCATACGCTTCAATCCGCGAAATAACCGGTTCAATAGATCCCGTTGTTACTGTAAGCCCCACTGTTGTTACCATCAACGACATTCCCTCATTCCTCAAAGAACCCGGTAACAATCTGGACATTGACAACCCCATGCTCAAACTCACGGTTTACAATGGTTCACCTGTGGAGCTCAATCTTAACTGCCGGCTCATGGCCAAGGATTCCGATGGTAAAACTGTTGAAGTTTGGATTGGTAACGAACACGGCACAGACCCCATAACCATTAATGGATCGGGACTCACGGTTATCACCGTGTCGCGCCTCGGCCGTGGCGGCGAAGAAGGTTCAAAGAATGTTGCAGTGCCCAACCTTTCCACTCTCATTGAAACCATACCCGAGACCATTACATTGGATAACATAAAGGTTAAGGTTCCTGCCAACAAGGAATATACTTTTGTTCTCGGTTCCAACTACGATCTTCAAGCCGAATATCAGGCAATAATTCCTTTGGCATTCGGTCCGGATCTCCAATTCTCTTACACAACCGATGAGGCTGGATGGGATGAAGACCTTAGCAAATATTCATTCAAAGAAGCTGTGGCAACAGTTGATGTGGTGAGCTCCGCTCCTCTTGAACTCACTCCCGAAGTTATTGCCCTTGACCGTAATGGTAATGAAATCAGTGACATTACTGTGTCGGTTGAAGGTCAGGTTGCTCCCGGTTCAATTGCATTGCCGTCAACCTCCACTCTCAAGGTGAATCTTCGCTCCAATGCCGCAAACATTGGAAATCTCGATGGCGTGCGCTTTACATTCAAGGCCACTTGCCCTCCCGGTTTCACCGGCACTCCTCTTAACGAGAATCAGTCTGTCAAATTCACCAATATTCGTCTCAAGCTTATTGGAGGCGTAGGTGTTGACCTTAATTAACCGTTCATGTCACATAGAAATTTGAATTAAAATGAAAAAGCTATATATTGCATCAGCCCTCGCCATTGCCGCTACTTTTGGCGCGCAGGCTCAGGAGGCGTCACGCAGCGGTTATTTCATGGACGGTTATTCATTCCGTCATGAGCTTAACCCGGCATTCGGTAACGACCATAATTTCATCTCCATCCCTGCTCTCGGCAACCTGAACGTGGGCCTGAGTTCAAATGTAGGTGTAAACACGTTCCTCTACAAACTTCCCGACGGACGTCTTACCACATTTATGAGTCCCACTGTGGGCAATGATGAGTTCCTGTCGAAACTTTCCGACAACAACAAGATTAACACCAATCTTAATCTCACATTGCTTTCTGCCGGATTCAAGGCTTTTGGCGGTTTCAACACCATCACCATTTCTGCCCGCAATCAAAACGGAATCAATCTTCCCCGCGGACTGTTTGAATTTATGAAACTTGGCCAGCAAGGTGAAAGCTCATCTTATTCGTTCAAGGATTTGCGGATCAAAGCCACAGCCTTTGCTCAAGTAGCCCTTGGCCATAGTCATGCGATCAATGAGCACATTGAAGTAGGTGCCAAGGTTAAAGTTTTGGTAGGTGCCGGAAGTGTTGATGCAAAAATTGACCAAATGGATTTGACACTGTCCGATACGCGCTGGCAGGTTAATGCCAAAGGTTCAGTAAATGCAGCCGCCGGTACAGGCTTGAAAGTTCCCACAAAGGGCGAGCTTGGCAAAGACATTGACCGCCCGGAGCAAGCCAACCAGATTGAATGGGGCGACATTGACTACGACAAGTTCTCCACAACCGGTTTCGGTCTTGGTTTCGACCTCGGTGCCGTTTACAAAAACGTTATTCCCGGACTCACAGTGTCCGCTTCGGTGCTTGACCTCGGTTTCATTTCCTGGAACCACAATGTGAAAGGTGAAACACCTCAGACTCAATGGAGTTTCGATGGTTTCAACAACATTGCTCTTGATTCATCGCAGCCCGGTTATGAAGAAAATAAACTCGGACAGCAATTCGACAATATGTGGGATGACTTTAAGGATTGCATGAATTTTGACCGCAAGGAAGTTGATGGTTCGCGTTCACAAGCTCTTGCAGCCACCATTCACCTTGGTGCCGAGTATGAGATGCCTTTCTATCAGAAATTAACTGCCGGCTTCCTTTACACCCAGCACATCAATGGGCCGTTCTCGTGGGCTGAAGGTCGTCTGTCGGCCAACGTTAAGCCTGTGAAGTGGTTTGATTGCACACTTAACGTGGGCCAATCAACCTATGGCACAGCCATGGGTTGGATGCTCAACTTCCACCCCCGCGGTTTTAATTTCTTCATCGGGTCAGATCATCAGTTCTTTAAGATTACGCCTCAGGTACTTCCTGTTGGAAACGCCAACATGAATGTGAACATTGGTTTCAATGTGACTTTCGGATAATCTGAGTTCAGAGACTCACTACGAAACTTTTAATGCGATATATAATGCGGGAGACGCTCATGTCAGCGTTCCCGCATTAATTTTTTTTAACTATTCGGTATTCTAAATTTCTTTACTTTTGCCAAATAAATGGTTAGGGAAGGCGGTGCAAATCCGCCACAGTTCCCGCTGCTGTAAGTCCTTGTTGTGTTTGTCACAACGCAGGTTGCCAAATGCCACTGAAGCCATTGCTTTGGGAAGGGGCAACAATACAACGCCAAAGTTCCTGGTTTCGGAGCTTGGTGAAGAATGGATAAGTCAGAAGACCTGCCTTTTATAAACAATCGCTTATCGGTCCACGGGTAATGGAACGGGTTGGTCTATCCGCTTTATTATACTCCTTGGTCTGTTGTGGTGAAAGTGCGAGCAGATAGACATTCTTATATATTATGAAACAAAAATTCCTTTATGCAGCAATGCTGCTTTTCATCGGAGCTGGCTTCACTTCCTGTTCCGACGATGACGATTCGCCTGTGGACAATCGCATTATTGTTAATCTTGGTTTTGAAAATGCCGGAATTGAACATGCCGGACCTACATCCTATGGTGCCAACCTTTATTATGGATATGCCGGCAAGCAATTCACCGAAGCTGAGTTCCAAGTGACCGGCGACACAAACCTCCACATCGGCGTTAATCAAAGTATTTGGACTGAAGAAATTGATTTCTATGGTGGCGGTCTTGCCGTTTCAAGTTGGAACATTCGTTCAAATCCTGCTGATCAAACAAATTCTGCATGGTGGTACAGCTATGAGAATCAGTGTTCGGTTTACAATGTGAAATCCGTTGATGGAGCCAACAATGGAGCCGGAGCCGCAGGGTCAAACACTTTTCTTGTAGCTTTCGGATATTCCGACCCCAATTCCATGAGCTCTTGCTCGAAAATGTATTTTACAAATAAGGCTGAGTTTGAACTCGTTTCCGTAGAACTTTGCAACACAAGCTACTGCTATGGGACAATGATGAACAAAAATCCTTATGGCAGCACGCCCGACAAGAATCTCAAAGAAGCCGAAGGCTGGTTCAAGGTTGAATTTTATGGCTATGACTCGGAGGGAAATGCTACCAATGGTGGTAAACCTGTGGAATTTTATTTAGCCGACTATCGTCCACTTTCAGCCACAGCCACCGAGGCCATCGACTCATGGACGGAGTGTGACCTTTCAGCTCTCGGTAAGGTTAATGCTGTTGAAGTCAACTTCAAGGGGTCTGATGCCGGCCTTTATGGACTTAACACCCCGGCCTACGTTTGCCTTGACAATCTTAAGGTTAACGTAACCCCTGTGGCAACTCTCTGATAAATTGGATTTTGCCGTGAAAAAGTTACCCCTTTGCACACTGGTGTTGCTGACAGTTGCATCTTCATGTATGAAATGGGACTATGGCGAGCCGGAGGATATTCAGGCCTCAGGTAATGGACTTTTCATTGTGTGCGAAGGTAACTTTCAATATAGCAATGCCTCCTTGTCTTATTACGATCCCGCAACGCGTCAGGTATCGAACGAGGTGTTTCAGCGGGCAAATGGCTATAAGCTCGGCGATGTTGCACAGTCAATGACTATTTACAACGGTACAGGTTGGGTGGTTGTAAATCACTCGCATGTTATTTTTGCGATTGACCCGGTGACGTTTCGTGAAAAGGGACGCATAACCGGACTGACATCGCCCCGCTACATTCATTTTGTTTCTCCTCAAAAAGCGTACGTGTCCCAGTTGTGGGACAACAGGATTTTCATAATCAATCCTTCCACCTGTGAAATTACGGGAACAATCTTAGTTCCCGGCATGAACTCCGACCAAGGTTCCACTGAACAAATGATTCAATGGGGCGACTATGTGTTCTGCAACTGCTGGAGTTATCAGCGCAGCATAATCAGAATTGACACTCGTACCGACAAGGTGGATGCCGAACTTGAAGTTGGCCTCCAGCCCTCCTCCATTGCCCTTGATCGATACGGCAAGTTATGGGCACTCACAGATGGCGGTTACGACGGCAGCCCGGCCGGACATGAAAATCCGTCGCTCTACTGCATAGATGCCAATTCCTTTACCATTGAAAAACAATTTCAATTCCGCATGGCCGATTCTCCATCTGAATTGCAGATTAATGGAACTCGCGACACTCTTTATTGGATTAACCGCGACATCTGGCGCATGGATGTACGCGCACAGCGTCCTCCTGTCCGTCCATTCCTTTCAGAGCGTAAAACCACTTATTATGGTCTGACTGTTGACCCTCGGTCCGGTGAGGTTTATGTGGCCGATGCTATTGACTACGAACAGCAAGGTATGATTTATCGCTACACCGGAAACGCCCAGCCGGTCGATTCATTTTATGTTGGTGTAACCCCGGGCGCCTTTTGTTGGAAATGAAACGTTCAGGTCTGTCTGCCATCTGTTTGGCGTTTGCGTTATGCGCTTTCCCGCAACTCAAATCAAAAAATCTTGGAGGCGTTGTTGTAACGGCACGGCGCCCCATGAAAGAAATCGGGGTTCAGAAAACCACATTTGATTCTGTTCAACTCAAGGAAAATGTGGCTCTTTCAATGGCCGATGTGCTTGCTTTCAACTCAGGTGTGTTTGTTAAATCATATGGACGTGCAACTCTGTCCACTGTGGCATTTCGCGGAACTTCGCCCTCGCACACACAAGTGACTTGGAACGGAATGCGCATTAACAATCCCATGCTCGGAATGACCGACTTTTCAACCATCCCGGCCTATTTCATTGACCGGGCCTCGTTGTTACACGGCTCCTCGTCCGTTAACGAATCGGGCGGTGGAATTGGCGGCCTTGTAAAACTTGGCACTGCTCCGGATGTTGATCCCGGCATAGGGGTAAAGTACATTCAAGGCATAGGCTCCTTCAAAACATTCGATGAGTTCGGGCGCTTCACCTATGGAACTGACCATTGGTCAGTATCTACCCGCGCGGTTTATTCATCCTCGCCTAACGATTACAAATACACTAATCGTGACAAAAAACTAAATATTTACGATGATGATCACAACATCATCGGTCAATATTTCCCAACTGAACGCAACCGAAGCGGTGCCTTCAAAGATTTGCAACTGTTGCAAGAGGTTTATTATAATTCTTTGAAGGGCGACCGCGTAGGCCTTGCCGCATGGTTCATAAACTCAAACCGAGAGTTGCCAATGCTCACCACTGACTATGGCTCTGAAACGGAGTTTGAAAATCGCCAGCGCGAGCGCACGTTCCGGGGAGTAGTTTCTTGGAATCACCACAAATCCAGTTGGAGCACCGGATTGCGCGGGGGATATGTGAACACATTCATGGCTTACGATTATAGGCGTGAAACCGCACCGGGCGGACCTATGGCCGTTATGACCCGTTCCCGTTCCCGGGTTAACACCATCTATGGACAGATTGAAGGGGATTACACTCCTTCCCGCCAATGGTATTTTACTGCAAACGCCGCTCTTTATCAGCACTTCGTTAAGAGTACCGACCGGAAAATAGTCACAGCGGATAATGAAACCGGCATAGTTGGCTACGACAAGGGTAGGGTGGAGTTTTCCGGTTCTGTTTCTGCAAAGTGGCAACCTATTGATCGTATGGGCGTTTCGGCCGTGTTGCGAGAAGAGATGTTTGGCGACCGCTGGGCTTCCATTATCCCCGCATTCTTCATTGACGGCAGGCTCACGTCCAACGACCTTCTCACAGCCAAAGCCTCAATAACCCGTAATCATCGATTCCCTTCACTTAACGACCTTTACTTCATGCCCGGCGGCAATCCCGATTTGGAGTCCGAAACGGGGTTTACGTACGATGCCGGCATTGCATTGACCACCGGAAAGCCTAATCTGATTTCATTTTCCGGTAGCCTCACATGGTTCGATTCTCGCATTGACAACTGGATTATATGGCTCCCGACAACCAAAGGTTTTTTCTCACCGCGCAATGTAAAGAAAGTGCATGCCTATGGCATTGAGTTGAAAGCATCGGTTGGCATGAAACTTTGGGAGAACTGGTTGTTTGATTTCAATGGTTCATATTCATGGACTCCGTCGGTGAACGTGGGAAAGAAAATGTCGGATGCCGACCGTTCAATTGGGCGGCAACTACCCTATGTTCCGCGTCACACGGCATCGTTCACCGCGCGGCTGCAATGGCAATCATGGGCATTGCTCTACAAGTGGTGTTATTATAGTAAGCGTTTCACCATGTCAAGCAATGAGAATAGCATATCCGGGCATCTTCCCACCTACTTTATGAGCAACGTGGCTCTTGAAAAGGGATTCACATGGAAGCCGGCCGATGTTCAATTGAAACTGGCCGTTAACAATCTCTTCAACGAGGAATATCTTTCAGTGCTTTCTCGCCCCATGCCCCGTATAAACTTTGAGTTTTTCATTGCCGTCACCCCTCATTTTTAAGGCTCTTGCAGTGTTAGAACAACCATGACTGGGAAATGGTCGGAAGGGGTGCGGGGTGTAAACTTCCGAGCCTCTATTTCTCCAGGAGCGGCCGAAAGTTCAGAACGTTTCGCATTGTCGGAATCGTCGGTGCGGTAAGTGTCGGTCAACACTCCGTATCTATTTATTGTCACACCTGGGGTGACAAACACATGGTCAATGCGCGATGTGGTAAAGTCATCAGTGTGATAGCTGTTGAACGTGCCGTTTGGTGCGTAACGGATTATGGCTTCATTGTAGGAGTCAAGCATATCCCCATTGCCCAGCATTGTGCGATATGACTCATGCGTTTGGTCAACATTGAAATCACCGGTGACGATGGCAGGAGCGTCTCCGGCCACTTCTGAAATTTTTTGCTTTACAAGTTTGGCTGCTTCCACACGCGCTTTTTTGCCAACATGGTCCATGTGGAGATTCATGAACACGAACACCTTTCCCGAGGGGATGTGGATAAACTTTCCCCACGAACAGATGCGGGGACACACGGCATCCCAACCCAGTCCGGGACGGTCAGGGGTTTCAGAAAGCCAGAAGTCGCCTTTATCAAGCAGCTTAAACAGGTCGGTGCGGTAGAATATTGCCGAGTGTTCACCCTCGTCTTTGCCGTCGTCTCGGCCAACGCCAATGTATTCATAGCCCGGAAGCCGTGCTTGGAGGCTGTCAAGCTGATGCTTGAAGCCTTCCTGTGTTCCAAATATGTCAAATCCATGGAAGCGTATCAGCTCGGCAAGAACCGGAAGACGCCGTCCCCAGCCGTTCCCGGCAACCGAGTCGGAGTGGTTGGCTTGACGAAGATTATAGCTGGCCACTACGAACGAGGGCTTGTAAGGGTCGTTTGATGCTGCTGAACTTAATGCGGAAAAGGCTAATACAGCACAAATTACTAAACTTTTTAAAGATTTCATGGCAAAATTGTTGAATTGGCCAAAGTTACAAAAAAAAATTGTAAATTTGCACCATTACACTTTTTTCCTGTAATGGGAATATATTTTGCTTAAGCTATGTCATTTTTTAAAAATATTAAAAAATTCCTTGCTCCTGAAAATATCGAGCCGGCACAGAATGATGTGCGGGAGGAAATTGAGGGCATTGGTCAGGATGAAATAACTGTAAAGGAAGTCCTTGACTCAATCAAGCATCACTTTAATCTTACCATAAAGAAGCTTTCCACTGAATATAACTTCTTGTATCATACTTCGTTTACCATTTATCTTAAAGCCAGTAACTACACGGAGATTTCTGACAGTCTGCCTTTTTTGGCCGAGGGCGCCGAGAAAATGTTGGTTGACATTATAAAGAAACACACATCTAAAGCGTTTCCGAATTACCAACCTCATTCCCAATATTGGCAATTTCAATTGGTGGAAATCCCTGAGGATGCGGTGCTTGATGGAGTCACTCCCGAGCAGTTGCTCACCGGAGCGTTGGTTCAAATCAGTTCGAGCCTCTATCCTCCAACTGAGGGTGGCTCGCAGCCGCAAGGCGATTCCCGGGTTGTGACAACCGTGCAGGGCGTAAATTCGTTGCGCGCCATTCGCAATTGCATCAATCCCAATATTCTCAATAAACTTGACCTCGTTGAAAAGGATCGCATAAGGTTGCTGCTTCAACTTGATGAGCATAAGGCTCAAACAGGTTTTGCCCATGGGGTGGAACCTTCGGTTTCTGCTAAAAATGCTTCCGAAAGAAAGGGTACAACGGCTAAAAAAGCTGCACCATCACAGCAGGGAACTAATACTCCTCCCCGGCAGTCAACATATTTTGCAACCCTTGAGGCTCAGGAAGGTGAGTTCCTGGAGGGAGCCGGTGACAAAAAAATCCACATCGTAGCCATGACCTCCGAACAGCTCAACATTGTTGGGCGCAGTTCAATGCGGGGAGCGCCCGGCGTGGATGTGGTGCGCGTTAACAGCGACAGAGTGATGACCCCCCATGCTATGATTCGACGCAATGCATCAACAGGACGTTTTGAAATTGCAATTATAGGTCCTGCAACGCTTAATGAGCGCAGTATTGCTCCGAACCCGGACCAGTGGCGTCCATTGCCCAACAACTCAACAATTATTTTGGCCGACAGCGTGCAGATTCGTTTTCGGTCCAACATTTAATAAACACATCGAGATATGTGGAACCTGCTTTTCATACTTAGCCTTGTGCTTTTGGTAATTTATTTATGTGTGAATCATTTTAAAAACTTGCCAAGATGAACACTGAAAATGTAACCGTTTCCTTTTTCGGCGCCATTGACACCGGACGGAAACGTTCAAATAACGAAGATAACTACATTGCTTGCGAGCTGTGGGGTGGAACTCACATCCTTCTGGCCGCTATTGATGGCATAGGCGGTTACGAAGGAGGTGAGGTGGCAGCTCAAATAGCCCGCGATGTTATTACGGCTGAAGTGAGTTCGCGTTCCGGAGTTGATTGCCTGGAGCTTCTAAAGCATGCGGTGACAAAGGCCAATAACGCCATAGTTGAGCATAAGCGGAAAGATGCAGCGCGCTCCCGCATGGGATGTGTTATCTCATCGGCCATAATATCCGTAGATGAGCGCCGTCTCTATATGGTTCACGTGGGCGATTCCCGCTTGTATCAATTCACCGCTGTGGACGGTTTGAAGAAATTAAGCCACGATCACTCACTGGTTGGTTATCGTGAAGAAGTTGGACTGCTAACTGAGGAGCAGGCAATGACTCACCCGCAACGTAATATTATTGAACGTTCGCTTGGCGATGAACTGCACAATCCTGACGACCCCAATTTCCTTGACGCAGGTATTTTTCCCATACTTGGTCCGACGCAATTCCTGCTATGTTCCGACGGGCTTTCCGACATGCTCTACTCACGTCAGATTGCTTCTGTTCTTGTCACTGACGCGCCGGCTCAGGATGAGGTTAGAAAACTCATCGACATGGCCAATGATGCCGGCGGAAAGGATAACATCACCGCTGTCATTGCAAAAGTCAATGTGCCCGCAATAACTCAGGTTCCACTTGCCGATGAAGTTGATGACATTACTTTTGGTCCTGAATTGCCTCCCGCCGACAACAGCGACGACATGATTGCCATTCCTGAGCCTCAACCGCTCCGGCAGGCAACCTCGGAAGAAGCCGTCAAACCGAAAAAATCACTTGCCACTAAATTGAACACAAAACGTGTATCGGTTTATGTGATTACCATTGCAATATCCTTCCTTGTTGGTGGCACGGCGGGATTTTTCATTGGCCGATTGTCAACCTCAATAGGTGAGGATAAAGAACCCGATGCCCCGGTAGAGGAAACAATTGTAACGCCAATGGACACCACAACCACGGATACCATATACAACCCCGAACTTGTAGGCCCCGAAGTTGCCGATTCGCTGAATAAAAAAGCTTCAGGCAAAGTAACATCTGCGGAAGCAACGGCACCAACTTCCACATCTGCTCAATCAAAACCCGCTACTGATACTTCCGTCCATGAATAGAATCTCTCCTTTTATAAGCTATCTTTTGTGTGCCGCCATGTTCGTTCTTGGCTGCATTTCAATGACCAACAACTTTTCGGCTCAACTTTCTGATACTGAAAAGGACTTGATTACCGGCCACACTGTGGTTCTTGACGCCAATCTGAAGGCCGATACATTGAACAAATTATTGATGGAGTGCGGATATTTTACTGATCCCGTCGATGCCCGTCTTGTGGCTGACTGGATTACCGCCGGCATAGCCAAATACGGTGCTCCCGAAAATCTTGGCGCATTGAACCGCACCGTCTACAAAATGCAGGCCGAAAAGGCCTACAAAGAGGGTGGCACTTACATGCGTGAACGCGTGGGCAAGGATTACAAACTTCTTGGCATGGATGCCGAATGGTATGCTGCAAAGAATTCTTCGCTCACTTCCGATTTCGGTAATGGCCCGGCTTTGCTGAAGGTGAAGGTGTTCAACGACAAAAATTCGCCAAATGCTCCTTTGGGTGGCATAACCGTTCGGTTGCGCGAACATAGCATTGACTCTGTCGACAGCAAGGGTGGTAAGGTTGATGGCAAAGAAGCGTTCCGCAATTCTAAAACTTTAGGCTATGCCGTTACCGATGCTTCGGGAGAAGCCCGGTTCCATTTGCAGCCCGGCAAGAGCTACAGTGTGGTTCCCATTGCCGAAGGCTATCAATATGGACGAGAAAAAGGAACCACTGCAGACGGCAAAATGCCATCAGCCGGACTGAACCTATCGTTCCGCCAGCAAACTCATGTTATAACTCCATTTGACACGTACACTTATCAAGCAATAAAAGCCGACCGTACATTTATTGTACGCACTCCGGCGCAATTCAAGGATAGCATTGCCACCGGTGCAGCCATATTCCTCATTGGGTGGCTTGCCATGTTCATGTTCACTGCCATTCGCGACAGGAAACTTGGCACACGCTCTGATTTTATGCTGCTTAGCCTTATAATGATTCTTACCGGCATAGGACTTCTGGCCATGTATGCCATGACCAATCCTCTTGCCGACAAAGACTATGGTTTTACAATGGCCAAGGCTTTGGGTATGGGGCTTGTGGCGATGGCCCTTGTGTCGTGCTTGAACATGTCCAAATTTTTTGCCGGAAAGAGCAAGCTGCAATTCGGGTCATTACCGTTCGACCCCATTGATAAGTTTATGAGTTCCCGCAAAAAGAAACGGTCACTTACCCGCACCAATGGGCTGAGCTTTTCCACAGGATTCTCCTATCTTCTTTGTGCTGTGGGCCTTATCTTTTTATTGGCTATGTTCGGCAGCGGTCCCGAAGGAAGTGACGCCCGCGTGAATCTTGGCGGTTTCCAGCCAAGCGAGGTGTGCAAATATCTCATTTTGATTTTCGTAGCTGCATTCTTTGCTGAAAACTCGTTGTTGCTTCAGGCCTTCTCAGCCAAACTAACCCCTCTGTCAGCGCGTCGGCAAGTTGGAACAATCGCCGTGTTGGTCGGTGTTATGTTGGCTCTGATGATGCTTTATCTTCTTGTGTTGAGCGATATGGGACCGGCTCTTGTAGTGCTCGTCACTTTCATATTCCTTTATTCAATGGCGCGACGCGATTTTGCGCAATTGCTCATCGGATTGCTCTCTTTCATTGGGCTGATGTTGCTTGCCCGAGCCATAAACAACACCCCGGTTACACTTATTGTCGCGGCCGCTTTTTGGTTTGTCGCGTGGATTGCTTTCGGTTGGTTCAAGTCGCGTCAAATCTATGAAAGTGCCATAATAGTCAATCTGCTTATTGTGGTTTTCGCACTGGGAGGCCCTCTACTGAAAATTATGGGCGCTGAATCGGAAGCCGCACGATTGACAAACCGAACTGCAATGTCGTGGGGTGGACAATGGGACAATCATGTGCATGGAGGCGACCAGGTGGCTCAAGGTATATGGAGTGCCGCTACAGGTGGTGCCACCGGGATGGGACTCGGAAACGGCAGCCCATCAGTGGTTCCTGCTTTCCACACAGACATGGCCTTTACATCCATAGGTGAAATGCTTGGCCTTACCGGTTTGGTGCTGGTGATTGTGTGCTTTGTGCTTCTCATCCACCGGTCGTTGCTCATTGGCCGCCGTGCCGGTCAGCCGTTCACCATGTATCTTGTAATGGGCATTGCGTTGCTCACCGGCGTGCAGTTCCTGTTCATTGTGTTCGCTTCCCTTGGAATTGTGCCGCTCTCCGGTGTAACCGTGCCGTTCTTGAGCTACAGCCGCACAAGTCTCATAGCCTCCATGGCCGCTTTCGGTGTTGTGCTTTCGGCATCGCGCACACGAGCCACTGAAAGCCAGCGTAAGTATGCACAATCATTCTCGGGAGCCATTGCCGCCAGTGTCCTTATGTTTATAATCGGTGCGTTGGTAATTATTGGTACTCTGGCCAATTATCAGATTGTCAATAAAAACGAAACTCTTATCCGTCCGGCCAAAATAACCAACACCATGGGTGCACGCATAATTGAATACAATCCCCGCATAGGCATGGTGCTTAACAGATTGAATGCCGGAAACATTTACGATACAAACGGACTTCTGCTCGCAACAAGTGTGCCCGATTCGTTGCTTAATGCAATTCCCTCGATTGTCCCGCTGGGATTTGATGCTAAAGAGCTTCAGAAAGAAGCCCACAAGCGAAAGGACCGCTATTATACCATGGGCGATCATTTGCTGTTTATTCTTGGCGATGCCGGTTCAAAAAAAGTTCTTGGCTATCAGGATTCCGACCCTATAGGTTTTATGGCTGAATCTCGTTATGCCGGGGAGTTGCGAGGCCTCGACATCCCGCTTCAAACAATTGAACTCAAATCCCATAAATATCGCCCTAATCGGTTCATGCCCGAACAGGACACCACTTTCCACCCCAAAAAGAGGGATTACACATCTGTAATTCCGTTCCTTAAATATGGAATTTATAATAATCCGCTTATTAAAGAGTTCAACGAGCGGCGTGAGGAACGCGACATGTATCTCACTGTTGATGCCGCGCTTCAGAAAAAGTTGCAGGATGCCATGGCGTCTTATTTCCCCGCATCGGAAGTGGGGCGCCGTCCGCGCTTGAGAGCTTCGGCTGTTGTGCTCAATGCCATTACCGGCGATTTCCTTGCTTCGGCAAACTATCCACTGCCAAATCAGGACTCCATTATAATGCTTAACGATGCGAAGATCTATGGCGATGCCCCGTTTGAGCAGATAAAGGGACATGCGCCCATAACCGAACGCGACCTTGGAATGACATTCCAGACCGCACCGGGCTCAACCGCTAAAATAATGACAGCACTTGCCGCATTCAAGGCATTTGGTCCGGAGGCCGATAAGATTACATATAAAATAACCATGGACGAGGAGATTGAACGGCGCGGCGATTTAACGGGCGAACATTTTCCAATGATCACCGCAATTCAAAAATCGTCGAACAACTACTTCATTCACCTTCTTCATGACAAGAGTCTGCACTCTCAGTTAGGTCAGATTTATGAGGCTGTAGGAGCCCGACTGCATCGCAACCAATCAGCTTCGACCTATTTCTTTAATCTGGGTGAACTTAACAACTCGGCCGGATTTAATTCGGAACTTGCAGCCATTCAAAGTGAAGGTATGCGATATTACAACTACATAACGCATCCTCCGCGTCCAATTAAGGATGTGCGCCGTGCGTGGCTCAATAACGACATGGCAATTGCCTGGGGGCAAGGTGCTCTCCGAGCCACACCTCTTATGATGGCGCGTGTGGCATCCATCGTGGCCAATGGCGGTAAACTTGCTCCAACCCGCTACGTCAAGAGTATTGGCGGTACGCAGCAGCCTTATCCTCAGCAAATAAATGTTGTGGGCGCAACAGAAGCCGGTATTCTTAAACATCACATGCAATTGGAGAGCCAGCGATGGAACTTCCTGCCCAATCATCCCGGCGATGAACGCAGTGTTGCCGGAAAAACAGGTACTCCGGAACGTGGTGACTATCGCAACAAGTTGCCTCACAGCAACGATGCTTGGTACATTTGCATTCTATTCAGCCAAAAACTCAATTCTTATCTCGCCGTGGCACTTCGCTTGGAGCGCACTCCCGGATTCACCTCCAGCAGTGCCGCAAAAGCCGTGGGCAACTGCATAATTCCCACGCTTAATGCCGCGGGCTATCAAATCTATTGATTATGAAAGGATTCTTTAATAAAATCAGTAACAGCATTGGCAAACTTGCCGATGTTATAAATGGTAGCGAGTCTGCCGAGGAACCGGCCAAGGTATCTTCCGAACCAAAGGCTCCGGTTGAACAGCCTAAAGCTCCTGCCGAAAAGCCGGAAGTAAAGGCTGAAACGGCAAAAGCTGAAGCTGCAAAAACCGACCCTCCAAAGGCCGAAGTTGCAAAGGCTGACCCTCCCAAGGCTGAGCCCACYAAGGAGCAGCTGTTYAATAACGCTATWGACAARCGCGATCGCGCCATACGTTATATTCTCGATGAGTTCCGTGCTGCTACCGGTTCAAACAACTCAGCCATGGCTTCGCTTTATCTTTTTGTGATTGTTGACCGCGAGGACTATGACATTGCAGAATATGCATGGGCTGATGATACCATGAAAGAGCAATTGCGTTTGCAACTTGACAATGCAATGCTTGATGCCGTAGGAAAGCGCAAGCTTGAAATTGTATTTATTACTAAGGATGCTTTGACTTCCGACGCGAAGACCGTGATTCCAGATGTTCTTTATTACACCTTTGTCAACGCCCCCGTCACCCAAAAACAAGTCCGTGCAAAAATATCCATAATTGACGGCACCGGTTCACTGGCCAAGCCCGAATATCTGCTTGACTCAAAAGAACGCAAAGTTTATCATATTGGCCGAGGTCCTGTTTCGCGCAAGCCCGGTGCCATGCGTCCCAACGATATTGTGATTCGCGATGCCGATCCTGACAAGGAGCTGCAAGGTCGAAACAATTATGTGAGCAGCGCCCATGCCGATATTGTGGCTGATAACGGACATTTTTACATCAAGGCGTTGCGTTGGGGATGCCGACCCCTGGGTGGTGCCGCCACCAAGCTTATTTATGATGGTAACGAGCATGAAATTTGCGACATCAACATGAAATACCCTCTTAACGATGGCTACATCATTGAGCTTGGTAAAGAGGTAATGCTTATGTTCAACACCTTAGAATCCTGAGTTATCGTATGCCAATATCCGACGATTCCAAAGAATATCAGAAGCTTAAAATGATTGGCCGCGGAAGTTTTGCGGCGGTCTATAAGGTTCGGCACAAAACATTGGGTTACATCCGCGCTGTTAAAATTTCAAATGAACAGGTGGAGTCTGAAAACGACAAAGCCTACAAAAGTTTTTTGAAGGAATGCAAACTGTTGTTGCAAATAGGCAATGGCTGTCATCCGAACATTGTGCATATCTATCAACCTCGCTTGATTAACGGGCGCGCCCTTGTGGAGATGGATTATATTGAGGGTATGACTCTCAATGAATATGTGCGGGAGAACAAGTTTGTGCCCATGAAGGAATTTTGGAAATTCTCAGAGGGTATTCTCAGTGCAGTGGGTTACTGCCATGCTGACTTATGGGATTTTTTGAAAGACCCCGATGATGATAATCTGGAGTCGGACCCTGAGGATGGCTCTAAATTTCTTATTACAGAGAGTAAGAAAAAGGAGTTGCAGGAAAAATACTGTGTGAACCACAATGACTTGCACTCCAATAACATTATGCGTCGTCATTACGATGGCTCTTATGTGCTTCTGGACTTCGGTTTGGCCATTCAACGTGATCAGTGTGTGGTGACCAGTTCCCGTGGAGCCGGCGCACATGAGTATTCTTCGCCGGAAAAGCTTAATGGCGAGACCATATCGGCTGCATCGGATGTTTATAGTTTGGGCATATTGATGTATGAAGTGCTTGCCGGACATGTTCCTTTCGTGCTCTCAAACTCAGGTTCCATAGCTGAAGTGAGTCGCTTGTTGGAACGGCATAATCATGAAACGCCCGCTCCGATTGAACCACAACGCAAGGCGATGTTTGAGGCAACCCATCCCGGTGAAAAATGGGTGAAGGACTACCCCGATGAGGTGGAAGCCGTTGTTATGCGTTGCTTGCAAAAAAAACCATCTGACCGTTATCCCAATGCAAAGGCGGCGCTTGAAGCTCTTATGTCGGCCAAGACTATGGCCGAACGCACGGTTCGCAACGATGACGCTGCCGTGTCCGCTTTGAAATCCGATGTGGCACGACTGACAAAAGAGAACGAAGAGCTGCGAGAAAGAATCAAAGAGCTTGAAGCGAAGTCTGATAATACTGTATTCACTTCCGCGCATTACAAGGTCGGTGATGTGCTTAACAGTGGTAGAATTTGTTATGTCGACTCCAGTGGAGAGCATGGTTTGGTACTTGCAGCGCGAAGTCAGGAGCCTTTGAGTTGGCTCAGGAAGGTTGATGAAGAAGATTATGAAAAATTCACCCACATGTCAAAAATGTGGTACAAGGAAAATTGCTTCATAATTCCTCGTGGTACGCATCTGCCCACAACCATTGAACTACGTAACATAATGCCCAACGCCAAAAAGTTCGGACTCTACGGCACTGTGTGGGTGGGTAGCTTCGGTGGTAGTGAAAAAGCCTTTAATCTTTCAAACGGGCAAGTGGCAGATGTGGCTCCCGACAGCCTGTTTATGGCTCTGAAAGCTTTCTGATGGCTGCTGTACGGCAATCTAACATTGAGCTACTGCGCATAGCATCCATGGCCGCGGTTATAATGGTGCATCTTGATGGCGCATCGGTAGGCTTGCCTACTCCCGGTTCACTTCATGATGTTACTGCTGCCGATGCCTGGCGCATTGTGGTGGAGTCAATCACCATTGTCGGTGTAAACTGTTTTACCCTTATTTCCGGCTACTTCGGTATCAGAGCCCGAATCAGTGGATTTGTTAAGTTCACCCTCATGTGCATGTTCTACTCCGTGGGGCTCTACGTGCTGAGCACTTTCTCAGCGAGAGTTGAGTGGAACTGGGGAGGTTTCCGGGAGTCGTGGATGGTGTACACTCACACGGATTTATGGTATGTTCCGGCTTACATGCTTCTATATCTGGTAAGCCCTATGCTCAACGTGGCCACGGGGATGCTGCCATTACGGAAGTTTTCACTTTGGCTCGGGGTGTTTGTTGTGGCAAACGTGTGGTGCGGATGGTTATGGAATGGTCAGTTCAACCCCACAGGCTACACCTTTGTGCAGCTGATTATGATGTACCTTGTGGGACAGTGGTTGCAAAAAGTCATTCCGGCAATCCGAGATAGATTTGGTGATAAAAAATTGAAATGTTACTCGTTGGCGTTATATTGTTTTGCAACATTGCTAACGGCATTGATTGCAGTTTGGATGACGCCGGTAAAAGTTTACGCCTACAATTCACCGTGGGTGCTTGCCTCGTCAGTTGCCATTTTCTGTTACTTTGCAACCTCGCAATTCCAGTCGGCTACAGTAAATTCGTTGGCCCAGGGAGCCTTTGCCGCATATCTGATACATAAGAATCCTGCCGTGTGGGGCGGGTTAGTCCGCCCCACGGCGGTGAAAATCTGGCAAATGGATTCACTGTGGGTTTACACTCTGTTCACCGTTGGTTTCACGGCAGCCATTTACATAGTCTCATCAATTGTCGATTTGTTCCGTCGGCGCCTGTTCCGGAAGCTTGAATCCCTGATTGACTATAAAGTCAAGGTAGAGGCGTGAAAACAGGTCATTGTTTTCGCGAGTGTATCGTACATCGGTAAACACTTGAGCAAGTGTTTTCTTGCCATTTTCTGTGACGAACCTGCGACTGTCTTCGCGAGCCTCTTTGGGTGCGTAGATTTGGTGAATGCGTTCGGGAGTGTAGTCGTGGTAATATTCCTCGTGCATTATTGCGGACACCGGGATGCGGTCGCTCAGAGTGGCTTCACCTTCGGGATAACCTACGGAAAGAGTTACAAGAGGTACAACGCGGGCGGGTAATTTAAGTATTTCTGCAATTTGAGGTGCAGTGTAAGTGGTTGTACCGAGGTAGCAACAGCCCAGACCATTCATTTCGGCTATGGTGCAGAATTGCTGTGCAAATATGGCGGTGTCAAGTACTGCTGTTATAAACGACTGAAAATTATCATATCCCGGTACAGCATCAGATGCTTCACACCATTCCACGAAACGATTGAAATCAGCGCAGAATGTCAGTAGCACACCGCATTGTGTGGCTTGAGGTTGATTGAAATGTTGCGGAGCCAAAGCTTTCTTGCCCTCCTCGGAACGCGTTACAATGACACTATAGAGTTGCATGTTGCCTGTGGTGGGTGCTTGCGAAGCTGCTTCAAGCATCTCTGTGAGGAGTGCATCGGTGACTTCACGATTGCTATAAGAACGCACGGTGCGTCTGTTTTTGAAAAATGAAATGTCCATTATGAATGAAAGTTTTGATTTTGATTTCAAAATTACATAATTATTTTATTATTTTTGCAATCAAACCAATCACAATTATTAATTATGAATACCAACAGAAAGGTGTGCCCCTATTGCGGCGAGGATATAGCTGCTTCGGCCAAGAAATGTCGCTACTGTGGAGAGTGGCTTGAAACTGATGTGGACAATGATGATACAATCTCCACCTTCCGCAACTCCGAATATGAGCACTCGTACGACCGGACACATCATGTTCCTTACGTGGAAAAAGATGTTGAAACAGAAGTGTGTGATGATGAAGATGAATATGATGAAACAGGTGTTAGCTCGTTCCGTAGCTGTTTCATTGACACACTGAGATATGAGTACGCCGACTTCAGTGGCGAAAGCACAAGAGCAGAGTACTGGCGTTTTCTTGTGTTAGGCTCATGTGTGTCCATGATTCTGTTCGGGCTTGTTACAATTGTTGCAACTGTCTGCGGTTTTTATGTCACCACAACACTTACGATGGGTGCGTGCGCATGTGGTTTGCTGTCAGTTGCTCTGTTAGTACCGTCATTAGCCATTAATGTCCGCAGGTTGAGAGATACTGATCACCCCTGGGGCATGATATTCCTAAGTATAATTCCAATTGTGAATATCTATTACCTGATTTTAATGTGTAAAAAAGGTGAAGCAGAATTCCACCCTCGTTGGAAAGTTTCGGACAGTCTGATTGTTATATTTTCCTTTGTGATTTATGTGATGACATTTGTCTGCACATTTATGAATCAGGCTGATTACTTGCAAGATAATTACTATATTGAAGAATCACATTACAGTATTCCCACAACCAACGATGACATGGGTTATGATGCCGGAGCGGCTGTTGAATCGGCAAAACCGGCAACTTCGGCCGCGCCCGTTGCAAAAGAAGAACCGGTAAAGGAAGAAACAAAAAAATATGTGTCGTTAGTTGGTTCCCATAAACTCACAGGCACTGTGGCAGGAACAAAGATTACTGTGGAGGTGAATCTAATGGGAGGCGGAGATGTTTCAGGCAGGTTGCGTTACAATAGAATCAACCCTCCCTCGTGGCTTGAGGTTAGTGGCTGGCACGATAATAAAAAGGTAAACCTATTGGAATATAACGACGATGGTATGCTTACCGGCGACTACGACCTCCGTGTGGTTTATGACTCCGATGGCAGTTTCACCGGCCTTAAAGGGAGCATGGTCAACTATAAGGGAAAGACTTACACCGCGAACCTATCAGTTGTTTACTAACGAGAAATCAGCAATGGCACAGACCTCGGTTGACGATTCTCCAAGTTGACCGAGCTGTTGCATGAGGCCGGACTGAACCATCACGAAGTCAACATATTCAAGTGCAATGGGTTCTCCATTGGCCATTACGGCATTACTGATTTTGAGATTTACGCATTGTCCGGCGCCACCTCCGGTAGTTCCGGGGGTGAGCTGGTCTGACCCGCAATTGTCCGCATATCCCCAGCCGAGCGGATTGGATGCCCATTGGCCCGTTACGGAATTGTAGACCCCGTTATTGGGAAGTCGGGTTCCACGCAGGGTGAGTGTGGTCTGCTCAATCCATGCAGGGTAGTAGCTGTCTTGTCCATGGTGAGAACGCAGATAATCAATCACTCCGCGTTGACCCTGATTGTCGGTCCACTCAACATCCATGCCGGCTCCGGCAGGTTTGTAGTAAGTCACAATGTAGGAGTGTATGGTCAGGGGATTGGAATAGTCACTCCCTTTCAGCTGATACCATTCATCGTCAGGCCGGCCGTTGCCGTTGACATCCTGCATGACCCATACCACGCCCGGTTCGTTGGACGTGTTGAATGCATTACTCCAGATTGTCAAGTCGGCCGAGACACTATGGTCAAATCCTGCAATAATGTATCCGCAGCAGGCCCCTAATGAAACAAACTGGCGCTTGGATAAGCGTAGTTCGGCCCAGCGAAGGGCATCTTGAAGAGTATTGACACCGTCAGGCATATCTATTTCCGTTGATGTGTCGCCAATAAATTGTCCCGGAGCGGGAACATATTCCCACACCTTATTGATATAAGCTGAGCTTGAAGCTGTGGCCGGACGCATGCGTGATTGCTCGGTTGCGTCAACGCAAACCACGTCGACCGTGGCTGTGACTCCATCGGCAGACACCGTGACAGTGTAGGTGCCTGCTGCAGTAGGCGTGAATTTGAAAGATGATCCGGTTTCGTCAACATTTTTGCCATTGACTTTCCATGAGTATGCTGCGTCAGAGGCTATGTTCACGGCATCGGGCGTTAATATTACGGGACGATTGGGAAAAGTGTATCGCGTGGTTGAAGTCTGCATTACCGAAGGCGCCGGGAACGACAGGGAGCGCGGAAGGCTTTCAACAACGTGTACTGTGAAAGTCTCAGTTGTTTCTCCATCTTCATTGGACGCATGAATGGCTACTTGATAATCACCGACTGTTGCCCGACGGAATGTGTAGGTTTTTCCTTCGGCCACATCGGTGCCGTTCACATTCCATACGGCACGGAAGCCATCCACATCATCGTGCTGGAAACGAGGTTCAAACAGATATTCTTGTCCCGGAAGAAGGTACACTCCGTCAGTTGGCAGTGCAAGGTCAATAATAGGAGGTGTTGTTTCAACAACATCAACACGTGCTTCGGCCGATGTGGAACCGGCCGGAGTGGTAACAGTCAGCATCACATAATAGCTTCCGAGTCGTGGAAAGTTCATTACGAGCGCCCTGGAAGTACTTACGGTTTCTCCATTGGAAGTCCACAGAAATGCAGCGCCATCGCCGTGTCCCACAATGGGGTCGATGCGGAGGTCGTGTCCCACCTTTACGGTGTAAACCCCGTCCGGCGAATCAAATTCAATGGTGGGTTTGTTGCCAGGTATAATATCGTTGTCTGTGTTGCAACTTGCGGTTATGAGTGTTAATACACACAGTGTGAAAAGCTGATAGTAAAGGGCCAATGTTTTCATAATGCTGCAAAAGTAATGAAAAATCATTATATTTGCACGTAAATAATCAAACATAAACATGGCATAAGCCAAAATAGAGAAACCCTAATAATGAAAAGAAAAGCTGCCTTCTTACTGATGTTCACGGTGCTTATGCTGGTGACATCGTGTAGAAATGATTCACCGGCACGCGAATATGCCGATGTGTTCAATGACATTGCTGCTGAGATTGACCGCGAAAATTCTAACGAGGCCACCCTTAAAATGTTCCAATCGGGTAAGCCTGAATGGACCGAACGCGTTCAGCAAATAATTGAAGGCAATGAGGATTATGAACTCACGGCCGATGACAAAACCCTTATCAAAGAATCAATGAAGCATTTTCTTGAGGTTTCTGTGAAGAAAAGTCTTGAATTTCAAGGCGAAAAGCCCGAAGGGACTGAAGCTTCCGTGAACGCCATGCTTGAAATGTCAGTTTATCCTAAAATTGATGCAGCCCGCACTTTGGGCGATTTGAAATAAGCTTTTGCTGTATAGTCGCTTGGTGATAAGGTGTTTGCAATGTGGTTTTATCCCTTGCACGCCTTGCGGTAAAGGATTATGGCGATAATAGTGTAGATTATGTTGGGAATCCACATGGCCACCATTGGCGATGTGTAGCCGCTCACAGCGAACGACGATGTTACCGTCATGAATAGAATATAGCTGAAGCTCAACACAATGCCTATGCCTATGTTGATGCCCATACCCCCTTTGACCTTTCGGGCTGAAAGGGCCATGCCAATGAGCGTTAGAATGAAAGCGGCGGCCGTCATTGCGAAGCGCCGGTGATATTCAATTTCAAAACCCTTGATGTTGGCCACTCCGCGGTCTTTTTGTCGTGAGATGTAATTGGAGAGGTCTGGTGTTGTCATTTTCTCATGGTCGTTTTTAGCTATGAGAAAGTCGCGTGGTTCAATGGGGATAACGGTGTCCAGTTTGTTACCACGGCGAATGATTTCGCGAGTGCCTTTGAAATCGCGTATCATGTAGTCGCGCACCTGCCAGTTGTGAAGCGAGTCATAGCGAATTGTCTGGGCGGTGAGCCTTGACACCAGTTTTTTATCCTTGAACGATTCAAGTGAAAACTTGTAGCCGGTGCGTGCCGAATTGTCGTAACGTGACATGTAGGCTATCTCGCCCTTGGCCACCTGCAACTGGATGTTGGTGCCGTACTCCACACTTTTGTTTTTTACGTATGTGTTGGTGTAGTCAATGCGTTTCACATTGGCGGGTGGAATTATGTAGGCGCTGAGCAGATAGGTGGCAATGGCAATTACCGTGGCGCTCATCATGTAGGGGCGCAGCAGGCGTGGAAAGCTCATGCCTGACGAGAGCATTGCTATTATCTCGGAATTGTCGGCCAGCTTCGATGTGAAAAAAATTACGGCTATGAATGTGAAGAGAGGGCTGAACTGATTGGCAAAGTAGGGGAGGAAGTTGAGAAAATAATCGAAAAGAGTGGCTTTTAGCGGAGCTTTTAAAAACGCGTCGAGCTTCTCGTTGATGTCGAACATCACGGTGATTGCCAAAATCAGAATAATGGCAAAAATGTAAGTTCCAAGGAACTTTTTTATGATGTAAGTGTCAAGTTTCTTAATTAGTTTCATTGTTCAAAGTCGGCGGGTAACCCGTTCAATCATCTGTGGTTTCCACTGGGCGAAGTCGCCTTGAATTATGTGGCGACGCGCTTCGCCAACAAGCCATAGATAGAAGGCGAGATTATGGATTGACGCAATTTGCATTGCCAAAAGTTCTTGGGAAATAAAGAGATGGCGCACGTATGCCCGCGAGTATACGTGGTCAACAAAAGCGGTGCCGTCGGGGTCAAGTTCCGTGAAATCGTCGGCCCATTTTTTGTTGCGCATGTTCATTATGCCGTTGGCGGTGAACAACATTCCGTTACGTCCGTTTCGGGTGGGCATCACGCAGTCCATCATGTCAACGCCGCGGTCAATGGCTTCAAGTATGTTTGCCGGTGTGCCTACCCCCATTAGATAGCGAGGTTTGTCGGCCGGCAGAATTTCATTCACCACCTCAATCATTTCATACATTTTTTCAGTGGGCTCGCCCACGGCCAGGCCTCCGATTGCATTTCCGTCGGCACCAAGGTCGGCTACAAACTTAGCCGATTCGCGACGCAAGTCGGGATAAACCACTCCTTGAACAATGGGGAAATAGGCCTGCGAATATCCATATAACCCTTCGGTTTCCTTGTATCGTTTCCAGCCGCGTTCAAGCCAGCGGTGTGTCAAACCCAGCGATTTCTTGGCATAGGAATAATCGGCTGTTCCGGGAGGGCACTCATCAAGTGCCATCATTATGTCGGCACCTATTGCTCGTTCAATATCCACCACATTTTCAGGAGTAAACAGATGCTTCGAGCCATCAATGTGGGAGCGGAAGTGTGCGCCCTCTTCACTGAGTTTACGCCTGTCGGAAAGTGAAAACACCTGAAAGCCTCCACTGTCGGTGAGAATGGGTTTGTCCCATCCCATGAATTTATGCAGGCCACCGGCTCGGCGAAGAATATCCGTTCCGGGACGCAAGTAGAGGTGATAGGTGTTACCTAATATGATTTGGGCTTTTATGTCGTTGGCAAGTTCGCGCTGGTGCACACCTTTGACCGACCCTACGGTTCCCACGGGCATGAATATGGGAGTGAGAATCGTGCCATGGTCAGTGGTAATTTCGCCTGCACGAGCGGCTGTGCCTTCGGAAGTAGCCTTAAGTTTGAAATCCATGTTGCAAAATTACAAAAAGCTATTATAATAGAAAAGTGCGGGCCACATAAATGAAATGAAACCGGACATGTGAGGCTCGTGGTGGCCTCTTGCCCGGTTTCATAATTCAATATAAGCTTGGGGCTGACGGTGTCAGCACATGGCGTCAATTATCACGCCTTCACCCTCAACGGTTATGGTTGTGGCCATTGCAGGAACCAGCACGCTTTCGCCCTGACGCATCTCCACGGAGTTGCCGCGGTCATCTGTAACGGTTAAATGACCTTCAATGCAGGTGAATGATGAGAAAGAGTCGTTGGTGGGTTTGAATGTGTGTTTGCCGTCAATTTTAACGCGGAACACTTTGAAGTGGTCGCATTGAACAAGTGATGAAATGCCGTCGATTTCCGGTCCGGCTTTGCTTACATAGTTGGGATATACTTTAAAATCAACGGCATCCTTTGATTCCTCGACATGTAGCTGACGGGGCTTGCCTGTTTTGGCGTCTACACGGCCAAAGTCATAGATACGGTATGTGATGTCCGATGTTTCCTGTACTTCCACCAGCAAATTGCCTGCGCCGATGCTGTGGATGCGGCCGGCAGGAAGGAAGAACACATCGCCCGGATGGGATTTGTGGTGGGCCACTACGTCCATCAAGGTATTGTCGGCAATCTTTGCAGCATATTCATCGGGTGTGATATTTTTTGAAAGGCCGGCACAAATAACTGCATCGGGGTCTGTGTCCACAATGTACCACATCTCGGTTTTGCCCAATGAATTGTGGCGTTTTGCAGCAAGCTCGTCGTCAGGGTGCACTTGAAGCGAGAGGTCGCCGGCGGCGTCAATTATTTTTATCAGCAAAGGGAAAGTGTTCCCGTAGCGTTCGTAAGTGTGCTTTCCAACAAGGAGTTCTTTGTATTTTTCAAGAACTTGCGGAAGAGTCATGCCGGCATCGGGTCCGTTGTCAACAACAGACGGATTGGATGGAACGCCGGAAATTTCCCAGCTTTCGCCAATTTTTTCCTGTTCGGTTACAATGCCCTTGAACGGGGCTATTTTCTCACCTCCCCAAATTACGCTTTTGAGAATGGGGCGGAACTTCAACGGTGGAATGTTAGGTGTTTGCATGGTAGTGCTAAATTATATGTTTGTTGCAAATTTAATTCTTTTCCTTTGGATTATGTCATTTTTTTACAAATTTTATAGCATGGAAAAGAACAACAATGGCCGCGGAGATGTTATAAAGCCAAGAGAAGGCATTTTGCTGGCGTTATTAAAAAGCCACACCCCTTAAAAGATTACCTTCTCAGCCCCGACCGCCCACCCGGCCGGGGTTCTCTTTTCCAGACGAAATAATAATAATTAAGCCCTGCTCACAGGATTTGTGAGCAGGGCTTAATTATTATGTCATGGGAAGGAATATTAGAGTATGCCGTTAGCGCCGCAGAAAATTAACAGCAGGTAACCAAGCAGCAGGCCGATAACGCCCATTATCAAACCGGTGGTAACCATGTACTTCTGTTTGATGAAGCCGGTAGCATCGGCCAATGCGTTTGGGGGGGTGGAAATGGGGAGTACCATGGCCAGTGAAGAGCAGAGTGCCACGCCAATAAGCAAGGTTGAAACACCACCATAAGAGGCAAGTGAGTCGGCCATTGATGTGCCGGCAATGGCAAGAATAGGCACGAACAATGCAGCTGTTGCCGTGTGGCTGATGAAGTTGGCCATTATGTAACAGAGGAGTCCTGAACCGATGATAACTACCAACGGTGACCATTCGCTGAAGGGGATTGCGGCAATCATATTTTCGGCAAGCCCTGACTGACGCATGGCAACACCGAGTGCAAAGGCACCTGCAATCATCCACAGAATACTCCATGAAATTTGTTCAAGGTCGCGGCGATTGATAACACCGGCAATGCAAAGCACGCCCACCGGAAGCATGGCTACCACATTGGCATTGACACCGGTAACTGAGTCAGTAAGCCACAAGAGCACGGTTACGGCAAACGTAACGTAGACAAGAGCGTCCCTCCAGCTGCCTTCGTGGTGGCAATCAATTTGCAGGTGGATAACTTTCTGCTTGAAGGGGAACATGTGTTTGAGCACATTCCAAGCAATGAACAGTAGAACAATAGTGAAGGGTACCATCACCATCATCCACTGGCCGAATCCAATTCCAAGGTTCATGCCTGCGGGGTCGTTGAGAAATTTCAAGGCAATGGCATTGGGAGGAGTGCCTATGGGAGTTCCGATACCGCCAATGTTGGCACCGATAGGAATGGCAAGTGCCAGACCTATTTTGCCTTTACCGTCGGCCGGCAGAGCTTTCAGCACCGGCGACAGAAATGTGAGCATCATGGCCGCTGTTGCAGTGTTGCTGATGAACATTGAGAAAACGGCTGTTACAAGGAGGAAACCCAAAAGCACGTTTTCAGATTTGGTGCCGAACGGTGCCAACATAACTTTGGCCAACTTTACATCAAGGCCACTCTTTGTGGCAGCAATGGCAACAATGAAACCGCCGATGAACAGCATGATTGTGGGGTCGGCAAAGCAATGAAGAATAGCGGTGTTGTTCACGAGATTGCCGAACTTTTCACCGCCTGAATCGGTTTGGAAAAACCAGAGTGCGCTGTCGGATGTGCAGAAAAGCAGCAGCACAACCACCAATAGGGAAGTGGTCCATGCCGAAACCACATCGAAAAGCCACATGAGGGCTGCGAATGCAAATATGGAGAGTACGCGTTGTTCAATTGGGTTCAGGCCGGGCAGCCCATACAATTCCGAGGGTGCCAGCCACAAGAACAGTGGAATGATAATGGCAATTGAAACTTTGAGCAACTTCAGTCCCAAGGGATTTTTGTCGTTGCGGTGTTCCTTCTTCCAGGCGTGATAGGATTCTACCAAATGGAAACCGTGAAAAATAGTAAACATAGTGATTGTTTAAAACTTGATAATGATTATTGGTTTGTTTGACTTAAAGAAAAGAAACAGATTCACATCTGTCGAGGAGTTCCACAAATTTCAATTTTCCCGGTATGTCAATTTAAGTGTTTTTCAACAAAGTCCGGCTACTATGATTTTCAAAGCGTTGCAAAGCCTTCACTTCAATTTCTATTCCACGAGAATATTGAAATATATGTTGCATGGCAGGTATCCTGACTTGTCTCCCTTCCGGAATGCCTTCCCGGACAAATGGTCCAGTGGCTTGAGGAGTTTCCGGTTGGTTGAATGAGATTTACAGTAGCGGGTCTGTCCGGGTCTCTCACCCGGTTCCCTTTTAATTTCCTTTGGTGAGCGCTCTCGCTCTTGGGAAAACCAATGCGGGTGCAAAATTACACAATTCTTTCCGATTTGAGCATTCTTTTTAGCCTCAAATTCCACTTACTTCGGCTAACCGGCTGTTAGATAATGAAAAAACTGCGGGGTCTCATTAGAGTCCCCGCAGCGCATATAATAGAGAATTGTGTAAATGTGGTGCACAATGTCTATTGCATCAATTGAAATTTACGGCTGGGTGAAGATTACGATACGGTTCCAATTGTTTTCAGGATAGGGCTGGGTTGAGCTGCCGTAAGCATTGGCTTTGAGGCGGTCGGCGTTGATTCCATAATCGTTGACAAGTGCATCGATAACAGCTTTTGCGCGACGTTCGGAAAGCTCCTGATTGTATTCGGCTGTGCCGGTGTCGCGGTCAGCATAACCTTCCACTGAAACGGTTGCATCGGGGTTGGCTTTCATCCACTGGGCTACATTGTAAACGTTAACCATTTCCTCGTTGGAGATATAGGCGGAGTTTATTTTGAAGCGTACGACTGCAAGCATGGGCGTTGCGCCGGGTGCGGTAGCTTGTGCCTGAGTGACCTCGGGGCAGGGGAGCTGGGCTTCGGCAGCTGCAAGTGCGGCTGTGGTTGCGGCCAGTTCACCTCTCAGGTCATTGACCTTGCCATTGAGATCGTTGATGTACGACAGGTAGTCGCAGGGATTGTATGCTTCAAATTTGCGAGGACCGATGTTGATGTTAAAGCCGCCGATGGCAGTGATGTTGGCTTCAATGGGGTCGCCGCCAACATAGCCGTTGAATTGGTCGCCGTAGAACTGGGCGCGTGCTTCGGCAAAGAAGTCAACATAATCGCAAAGACGGAAGCGCATCTGGAAACCGGCCGAAACCGGGAGGGTCCACTGATTGCCACGATATTTGCCATCGCTGTCAACAACATTGCTGCCAATTCCTTTGAAGTCCCATGTGTATGTTCCGCCAATTCCCACGAACGGAATGAACGAGAACACGCGCTTGGGATTTACACCACAAACGGATGAGGTCATGTCCCACATAAGGTCGGCGTTGGCAGTTGCCATCTGAGCTTTGTTCTTCATGTCGAAGTCATAACGCATTTTGCCGTACATA
Organism: Bacteroides sp.; assembly: GCA_023666905.1. GTDB lineage: Bacteria > Bacteroidota > Bacteroidia > Bacteroidales > Muribaculaceae > Paramuribaculum. The sequence continues at coordinate 7,595 of JAMPBC010000006.1, read as the reverse complement.
CCGGAAATTCTAAAACCGAGGTAAGGGCTGAACCAATGTCCGAATCCCAAATTATAAACCATGGACACTTCGCGTTTCTGCTTGCCATCGGGCAGATAAAATTCAGTGAACGGTGTCTGCACGCCTGCTCCGAGTTGAATGAACCAGTTGTCACGCCAGGAGCTTGAATAATGGGTTTTACACTGCACTTCGTTAACCAAAGTGATTGTTTCCTGTTCAACGACAACAGTTTCCTGTGCCGAAGCGTAATTAGCCGTGAGGAGCATGCTCCCGCACGCAATAGCTGTTAGTAAGTAATTAGTTTTCATCTCTCTAAAAATAAAAGTATAATAATATAATTGATGTTTTTCACGACGCACAAATCATCGGCAATTCGGAGCTGTGTGGCTACCGGGCGATGGTTGTTTGTGATTTTATAACGCCCTCAAGTTTTGATTTGTTTTCATAAAATCACATTCTTTGTCTATAAATATGGCGGTTCTTTGGCGCTCACGGATGTAATTGTGGTAAAAAATGCGTACCTTTGCAAAGAAATGGAAGAAGCAACACTCAAACGCATAGCTATTATTGGGAGCACGGGTAGCATTGGCACCCAAACTCTTGAAACCATAGCCTCATACCCGCAGCTTTTTAAGGCTCAGGTTTTGACTGCACGCAGTAATGCCGCCCTGCTCATTGAGCAAGCCATTCGGCATAGGCCGGCGTTAGTGGTCATTGCCGATGAACGCTTTTATCCCGAAGTGAAGCGAGAATTGTCGCCATTGGGAATAGAAGTGGCAACCGGAGCCGCCGCAATCGCTGATGCTGCTGCCCGCGACGATGTTGACACTGTAGTGACGGCCACCGTCGGGTACAGTGGCTTGGCTCCCACCATGGCTGCCATTGAAGCCAACAAGGAAATTGCTCTGGCTAACAAGGAAACGCTTGTGGTTGCAGGCGAAATGATAACACGAATGCTTGCCGCATCGCGTTCGGTGGTTGTCCCCGTTGATTCAGAACATTCAGCAATTTATCAGTGTCTGGTTGGTGAGGATCGTTCACGGGTCCGGAAATTGATTATCACCGCATCCGGCGGGCCATTCCGAAATTTCACGGCACGTGAACTGGAAAATGTGGCTCCGAGTCAAGCGTTGAAGCATCCCAACTGGAACATGGGGGCCAAAATAACCATTGATTCGGCAACCATGATGAACAAGGCTTTTGAAATTATAGAGGCAAGATGGCTGTTCGATATTTCTTCCGAGAAAATCGAGGCTGTGGTTCATCCACAATCCATTGTTCATTCCATGGTTGAGTTTACCGATGGCGCAATCAAAGCACAGCTCGGGGTTCCTGATATGAAACTCCCCATTAGGTATGCTCTTGCGCATGCTAACCGATTGCCAATAGAATCGGGACATCTGAAACTTTCGGATTATGCGCAGCTCACATTCGAGAAGCCCGATGAGAATCGATTTCCATGCTTGAAGTATGCCGGATATGCTTTGAGACGCATGGGCAACAGTGCCTGCGTTGTGAATGCTGCAAATGAAATTGCCGTTGAGGCTTTCCTTAAGGAGAAAATCCGTTTCACCGACATTCCCCGCGTCATAGGAGGAACACTTGAAAAAGTGGAATTCATCCCTCAACCCGGCTATCCCGAGTACGTGGCAACGAATGCCGAAGCCCGAATGGTGGCTGCCGATTTGGTGAGATCATTGTCACGGAGAATGAAAAGTTAAGTAACACTGCATAATAAGTAACCACACATTACATTTATTTTAACATATACATGGAATCATTTTTGATGAAAGCATTGCAGTTGGTGGTGGCGTTGGCCTTCCTTGTGATAATTCATGAGTTCGGCCACTATATCATCGCCCGCATGTTTGGCATAAAAGTTGAAAAATTTTATCTCTTCTTCAATCCTTGGTTCTCTTTGGCCAAATGGAAACCAAAGAAAGGTGAACCGAAACATGACAAAAACGGCAATGAACGTGCAACTTGGCGCGACACCGAATATGGTATAGGCTGGCTTCCACTTGGCGGCTATGTGAAAATTGCAGGTATGATTGATGAGTCAATGGACAAGGAGCAGCTGAAAAAACCGGCCCAGCCATGGGAATTTCGCTCCAAACCGGCCTATCAGCGCCTTTTGGTGATGATTGGCGGTGTGATGTTCAACTTCATTCTAGCCATTTTGATATATGCCGGAATTGCTTTCTGGTGGGGCAACAAGTACATCCCGCTTGATAAAGCCACCGAGGGTATGGACTTTTCGCCCGTGGCCATTGAGGCCGGTTTCCGCAATGGCGACATACCTCTGCTCGCTGACGGAAAGCCAATTGATGCTTCGCAGGAAGATTTCCTCTACACCACAGCATCGGCAAGCACTGTTACGGTGCTTCGTGATGGTAAGGATACGGTGAATATATCGCTCCCGTCCGATTTCATTGTGAAGCTTGGGAAAAATGGTTTCATGATGTATCGCCAACCGGTAGTTGTTGATAAAGTGCAGGGCCTGAGTGCGGCTCAGGAGGCTGGAATTAAGGAGGGCGACAGGATTTTGGCCATCGACACCATCAGCACTCGTGCATATTCGGAACTTACCCCCGCGCTGCTTAAGTATGCCGGTAAGAAAACAACCGTCACGGTGGAGCGCGACGGCAAGCTGCTTAAGCTCCCCGTTACTCCATCGGAAAGTGGCAAATTGGGTTTCCAACTCAAGCATATTACGGACGTTTACCCAACGGTGACTGTTTCTTATGGATTTTTCCAATCATTCCCGAAAGGATGGGAAAACGGGACGAACATGCTCTCTAACTATGTTGGCTCAATGAAACACATTTTCAGCAAGGAAGGAGCGCAAAGCATTGGCGGTTTCGGCGCTATTGGCGACATGTTCCCTGACAAATGGAACTGGTTGTCGTTCTGGGAAATCACAGCGTTCTTGTCGGTGGCATTGGCTTTTATGAACATTTTGCCTATCCCGGCACTTGACGGCGGTCATGTTCTGTTCCTGCTTTATGAGATGATTTTCAGGCGCCAGGCCCCTGAAAAAGTGCTTGAATATGCTCAAATGGCCGGAATGTGCTTCTTGCTCGCGTTGTTGCTTTATGCCAACGGGGCTGACTTGGTGAGGGCTGTGTTAAATTAAAACTGATTATGGAATATCCCGTTATAACTTTGTTGAAGGGCAAGGATGAGTCGTTGCTTCGTTTTCATCCCTGGGTGTTTTCCGGGGCAATTGCCCGAATGCCACATGGCGTGGAGGAGGGTGACGTGGTTGTGGTTAAATCAGCCGCCGGCGATACCCTTGGCATCGGGCATTACCAGATTGGCAGCATTGCTGTGCGGATGCTCGAGATGGGTGCCGAAACATTGCCGGAAAATTTCTATGCATCCCGACTGGCCGATGCCTTTAAGCTTCGCTCGAGGCTGAATCTTATTCGTCCTGATAACAATGCTTACCGCTTGGTGCACGGCGAGGGCGATTTCCTGCCCGGGCTTATTGTGGACGTCTATGGCAACACAGCCGTGCTTCAGGCTCATTCCCCCGGCATGCACTTTGCACGCACTGAAATTGCCGAGGCATTGGTGGCACTTGAAGGAGCCGGAATAAAGAATGTCTACTACAAATCGGAAACCACTCTTCCCTATAAAGCCAGCCTTGACCCGCAAAACGAATATATTATAGGTGAATTTGACACCAACATAGCTGTTGAAAACGGCTTGAAATTCCATGTTGATTGGCTTAAAGGACAGAAGACCGGTTTTTTTGTGGACCAACGCGACAATCGCCGGCTGTTGCAGAGCTTTGCTGCCGGGCGTCGGGTGCTCAACATGTTCTGCTATACCGGAGGATTCTCTGTTTACGCTCTGCGAGGTGGTGCCACCGAGGTTCATTCAGTCGACAGCTCTGCAAAGGCCGTGGCCCTGACCAACGATAACGTGGCTTTGAATTTTGGTCCCGATGCTCCTCATAAAGCATTTGGAGTGGATGCCTTCAAATTTCTTGCCGATATGGAGGATGGAACTTATGATTTGGTGGTTCTTGACCCGCCGGCATTTGCCAAACATCGTGGTGCGATACGCAATGCTCTCCGCGGCTATCAGAAACTCAATGCCCGCGCCATGGAAAAGATGCCCAAAGGGAGTGTGTTGTTCACCTTTTCCTGTTCACAAGCCATTAGCCGCGAACAGTTCCGCCTTGCGGTATTCTCGGCGGCTGCACAGACCGGCAGGCGCGTGAGGATTCTTCATCAGCTAACCCAGCCGGCCGACCATCCCATTAACATATATCATCCCGAAGGGGAGTATCTTAAAGGGCTTATTCTTTACATTGAATAAAATCCAATATCTCTATAAATTATGACCTTTTTTAAAACCGTTGCCGCAGCAGGGATTGCCCTGACTTTAGGCATTTCGGCCATTCAGGCTAAAGATTCAAAGAAAATGAGCTATATAGTTGATCGCTTTGCCGATATTGAAGTGCTCCGTTATCCTGTGCCCGGATTTGAGGAGCTTACCCCCCAGCAAAAAAAACTTGTTTACTACCTTACCGAAGCTGCTCTTGCCGGACGCGACATTCTGTGGGACCAAAACAACCGTTACAATCTTGCGTTGCGACAGCTGTTGGAAAATATCTACACCAATTACAAAGGCTCGCGTACCGACCCTCAATTCCTCGCTTTTGAGAAATATCTTAAACAGGTGGAGTTTGGTAACGGTATTCATCACCACTACTCCATGGATAAGTTCACCCCTGAGTTTTCCAAAGAGTTCTTCAACGCGCAAGTGAAGTTGCTCCCGGCCGCACAGCAGCCTAAGGACTTAGCAATGCTTGAGAAGGTGATTTTTGACCCGGCTTTTATGGCGAAGAAAGTGAATCAGGCCGAGGGGCAGGATTTGATTGCGACTTCAGCTACAAATCTTTACGCCGGTGGTGTTACACAGCAAGAAGTGGAAGATTTCTACAATGCAATCAAGGACACCACGGATGTCACCCCCATTTCTTATGGTCTTAACCGCCGGGTTGTAAAAAAAGATGGCAAGGTGGTTGAAGAGGTTTATAAAATCGGAGGCGTTTATTCTCCGGCAATAGAGCGCATTGTAGCTAATCTTACCGAAGCTGCAAAGTATGCCGAAAACGACAAACAGCGTCAGGTTATTGAATCGCTCATAAAATATTACGATACAGGCGACTTGAAGGATTTTGACGAGTATTCCATTCTGTGGGTTGGCGACACTGATTCAAGAGTTGACTTCATTAACGGCTTCATTGAAAGTTATGACGATCCGTTGGGAATGACTGCCAACTGGGAATCAATTGTCAACTTCAAGAATCTTGAGGCCTCGCACCGCACGGAAGTTATTTCCGGAAATGCACAGTGGTTCGAGAGTCACTCGCCGGTTGATCCCCGTTTCCGCAAAGATAAGGTGAAAGGTGTGACCGCCAAGGTTATCACTGCTGCTATCCTTGCCGGAGACTCGTATCCGTCCACACCCATTGGTATCAACCTGCCCAATGCCAACTGGATTCGTGCCGCTCATGGCTCAAAATCAGTGACGCTTGAGAATATCACGCAGGCTTACGACGAAGCTTCGCACGGCAATGGATTCAACGAAGAGTTCGTGCCCGATGCAGCAATGCGCGAGCTAATGGACAAATATCTGTTTATAACCGATAACCTCCACACTGACCTTCACGAATGTCTTGGTCATGCTTCAGGCCGCTTGCTGCCGGGTGTTGACCCCGATGCTCTCAAAGCCCATGGTTCAACGCTTGAGGAAGCTCGTGCCGACCTTTTTGCTCTTTATTATCTGGCAGACCCCAAGCTGATTGAGCTCGGGTTGATTGACAGCCCGGAAGCTTACAAAGCTCAGTATTACAAATATCTGCTCAACGGACTCATGACCCAGCTCATGCGCATTGAACCGGGCAAAGATGTAGAAGAAGCCCACATGCGCAACCGTAAACTCATTTCTGAATGGGTGCTTGAAAAGGGCGCCTCTGAAAATGTAGCAGAGCTTGTTAAGGAAAATGGAAAGACTTATGTCAAAATCAACAACTACCCCCGCTTGCGTGAGCTGTTCGGTGAACTTCTTGCCGAAATACAACGCATTAAGAGTGAGGGCGACTACGAGGCCGGACGTGACCTTGTTGAAACTTATGCGGTGAAGGTTGACCCCGAACTCCACAAAGAGGTGCTTGACCGTTACTCGCATCTTTCAATTGCTCCTTACCGCGGATTTGTCAATCCTGTTTATACTCCTGTTAAAAACGGCGAGGGGGAAATCGTGGATGTTACCGTGAGCTACGAAGAGGATTATCTGCCTCAAATGTTGCGCTATTCACGTGATTATTCCCCTCTAACCAAGTAACAGAGTTTTGGAGCAGAGTCAGTTTTCATCGTCATTGCTCGAGAGAGCTGTTACCGAATTATCCCGTTTGCCGGGCGTAGGGCGCAAAACCGCCTTACGCCTGGCTCTCCATATCCTGCGGCGCGACGAGAGTGAAGGCGTGGCTTTGGGTGAATCCATAATCAATATGCGTCGGGGCATCCGTTATTGCAAGGTGTGTCATAACATCTCTGAAACGGATATGTGCCCTATCTGTTCCTCCACGCACCGCGATAATTCAACAGTGTGTGTGGTGGAGAATGTGAACGACGTTCTGATTATGGAACGTACCCGTCAGTACACCGGTCTCTACCATGTGCTCGGAGGTGTGATTTCGCCTATGGACGGGATTGGCCCGGAGGAACTTACCATTGACTCTCTTGTGAAGCGCGTGGAAGCAGGAGACATAAAAGAAGTTATTTTAGCTCTTGGCGCAACCATGGAAGGCGACACTACCAATTTCTATATTTTCAGAAAGTTAGCCCCGTTTACCGATGTGAGGATAACGCAGCTCGCACGCGGTGTGGCCGTGGGCAACGACTTGGAATATACCGATGAAATTACTTTAGGACGCTCACTGTTGCAGCGAACACTCTTCTCCGAATCCTTTACCTCATGACGTTATGATAACCGACGGAATTATAACTCTTCGTGCTCCTGAGCCGAGTGACGTTGATGCAATGTACGTATGGGAAAACGATGTGACATTGTGGAGTGAAGGCGTTCTGCGGGCTCCGACTTCACGAAAGTTATTGCACGACTTCGTTACGTTCTATAATCCCGATCCTGCCGTTACCGGACAATTGCGTCTGGTTATCGAACTTGGTTCTACACAGGAGGCCATTGGCTGCGTTGACCTATACGATTACGATTGTGTGAACCGGCGTGCAGGTGTAGGCATTGTAATAGGGCGTGAGCATCAAGGCCGCGGATATGCCAAGCGGGCCATAGAATTATTAAGTCGTTACTGTGCGGAACAGCTGGGATTGCATCAGCTGTGGGCCATTGCCGGCAGAGAGAACCGGCGCTCCATACATTTATTTGACACTTGCGGTTTCAAAACATGCGGAAGCTTACGCGGTTGGGTTCGTAAAGGCCCACGCTACACTGATGCGCTGATGTTTCAATTGGTGTTTTAGAGCCCATTCGATAAGGAATGGGCTCTTAGAGCCTGTCCCATAATATATGTTAACGCTGAGGCGGTCAGCCATTGA
>JAMPBC010000069.1 GCA_023666905.1 Bacteroides sp. | reverse complement strand
CCCACCGAGATATGCGACCTCAGCGTTAACATATATTATGGGACAGGCTCTAAAAAACAGTGGCTTCCATTTTGAAATTTTGCGAATGCAGTCAGGCCTGCTCCGAGAGGCGACACGCAAGGAATTATGCGTGCAACGCTCAAGGAGCAGGCCTGCCCTACCCTGTTATGAGGAAGCCGATGTGGCTGCTTCTGAAAACGGGGAATTGATTAGATGGCGTCGTCCTCTATGGTTTCGAGTTGATTGGCGTTGGCGGGAACAGTATCATCGTCGGAGGTTGCGGCTTCAAGGCGTTTCATCATGAAGAAGATGAAGCCGGCGGAGATGAGACAGATGACAATGAGAATGGCCCAAAGTACGGAGACGTCAATGGAATTCCAAAGGAGTGTGGGGATAACCACAAGGTAGTTACCGATTGCGGTTGCTCCGAACCAGCATCCCATCATTGCGCCTTTGTATTTAGGAGGCGCTACTTTTGAAACGAACGAGATGCCCATGGGCGAAAGAAGAAGTTCGGCAAATGTGAGAACCAGATATGTGCCAATCAAGAGGTTCGGTGTAACGAGGTGCTCGCCTTGTCCCTGCTCGGGAGCAACGCCGAGGCCGATTGAGCCGATGCACATGATGAGGAACGCGAATGCTGCCACGAGCATACCGTAGCCGATTTTACGAGGTGCGGACGGCTCTTTTTTCTTACTTGCGAGCCACCCGAAGAGAGCCACCGAGAAGGGGGTGAGTGCTACGACATAGAAGGGGTTGAACTGCTGGAACACTTGAGGCTGGATGCCATTGACTGTTTCAGGGGTTTCTGAATAGATGTACCACAGGAGCGCACCGCAAATGGCAAGGAGCAGGAAGGAGAGAGCTCGGCCGCCGTTGGACTTGCTCTGCATCAGGCTGAAGAATGAGTAAACGGCAACCACAATGGTTACGAGAGCCCAAATGTTGAAACCGATGCGGGTCCAGCCGGTGGCTGTTGACATGGTGAACACCTCGGCAAACTTGGTGAGCGTAGCGCCATTCTGATGGAACACCATCCAGAAGAAGATGACAACGGCAAATACGAGCAAAAGTGCTGTGATGCGGCTTTTGGTTTGCTGCGGGGTGAGTTCCTTGACAGGAGCGGCAGCAGAGGATGCTGATTTGGTTTTAGAGTCGGACACTCCGGAGTAGGTGCGGGCGCCGAGTTTGTAGATGAGGAAGCTGATTACCATTGAGAGGCAAGCCACGGCGAAAGCGTAGCTATAGCCGGTGGTAATGGTGTCCATGTAGTAGGTGGCAAATTGCTGCAGATTGGCCCCGGCGGGAGCAAAGTCTGTTATAGTACGGGTAGCCTCGGCCGTGAGCGATTCACCGGCAATAATCTTGTTGCAGATGCTGGGAATTGCTCCGTTGTAAATGAGGCCGTTGGCTTTTAGGGCAACTTCGCAGAGCCAAACGGTGACCATGGGGGCGAACATGGCACCTATATTTATGGCCATATAGAATAAGGAGAATGCAACGTCGCGCTTGTCGCTGTAACGCGGGTCGTTATAGAGGTCGCCCACCATAACCTGGAGGTTGCCTTTGAAAAGGCCTGTACCGACAGAGATGAGCAACAGGGCCGCGAACATGATTATCATGGAGGTGACGGCGCCACGCTCGGTTGGGATGGCCATTACGAGATAGCCGAGGAACATGACGATGATTCCGAGAGTCACTGTTTTTTGGAAGTTCCAGCGGTCGGCAATCCATCCGCCAATCATTGGCATGAAGTAGACAAGAGCCAGAAATGTTGAGTAGATTGTTCCGGCCAGAGCGGTTGAGAAGCCGAATTTGGCTTGGAGGAACAGAAGGAGAATGGCCAGCATGGTGTAGTAACCGAAGCGTTCGCCGGTGTTTGCCAGTGCGAGCACATAGAGTCCTTTTGGCTGATTTTTAAACATAGGTGATTGTTATTAAATGATGTGCAATAATTTAATTTCAAGCGTTGGCGGCTTTATCCTTGAGATTGAGGGCCATTGCGTAGAGACGCATTTGCTTCACCATGGCCAGAAGACCGTTGGAGCGCGTTGGGGAGAGGTTTTCGGCGAGACCTATTTCATCAATGAAACGCAGATCGGCATTAAGGATTTCGGCCGGTGTGTGACCATTGAGGACGCGGATTAGCATGGCAATGATGCCTTTAACAATAATGGCGTCGGAATCGGCCGTGAAATAGACTTTGCCATCTTTTTCTTCGGCATTGAGCCATACCCGGCTCTGGCAACCTTCAATGAGGTGTTCGGGGGTTTTGTATTGTTCAGCTATGGGAGGAAGAGCGTTGCCAAGATCTATAATCATGGCATAACGATCCATCCAGTCGTCGACTTCGGAAAATTCATCGATTATTTCCTGTTGGGCCTGATCTATTGTCATTTTATTGTCAGTTAATTGGTTCGGAGTAAATTACGTCAAGGAGCACACTGCCCACGGCTTTCATTGTGGCGGGGTCGATGTTCGAGAGATTGTCGGCAACAGTGTGCCAGGTTGGCGGGAAAGAGCCGGTTTCGGGATTGGCGGTCTCGATGATGTCAATGCAAGGAATGCCGGCGGAATTAACAAAGAGATGGTCGTCAGTAACGCCACCGCCGATACTGTTGGGAAAGCGCGAGGCGTGGGGCGATGCGGCGGCAATGGACCACACGCGGTCAACAACCTGAGGAGCCATGCGTGTGGAATTGTATTCGCGTGGAAAAACGGCGTTTCGGCCGCCAACCATGTCGAGAAGAATACCGTAAGCAGGGCGATTTTCGGGCGAATAGGGTGAATTTGCAGCCCAATATTGCGTTCCGAGACACCAAGTGTCGTCCGTGTTGCCAAGCGTGGAGCTGATGCCTGAATCTTCGGCGTCAGTGAAAAGAATATCGACACCGACCTGCGGTTGCGACTGACCGATGAGACGCGCGAGTTCAAGAATCACAGCGACGCCGCTGCCGCCGTCGTTAGCGCCGTCGATAGGTGTTTGGTGGTTGGCCTCGGAGGGGTCATTATCGGCCCAGGGTCGAGTGTCGTAATGAGCCAGCAAAAGGATTCGCTTAGGCGCGGCGGAGTTAAACGAAGCCAAAATGTTGGCAATGGGCACGTTTTTATCATCGTAGCTTTTCACAGTGGCGCGCTGGATGGAAACAGAGTCGGCACCGAAACGCTTCAGGGAGCCGGCAAGGAAATCCACGCAGCGGCTGTGGGCATCGGAACCGGGCACCCGGGGACCGAACTTCACCTGCGTTTCCACATAGGAAAAGGCGCTGTCGGCATTAAATTCGGGATGGGCAACGGCAATGGTATCGGCCCCAGTCTCAGAGCGCTGAGTGTTGGCCGAACCCGATGCGCACGCAACTAAAAACAGTGACAGGAGTGAAACTAATATCTTGTGCATGGTTTTGCGTAATAAACAAATTCGGTAATGAATGATTGTTTTGGATAGCAAAGTTACGGTTTTCTGCGAAATATTCCGTATTTTTGCTTCTGATAATGATAAAATAAGCGTTTATGGAGTCAACAAAGCAACGGGCGGAACAGCTCAAAAATGAGCTGAACGAGCACAACCACAACTACTATGTGTTGAACTCGCCCACCATATCTGACAAAGATTATGACATGATGCTCAAGGAGTTGGAGCAGATTGAGAAGGAGCACCCCGAACTGGCGGACCCGTTGTCGCCCACGCAACGCGTAGGCAGCGACCTTGCACAAAAGGGATTTGAGCAATTTTATCATGAACGCCCCATGCTTTCACTTGGCAACACCTACAGCATTGAAGAGGTGGATGCCTTTGTGCAACGTTGCCGTGACGGGCTACCGGGCGAGGATGTAACCATTGTGGGTGAGCTCAAATTTGACGGCACGTCCATTTCACTGCACTATGAGGATGGACGGCTTGTGAGAGCTGTGACGCGCGGCGATGGCGAGAAGGGCGATGTGGTGACTGAAAATGTGAAAACAATACGCAGTATTCCCCTCCGACTGCAAGGGGATGGTTGGCCACAAAAGTTTGAAATAAGGGGCGAGGTGGTGCTTCCTTGGAAAGCATTCGAGCGACTCAACGAGGAGAGGGCTTTCAATGAGGAACCGCTTTTTGCCAATCCGCGCAATGCGGCTTCCGGGACACTGAAAATGCAAAATTCAGCTGAAGTTGCCCGCCGCGGACTTGATGCTTATCTCTACTATCTGCTTGGCGATGAATTGCCTTACGACAACCATTATGACAACATGATGGCGGCGCGGAACTGGGGGTTCAAGGTGTCCGACGCAATGACAAAACTTCACACTATTGAAGAGGTTGACCACTACATAAACCATTGGGACAAGGCAAGAAAAGAGCTTCCGGTGGCAACGGACGGACTTGTGTTCAAGGTGAACAATCTCAGGCAGCAGCTTAACCTTGGATACACGGCTAAGAGTCCGCGTTGGGCAATTGCCTATAAATTTCAGGCCGAAAGGGCTCTGACGCGGCTGAAATATGTATCGTTCGAGGTTGGACGTTCCGGCATTGTCACACCGGTGGCCAATCTGGAGCCGGTGCTGCTTTCAGGCACAATTGTGAAGCGTGCCTCACTTCATAACGGGGACATAATGCGGTCCCTTGACATACATGAGCACGACATGCTGTATGTGGAAAAAGGCGGTGAAATTATTCCCAAAATAACCGGCGTTGACACTGACGCGCGCTCTACTGAATCCAGGCCGGTGGAGTTTTGCCACGACTGCCCGTCGTGCGGCACTCCGTTGGTGAAAGCCGAAGGGGAAGCCGCGTGGGTGTGCCCGAACAAATATGGCTGCGTTCCGCAGATAACGGGACGGGTTGAGCACTTTGTGGGGCGGCGCATGATGAACATCGACGGCATTGGCGAAGAAACCGTTACAGACCTTTTTGAAGCCGGTTTTATTAAAAATGCGGCCGACCTTTACACTCTTACCATGGCTCAATTGCAAATGCTTCCCGGCTTCGGCGAAAAAAGCGCCGAAAGGATTTTAACAGGATTGGAAGCATCGAAGTCGGTTGGGTTCGAGCGGGTTATTTACGCCTTATCAATTCCCTATGTGGGAGAAACAGTGGCAAAAAAACTTGCACGAGCCACGCGAAACATTGATGCTCTTATGGCAATGAGCGAAAATGAGCTCACTGAGATTGAAGATATTGGTCCGCGAATAGCCGAATCAATCGTAGACTTTTTCACGGTACCGGCCAACATTGAGCTTGTGGAACGTTTGCGTGCCTACGGCTTGCAAATGAGCGTGACCGATGTTCCGGATGCCGTTAAATCTGAAAAATTGGCAGGTAAAACAATTGTGATTTCCGGCACGTTCACACATCATTCGCGCGATGAATACAAAAACATGATTGAGCAGAACGGAGGAAAGAACTCCGGCTCCATTTCCAAGAAAACCGACTATGTTCTTGCAGGTGACAACATGGGGCCTGCAAAACTTGAAAAGGCATCGAAACTCGGAATCCCTATTATTAATGAGGATCAGTTTCTTGACATGATTTC
>JAMPBC010000068.1 GCA_023666905.1 Bacteroides sp. | reverse complement strand
GCAGACGCGACCGCACGGACACCAACTCCCGCCGGCCGCGTCTCTTTTTTTATTCCCCTCCAAATATATTCACGGGTGATTTTTTATCATTTCAACCGACATTTGCATCTGACCCCATGTCAGCCCCGTCAGACAAGCCCGACATGTCTGACATGTTAACTTTTCGCAAACTTATATAAAAAAGCAACGAGGGGTCGTCGTCACGACGTCTCCTCGTTTAGATAATAAACCAATCATTATCACATTTCTTGCAATGGAAAAAGTAATTTTGCTATGTACTATTAAAACACGGTTCAGTTGGGAAAGTTTAGCTATTAACACACTTTAACAATATTCTTTTATTCAATCTTTTTTCGCTTTCTCCGTACGCATATTTTCACTATATTTGTAATTGAATAAAATGCAAAGGTTGTTAGAATATTTTGCATTTGTGGGCAATGATGTTGCACGCACTGATGCTTATCTTTGCAACGTAAATGATTTAATGTGTCAATAATTAACTCTTAACATATCATGGCAAAAAAAGAAACAGCAAAAAAGGGGGCGTCTCTTGATCCCCGTTTGGCCAAACTCAATGCTTTGAACCAGGCCATGGAACGCATTGAAAAAGATTTTGGCAAAGGCAGCATAATGAAACTCGGCGATGAGGTGGTGGAGGATGTGGAAGTTATCCCCACCGGCTCCATTTCGCTCAATCAGGCTCTGGGTGTAGGTGGCTTCCCCCGCGGCCGTATAATTGAAATTTACGGCCCTGAATCGTCCGGTAAGACCACTTTGGCTCTGCATGCCATTGCCGAAGCCCAGAAGGCCGGCGGCATTGCTGCTATGATTGACGCTGAGCATGCGTTTGACCGTTTTTATGCCGAGAAGCTCGGGGTGGATGTCAACAATCTGCTCATCGCTCAGCCCGATAATGGCGAGCAAGCTCTTGAAATTGCCGAGCAGCTCATCCGCTCTGCCGCTATTGACATACTTGTGGTTGACTCTGTGGCCGCTCTTACTCCTAAAAACGAAATTGAGGGCGATATGGGCGAACGTAACGTGGGCCTGCAGGCCCGACTTATGTCCCAGGCCATGCGTAAGCTCACCGGTGCCATTTCACGCACAAACACCACCTGTATTTTCATCAATCAGCTCCGCGAGAAGATTGGTGTGATGTTCGGTCCTTCCGAGACCACAACCGGCGGTAATGCCCTTAAATTTTACGCTTCGGTGCGCATTGACATCCGCTCCAGCTCCACAATAAAGGATGGCGACGACGTGCTTGGCCGTCACACCAAGGTGAAGGTTGTGAAGAACAAGGTGGCTCCACCTTTCCGTCGTGCTGAGTTCGACATTATGTTTGGCGAAGGCATTTCTCGTTCCGGCGAGATAATTGACCTTGGTGTTGAATACGGCGTGATTCAGAAAAGCGGCTCATGGTTCAGCTATGCAGGTTCTAAACTGGCTCAGGGACGCGATGCCGCGAAGCGCGTGGTGATGGACAATCCAGAGTTGGCCGACGAGCTTGAAGCGAAAATCATGGACGCCATGAAGCAGAAGTCCGATGCCAAAATGGCAAAGAGCAATCCTCGTCCCGCTGCATCGGCTGCCGCTGCTGTTGAAACCGACGAATCCCTCCCTGATCTCGGCGACCTTGACGATCTTGACGACGATTTTTCAATCGAGGAAGACCTCTAAAAACCTGTGCGCGAAAAAACGCATCAGGCGGCGGAACAATTACCGCACCAATGAATGTTATAGCGTTAGAGAGTAGATAAGTAACTCTAACGCTATAATTATTTCTGAATATGAAAACACACCATGTCTCATTAGTGATGGCGGCGCTTGTTGTCGCCAATGTTTCCGTTGCGCGTGAGTTATCTCCGGAACAAGCTCTTGACCGAGCGCGCCCCTCCGTGAGTACGTTAGGCCTCAAATCCGATGCTTCTTCCCCTCAAACTTTGCAAATGACGGTCGACAGCGACAACCGCCCCGCAGTCTATCTCTTCTCGAACACCTCCGGCTCTTTTCTTGTTCTTCCGGCCGATGATGCTGCCCCCGCAGTCCTTGGCTATGGCGATTCCGGCAGCTTCTCCCCCTCTACAGTTCCTCCTGCATTGCATTGGTGGCTCGGTGAATATGCCAAGGAGATTGCCATGTTGAGAACCTCGGCCACTGAACCGGTTTCGGAACCCGGCGAAGGCCCCGTGGGCTTCCCGGACATTCCGCCAATCCTTTCAACCCTTTGGAACCAGACATCGCCTTACAACCTCCTTGCCCCCGAAGTCAATGGCGAGCACTGCCCCGCCGGTTGTGTGGCAACGGCCATGGCTCAGGTCATGAAGCATTGGAATTACCCCGAAACGGGTCAAGGCTCCAACAGCTACACCCCCGGTGGATACGTCAACCAAACCCTCACCCTTGATTTCTTCACAATCAGTTTCCAGTGGGACCTGATGACTGACTCCTACAGTGCCTCGAGCACCTCACAGCAGCAGAATGCAGTGGCAACTCTCATGTATGCCTGCGGTGTTGCAGTGGACATGAACTACTCCCCCAACTCCAGCGGATCTAACTATGAACTGGCTGCCGAGGCTCTGGTCAACAATTTTAAGTACGACAAGGGTCTCCGCGACCTCTCGCGAAACTATTTCGGCATTGACGACTGGACCGGACTCATCTACAACGAACTCAAGGACGGACGCCCCGTGCTCTATGCCGGACGCAATGAAAATGGCGGACACGCCTTTGTGTGCGACGGCTACCGTACCGACGGCTATTTCCACTTCAACTGGGGATGGGGCGGTTACTCCAATGGTTACTTCCTTGTCACAGCTCTCAATCCCAAGGACCAGGGTGTTGGTGGCTCCGTTGGAGGCTACAACCTCAGTCAGAACATACTTGTGGGTGTGCAGCCTGAAACCGGCAACTCCGAATATCATCCCGTGGTGGAATTTATGAGCGACTTTGAAGTCGCCTCCGAAGAGTATCAGCGCGCCGAAGGAGAGGCGGTCCAGTTCCTCGACACCCGTGGCATCTACAACAACTCCCTTGGCGGCCTCTCCCTTGTGCTTGGTGTGAAGCTGGTCGATGAACAGGGCAATGTCGCCTACATCGGCGCCGAAGCCGTGTCGAACGTGCGCAAAGGGCAGGGAATACGCAATTACTCCATACCAATAGAGCAATTCCCCACCACCGGCACTTACTCCGTCACTCCGGCCGTTAAAGTGGAAGGAGAGCCACATTGGTTCGATGCCTATGTGAAACTACGCAACCAGCGCGAGTACACCCTTCAAGCCACACCCACCTCCCTCACCTTCATTCCCACAGCCGAACCCACCATCATCCTCAAAGACCTTAAGCTGAACACATCGCTCTACCCCGGCCGAAAATGCGCCATCACCGCCACCATAATCAATAATTCCCAAGAGGAATATCTCGGACAGGTCTACCCTGTGCTCGAGCAGGACAACTATGAGGTGGCCCAGGCCGAAGTCATCGAAGTGAACCTCGAGCCGGGCCAGCAGCAAGAATATGAATGGGTGTGCTCTTTCTACTCATCCCTCCCCCCCGGCACCTACACCCTCTGCATGCTTGATTCCGATGCACGCCGTGTTGGCAAAGGCATAACGGTTACGGTTGAAGAAGCCCCAACGGCCGAACCGGAACCATACGTGGCCTCTGTAACCATCAATGGCAAGCAAGCATTGGGAACAACCGAACAGACCCCTGTGGAAGTCGACCTCTCGAATGTGGAGATAACAATGACCGTGGGCTGCAACGCGGGCTATTACAGCCAGGTGGTGAACGGAGCTGTGTGGTACGATGTTTCACGCGGCATTGAAGGTCTTGGCGGACGCTTCATAGGCATCAACGCCGGTCAGACGGCCGATATAACCGTGACACACGACCTCAGCGGCCTCGAACGCGAACACACCTATTTGCTCTACGTCAAAGGCGAGCAGAGCGGTGCCATCGGCGATCCCGTCTATTTCCGGGCCGACCCCGCATCGGGCATCACACCGGTGGATGCGCCTGACAGCTTCACCATCTACACCGACGGCCTTACGCTCCATGCTGCCGCGCCTGAGCCCATTGTCCGGCTGACCCTAACCAACATGGCCGGCATGGAAATCCTGCGCACCGCCGAGCAAACCGTGGACGTGTCCCGCCTCCCTCGCGGCATCTACATTGTGACCGCCCGCACCGCCTCCGGCACCCCCTGCACCGCCAAACTCCACCTCCCCTAATCCACTAAAACCCAAAGTTCACCGCATCTCTACATTGTGGAGATACGGTGAACTTTTTTATTTGGCGTTAACAAAAAAATGTTATTTTGGCCTTTAGGGGGATGATATGGCACGGTCCGTTGTTGTGGAACCCGGAGGAGGGAGGCTTTCCGACGCGGATGGCGCATTAATCGGTGATTTGCCAGCGGCCGCCTTTGTCGGGGCCGATGCGGTGGAGAATGCCTTCGGCTTTGAGGATGGCGAGGTGTCGCTCCACTCCTTTGGCTGTTATGCCAAGTTCTTCCGCGAGGGAGCGGGTTGTGTGATTTGGGTTTTCACGGAGCAGTTCCAATATTCTGTTGCGTGTCTTGACTTTTTTCTTCGGCTGCCCGGTCGGGGTGTCTTCTCCAACAGAATCCAGATATGAAGATATGTCGCGGTTTAGGTGTGCGATCATTGTGTCGGTCATGAACTGACGGAATATGTTCATGTCCTCGCTTTGTCGGGTTGCGACTAATGCTTTGATGTAGTCCTCTTTGTCGTCGCTGAATATACGAGATGGGATAAGTCCGAATTCAAATTGCAGCCAGTTCATAAGCAGTCGGGCCATTCGACCATTGCCGTCGGCCCACGGGTGGATTGTCACAAGATTATAATGTGCGTCAAAGCTTAGTTCATACAGTTCCTGCATTGACATTGAGCCACGTTTGCGGCGCAAGGCATTGAGCGTATCGCAGAACTCTTTTAATTTCTGCGGCACTTTGTTGAATGCCATGTAGGAACGTCCACCGACTCCGGCTGTTACATTAACAAGACGTAAATCTCCATTGGCCGATGAAAAATCGCCCAATGCCGTATGGTATTCCGAGCCTGTGTTTTTCATTGTCAATGCCGACAACTCTTTCAAGCGGTCAATGGTTACGTCGGCTTGTTCACGGGCAAAAACCAATGCACGTTCGTAGGCTGCTTTAAGGTCAAGGTTCATGTTCTGCTCAACAAGGCTTTTTCCTTTCAAGGCAATGCCGTTGTCAAACATTATCTGATTTTCAAGTTCTGTAATAGTTGAGCCTTCAATCGCTGTGGAGTGTGTGATAATGGAGTATAGGTAGAACTTGTCATAGTCCAGCTGATGGTCTATGCCAAGTTGGCGGTATCTCCCTACTAATTTTTCTAATTGGGATTTCATAGGGACAAAATTAGTGTTTTCTCCCTATATTTCAAAGAATGGTTGGTCGGGGAGGGAAAAAAGAGGTCGGAAAACGAGGGCACTGAAAAAGTACCTTTCTGATTGAAGGCCTAAAATAATTGGCAC
>JAMPBC010000067.1 GCA_023666905.1 Bacteroides sp. | reverse complement strand
TGCTCAATGGCTGACCGCCTCAGCGTTAACATATATTATGGGACAGGCTCTTAACTTGTGACAAAATGACAAATACTGTATTCTTATTGTTGATTTTCATTTTGTAAAGATTTATTTGCATGTTTTAATTGTAATAATTACTTTTGTGAAAATTTTACGACGTATGTCAATTAAATCCACCGTTAAACCGATTATTTAACAAATATTACAAAACATGCAAAAAGTTACTTGTAATGCGCTTTTCGTGGCAATGTTGCTAATTCTGGCACTCCCGCTGTCAGCAGCAAGACCACTGCCTAAAGCAGGCGAAACTCCTCGCCCCGTCTCATTTACGACGGTTAAACACACAACCAAAGACAAATCAGTGCGAATCGCGCCCCAAAAACACACAACGCTGCCCGGAACTTTCCGAATTGGCAAGAGCGGCGACATTGCTTGGCCGAATAGCCTTCACTCCCTCTCCCGCATCAACCTAAACGCGGCAGGAGTGATAACACTTCCTTACACCAATACATTCGATGGCGAAGGGTCGCTTTCCGGCTATCAGATTATTGACGGCAACGGCGATGGAAAGTCGTGGTATAGCGATGGCGACGTAGTCCGCGCAAGCTATAATAGTTATCAAGATCTTGACGAATGGCTCATCACTCCGGCCATCGAGCTTGAAGCCGGAAAAACATATCCGGTCAGCATTGATGCAGCCGCCCTATGGGAAGGTTGGATAGAACGTATTGAAATAAAAGCCGGCGCGGCAAATACCGCCGAAGCTATGACCATTCAGGTCCTTCCCCCCACCGATGTCGAGCTTGAGGACTTTATGACATTTGAAGGAACCTTGGTTGTGCCTGCTGACGGCACATACCACATCGGTGTTCACGCCATCAGCGACGCCGACATGTACGGTATCACCATCGACAATCTTGTAATCTCATCACCTGTCACCGGTTCCGGGCCATCTATCGTTACCGATGCCACGGCTGTAGCCGATACCAATGGCGATAACAAGGTCACAATATCCTTCACAGCTCCCTCCACCAATCTGTCAGGTGAGTCCATGACAGAACCAATGTCAATCACTATCAGTCGCAACGGTGCTGATTTCAAAACTCTTGAAGATATACAACCCGGACAGAAATGCACGGTTGCCGACGACGACGCACCGCATGGTAGTGTGATTTACTCCTTGACAGCCACTAACGCCAACGGCACAAGCACCCCGGTCGAAGTTTCAACCTACGTAGGTTTTAACATCCCCGGCAACATTTCTGTGGTCAACGCTGTCCAGACCGAAAAAGTAGGCGAAGTGAAACTGAGCTGGACTCCCGTTACAACCGATTCCGATGGACGAGCTCTTCCCGACGGCTCTGTAACTTACAAAATTTGCACAGTCTCAGCATCGGGCATGCTCACCGATGTGGCCGAGGGCATAACCGGCACCGAATACACATATTCGCCCGCCATCACCTCTTCTCAGGAATTCTTCCAATGGATTGTCTACCCGGTCAACTCAACCGGTAGCGGATTCGGCCACCTCTCGGACATGATTGCCGTCGGTACCCCCTATCAGCTCCCATTCAACGAATCCTTCACCGACGCTTACATCTACTATAATTGGGCCACTGTTCCGGGCGTTGGAACAACCATGCAATTCGGTTTGGCCGACGACAAAACCTTCTCCGATGTCGAATCTCAAGATCAGGACAACGGTTTCTTCTTCTACATGGGCGAATACCTCGACGACAACGGTGTGCTTGAATCCGGCCTTATCTCAATTCCTCAGGGCAAACAAACCCATTTGCGTTTCTATCAGTATCTAATGGGCGATGACGACGAGAATATTCTCACCGTTTCAGTGCTCGCCGACGGCAAGCAAACCCCTCTGAACACCTTTGTCGGCGGCTCCAAGGGATGGACACTACGTACAATTGACCTTACCGACTATGCCGGACAGAACATCCAGCTATGCTTCTACGTCAAAGTTGTGTCCTATGTCTACGCGGCTCTTGACAATATCCAAATCGGAGCACCGGTGCTTAACGACCTGGCTCTGACCAAACTGACCGCCCCGAAATCAACCGCCCCCGGAAAGACGGCTATCGCTACTGCTACCGTTGCCAACTACGGCATTAACTCTGCCGCCAACTACAGCGTCACCCTTTATGCCGATGGCGAACCTGTAAGCACCGTCAGCGGACCTGAATTGAAAGCCGGTGAAAAAGCCGAAGTAGAACTCAGCATGGACGTCACCCCGCTCCATGGTGATGAGGTGGAATTGCACGCCATGATTGAATATGTCCCCGACGAAAATTCCGCCAACAACATTTCGCAAAGTCTGCTGCTCACCGTGCCTAAAAACTCCTACACCGTTCCCGAAGGCCTCACCGCAACGGAAACCGCCGAAGGCATCATGCTGAACTGGGCCGACGTAGCGATTGAAGCAGCCCGGCCTGAAACTGTTACCGAATCGTTCGAAGATGCTGTCAGCTTCAACAAAGAGGTTGACGGATGGACATTTGTCGACGTTGACGATTCTCCCGTCTACGGTTTCTTCGACATCGAAATCCCCGGAATTGTAATGGGCGAAACCAAGGCAAGCTTCTTCGTGTTCGACGATTCCGCCAGCGAAGATTATGAGGATGTGTTCAAGGCCAAAACAGGCAACAAATTCATCGCCGCACTTTGCCGCTACGACGAGCAAATGAGCGACGACTGGGCAATATCCCCCTCCCTCTCTGGCGAAGCTCAGCAAATTGAATTCTATGCCATGAGCTTCTACGACTTCGCTCCCGACAGGATTGACATCTACTACAGCATGACCAATTCAGTTTCGCCTTCCGACTTCATCAAACTCGAATCCTTTGAAACAGTACATGAAGTTCCCGCCGAATGGACTCTTTACACTGCACAGCTCCCCGAAGGCGCAAAACGCTTCGCAATCCGTTCCCACTCAACTGAAGGCTTCATGCTAATGATCGACGACATTACATACACTTCAGGCGGCACCTCGCTCAATCTGCTCGGCTACAACATCTACCGCGATTGCCAAAAGATGAACACCGAACCCGTTGCCAAAAACAGCTGGCTCGATGAGAACCCCGGCGAACACAGCCACACCTACAACGTTACCGCCGTTTACGACCTCGGTGAATCGTCAGCGTCAAACTCCGTTTCACTCGGAATGTCCGGCCTGACCGCCCCGACCTTAAAAGCTGCTTCCGTAACAGCAAATGGACGTCAAATCGTCATAACCGGCGCCGAAGGTGAAACTGTCAGCATTCACACCCCCGATGGCCTTACCGTTGCAACACTCGCTTCGTCGCCCGCTGTTGCCCGTGTTAACGTCGTCGCCGGAATCTACATCGTCCGCGTCGGCAGCGAAACCTTTAAAATTGCAGTCCGATAATGCAAACCCTTTAACTCCCGCTTTCAGAGGCAGCCTCTGAACAGGGTAGGGCAGGTCTGCTCCTTGAGCGCTACACGCATAATCCCTTGCGTGTCGCCTCTCGGAGCAGGCCTGACTGCATTCTTTATTTGCACATTCATTCCAAAAAATGTGCCGGACTCCCAACATTTTAATTATCTTTGCAACATATATTCGCGCACGCAACCAAACCATTAGCCTCTCCCGCGCGTTAAACCTCTAACCAAAACAGCTGAAAACACTTTCCAATGATAAGCGAAGATCTTCTCCAACTTTATGCAAGCAGTTTCCGTGAAAACTGGAATCTAACCGCGCTAACCGATTATGTGACAGGTGAAAACCTCACCTATGCCGACCTCGCACGTCGCATCGCCCGCACCCACATCTTCTTTGAACTTTGTGGCGTCAAGCCCGGCGACAAAGTGGCCCTCCTCGGCCGCAACTCCGTCTCGTGGGTTGTTTCCTACATGGCAACACTAACCTATGGCGCCGTCGTAGTCCCCATCCTGCCCGAGTTCAATCCCCAGGACGCCCAGCACATCATTAATCACAGCGACTCCGTCATGCTCTTTGCCGGCGACCATCTGTGGGAACACCTCGATTTTGAACATCTTGACAAGATAAAAGTGGCCATGTCGCTCGACAATCAGCAACTCCTCGGCCATCATCTTTCGGGAAAAGATAAAATGGACAAAATCACCGCCAGCCTTCACAAAGCCTTCAATCGCCGCTATCCCCACGGATTCGGACCCGAAAACGTTGCCTATGGCACCTTCCCCAAAGATGCCATTGCCGAGATTAACTACACCTCCGGCACAACTGGCTTCTCCAAAGGCGTCATGCTAACCCTCAACAACCTTTGCGGCAACGTGGTGTTCGGCATGAAAACAAAACTCCACTATCCCGGCTCGCGCTGCCTCGGATTCCTACCGCTGGCCCATGCCTACGGTTGCGCTTTCGACATGCTCCTCCCTCTTGCCACCGGCTCCCACATCACCGTCTTCGGCAAAATCCCCACTCCGAAACTACTCATAAAAGCTCTTCAGCAAGTCAAGCCCACCATCATTCTTTGCGTGCCGCTCATCCTTGAAAAAATCTATAAAAAGCAACTCCTGCCCATAATCTCCAAGCCCTCCGTAAGGCGCCTCATGTCCATCCCATTCCTGCGCCAGCGCGTCTATTCAAAAATCCGTGCCAAACTCAGCGAGGCATTTGGCGGAGAATTTCAGCAAATTGTTGTCGGTGGAGCAGCTCTCAACCCCGATGTCGAGGCATTCCTCATGAAAATCCGTTTCCCAATATCCGTGGGCTACGGCATGACCGAATGTGGCCCCCTCATCAGCTTCACCCCTTGGCGCCGGTTTATTCCCGGTTCCTCCGGTCGCACCCTCCCCGGAATCATGTACTCCAAAGTGCTTTCCGACAACGAAGCCTACATCCCCGGCGAAATATGCGTCAAAGGCGAAAACGTCATGAAAGGCTACTATAAGAACCCCAAAGCCACGGCCGAGGTCCTCGACAACGACGGCTGGCTCCACACCGGCGACATGGGCACCATTGCCGACGCCGGCACAATATTTATAAAAGGACGTTACAAAACAATGCTCCTCTCCGGCAGCGGACAAAACATCTATCCCGAAGAAATCGAGTCCAAGCTCAATAATCTTCCCTATGTCGGTGAAAGCCTTGTGGTTCAGCGCGGGAACAAACTCGTAGCCCTTGTCTATCCCGACTTTGAAGCCATGGACAAATCAAAACTCACCTCCGACATGATGCCGCAAATCATGGAAAAAGTCCGCGCCCAGCTCAACACGCTCACAGCTCCTTACGAACGTATCGACGAAATTCAGCTCCGCGCCAATGAATTTGAAAAAACACCCAAACGCTCCATCAAGCGTTACCTCTATCAGTAACCCCTCCTGTCCAAAAGCTCACAAAGCTCCATTTGCAACCATTGCTAATGGAGCTTTTTTAAAACAGGGAGCAGCGTTTCCTCCATAATGGCATACCCCTCGGCCGTAGGGTGAATCCCGTCACGACTCAGTCCATCCCTCATTCCGCCAGTCTCGGGGTTCACCATCACCGAATAATAGTCCACGTATGGAATCCCTTTGATTTTGGCATACAGCTCAATGGCCCGGTTGAGCGATTTCACCTTCCCGGCAGCATCCTTAATCTCCTTCCGCCAGGGAAACTCATCCGCGGGCAACACCGATGTCAGTATCACCTTAATGCCGTTAGCCTCCGCCACCTCCACCATCGTCATAATGTTGCCCATTGTCCGGCTCTCATCGTAAGGATAATTGTTCTCGGCAATATCGTTGGTCGCAACATTTATCACCACCGTTTCCGGACGCAGATTCACCACATCCTCTCTGAACCGCACCAAAAACTGATACGACGTCTGGCCACCTATTCCGCGACCAATCAAATCATTCTCCGCAAAAAACTCCGGTCGCAAATTAGGCCAGAAATCCGTAATCGAATTGCCAATCAGCACCGTTTTTCCTTCCGCCTCACCTGAGGCCTGAAGCTGTTCATTAGCCTTGGCATATCGGTTCAACTTCGCCCAATCATAACTTTGGCCCGAAGCACCTAACCACAAGCTCATTAACACAGCCACACTCAGCAAAAACCTCTTCTTCATCTTCTCCTTTATTTTATATCTCTTTATTATATTATTATATTAACCTGAAAAGTCGGAGCTGTCAGACAAGTCAGAAATGTCCGACACGTCCTTCAAATCCATGAATCTCTCCACAAAAATACATCATAATCCCAATTCGCAAAAACAAATCCCCAAAAATCCACCCTTCACACTTCACCCTTCACACTTCACTCTTTCTTTATCCCCCTTCCCCCTTCACACTTCACATTCCACCCTTAATAATCATTTCATTTTCAGCGAAATGAAATGATTGTTAACACATATTAACTCATTTCTTCTG
>JAMPBC010000066.1 GCA_023666905.1 Bacteroides sp. | reverse complement strand
CGATGACGAAGCTGAAGAGGGCGTCCATTTCCCCGCTTACGACTTCCGCGACATGGCCGACACCGTTCCCCGCCGCTGGCTCTGCCGCTGTCGCCGCGATGTCTTCAACCTCATCCGCATGTACCCTTACCCCGACTCCGTCCCCCTCTACTAAGCGGCGCCATGACCGCCCCCGAGTTCCTAAACAGAACCGTCATCATGGCAAAGAGCACATTGACAATCCTTACAATCCTATTCCCAACTCCGCTCTCGGCCGTTTCTCATCCCGGCACCACGCTTTTCCCGCGACTCTATTAAAAGAACATGGTTCAAGAGCTGATTATATCAGGGATTTTTGCTATTTTTGCAGATTGTGAAACAATATGTGAAATGGCCATATAAAATTCTGCGCACCTGCCTCATTTTGGTGGTTGTATTGCTGTTTTTGATTCCGTCATCACTGTATGTGGCTCTCTCTCTCCCCTCTGTGCAACGTGAAATTGCCACTCGTGCCGAAAAAGAGTTGTCGCAGCTGCTCACGGTTGATGTCAGCATTGGTTCCCTATCCATAACGCCTTTCAATCGCTTGACGCTCAATGATGTTACCATTGCCGATAGCCTTGGACAGCCTGCCGTGTATGTCAACCGGCTCGGTGCCGGAATTAGCCTGATGGATTATTTGCGCCGTCGCGACATCATTATCACCTATGTTGAACTGACCGGCCTGAATGCCAAAATCACAAAGGCCACACCGGACTCTCCTCTCAACATTCAACCAATAATCAACGCACTGAAGCCCAAGGATAAAACTAAGCCGCCAACGCGTTTTGACCTTCGGCTTAACACGGTTGTGATTCGCAATTCCGCCGTTAGCTACGATTTGTTGAGTGTGCCTGCCGACAGCTCTCGTTTCAATCCCAACCACATCCGCATCTCCAATCTCCGTGCCGACATTGTAGCTCCACGCATCAAGAACGATGATTTCACCGTGGAACTCCGGCGGTTGTCTTTGCGCGAGCATTGCGGTCTTAAACTGACCAATCTCACAGGTAGTTTTCACGTAACAGCTAAAGGTTCGCAAGTTAAGGACCTTGTTGTTGACTTGGCTTCTACGCATCTGGCTTTTGGCGACATTAATGTTGAATACGACGGCTTCGATGATTTGAAACATCTTTGGGTGGAACGACCGGTTGAAATTGACTTGCTCAAAGGTAGTTATATCGGCGCTTCCGATGCTGTTCCGTTTGTGCCTCAGCTCGCGGGACTTAATCTCACTCTTAACACAGAACTCAAAGCTCAAGCCACACGTGAAAGTGTACGTGTTGACCGACTTGATTTAAATAGCAGTTATGGCTTTTCAATCAGCATGTCGGGCAACATTACCGAGCCATTCAATAAAGAGAAAGCAATAGTTGATATACCCGACCTCGTTGTCAACGCCGATGCTCATAAAGTGCTTGACCTCGTGAACCGGTTCACCTCTTTGCCATCAAATGCCGCTACCATAATAGGCAATATGGGGCTTGTAAACCTTGAGGCCGATTTGAAAGGTTCTTATTCCGAGGGTTCTATAATAGCCGATTTAGCCGCTGCTCCCGGTACAATAAAAGTTGATACTCGCTTCAAGCTTGGTGCTCGACCCAATTTTGCAGGTAAGTTGAATCTCGATGGCTTCAGTGGAGCCTGTATCATGCAGGGCATAAACGGTCCGCTGGCCGACCTTGGCAATCTGACAGCCGGCTTTGATTACGATATATCTGTTGAAAATAATAAGCGTGTTCAAGGGAAACTCGCTGCCGATATTGCCGACATTGTTTACCGCCAGCATCATTTCACGGACATCTCTGCACGCTTCGAGGCCTCGGGAAACACCTATACCGGGTCACTGGATGTGGAAAACCCGGGCGTGTTGCTTGACCTTGACGCAAGTGCCACAGTTGAGGGACCCGAGAAAAAGATTTATGTCAACCTGGCTGCCCGCGATGTTGAGCCTTCGCTTTTCAACATTGACCCCTTGCACCCCGATCGTCGCTTCTCCGTCTACCTCATAGGCGAGCTCTCCGGACCCGACGTTGACCATGTTAATGGACAAATTGACATTGACGATCTCACATACGGTGCTCCCGGCAGCGCTATTCATTTGCAGGACCTTGATTTTGATTTGTCCAATGTCAATGGTTTCAGTCAAGTTAGAATGAGCTCAGATGTGATGGACGGACTGGTTGAGGGCACATACCGGTTGAGCAAGCTGCCGGTGTTAGTCCGCTCCATGGTTTCAAATCTTCTCCCGGCTCTCACCGGCGGCACCTCTAATAAGAAAATCGCTCTTGAAAATTCCACTGACAGCCTCTACTACACTTTCATCGTCAAGGACACTTCCCCAATTGAGCCTATGGTGAAACTCCCCGTGAAGATCCATGACAAGGTGAGAATAGACGGTTCCCTCAATGCCGCAAGCAATTCATTTGATTTCCGGTTGGATGCCCCATACATCCAGCAAGGCAACAAACTGTTCGAAAACACTTCGTTGACGGCCGCAATAACCGCATTGGACGGAGATTCCATCTCCAGCCGTGGAAATGTTGAGTTCTCCACTATGCTCGACACTAAAAATGGTCCTCTTACTCTTTTGGCCACTGCCAATGCCGCAATGAACCAGGTTGATACAAGAGTCCAATGGAAAGTTGCCCGCGACAGAGATTACTCCGGTAATCTAAGTCTATCGGCGCTGTTCAACCGCGACGATGATAACAAGCTGCAAACAAGGCTTGATGTCAACCCGGGACGGGTGGTGTTCAATGATACGGTGTGGACCGTCGAGCCTTCCTACATCAACATTGAGGGCAAGCGTGCCGAAGTACACAATTTCCGCGTGGGACGAGACAATCAGTTCATCACCATCGAAGGCGTTGCATCTCCCAATCCGGCCGATTCCATCGTCCTCACCCTGGAGGATGTGAATCTCGACTATGTGTTTGAAACTCTCAACATCCCCACAGCCATGTTTGGAGGTAACGCAACCGGCGTGTTCTATGCCACGGATCTCTTCTCCTCACACCCCAAGGCCTATACTCCCGCCCTGAAAGTGAAAAACCTCACTTACAATCATTCCCTCATGGGAAATGCCCTCATTAAATCGGCATGGGAGCCCGTGGCCAAAGCCGTAACACTTGATGCCGACGTGGCTCAACCAAACGGACGCCACTCATTCATAAAAGGGCAAATAAAGCCCATGGCCGATTCTCTCGACCTATCCTTTGATGCCGACAAGATTTCCATCGGTTTCCTCCTCCCGTTCATGTCGGCGTTTGCCACTGACATTTCCGGTTATGCTTCCGGTAAAGCCCGCCTCTATGGTAGCTTCAAACTGATTGATATGGTAGGCGATGTCTATGGTGAAGATGTAAAGCTCACGCTTGGATTCACCAACACCAGTTATTCAACCACTGACTCCGTCCACTTCCGCCCCGGGCGCATCGACATCCCCGACGTTACCATAAAGGATATCTATGGCCACACAGCCAAGCTCAGCGGATGGGTCACACACGAGTGCTTTAAGTCACCCCGTTTCGATTTCCAGGTCCGCGATGCCTCTAATCTTCTTGTCTACGATGTCAAGGAGAATCCTGAAACCCGCTGGTTCGGCCATGTTTTCGGCAACGGCACTGCAACCATCAAAGGCGAACCCGGCATTGTCGACATTTCAGCCAACATAACCACTGGCCCAAGCTCGGTGTTCACGTTCGTCCTCTCCGATGCACTCGATGCCCAGGATTATAAGTTTATCACCTTCCG
Source organism: Bacteroides sp. (assembly GCA_023666905.1). Classification (GTDB taxonomy): domain Bacteria; phylum Bacteroidota; class Bacteroidia; order Bacteroidales; family Muribaculaceae; genus Paramuribaculum. The sequence goes on along the minus strand of JAMPBC010000066.1, from coordinate 2,784 downwards.
TGATCGCGACCAGGCTCTCAAGGATTCCATTGCAGCTGCCTCGGCGCCTCCCCAATTCGTTCAGGAGCTCAAGGCGCGTCTTGCTAACCACAATGTCGACGGTCCACCAAGCGTCTATAAAATCAATCTCACAGCCAACGTCACTCCTCAGTGCGAGGTTATTCTTGTAATGGACCCCGTTGGTGGCGACAAAATCCGTGCTTACGGAAGCGGAACCATGAACATGATTTATGATTCGGCAAATGAATCTCTTAACCTGACCGGCAGCTACACCGTTGACCGTGGTAAATACAATTTCACCCTTCAGGATATAATTATCAAAGAATTTAACCTGAAGAGCGGTAGCATAATCAAGTTCAGCGGCGACCCCTATGCGGCCGAGCTTGACATCGCAGCCACCTACTCGGTCAATGCCAACCTCTCCGATTTGGATGAGTCATTCCTGACCGACAAGGATTTGAACCGAACCAACGTCCCTGTCAATGCCCTCCTCTTGGTCCATGGCGACATGCGAATGCCCGAAATTAAATTCGATTTGGAATTTCCAACCCTCACCAAAGATGTTTACGATAAAGTGAAGTCCATTGTGAACACCGAGGATATGATGAACCGCCAAATCATTTATCTGTTGGCACTCAGTCGCTTCTACACCCCCGAGTATATGTCGGCAACAAAAGGCAATGAGTTGGTTTCCGTAGCCTCCTCAACATTCTCTTCGCAACTCTCGAGCATGCTGGGACAGCTCTCCGACAAATGGTCCGTGGCACCTAACATTCGTTCGGACCGTGGCGACTTCTCCGATGTTGAGGTTGACCTTGCCCTGTCAAGTCATCTGCTCAATAACCGGCTGCTTCTCAACGGTAACTTCGGCTACCGCGACAACGCCTTGAACAACAACTCCTTCATTGGTGATTTTGACATTGAATATCTCCTAAACCGACGGGGCACCATTCGCCTGAAGGCTTATAACCGCTACAACGACCAGAACTATTATGTGAAGACGGCCCTCACCACTCAAGGAGTGGGTGTGATGTTCAAGCGCGATTTTGACAACATGTTCTCCTTCCTCCGCCCGCTGCTCCACCGCAAGCACAAGAGTGACTCCACCGCCACCTCGCCTGACTCTATACCTCTTGATTCTGTTAAAACCCAAAACATCAAGCAATGAAACCTTCACCCTCCATAATGAAGTGGGAGCTTTTGATTAACGACAAGCGATTCGGCCTTGAAGAGTATCACGACTCCAAGCGCGGCAGCCGCAGCGATTTCCTTCGCGACTATGACCGCCTCGTGTTCTCATCCCCTTTTCGCCGTCTGCAGAACAAAACCCAGGTGTTTCCTCTTCCCGGAAGCATCTTTGTTCACAACAGGTTGACCCATAGCGTTGAGGTGGCATGCGTTGGGCGTTCGTTAGCTACGGAAGTTACCCTCCGGTTGCGTGAGAAGTATGCCGGGGCTGAGTGGCTTGATAAGTTTAATGCTGCGGGCGAAATTGTTTCGGCTGCATGTCTGGCCCACGACCTGGGTAACCCCCCCTTCGGCCATTCCGGCGAAAAGGCAATTGCAACATTCTTCAGCGAGGGGGCCGGGCGGTCGCTCCAAGGCATGTTGACTAAAGAACAATGGCTGGACCTGACACGGTTTGAAGGAAACGCCAACACCTTCCGCCTGCTCACCCACCGGTTCAACGGCAGGCGTCCCGGTGGTTTTGCAATGACTTATTCCATGCTTGCATCCATTGTCAAGTACCCTTATGAGTCATCACTCGCCTCAGACAACCACCCCAAGTTTGGATTCTTCACCTCTGAAAAATCCGACTTTGTAAAGGTGGCCAATGAGCTGGGAATGATTAGCCGAAATGCCGGCGGTGTTATGTATGCCCGCCATCCCTTTGTTTATCTGGTGGAAGCGGCCGATGATATATGTTACGAGGTGATGGACATTGAGGACGCTCACAAACTCGGACTCCTTCCCACAGCTCAGGTCATAGATTTGTTCCTTGCTTATTTCAACGAGGAACGTCGGTCAAGGATGTTGGGAGTAATGAAAAATGTTACTGACCCCAACGAGCAAGTGTCCTATTTGCGTTCCGCAGTTATTGGCCGACTTGTTGAAGTGGCTGCTGAGACATTTGTGGCAAATGAACCTGCCATCCTTGCCGGAACATTCTCCGGTACGCTAATTGACCATATCCCCGAGCGTGAGCGCAGTGCTTACGAGGGGTGCAATCGTCTGTCGTGGGAAAAGATTTACAAGGCATCGGATGTTGTGGACATTGACCTGGCCGGTACAAGCATAATCTCTTTCCTCATGGAAAAACTTGTGCACGCAGTCCGGAATCCACATCTGAATTATTCCCAACTGCTCCTCTCGAAGGTACCTCAACAGTATGAAGTGGATCACCCTTCACTCTATGGTAAACTGCAAGCAGTGGTTGACCATGTGTCGGGCATGACCGATGTTTATGCACTTGACCTTTACCGCCGCCTTAACGGAATGAACCTAAAAATCAACAACTAATGGAACAATTACCATCTGACCCTGCCATATTGCTCAGCTTCTTAAACATGAAGCTCCGTGACTTCTACGACACTCCCGAAGCCCTTTGCCGGGAAATGGATATTGACCCGGATGAGTTTAACTCCTACATTGCAAGCAAGGGCATCAGCTATTTTCCCGAGGGCCACAGATTTGTTTTGGATTAGCCCCGGACAGGTTATAGACCGGTTTAAATCTTCGTGTGGAGATAAAAATCCCGGATTGGCGTTATTTCAAGGTGTAAAC
>JAMPBC010000065.1 GCA_023666905.1 Bacteroides sp. | reverse complement strand
CAGCGAATTAAGGATTTGAGTTATCCTGCGGAGCCTGCGGGCTTGTATGCACCAATCAAATATGTGTTGGACGGAGGCGGAAAGAGAATACGCCCGGTTCTGACGCTGGCTACTTGCGAGGCTCTGGGAGCAAATCCGGAGGTGGCTGTGAATCAGGCTATGGGTGTGGAGATGTTTCATAATTTCACGTTGCTGCATGATGATGTGATGGACCATGCCGATATGCGGCGCGGACGCCCGACGGTGCATGTGAAGTGGGATGAGCGCACGGCTATTCTGTCGGGCGACGCAATGCTGACACTTTCGAATATGCTCATGGGCATGGATTGCACTGACGCGCAGTATCGGTTGGTGATGAAACTTGCCAACAAGACGGCTATGGAGGTGTATGAGGGTCAGCAATATGACATGGATTTCGAGTTCCGCAACGATGTGAGCATTGATGATTATCTGACCATGATCAGGCTTAAAACAGCTGTGCTTCTGGGCTGTGCCTGCGGCATGGGTGTGATTATGGCAGGAGGGGACCAGCGCACGGCTCAGGCCATGTATGCCTACGGTGAGCGGCTCGGGCTGGCTTTCCAGCTTCGTGATGATTATTTGGATACGTATGGCGATCCCATTTTCTTTGGCAAGGAGATTGGCGGCGACATTGTGAACGATAAGAAAACATGGTTGCTTATCACGGCTTTAGCCGAGGACACTACGGGTACCATTGCCGATGAAATTCAGCGTCCGAGCGAGCCTAATGAGAAGATTGAACGTGTGCGTAAAGTTTACGACCGGTTGCAGTTGCCTTTGCGATGTCAGCAGTTGATTGATTCATACGTGGATGCCGCGGTGGCCCAGCTGGATTCAGTGAACATGACTCCTGCGGCAAAAAATTTCTTTGTTCAATTGGCCGAGCAGTCGCGCTCACGCAGTCACTGATGATTGACACTCACACACATTTATATCTTCCGGAGTTTACGGAGGGTGAGCCCGGCGGAGATGTTGCTGCTGTGGAGCGCGCCCTTAATGCGGGGGTGGAGCATTTGATTTTTCCGAATGTTGATTTGGGAACCATAGAGCCGATGAAGGGGCTTCATGCGCGATTTGAGGCGGCGACGTCGATGGCCATGGGACTTCACCCTACTGAGGTGAGGGAGAGTTGGCGCGACGACCTTGTGCAGGTGATGGCTGAATTGGGCGACGGGAAGGATTACGTGGCTGTTGGCGAGGTGGGGATTGACCTTTACTGGGACAAGAGTTTCGAGCAAGAGCAAATGCAAGTGTTGGAAGCTCAGGTGAAACGGGCTGTGGAGCTTGATTTGCCGGTGATTATCCACTGCCGCGAGGGGTTGCCGCAAACGCTTGAGGTGCTTCAGGGCGTGCGTGGGTCGCGAGGTGTGATGCATAGTTTTGGCGGAAATGCCGGTGATGTCGATGCCGTGAGAAGGGTTGTGGACTATCACTTTGGCATTAACGGGATTGTTACCTTTAAAAATTCCAAGCTCAGGAACACTCTTCCGGCTATTGGCCTGTCAAGGCTGTTGCTTGAAACCGATTCGCCTTATCTTGCACCGGTGCCAAAACGGGGTAAGCGTAATGAGAGTGCCTATTTGCGACATATTGCCACGCATGTGGCTGAGTCGTTGGACACCTCGTTTGAACGAATTGATGAGGTGACGAGTGCGAATGCTCGGCAACTATTCGGGTTGATGTAACACACGGCAGCCCGACGTTGGATGCCGGGCCGCGTGGTGTGTGGAGCTATATAGGTTGTGTTCAGGCTTCAGCGAGGGCTTTTTCAGGTTTGATGAGGGTTGCGATGTCCTCGTCAACGGTGGAGATGGTTCCGATGTTGAATTTTTCCTGAAGCACCTTGAGAATGTCGGGGGTGAAGAAGGCCGGGAGCGTGGGGCCTGTATGGATGTTCTGTACTCCGAGGGAAAGTAGCGCAAGCAGTACAATGACGGCTTTCTGCTCGTACCAGGCAATGTTGTAAACAATGGGCAGGTCGTTGATTGAGTGCACTTTCAAAGCGTCTTTGAGAGCCATGGCAATGCGCACAAGGGAGTAGGAGTCGTTGCACTGGCCGGCATCCAGAACGCGGGGCACGCCTTCAATGTCGCCCAACGGGAGTTTGTTGTAGCGGTATTTTGCGCAGCCGGCGGTGAGAATGATGCAGTCGTCGGGCAGGGCCTGGGCAAACTTGGTGTAGTAATCGCGACTTGGCATGCGGCCATCGCAGCCGGCCATCACCACAAATTTGCGTATTTTGCCGCGGTTGATGAGGTCAATGATTTTTGGTGCGAGCTCAACAACCTGATGATGGGCAAAACCACCGATGATTTGGCCATGTTCAATTTCGGTTGGAGGCGGACATGTTTGCGCCCGGGCAATGAGTTCGGAGAAATCTTTGGGATGCCCGTCGGGGATGTGGTGTGTGCCGGGCATGCCGACAACTCCGGTGGTGTAGACGCGGTCCATGTATGTGCAATTCCGGCGTGGGGGCACAATGCAGTTGGATGTGAAGAGGAAAACACCGTTGAATTTTTCAAACTCATCGGTCTGCTTCCACCAGGCATTGCCATAATTGCCAGCGAAGTGCGGATATTTCTTAAAGAAAGGATAGTACTGGCCGGGGAGCATTTCGGAGTGGGTGTAGACATCCACACCTTTGTCCTTGGTTTGCTCGAGGAGCTCTTCAAGGTCCTTGAGATCGTGACCGCTTATGAGAATGCCGGGACGGTTGCGGACTCCAATGTCGACTTTTGTGATTTCGGGATTCCCGTAAGTGCCGGTGTTTGCTCGGTCCAGCAGGTCCATAACCTTAACACCTCCGTCGCCCACTTCAAGCACGAGCGAAAGCAGTTCGCTGACGCTGATGTCAGGGCGTGCCGTTTCGGCCATGGCATTCTCAATTATGGCATAAACATCGGAATCTTCGTAGCCAAGGTTGGCAGCATGGCGGGCGTAAGCGGCCATGCCTTTACAGCCGTAAATGGCAAGCTGTTTAAGGCCGCGGATGTCAGGGTCAGGCTCAGCGAGAACTCCGGTTATATTCTCGTATTTTTCAGCTTCGTCAGGCGTGGCATAAAATTCCACCTGAGGAAGGTCGGGGAGCTCAAGGGCCTGTTTTTTAGCGGTACCGGCAAGCAGGTTTTTAATTTCGAATGCACGGCGAATGTAGTTGTTGAGCGAGGCGTTGTCAAAATTGGCGTTCGTTATGGTAGTGAACAGAGCGTCGACAACAAAATTACTTGCTTCAAGGTTAGCCTCGTTTTTCTCGCGCAACGCACGGTTAATTAGGGAAATTCCCCGCACGGCATATAAAAGCAGGTCCATGCGGGCCGATGTGTCGGCATGTTTGCCGCACACGCCTTGGAGTTCGCATCCTTTGCCACGTGCCGTTTCCTGACACTGATAGCAGAACATACTCGCTTTTGTTTCCATAAATTACAATGTTACGGTTTTACTTTGACCAGCATTACTTTGGAGTCGGCTTTGGCTATGACGCTGTGGGGCACACCTGCACCCATGAGCATGAATTCACCGGCGCGGATTGTGTGTGGCATATCAATCATAGTGAAGTTGATTTCGCCTTCAAGCACGCACACCATCACCTCGGCAGGGGCTGTGTGTTCATCCAATTTCTGACCGGCTTTAAAGGCCAGAAGCATTACGCCACCATTGGTGTTTTCAAAAATTCTTTTGAACTGAACGCGGTCGTTACCGCTTTCAATCTGCGAAGCGATGTTGTGAACTTCGCCAAACTTAAATTCGGTATCCAACATAGTATTGATTTTTTAGTTAGAAATGGTTCCCAACCTATCAACAAAACTAAAAGGGGAAAAGTTTGAACAAGCCGATTGCGGCGGTGGAGGGTCAGTACAATAACACGGTGAGGGATATTTCGCCCTGGGCGCCGGTAACCCTCACAGCTTCAATGTCGGCCGTGGCCGACGGGCCGGTGTAGAATGAACCGTAGCAGCAGTTGCCGAGGTTAATCTTGCCGTATGCCTCGTGAAGCGAGCCGACAATTGTTTTTTTGTCAAGCAGAAGAAATAGGTCGGTTGACAGCAAGGCGGCTGCGGGAACGCCGAGTGATTTATCGGTAACCCATACGGAACCGGTTTCCCCGACACCCATAAGTCCGTCGGCCACGCACACATCCACTTGGGCGGCACGATGTAAATCGGACGACGGATTCAGCGAGAAGTTACCTGAGAAATCGTCAATGGACGAAAACACCCGGCGGTGTTCCATGTCAATGTTTTCTTCAAGCCACACAATGACTTGCGGGCGTGAGGGGAATTCAATCAGCTCACCGTCGAATTGCTTGAGCATATTTTCAAATTGCTCTCTCGGCTCCCCTTGAAAGGGGAACATGGGCACACGTGGAAGCGGGTAGTGGTTAGGATGCCCGGCTTTGATGCGCGACAGTATTTTAGTGCGGCTCAACATGATGAGTCCTCCTTTCTTGTTCGGTTATAAAATTGCCTGAATGTTTCTTGTGGCGGCTCGGGATTGGCATGAGCACGCGCCCAGGGATTAAGTGGCAGTTCAAGCAAAGGCCTGGGGAGATTACGGAGAGCCCAAAGTCCCAATTTCTCGGCGAGAGCGAGGTTTCGGGCTGACAGAAGCACATATTTCATGCCCTCCTCTTCAGCACGATGGGTGAAGAGGTCCTTGCGCCGGCGTACAATTTCATCGCGCCAATAAAATACCAAATCAGGGATTGGAACCTGCACGGGACATACGTTGCCGCATGAGCCGCAATGGGTGCAGGAGTAGGGGAGTCGTGCGTAGGTGTTGAGGTTGTAGCTTGGCTGAAGCACAATTCCAATGGGACCCATGTAGGGGGCGTCGTAGCTGAGTCCGCTCGTGCGCCGGAACACAGGACATGTGTTCATGCATGCACCGCAACGAATGCACTTCAACACTTCCCAATAATCCTCGGCAAGCCGCTTGGTGCGTCCGTTGTCAACAATGACAACATGTATTTCCTGTCCGGGACGCGGCTTGACGTAGTGTGAAGTGTACTGCGTCATGGCCAATCCTAACGCACTGCGTGAAAGCAGTCGGATGAACAGCGCCAGGTCCGCTTGCCTTGGAATGACTTTTTCAATGCCCATGCTGGCAATGTAGAGCGGGGGAACGGCTGCCGAAATGTCAGCGTTACCCTCGTTGGTGCACACCACAAAAGCTCCGGTTTCAGCCACGGCAAAGTTTATTCCGCTCATACCGGCGTCGACCTTAACATAGTTCTTGCGCATGTCTTTACGCATCACGCTGTTGAGATAGTGCGGATCGGTTTGCTGCGGGTCACTTCCAAGTTTTTCGGCAAAAAGGCGGGCAACATCGCCACGCAGTTTGTGGATGGCCGGCATTACAATGTGTGACGCCCGCTGATTATCGAGCTGCTGAATGCGTTCACCCAGGTCGGCTTCAAAAACGTCAATGCCGCGTGCGGCAAGGTAGGGACGCATTTCACATTCGTCCATAAGCATCGATTTCCCTTTCGTGACTGTTTTCACTCCATGGGAACTTAAAATGTCGTAGACAATTCGGTTGTGTTCTTCGGCATCTTCCGCCCAGTGGACATGAATGCCGTTGGCTTTGGCATTCGTTTCGAATTCTTCAAGGTAACGGTCAAGGTGGGAAAGGGTGTGACGCTTGATTTCCGAAGCCAACTTGCGCATCTGTTCCCATTCCGGAATGGTGGATGCCACGGCATCGCGGCGCATGCGTGCCGCCCACAGACAGCGGTCGTGGCTCTCGCGGTGTGCGGTGTCCTTGATGAACCGCTCGCCTAATTTTACTTGATTAACTTGCTTCATGGCTGTGCGTCACCGTTAAGAATTTCAGCAATATAGTACCATTTCAGTTCAATTCCATGCTTGCGGGCCACGGTCATCTGGTGTAGCAGACAGGAATAGTCGGCCGAGGTAATGTACTTGAATCCGTTGTTTACGTAGTCGTTGACTTTATCAAGGCCTTGTTGCCCGGCGCATGGTGCGTCCCACATTGAAAAGGTTCCGCCGAATCCGCAACATTCATCGCGGCGTGTGGCATAGCCAACTTCAAGGCCTTTGACCATGTTAAGTAGAGCAGCCGGTTTCGAAAAGTCGGGAATCATAAGCTCCGTAGGACGTGCCTGATGTAGGTAGCGAAGTGAGTGGCAACCGTTGTGCAGAGCCACGCGATGGGGAAATTTAGCCCAAGGCAATTCTTTCACTTCAAGAATGTCGTGAAGGAACTCCACAACATCATAAACGCTTTCGCGCAAGCGGCGCACCACCGGTGTTTGCGGAACAGAATCGAAGTGGAAACGGAACTGGTCAGTGCACACACCGGATGGCACCACAATGAAATCGTAGGGACTCATCAATGGCACAAGGTTTCGTTCGAGAGCGCATGCCTTTTTTGAGTAACCCATATCGGTTAGCGGGAGAGCACAACAGGCAGCTTGCTCAATGAAGTGGAGTTCTACATTGGGAAAGCGCTGCAACAATTTGTAGCTTGAAATTGCCGCTTGTGGAGCAAGGGCGTCAATGTAGCATGGAACGAAGAAGCCTACTTTCATAACTTGGTAGGGGTGTTTGGGTTGAGGGTTGAGGGCAACTGAAAAGGAGTCCTTGTAAATTGAACGCGGAGGTGTTCAAAAAAGTTCCGCACACATTGGATAAACTTCAATGTGTGCGGAAAGCATTTAGAGTCCATTCGATAAGGAATGTTAAAGCCGGGGTCGCATATCCTCGAAGG
>JAMPBC010000064.1 GCA_023666905.1 Bacteroides sp. | reverse complement strand
AAGACCGTAGGTTTTGGCAAATTCAGACAACACCTTACGCTCCGAGGGGGTAATTGCCCCATCGGAAGCCGCGACTCTTGCGAGCCATCGCGCAGCAACGATCGGTGTGATAGTTGCATTTGAAATATGATTATCATACTAAAACGAAACTCCCGAAGTAGCATCTGAAGGCCGACCAAAGCCTGTAACGACTACTTGGGAGTTTCAAAGGGTTTTCGGCTGTCGCCATGTATCTTTGTTTTAATGTCGGTCCATTTCAGATTTATGTTACCTTCACTGCAAAATTAGGTAATTTTATTGGTGTGACAAAGGGATATGTCGGATAGCGATATTAGTTTCGTAGATGTTTCACAACGGGCTACGGGCGGTTGTAGAACGCCAGGATGCGCTCGCGCAGGATTGTTTCGTACTTGGCCTGGACAGTGGCCAAACGGGCCTGAATGTACTCCGAGCGTGCCTGCTCCAGTTCGGTGGCATTTGCTCGGCCAAACTCATATTTCACATCCATAGCTTCCAAGGCAGCCTTGGTGGCGTTCTCGGCCACAACGGCAGCCTCGTGGCGACTGCGTGCCGCGAGCGACTGCTGTGCCGCTTGATTTATGGCTTTGTAAAGATTGCTGCGGGCGTCATCGTAGCGAAGTATGGCCTGATTTTTTGCCAGCTCGGCCCGACGTACACTGTTGCGGGTGGAAAACGCATCGAACAGTGGCACCGAAAGCGAAAAGCCAAAATAGGTGTTGAAGTTATCGCGCATCTGCCTATGAAAGGGTGCGTTTGACATTCCGCCTATGTGATAATAGCTGCTCCCCACTCCGGCGTTGAACGACAAGCGAGGAATATAGCCGGTTTTGGCAAGATCAATGTTTTTATCGGCAGCCTCGATTTCAAGGCGTCCGGCCCTCAGGGAGTGGTTTGACTGGAGCGCAGCGGTGAACACTTCATTGGAAGTCAAGTAGCTGTCAGTGCTGTTGGCCAATGTCTGAATATCAAAACCTTCCATTGAAGGAAGTTGAAGCAGCTGTGAGAGGTCAAGCAGAGCGAGCACGCGGTCGTTCTCGGCATTCACTACCGAAAGATGATCTTGTGCCACCTGGGCATCGGCCTGGGTAAGTTCAAGCTCCGGCACCTTACCTTCGCTTACAAGAACGGCTGTGCGTTGCTGCTGCACTACGGCCAAACGTTCGCGCTCGCGGGCTACATCAAGCACCTCTCCGCAATATAGCACCTGAAGATACTGCGCTATGACCTGAAGCTCCACATTGTCCTTTGAGGCCTCGTATTGCTCGGCAACCGCTTTGAGATAGGCACGGGAATAGGTGAGGCGGCGTGTGGCTGAAAGACCTTGAAACAAAGGCAACGAAACGCCCACATTCCAACCGGTTTGCGAAGTGTTGCGGTTGGCATACGTGTTCTCGGCCGTGAGTCCGCGACCAATATTGAACGACTGGGAAATCTCGGCCTGAGCCTGCGGCAAAAAAGCATCCTTGGCCTCGGTGACACTCAGCTCGGCCGAATATTTTTCAAGATTACTCGTCTTCACCGAGATGTTATGTTCAATGGCATAGTTTATACAACTGTCGAGGCTCCAGGCTTCGGCCTGCAGAAATGAAGCCGAAGGAAGCAATGCAAGAAATAAAAGTATCTTTTTCATAGCATCAATTGTTTTTTATCTCCTTGCCCCGGAGCAGTGTTTTGGAGTCGATTCCGCTCTTAACCTCAATGTTTATACCATCGCTAATGCCGGTTTGGATTGGCACACGCTTGAACGTTTGCTGCGGCACCGAGTCCACAAGGCAATAAACGAACGTTGAGTCACCGGAGAAGTCAACCACACTTTCCTCAATGCGCAACACGTTTTCCGCTTGATTCAGGGCAACAGAGGCGTTCGCACTGTAGCCGGCACGAATATTAACACCCTGCGGGACGCTTAGCGCAGCTTTAATTTCAAAGGTGTTGGCACCGTTTGTGGAACTGCCCTTGGGCGAGATGTACTCAATGGTGGCGTTGGCCGAAAAATCGGGCAGAGCGCCAATGGTGATTGTCATGGGCATGCCGACAACAAGTGACCCGACTTCGGTTTCGTCGACCGTGCCTTTGAAAATAAGGTTGTTCATGTCGGCGATGGTTGCTATGGTGGTGCCATCGTTGAATGTGTTGGACTGGATAACGGAGCTGCCCACTTTCACCGGAACATCAAGAACCAGACCTGTTGTTGTGGCGCGGACCTGAGTGTTGGCTTCAGATGCGTTGTATTGCGAAAAGCCTTTGCGAATAATGTCAATGGCATCACTTGCCGAAGCCACCTCTTCTTTGGCACGACCCAGTTCAGCAAGAGTGGTTTCATATTCCTCACGTGAAATCACCTTACGTTCATAGAGATTGGTGTTGCGCTGGTGCCGCAGCTCAACATCTCTAAGATTGATTTGAGCCACATTGAGGCGGTTCTCGGCCGATGAGAGCTGTTGGGCATCGGGAATTACCTTTATTACGGCGATAACATCGCCTGCGTTGACCATGTCACCGGCTTCCACGTTGATTTGGGTGATGATGCCTGAAATCTGAGGCTTGATGTCAATTTCATCGCGGGGCTCGATGTTACCTGTCAGAACGGCAGTGCGCTCAACGGGGCCAACGGAGGGTTTAACCAGCTCATAGGTCAACTCTTTTGGACGGGAGTTGAGATAGAGGTACACGAATGTTCCAACGAACAGTGCCGCTACGAGAATCCACAGCAAAATTTTAAAGAACTTTTTCATATTCAGATGTCGCTTTGTTATTTCATTTATCATTAAGAGCTTCAACGGGTTTGATGCGCATGGCTTTAAGTGCGGGCACCATACCGGCCAGCGAGCCGAGCACTAAAAATGCCAACACTATGCCCACTGCATGACTGAAATGCAACTCGAAATGAGCCGAGCCAAGCACGGGGTCGTAAGTGATATGGTTGGCCACGGCAAGCACGAGCGTTGCAAAACAAACGCCGGCGATGCCTGATATGGCGGTAAGGGTTATGCTTTCGGTGAGAATCTGAGCAATGATGTCGGAAGGGCGGGCTCCGATTGCCCGTCTGATTCCTATTTCCTGTGTGCGTTCTTTGACAATGATCCACATAATGTTACCCACACCGATAACACCGGCGAGCAGGGTGCCAAGACCAACAAACAGAGCCAACAAACTTATGCCCATGAAAAGATTGTCGACCATGGCGAACATTTCCGAAACGTCCATGAACCACATTGCATTATCGTCTGTGGGGTCGATTGGATGATTGGCGGTTATGGCTCTCCACAACCAGGCTTTGGCCTCAGTGGGAGTGTGTCCGGGCTTGGCGGTGAATATGAAACCGTCAATTTCATTGCCTTTGTTGTAGGCCCGTTGCAGAGTTGAAGATGGAACAATGGCCGAATCGTCGAGCCGGCCTCCAAGCGAAGCTTCTCCCTGCTGGCCTATGACGCCAATTACGCGAAAATATATGCCATTGATTTCAAGCTGCTTTCCAATTGGCGAGGCATTTCCAAACAGCTCGGAAGCAAGATTCTTGCCAAGCGCCACCACTTTTCTGACACCACTCACGTCGCTTCGGTTAATCACGCGGCCTTCGTAAATGATTGGGATTTGCATGGTGAAATAGTCGCCTTCCACGCCTTGAAGCTGTCCGGAGGCGGACTTGTCGGCATACTTGTACGAACCGAGTTGGTTGGTCAAGGTTGAAGAGCTTTCCAGGATGGGGCATATTCGGCGGAAATAGTCCACGTCCTCCAATTTCAGCGTCCACCGGATTCCTTTTTTAAAGCCCTTGTAGGGCTTGGTGGTGCGCAGCGGGAACATGCCACCCATGTTTGTGGCAAAGCCCTGGAAATTTCTTTTCATCATCCCTTCAAGCCCCGATGCCCCACCCCACAACATGGCGAGCATGGCCGTGCCCCAGAAAATGCCGAAGGCCGTGAGGAATGTGCGCGTCTTGTTGCGGGCAAGCGTGGCAAAAATCTCCTTCCAGTTGTCAGTGTCAAAAACAGGATTCTTCATTGCTTATTCGTCGCGGAGAGCTTCAACGGGTTTGACTTTTGTTGCCTTCATTGCAGGAAAGAGACCGGCAAATGCACCAGCTATAATCAGGACCACGGTTACCTTTAGAGCGATGGAGAGGTCTACGGTGGGATTTTTAAGAAATTCGGTGTTGCGGGTGAGATAATCGATTGTTCCGGTGACCAGCATGCCGAAGAAAACGCCAATGTAGCCGAAAAGAGTGGTTATTGCAATGCTTTCGGCAACCACCTGCACAAGTATTGAACGGGGTTTGGCTCCAATGGCACGGCGGATACCGATTTCGTGCTTGCGCTCACGCACTGACACGAACATGATGTTACTAACACCCACAATACCTGAAAGCAGGGTGAAAATGCCTATCAGCCAAACGGCCACGTTGAGAATGGACATAGCTTTCATTTGGGTAAGGTAGGATACGAAGCGGTTCCAGATGTGCACGGCACTGTCGTCGGCCGGGTCAAAATCGTGAGTCTTGGACAATGACTCCCTTACATCCTGTTCAACGGTAAGGCCATCGGCGTCGGTACGTACATTTTTAATCTTCACAAAGAGCTCGGAGACTTTGCCGTTGTTCCCTGCCAGCATCATGGCAGTGGTGTAAGGAATGTAACTGCTTCGCTCCCAGTCGTGGGAGTAGACTCCAACCACAAGCCAAGAAAGGCCCAAGGCGTTGACCCGTCGTCCAACAGCCTGGACCCCGTTGCCAAACAGCGCATTGGCGTTCTGCTCATTGAGCACAATCACACGGCGCCTCTGCTCAAGGTCCGGATTATTGAGGAAACGCCCCTGCGTCATTTTAAGCCTGGCTTTCTGCAATTCCGAGGGGAAATGACCGTAAATCTGGTCGCTGACATAATCTTTAGCTGTGGATACCACAGCTGAATCTAAGGTTTTGGCAGCGGTGACATGCTCGACATGCTGCTTGTTTTCTTTGGTAATAGCTTGAATGTCGGATGCCTCGGGTTCTATTTTCCGTCCCTCTTTATAGCCTTTGTAGGGCTTGGCGGTGAATCCACCGTACACGTTTAGCGAACGAGCATTGTCAACAGTAACCCTTGATGTGAACGAGTTGGTTACCCCCCGGCTCATACCAAGAAGGACAATGAGCATGAATATGCCCCAGGCCACGGCGAGGCCGGTGAGAAATGTACGCACCTTGTTGTTGGACAGCGACTGGAATATTTCTCTGAACAGGTCAAACATTACAAGGTGCGGTGGTAATAATTTCAGTGTCAGGAACAATCAGACCGTCGGAAATGCGAATGATGCGATTGGTCTGCGCTCCGACACCGGGGTCGTGCGTGACAATGAGAATGGTCATTCCGCTCTCGTTGAGATTACGGAATGTCTCCATTACATCTTTGGATGTTTTGGAGTCGAGAGCTCCGGTAGGTTCATCGGCCAGAATGATGGAAGGATTGGTGATGAGAGCGCGGGCAATGGCCACACGTTGCTTCTGTCCGCCCGACATTTCTCCCGGGAGATGGTGGGCTCTGTCGGCCAGGCCCATGCGGTCGAGCTGCTCCATGGCAAGTTTGTTTCGCTTGCGCCTGGAAACGCCTTGATAAAAAAGAGGGAGGGCAACGTTTTCAACCGCATTCTTGTAGTTGATGAGATTGAATGACTGGAAAACGAAGCCAATCATTTTGTTGCGCAATTCGGCAGCACGGTTCTCCGACAAGTTTTTTATCAGAAGGCCATCGAGCAGATACTCGCCGGTATCGTAATTGTCAAGGATGCCGAGAATGTTCAGCAGCGTGGACTTTCCCGAGCCGGAAGCACCCATTATTGACACCAATTCGCCTTTGTCGATTTCAAGGTCAATGCCCTTGAGCACATGGAGCGGGACAGCGCCGGGATAGGTCTTGTTTATGTTTTTGAGGCTGATCATCACCTCTTTATCGTGATCCATTTGCAAAATTTGTAGTGAACAATCGTTTATTTGACGTTGGATGCGGCAAAAAAGTTACACAAAGGTACGAAAAAATGACACAAATAAATATACTTATGTGTGTTGAAGTGAGTTGACCCGATGCGAAGTGATTTGCTTTAAAAAAAATCGGTTTAAAATTTGCTAAAGCGAACATCATGGCTTAACTTTGCGTTATCAAAACAAAGGAAAAAGGCTTCAAGCCTCGGAACATTGACATATCGAACACCACATCAAAGTTGATTGGGAAACTCATCAAATTTATGTGAAATACCGAGACAAGCTTAGTTGGCCAATGGCGGGCCCCATCCCTTCGGGGAGGCAAATTTTGCCCAGGCGGATTACAGAAGCCGGCGAGCTCTCAAATCCTGTCATTCGGAGTTTCATCGCATCCTTTGATGTGGCCTTTATAAAAGAGAGCAGCTTCAGTGATGACATAATTGGTCACGCCGCAGCGGCTCTCTTTCTTTTTGCTCCTCCGTAGGAATTATACAAGCAAGCAACGGGCCGGAGTGCAGATTCTCCAGCCCGAAGTACATATATAATAAATACAACTATAATATAAAGAATACAATTATTAATAATTTTCGGCCTTGCGTTCGAAATAGCCTTGCTCCTTACCACAAACGGGGCATTTGCCAGGAGCGGATTTTCCGGAGTGGATGTAGCCGCAGTAACGGCATTGCCACAACTCTTCATCCTCGGATTTGAAAACGGTTCCGGCCTGAACCTTTTCAAGCAAACGGAGGTAGCGTTCCTCGTGACCTTGCTCTACTTTGGCAACGAGACGGAAGTGTGCTGCGATTTTCGGGAATCCCTCTTCATCGGCAACGCGGGCAAATTCAAGGTACATGTCGGCCCATTCCTCGTGTTCGCCGGCGGCAGCTTCCTGCAAATTGCGCTGAGTGTCGCCGATGGGGCCTGCCGGATAAGAGGCGGTTATTTCAAGCATACCTTCGTCGAGGAAGCTGAAGAAAGTTTTGGCATGGGCATATTCCTGGGCTGCAGTTTCCAAAAATATTTCAGCAATTTGTTCATAGCCTTCCTTCTGAGCCACTTCAGCAAAAATTGTGTAACGACCGCGGGCTTGCGACTCTCCTGCAAAAGATTTCAACAGATTTGCTTCGGTGGCAGTGCCTTTAATTGATTTTACGCTCATAATTTAAGGAATAATGTGTTAGAATGAGATTTGAAATAAACTTACAACATAACACGCTACCTTAGGTAAATGTTCTGTCCGGCACAACAAAAAAAGTTTAGAGCCTGTCCCATAATATATGTTAACGCTGAGGCGGTCAGCCATTGAGCAG
>JAMPBC010000063.1 GCA_023666905.1 Bacteroides sp. | reverse complement strand
TTTTAGTCTCTTCAGAGGGAAATTATGAATTTATATATCTTTTTCAGTGCCCTCTCGTTATGGACTTTTCTTTTTCAGAACTCAACTTTCAGCTCGAGGGCGTAAGTGCCCTCAATCTCAACTCGTGCTTGTTTTTCTATTGACCCGAAGTAGTGTCTGGCGGAAGGAGGGGGAAGGGTACAAGAAAGGCCGCACGGGGTGGTGCGGCCTTTCGGGGTATTTTTTCAAAAAGAATTGTAATCTTTTTAGGACGACGTTCCTTTTGGGAGTCGTCCTTTTAGGGTTTGTCCCTGTGGGCGGAAACGTGCCTGTGATTATTTCTTTTTGGCAGTGGCGTTTTTGTCCTTCTTGTTCTCGACAAGGTAAGCTACCGGGGTGGCCACGAAGAGGGTGGCGAGTGTACCGATAACCACACCGAAAATCATTGCGAAGGTGAACGAGCGGATGGCGTCGCCACCGAGAATGAAGATACACAGGAGCACCAACAGTGTCGAAGCCGAGGTCATGATTGTGCGACCGAGGGTGGAGTTGAGCGAACGGTTGATGTTGTTATAGAATGTTTCCTTGGGGAACAATCCGAGGTTCTCGCGAACACGGTCGAATACCACCACGGTGTCGTTGATCTGATAACCGATCACGGTGAGGATGGCCGCTATGAAGCTCTGGTCAATCTCCATTGCGAAGGGCAGCATGCCGTAGAGCAGCGAGTAGAAGCCAACTATTGAGAAGGCTGTGAAGGCCACGGCGGCAAGTGCACCGAGTGAGAAGGCAATGTTGTGGAAACGTACAAGGATGTAGAGGAACATTGCCAGAAGGGCTATGAGCACGGCTATGATAGCGTCGGTTCGCATGTCGTTGGCCACGGTCGGGCCCACTTTCTGCGATGACATGATGCCCACGTTCTCGTTTGTGGTGGAGAAGTCTTCCTCGCTCATGTTGCCTATTTCGCTCTTGAGGCCTTGGTAAAGGATGTCGGTGATTTCCTTGTCAATGTTTTCCTCGTCAGAGTCAATCTTGTAGTTGGTGGAGATACGCACCTTGGTGTCGTTGTCAATGGTGATAACCGAAACCTGAGCACCGTTGAACAGCGGAGCCAGCTTCTGACGGAGTTCGTCGGTTTTCACAGCATGGTCGAATTGAACCACGTAGTTGCGGCCACCTGAGAAGTCGATACCCTGGCTGAGACCGCGGAACACGAACGAGCAAACCACAATCACCACAAATGCTGCAACCAGGCTGAAGCTTGTGCGGCGTGCGGCAAGGAAGTTGAAGTGGGCGTTGGTGAACATTTTGCGCGACAGCGGAGTGTCAAACGTAAGCGAGTTGAACGCTTTGGTTTTGGCAAACATCATGAACACCAGGCGGGTGAGGAACACAGCGGTGAAGAACGATACCACGATACCGATAATGAGCGTGGTGGCGAAGCCCTTGATGGGGCCTGTTCCGAACATGAGCAGAATCACACCGGTGATAACCGAGGTGAGGTTGGAGTCGAAGATTGCGGAGAAGGCGTTGGCGTATCCGTCGGCAAGTGCGTTGCGCACATTCTTGCCGGCGCGAAGTTCCTCCTTGGTGCGCTCGAAGATGAGCACGTTGGCGTCAACGGCCATACCCAGGGCAAGCACGATACCGGCTATACCGGACAGAGTGAGCACTGCCTGGAACGATGCGAGGATACCGAAGGTGAAGAAGATGTTGAACACCAGTCCGAGGTTGGCAACCAGTCCGGGGAGAACTCCGTAGAAGGCCATCATGAAAATCATCAGCAGCACAAGTGCTATGCCGAAGCTCCAGAAGCCGTCCTCGATGGCTTGCTTACCGAGCGAGGGACCGATAACGGTGTCGGAAATAATGTCGACTTTGGCAGCCATCTTACCGCTCTTTAGCACGTTGGCAAGGTCTTTTGCCTCGTCGGTGGAGAAGTTGCCGGTAATGGTTGAGCGGCCACCGTCAATTTTGTTCTGTACGTTGGGGGCTGAGTAAACCTGATCATCGAGCACAATGGCCACGCGGCGGCCAATGTTGGCGCCGGTGATGTTGCTCCATTTCTTGCCGGCTTCCGAGGTCATGGTCATGGCCACGTAGTTACCGTTCTGCATCTTGTCATATTCGCTTGATGCGTTTACAATGACGTCACCTGCAAGGGCGGGCTTGCCATTGGAGGTGCGCAGTGCCAGAAGTTGATAAATCTGAAGGCCCTGGCCGCCGGCGGCCTCGATGAGTTTCTTCATTTCGGGGGTGCGCTGGGCGTGTTCGGCATCGGACTTTTTGAGCACCACGGGCTTCACTTCCCAAGCCAGCTTGAGGTTGGAGGGGAGGAGGCTCTTTGCGCGGGGCGATGCGAATATGGCGTTGATGGCGTCGCGGTTGTCGGCGGTTGCCATGCCGAGTTCAATGGAATTGCCCGAGGGGTTGAAGCTCAGGAAGTAGTCTGAGAGAGCTTTGCCATTGCCGGTGGAATCGGCTTTCAGAGCGTTGTTGAGCTGGCTCAGAGCGCCTGCAAATTCGCTCACGGGCATTGTTTCGTAGAACTCAAGGTTGGCCGAAGCTTTGAGGAGCTCGCGCACACGGTCGTGCTCTTTCACGCCGGGGAGCTCGAGCAGAATCTGGCCGTCGTTTTCAAGTTCCTGGATGTTGGGCGCCACCACGCCGAACTGGTCGATACGGGTGCGGAGCACGTTGGTTGAGCTGCTCACGCGGTCCTTCACTTCCTGTTTGAGCGATGCAATGGCAGCGTTGTCGTTCTCGCCGCGCTTCACCTGATCCTTGAAGATAACGGAGAAGTCACCGGCGGGGTCGAGTGCGCGGTATTCCTTGCAGAAGATGCTCACATAGTCGTTGGAGCGGGTTGCTTTCGCAACAGAGTCGGCGCGCTGGATTGCGGTTTCGAAATAGGGGTTTCCTTCGGCATTGGCCATTGAGCGGAGAATGTCGGGCACGGACACCTGGAGTGTCACGTTCATTCCGCCTTTGAGGTCAAGGCCCAGTCCCACACCAAGCTTCTGAGCCTGATTGTAGGTGTAGCCAAGCCAAACTGTCTCGTTGGAAATCGAGTCGATGTAATGTTTGTAAGCTTTAGCATAGGATTCGCTTGCACCGGTGGGATCGCCTGATACCTTTACGGCCACCTCGCGAGCCTGGTTCTCATAGCGGTTGGTAACCAGGGTGAAAGAGATGTAAAAAAGGCAAATGATCACCAAGAAGATGGCCAGAATACCGGCCACTACGCTTCCTAATTTTCCTTTTTGCATTGTAGTTTAAAGTAGGTAAGTATTGGTTAAATAATTATTAGTAAGCAGTGATAAAAGAAAGTCCGGCAAAAAAGTTTTGCAGGATGCTTCAGCCGCGAGGGCGGAATTTCAGCTTGCAAATATACTACTTTTTATTTTCATTTTCCACACATAAAGCTTTTAAAATGCTTTTTGGGGGGCATTAAGGGCTATTTGCGGGTGTTTTTTGCTGCAATTTTGGACTGAATGAAGCTTTGCATGGCTTCCCGGCGGCTTTCCACGGCTTCAAGCAGGCGCACTTGGTTGCGTGTGCGCACCAGGTTGTGGTCGGGGTAGGCGGTCTTGTAGTAAGTGTCGCCGTTGATGTAGTCGGTGAGGAATCGCACGGCCTGCATGTAGGGGAAGAGTGCCGCGGCGTAGGGGAGCATTTCAATTTCCAGGGGGGTGAGGAATGAAGCGGCGGTGCTGAGGTAGCCTTCGGTGAAGGCTTCGAAGATGTCGGTGCGGAAGTCGACTTTGTCAAGCTCGGGCGAGTCCTCGGCCACGGTGTTGGCGGCTGAGCGCAGGAAGTCGCCGTAGTCGCTGAACACGAACGACGGCATCACGGTGTCGAGGTCGATGACGCAGAGCACGTTGCCGTCGCGGTCGAACATCATGTTGTTGACTTTGGTGTCGCAGTGGCACACGCGCTTGGGGAGTTTTCCCTGGCGGTGCAGACGCTCGGCGGCTGTCATGGTGTGGGCACGGCGCAGCAGGTCGTCGACAAGGGGGCGTACCCGGGCGAGGCGTCCCACGGGGTCGGCCTCGATGGCTTCATTGAGCTGCTGCAGGCGGTATTCCATGTTGTGGAAGTTGGGGATGGTTTCCACCAGTGTCTGGGGCAGGTCCACGAGTTGGGCCTGGAAGTTGCCGAAGCTTTCGCCGGCTTTGCGTGAGTAGTGGGGGTTGACGGTGTCGAATGTGAGGGCGTCGGGGATAAAAAGCGAAAGGCGCCAGTATTCGCCTTGGGGGGTGCGGAGCCATG
This sequence comes from Bacteroides sp., assembly GCA_023666905.1. Lineage (GTDB taxonomy): Bacteria > Bacteroidota > Bacteroidia > Bacteroidales > Muribaculaceae > Paramuribaculum. The sequence continues at coordinate 3,311 of JAMPBC010000063.1, read as the reverse complement.
TTTTCCGGGGGTCGTGGCGCAGGGGGATGAAGGTGAGGACGTGGCGGTCGATGTCCGGGGTGTTGGCGGCTTCGAGGCGGCTGCGGAGGTGTGAGGTGACGGCGCTGATGTTGCTCTGGAGGGCGTCGACGTTGGTGAAGATGTTGTGGTTGATTCGCTGCAGAACGTAGTCAGGGGCACCGGGTTGGGCGTTGACGGCCAGGAAGGTGTCGTTGATAAGGCCGTTGCCCAGGGGCTTTACGGAGTCAATGGTTCCGGTTATGTTGAAGCTGCCGGCGATTTCTTTAAGTTTTTCCATGGGGTAAGAGTGTGAAATGTGGGGTTAATTGTCAGGGGTTGGTTCGTAGGCTCCGAGGGCGTTGGTGGTGCGGGGTGCGCCGTAGAAGTCGGTTTGTCCGCTGAGTGATTCATAGCCGGGGAGTGCCTGCCCTACGGCGGGGGAATCGGGGTAGGGGCGATAGTCGAAGATGTAGTCGGCGCGGACGGTGTGGAACAGGGGGTCTTGATTCCAGATGCAGTTGATGAAGTTGTCATCGTCAGTGCCGTCGCTTCGGAGGAGGCATCGGTTGAGTGTTACGGCTGTTCCGGTGAGGTCGCCGGGAGCGATGTCGGCGCTGCTGCCGTAGAGAATGCAGTTGATGAGTTCGGCCTGAAGGTGGGGTGCTGATGAGCCGGTGTCGGTGTCGGCGTTGACGTGGCTGAGGCGGAGGAGGGGCCCCATGATGGCCGAGAAGAGGTAGCAGTTGGAGAAAGTGCAGCCTATGAAGCGGTATGAGCCTCCGGTCAGGCTTACGGCTCCGTAACCGGCTTCGGCAAATTCGGTGGCGAAGGCGTGGACTGTGGCGTGGGAGACGTTGAGCACGTTGCCGGCGGCGTTGCGCAGGCGGCTGTTGCGGAGGGTGAGGACGGGCTCGGCGGTTGTTCCGGTTGAGTCGACGGTTACGCCGTTCCAGGTGTTGCGCACTTCGGTGTAGTCCATTGCGGAGTTGCGGGCTGAGGAGGTGAAGCGGATGCCTTCCCACTGGCGGCTCATGAGGTCGAAGGATATGTCTGTTACGACGTTGCCGGTGCGGTCGCCTGTAAATTCCACGGGGTTGCCGGGTGCGCCCTGACAGATGAGGGAGCCGTGGACTGTGAGGGTGGCGCCGTCGTGGAAGTAGATTTTCGAGCCGGCCTCGATGGTGAGTGTGGCTCCGGGAGCAACCACCAGGGAGTCGAACACCTGGCGGGGACGGTCGGCACTCCAGCGGGTGTCGGAGCTGATTGTGAGCGCATTTAGGCGTTCCACGTCGGTGCCTTCGGCCTGTACCACCACCTGGCGTTGCTGTCCGTTGGTGACGAATTCCACTACGTCGGTGACGGTGAGGGGCTTGAAGTTGCCGTTAGGGGGGAGGGTGACAGCCACGAAGACGAAGATGGAGTCGTTGGGGCGGATTTCGATGTTGTTGAATGAGGTTCCGGCGGTGCCGTCGACGTTAAGGCGGAACACGGAGTTGTCCGCTTTCATGCGAATGGAGCTTATATTAAGCACCTTGTCGTGACGGTTGTAGACGCGGAAGGAGAAGGTTCGGTTGGCCACATCGGTGAACATGGCACCCATTTTTAGGGTGTCGGTTGAAAATTCGGGCTGGTGGGCCGTTGATGTGGTGATACCGTCCTCGATACATGCGGGGAGCAGTACTGAGGCGACAAGGAGGAGAAGTGCGTAAGTGAGTGTTTTCATACAGGATTAACGTAATGCGGGGTTTGATATTGTGTGAGGGGTGGTTACCAGGATGGTGATTTGAGGAGGCCGGAGAAGTCGAAGGGCACGGGAGGGGCGAGGGTGGAGCATACGTAGAGGCCTATGGCGCGTGTGATGAGGACGTCGTCGTGGCAGCCTTCCTTTGCGGCGAAGTTGCCGTTGTCCAGCTGGCGGTATGTTCCGAGTTCGGCGATTGCCACGGGGCACCGCTCGGTGTAGGCTCCCTCGCGCACCATTGCAATCAGGAGGGTGATGATGAGCGATTTGGTGCGACGGTTGGTGTGGAACCCCACGCGAGATTCCACGGTGTCGGGGCCTGAGGAGTTGTCACGGACAGTTCGGGCGTAGAGGTTGGGATAGACGGCGTTGAGCTCCTCAAGGATGTAGGCCGAGGCACCCTCGGTGGCGGTGTCGAGGGTGTTGCTTTCGATTACCAGCAGTGCATCGTTGTACCAGCGGGCAATTGCGGCGGCTTTCCAGCCGAGGATGTCGTGATCGCAGTGGCCGCGCCATTGTGCCACAATTTCGGGGCGGTTGATGCCACCGGGAGCGCGGTCAATTACGGCGATGACCGACCAGTCGGTTCCGCGTGAGCGACCGCCCACGTCGACGGCCACCACGTAGCGGTTGTGGAAGGAATTTTTCTCGGGCGGGGTCCACACTTTGAGCAGGCCGGAGGGGTCCGGGGTGAAGTGGACCGAGCGGAGAGCGTCGGGTCCGACGGGGGAGATACCGGAGACCTCGCCCACGCGCGGTTCCAGCTTGCAGCCGGCGGTGAGAGCTTCGATGGCTGCGTTTGAGAACACGTCGGAGTCGGATTTAAGGAAAGCCTCGAGGGGTGATGAGGGGTATTCCACCTGCATGTCGGACAGATTGCCGGTTTCGCGTGTTTTGGCGCGGTACCATGCAATCATTTCCAGAGTAAGGCCTTTTTCCCAAAGCTCCATTTCAAACGCTGACATGGAGCGGATGAAACGTTCGGCATCGTGCACGGGCAGACGGTATATTTCAATTTCGTACCAGGCCACGAAGACGGGACGGAAAGCGGAGTCGCCATGGGAGGCGCGCACCCACTCCGAATGGAAGAAATTGCCCATGCCGTTGGCGGTTGATTCCAGCACTATGAGCGAGAGGGGCTCCAGAGGAACGGTGCCGAAGATGCTCCGGAGGAGGTCGGCGGGAGAGGTGTTCTCGGTATCCTGCCAATAGGCCACTTCAGAGAGGTGGGCCATGGATAGGTCGAGCCCGCGGATAGAGTCGGGGCAGTAGCTTGAGGTGATTGTGACGTGGCAGCCGCGGCCATCGATGACTCGGGTTGAGGTGGCGTCAGTCAGCGGGCGGAAGCGTGGCGGGGCGTCGCCGTCCCAAAGGTCCTCGGGGTAGTTGGCGAGCATGTTGGAATAAAGAGTGCGGAGAGTTGCGGCCGTGTTTTTGACGTGGGCAGTGATGAGGCTGTGCCAGTTGCGGCGGTGCACGGTTTGAATCCAGGCCATGTAGACCTGAACCAAGGTTGAGCCTCACTATTATTTACTCATATATTTGAAATTTTTAGTATCTTTGCACTATG
>JAMPBC010000062.1 GCA_023666905.1 Bacteroides sp. | reverse complement strand
TAGGTAACCGCCCCCTCTTGAGCAGACGCGACCGCACGGACACCAAGTCCCCCCCGGCCGCGTCTCTTTTTTTATTCCCCCTCCCGTCATTGGATGAGTCAGACGGATCAGATAAGTCAAACTTGTCTGACAGAGCTCCATGAAAACTTTTGTAAACATTCCACTTTTCGCAGGTGTTGTAATAACTGCAGAGAGTATTGAACCAAAAAACTGCCGTTATGTTTTGCGAAATCATTCCGTCGCACCAGCTTGCTTCCTGGTTGCTCACTCACATTGACCGACTTTTGGACTCCATTGGTTTTGATCGGAACCGAAACCTTGAAGAAATTATTTATGTGGCTATAATTGTGGCCTTTGCCCTCTTTATCGGGTGGGTCATACGTAAATTCATCCTATGGGCCACCCGGCGCATGGTTGCATGGCACAAAACGCAGCTCACCCAGGATTTGCTGGACAGTCACATTCTCAGTCGTTGTTCCCACATTATTCCGCCTCTTGTCATAATGGCATTGCTTCCGTTTGCGTTTGACTCCCGTTCGCAATTGTTGCATCTGTTTAAAATAGCCCTTTACATCTACACTGTTATCACATTCACAAGGGCCATTATTGTGATTAACACTTTCCTTTGGACCCGTTTCGACCGACGTGAAAACACAAAGAATCTTCCTTTAAGAGGAATCCTGAACGTGTGCAATGGCTTTGTCTGGGCAATTGCCGCAATAGTAATAGGTTCTATCCTTCTTGACAAGTCGCCGGTTGCTCTGCTAACCGGTATCGGAGCTTTTGCCACGGTGCTCATGTTGATTTTCAAGGATAGCATTCTCGGGTTCGTTGCCGGAATTCAATTGTCGCAAAACGATATGCTGCGTGTCGGCGATTGGATTGTTGTCCCGTCAACAATAGCCAACGGTATTGTGATTGATGTATCGCTCACGGCTGTTAAGGTGCAGAATTGGGACAATACCATTGTCACTTTGCCTCCATACACTTTGGTCAGCACCTCCTTTCAGAATTATCGCGGCATGAGCGACAGTGGCTGGCGACTGATCAGCAAAACCGTGCCGGTCGATGCCGAAACGGTTGTCCCCGCCACCGATGAGATTATAGCCCGTGTGCAGCATCTCCCCGGCATGGACGAGTACATCAATAAAATCAAAACTTCAGGTCAGGATTATAATCCGGGAGTGGCCGTGGTCAACGGTTCGATTGAAACCAACCTTGGTTTGCTCAGGGCTTACATGTGTTATTATCTGCTCCACCACAAGCTTGTGGGAACTGACCAGCAGATTCTTGTCAATATAACAAGCGCTGCCGCTGATGGCCTCCAGCTGCAAATCTATTGCTACACAACTACCGCATGGACTGCATACGAAGCCGTGAAGAGTGAAATTTTCGAGCACCTCGTTTCCATTGCTCCGCTCTTCTCCGTACGCGTGTTCAATTCCCCCTCAGGCACCGATTTGCGTTCCTTGAATGCGAGCCCGCAATCAGAAAAAGTAAGCAACGCGAACGTTCCAGCTTGAGTTGCGCGCTGAAAAGTCGCTCAGCACCTTGTCTTTCAGTGCATACGTAACTCCCATGGTGTAGTTGGCGCTCACTTGCCAGTTGCGTTTGATTTCGGCACCTATGCCAAAGTCAATGCCCAACTCGCCAAACGGATAGCTGAAACAATCAATCTTGTTGTGGCCAACCAACAGCCCTACGGACGGTCCCACATACAGGAACGGAGCCAGTATATCCTCGAATCCGTTCAGGCGTGTGTATTTGAAGCGAAGGTGGAAAGGAATCACGGCATAATGCAGATACAGGCGTTCCTTCCCGTAGCCCTGGCTGGACCACAACAGGCGGCTGCCAAGGTCAAGCGTGGCTCCCCGCTGCTCGTAAAACAATCCGAAGTCCACTCCGAAACCGATGCCAGGAAACATAAGCTCCGTGACAACACCGGCCGAATAGCCCACGTTCTTGTCAACCGTGAACAGATCCTGCTTGAAACTCAGGTTGCTGATGTCGCCGCCAATCATGGCTCCGTAACGGAATTGCCCCATGCTCTGTGCGGGAAATAAAACCGCTATGCCGACTATGATGAGTGAAATAAGTTTCTTTACCATAATTTTTAAATTATTTTGCGACAAAGGTAATAAAAAATGTGTAATTTTGTGGGCGAAAACAGGCTGAATTTGGCCCCGAGTTGAATTTCAGTCCCTTTACATCTGATTTTATATACCAAAATAAAATAAACACCATGGCAAAAAAAGCTCTGTTAATGATTCTTGACGGGTGGGGCATTGGCAACCACTCCAAGAGTGATGTCATTTATTCAACTCCAACTCCTTATTGGGATTCCCTTCTGGAAAAATATCCCCATTCCGAGCTTCAGGCAAGCGGTGAAAACGTGGGTCTGCCTGACGGGCAGATGGGCAACTCTGAAGTTGGCCACCTCAACATCGGTGCCGGCCGTGTGGTTTATCAGGATTTGGTGAAAATCAACAAAGCTTGTGCCGACGGTTCAATCCTTGAAAATCCCGAGATTGTCAACGCATTCACTTATGCAAAGCAATCCGGCAAAGCAATGCACTTCATGGGCCTGACATCCGATGGCGGCGTGCACTCATCGCTCGACCATCTCTTTGCCCTCTGTGACATTGCCAAGCACTACGGCCTTGAAAAAGTCTATATCCACTGCTTCATGGACGGCCGCGACACCGACCCCCGCTCCGGCAAAGGTTTCATTGAGCAGCTGCAGAACCACTGCAAGGAGAGCGCCGGAGTAATTGCCTCGATTATTGGCCGATACTATGCAATGGACCGCGACAAACGTTGGGAACGCGTCAAAGTTGCCTACGACCTCCTTGTGAACGGCGAAGGCGAGCAGGCAACCGACATGGTGGCTGCAATGCAGCAAAGCTACGACAACGACGTTACCGACGAGTTCATCAAACCCATCAACAATGCCACCGTCGACGGAACCATCAAGCCGGACGATGCCGTGATTTTCTTCAACTATCGCAACGACCGCGCCAAGGAACTCACCGTGGCTCTTACACAGCACGACATCCCCGAGGCTGGCATGAAAGTAATTCCCGGCCTGCAATACTACTGCATGACCCCCTACGATGCGTCTTTCACCGGTGTCCACATCCTTTTCAACAAAGAAAACGTTGACAACACCCTCGGCGAATACCTCTCCAAGCTCTCCAAAAAGCAGCTCCACATCGCCGAAACCGAAAAATATGCTCACGTAACCTTCTTTTTCAATGGAGGTCGCGAAGCTCCCTATGAAGGTGAAGAACGAATCCTCGTGGCATCCCCCAAGGTAGCCACTTACGACCTCAAACCCGAAATGAGCGCATTTGAAGTCTGCGACAAGCTCTGCGACGCAATCTCCGAGAAGAAATATGACTTCATTGTAGTCAACTACGCCAACGGCGACATGGTGGGACACACCGGCGTTTACGAGGCGATTGAAAAAGCCGTAAAAGCCGTTGACGCCTGCGTGGAGAAAACAGTTGAAGCCGCTAAAGCCGCCGACTATGAAGTGATTATCATAGCCGACCATGGCAATGCCGACAATGCCGTGAACCCCGACGGTACTCCCAACACCGCCCACTCCCTCAACCCCGTGCCCTGCATCTACGTCACTTCACGCAAAGATGCACACGTGGAAAACGGCAAACTTGCCGACGTGGCCCCCACCATCCTCTCCATCATGGGACTTCCCCAACCCAAGGAGATGACCGGGCACTCCCTCATCGACTAACATTCCCAATTCTATATTCCCCTTTGACGCTTCAGCGACGCGATGTCAGCGGAAGCGTTTTTTTCATCCCCTCCCTTACCAAGTCAAAAAGTTATAAAAGGCCTTATTTTATTAAATTCATTTAAATGAAGCTGTCCTGCTACATAATGAACTCATTTAATCTTCTTCAAAATGAGATTCCAATACCGGCAAAGAATAAGCCACATATGCTTACTGGCAACTATGCGGGATTTATGGAATGTCACGTAGAGAATGATTTTCTACTCATTTGGTTTGACCCCGATTCTGACCAAATAGATCTCATCCGTATCGGTTCTCACTCGGAACTATTTGGATAATTCTTCGATGTTTAAATTTTTGATATAATTCCGGTTATTCCCGGAGGGGCTTTGTCGCTGCGGATGGCGATATAATGGTGTCAGGTGTGTTCTTTTTTGGAAAAAAGATTGACGGGGTGGAGCAGTATGTGGTGAAAAAAGAGTAACTTTGCGGCATGAAATGTGTTGACGGCGCTATTTGGGTGACTCGCAGCAGTTTTCATTACTTGAACTTCCATTCAAAAGGAATATTTTAATAATCAGTTACTTATAGTTTGATTTTTCATGGATTTTTCATGGTTGACCGCCCTTGTGGGCCCCGGTAATGAGTCGCTTGCAAGCACGCTTGTGCTGTACTCGTTTGTGATTGCGGCCGGTGTTTATCTGGGCAAACTGAAAATTGCCGGCGTTTCGCTTGGCGTTACCTTTGTGTTGTTCGTGGGTATCCTGATGGGCCATTTCGGCTACGTGGTTAATCCGGAGGTGTTGAAGTTCGTGCGCGAGTTCGGTCTGATTCTCTTCATTTTCTCCATTGGTTTGCAGGTTGGTCCGGGCTTTTTCTCTTCGTTCAAGCGCGGAGGAATGTTGCTCAACGGTCTTGCTGTGCTGATGATTCTGCTCAACGTGGCCATTGTGCTCGGCATTTTCTACATTGAGAATGCTCCTATGGAGGCCTTGGTGGGTATTATGTCGGGTGCCGTTACCAATACTCCCGGACTTGCGGCTGCCCAGCAGACGGCGGGCACGCCCGATGCCATCAACACCATGGCTATGGGTTATGCCGCTGCCTATCCTCTTGGTGTGTGCGGTATTATCGGTGCCATGTTCCTCATCAAGGCCATTTTCCGGGTGAACACCGCTGCTGAAATCAAGGCCATTGAGGATGAGTATGCCAGCAGCCACGCCGCTCCTTGCATGCAAACCATCGAGGTGACCAATCCGCTCATCTCTGGCAAAACCATGCGCGAGCTTCACGATGTGATTCAATGTGATTTTGTGGTGTCGCGTCTGCTCCGCTGCAACGATGGCTGCTGTGTGATTCCCACCTCTGTTACCGAGGTGCGCACCGGCGACAAGCTCTACATTATCACCTCGCAGGACGATTCGGCCCGTTTCGCTTCAGTTATCGGGCCCACCGTGGAGATGGACTGGGAGGAGGCTACGCCGAGTCAGGTGGTTTCACGAAGAATCCTCATCACTAAAACGGAATATAATGGCGTGGCCCTTGGGTCATTGCGTCTGCATCAGGCCTATCAGCTGAACTGCACGCGTGTGAACCGCGCCGGCGTTGACCTGTTGGCTTCGCCGAACCTGCGCCTGCAGATGGGCGACCGCATCACTGTGGTTGGCGATTTGAACGACATCAACCGCCTTGCGGCGCGTCTGGGCAACTCAATGAAACGCCTGAATGAGCCGAACCTCATAACCATTTTCATTGGCATTATGTTCGGTATCATTGTGGGTTCCATCAATGTTGGCTTCGGCATGAAGTTGGGTTTGGCAGGCGGTCCGCTTGTTGTGGCCATTTTGCTGAGCCGTTTCGGATATAAGTTCAAGTTGATAACCTACACGTCGTCGTCGGCCTCGCTGCTCATGCGCGAGCTTGGCATCTGTCTGTTCCTCGCTTCGGTTGGTATAAGCTCAGGAGCGGGTTTTGCCGAGACGGTGTTCAACACCACCGGTATGTGGTGGGTGATTTGGGGCTTCATCATCACGTTTGTTCCGCTTGTGGTGGTGGGATGCATTGCCCGCGGGGTTTACAAGCTCAACATGCTCTCGATAATGGGATTGTTCTCCGGAGGCTACACCGACCCGCCGGCACTTGCCTACGCAGGTGGCTCCACCGGCAGCGATGCACCGGCCGTGGCTTACTCAACGGTTTATCCTCTCACCATGTTTCTGCGCGTGGTTGCGGCTCAGGGACTCGTCCTCGCGTTCCTTTAGCGAGCTGCTTGAATAAAATAACTCATTAATATAATACTCGGAGGCAGGTCCACCTTTATTGGGGACCTGCCTCCGGAGCGTTGAGGGATATGGGTTTGAATTTTGGTTAGAAGTCTGATTTCACTGTTTGAAATTCCTTGATTTTATCCACAAGCTGGTTGGCCTGATGCAGACCGTAGCCACGCCATGCGGCTTCGCCCTCCACAAAGATAATCAGAGTGGGGATGGAACGCACGTTGTAGCGCTGAGCCAGTTCGGGATTGCGGTCAACGTCGATTTTTATGATGGTGGCTTCGTCGCCAACGGTTTGCTTAACTTCCTCAAGAATGGGAGCCTGCATTTTACAAGGGCCACACCAGGTGGCAAAAAAATCGACCAATGTGGGCTTTTTGCTGCTGATGATATTGTCAAATTCGCTCATAATGAAAAATGTTATGTTAGTTTCTGTGTTCTGAGTGTGTGTTCATCTAACTAAACAAACGGAGGGGGGCTATGGTTTGAACGGCGGAAATTTTTGAGCGGAAAGATTTTTGCATATCTCATGCCAAAAAACTATTTTTGCAATGCGAACAAGCAAAAAAATCTATGGCATCGATTGACATTAGCGGCATGGGTGTGGCTTTGATTACGCCTTTTTGCCATGACAAATCCATTGATTACCCCACGTTGGGCGCACTCATTGACTATCAGATAGCCGAAGGGGCCGATTACATTGTAGCGCTCGGCACAACGTCGGAGAACCCGGTGCTTGAGCCCGAGGAACGTGAGTCGTTGAGCCGCTTTATTGTCGAGCGTGTTGGAGGTCGGGTTCCCATTGTGAGAGGGTGCGGCGGCAATTCCACGGCTGCCGTGGTCAGGGAATTGACCGGAAGCGATTTGTCGGGTTACTGCGCGGTGCTTTCCGTTGTGCCCTACTATAACAAGCCTTCGCAGGAAGGAATTTACCGTCATTACATGGCTGTGGCCGATGCTTCGCCGCTTCCCGTGGTACTCTATAATGTGCCGGGGCGCACCGGGGTGAACATGTCGGCGGAAACAACGCTTCGTCTGGCCCGGGAGTGCGGCAACATTGTGGCCGTTAAGGAGGCGTCGGGCAATCTTCAGCAGGCCGATGCCATTATGCGCCAGGCTCCAGAGGCCTTTCAGGTGATTTCCGGCGATGATGCCATGACGCTCCCCATGCTTTCCTTGGGGGCGGTTGGCGTTATTTCGGTGATAGGCAATGCTTATCCCGGTGAGTTTGCCCGCATGGTGCGGTTGGCACGCACGGGCGATTACTCCGGCGCACGGGCTATTCACCGCCGTTTGGCTCCACTGTACCCGTTGCTGTTTTGCGATGGCAATCCAGCCGGAGTGAAGTGCGCGCTGCATGAGATGGGGCGCTGCAAGGAGGAGTTACGTCTGCCTCTGGTGCCGGTTAGCGAGAATACCCGACGGCTGATTGCCGAGTTTGTCAGCGCAGTCAGCGGGCAAAATTTGGCCAAGTGAACAAAAAGGTGTAACTTTGCACTGCGCAAACGCAGTTGCTCATTGGCGGCGTTTGCTTGTTGAATTTATCGGTCCGGTAGCTCAGCTGGATAGAGCATCTGCCTTCTAAGCAGACGGTCATGC
>JAMPBC010000061.1 GCA_023666905.1 Bacteroides sp. | reverse complement strand
TGCTCAATGATAGTCCGCCCCGGCTTTAACATTCCTTATCGAATGGACTCTAAGTCCGGATATGTCCGGCCAATAAAATCTCGCAATAACAAACAAATAACGGGAGACTCTCAGTGAGCCTCCCGTTAACTGTTGATTGTGCTGTGTTTGAGCCGGAAAGTCGGCTTAAATTATGCCATATTTTTTGAATACTTTTTCAATCTTTTCAAGCGCGTAAGCCACTTGATCCTTGGTGTGTGTGGCCATGAGGCTGAAGCGGATAAGTGTGTCTTGCGGAGCCACGGCAGGTGAAACCACAGGGTTGACAAAGATGCCCTCTTCCAGCAAGTCGCGTGTCACGGCAAAAGTCTTCATATTGTCGCGGATGAACAGCGGGATAATGGGAGTTGATGTGTTGCCAATCTCCACGCCCATTTTCTTAAAGCCGTCAAGTGCGAAGTTTGTCACATCCCAAAGAGCCTGCTGATGTTCCGGTTCCTGTTCAAGAATGTCAATGGCTTTAAGGGCTGCGGCTGTCGATGCCGGAGTGATGCTTGCTGTGAAGATATAGGAACGTGAGTGGTGACGCAGGAAATTGGTTATTGTTTTGTCAGTGGCAATGAATCCGCCAAGCGAGGCAAGTGATTTTGAGAATGTTCCCATGATGAGGTCAACATCTTTAGCCACGCCTTGATCAAAGCAGACACCGCGACCGCCTTCGCCAAACACTCCAATGCCGTGGGCCTCGTCAACCATCACTGCAGCATTGTATTTTTTTGCAAGCTCGGTGATGCCTTTAACGTTGGCAACGTCGCCCTCCATTGAGAACACGCTGTCAGTCACAATGAGTTTCACCTTGTCCGGCTCGCAGCGTTGGAGCTGTTTTTCCAACGATGCCATGTCATTGTGCTTGTATTTAAGTGACTGAGAGAACGACAGACGGCGTCCTTCAATAATGGAGGCGTGGTCCTGCTCATCCCACAGAATATAGTCTTCGCGGCCGGTAAGAGTGGAAACAACGCCAAGATTCACACCGAATCCGGTGGAATAAATCATTGCATCTTCTTTGCCCATGTATTCGGCAATGCGGGCTTCAAGTCTTTTGTGAAGGTCAAGAGTGCCGTTAAGGAAAGGAGAACCGGCACATCCGGTGCCATATTTTTTTGTAGCTTCTATGGCAGCTTCGTGAATGCGCGGGTCGTTCACAAGTCCGGAGTAGCAGTTTGAACCGAACATCAACACCTTTTTTCCGTTCATCTTCACTTCCGAATCCTGTTCGCTCTCTATGGCACGGAAATAGGGATAGACCCCGGCTGCCATTGCTTTTTGTGGCTCTGTGTAGGCCGACAACTTTTGTTGTAGTAGCTTCATAGGTTAATTCTCGAAACGTTCTATGTGGCTATGCAGTCCGGGAGCTGTGATTTCCCGAAGCGCATATCTTTTCTAAGTAGGCTGCAAATTTAGTGATTTTTTTCGTAAAAAGTTATAGTTTGGCTTATAATTGTGCACATTTTTTACATTTTGTGCATTATTTTCGCCGCATATCTTCATAACGTTCGTTGGTCATTCATGGCGTTTAACTAACCGTGCGAGAATTATAGCGATTTTAATTCAAGCACAATTTCAAGAATCCGTTCCGGCTTATGGGCTATAAAGTCGGCAAAATGTTCGGTGAGTTCATGGACCGGGCGAAATCCCCATGTAACCCCAACTGATGTGACACCGGCACGTTTGGCCGTGTCCATGTCAACGCCGGAATCGCCTATATAAACCACCTTGGCTTTTGGCGTGGGGCATTTTGACAGAATGCTGAACACAATGGACGGATCCGGCTTAACCGGCACGCCCTCTTTCTGCCCCTCGATGGCCGCCCAATGAACCGATGGGAAAAAGTGGTGAATCAGCCGTTCGACAGCTGATTGATATTTATTTGATGCAACTGCTATTTCCACATCGTTTTCCCTTAGCTTCACTAACAATTCCTCAATGCCGGGATACGGGCGGGTGAGGTCGGCGAGGTGCGTGTCGTAATAACTGCGGAAGTGCTCCATGAGAATTGCAATGTTTTCCTCAGTGCGGGCGTCTTCGGGGAGCACGCGCTCAAGGAGTTTTCGCACTCCGTTGCCAACAAAGAAGGGGTATGCTTCGGGCGAGTGGGTAGGGAAGCCGGCTTTTTCAAGAGCATGGTTGGCTGCTGCGGCAAGGTCGGCAATTGTGTTGAGCAGTGTTCCGTCTAAGTCAAATATTACGAGCATAGGACAATAGATGTGTTAAATTTCTGATTCAAAGTGGTTAGAATGGGTATCCCACGGCAAAGTGGAATGCGGTGTCGCGTTTCCAGCGTGGATGGATAAGCGGCCATCGTTCCTGATTGGTGGCCGGATTGTAGGCTTTTATGCCAAGGTCAAAGCGGAGCAGGAAGTAGGTAAAGTCCATGCGAAGTCCCAGACCGTAGCTCCACGCAATCTGTTTCCAGAAAGTGGAGAACCGGAACAGTCCGTCGGGCTGGTTTTCATAGGCATGTATGGTCCAGATGTTTCCGGCATCGATAAATGCGGCACCTTCAAACACCCAGAAAAGTTTTGCCCGGTACTCCAACGAGAGGTCAAGGCGTATGTCGCCGCACTGGTTGATGAAGTCCGTAACCGTGTTTCGGGAGTCAAATCCTCCCGGTCCGAGAGTCCTCACATTCCATCCTCGCACACTGTTGGCTCCTCCGGCATAAAAACGCTTCTCGAAAGGCATCACACGTGAGTTGCCATACGGCACGCCAACTCCGGCTCCGGCATGGAATGCAAGTGAGTGGCGGGTGTTGAAATGCCGGGCTTCAGAGTAATCGAATTCGGCCTTGGCATATTGGGCATATTGGATGCCGAAAATTTTGTAAACACCGTCTTCGCGATGCTGGCCGTCAATTGACGAAAGTGCATACAGCAAATTGCCTGCCGTTTCCACTGAGGCACGCAAGCTGTAGATGCGGCGTTGGAACGAAATACGGCCGGGAGTGGGGGTGAGTATCCGGCGGTTGGTTCGGTTATAAGTGTAGCCTGTGCGCATAATAAAGTGGTCCTCGTAGCTGTAACGCAGCAAGGGGTTCGTAGGTGCGATTTGATTTATAAAATCAATTGTGCTCTCAGGCAAATAAACGTAGTTTATGTCAATCAAGTCAAATGTTCGGCGCACACGGTTGTCGCGGCTGCCCCACTTGTATTTCCACGCACCTCCCGCAATGATACGGGTGTACTCGGGTCGCTCCTGATAGTTGAACGACAGTGCGAACTCAGTTGATGCTTTCTGGCGCAACTTGAACTCGCGCGACATGAACGGGAACATGAACTTGGGAAACGTGATTCCCACCTCTCCGGCATATTCCGTGTAGCGGTCGTTGATAAGGTCCGATAGGTTACCCGACAGGCTTTCATAGTTGACACGGAATTTGGTGTTCAACTGGTTGCTTCTGTTGCCTAAATCGCGATGCTGGTAGTTCAAGCCCAAGCCGAATCCGAAGTCGCCTTCCGAGTTTGTGCCTTCCACCTCAAAACTCACGTTCTGTTTCTTGTTGCGGGTCAAGTAGATGTAGGCATTGAGGCGCTCAACCCCGTCAATGGTTGGAAGCTGCTCGAACTCAATGTTTATACTCTTTAAAATGCCCAGTTGAGCCAATGCCTCGTAAGTGCGGTCAACAAGTGCGGCCCTGTAAAATTGCCCGGGTTGGAGAAAACATTTGTCGTTGAGCGACGATGGGTTTATGTAATGGTCATCACCATCGGCGTAAATCACCGTTATGTTTTGGTAATTCACTGTGTCGCATTTGCTTTTGAGCTCGCTGACCGGAACAATGCCCGGCGATGTCCCCTCGGCCACGAACACCACGCGGTTAATTACGTAACGTTCATGTGTGGCTGTGCTGTCCATTTGAAGTCCGCCTACAAGGAGCGAATTAGTGGCGTTTTGTTTGCGTGGCGGGTTCACCACCATGGTCAGGTCAATGTCAAGTGAATTTTCGGCCGTATCGGCTATGAACGTAATGTAGTCCTTTGCAAATGCAAAATAGCCCCGGTTGCGAAGCCGTTCGGTTATGCGAGTGCGTTCATTGTCAAGTAGATTGCGGTCAAAAATCATTCCCGGCTCAAGCGACAGCAATGCGGAGTCGGCCATTATTATTGATTTTATAGCCGAATCGGCAATCTCATAATCAATTGACGAAATTCGGTGCGGCTTGCCCGGAGTAATGTTGTAGCTGAGCTTTATTTTTTTCTTGTCGTGCTTTGCCACGGAATTAACAGTGACCTCGGCATCCATATATCCCTTGTTCACCATGGCAAGTTGAAGCTGTCGCTTGGAAGCTTCCATCAATTCCTGATCATAAATCACGGGGGCCTGCCCAATGCGCCGCAGCCAGCGGTTATACCATTTGGTGGTGTCTTTTCCTGATAGATTATATGTCCCGAGTTGAAGTTTGGCAAAGCCAAGCACCTTATGGTTTGGCGTTTGGCGCAAATAGTTCACCAATTCCGATGTTTCCACATCGGCATCGCCATCCAGCTGCACTTTAACCTCGTCGAGAAGCATTTCTCCGTCAGGCACATGCTTGGTGGTGCTACATCCCGCCACCGTCAGCAGCACAACAGCGCATAGTAATATTTTCAGCAGGACTTTATTCATTGTTACTTTTCCAGTGCAAAAATAATGAAAATTTTATAGCCCGCCCCATAATGCTCTTCTGTTTTGTGATTTTGATAATTGACTTGTGACGCTTAACGGACCGGATGTAATGAAAGCGCGGCTATCGGGTTGGTCCGATAGCCGCATTCATTATCAGTGGGATGGAGAGTTATTGATGGACTAAAAGAGGCGAGATTACCAACGACCGCCGGGACCTCCACCGCTGCTGCCGGTGAGGCGGGCGCTTACGGTTGAGGATGATGTTCCTGACACAAGGGTGTAGGAGCTTCCGGATGTGAGGCCCGGACAGGTGATGAGCACGCTTGAGCTGCGGCTTCCGCCCCAGCCGCCACCGCCACCCCAGCCGCCACCGCCGGGGCCACTTGACGATGAACCGGAAGAGTAGTTTTCAGGAATTTCAAAGGTGGCAAGCACGGTGTCGCCGCTTTTGAGAGTAACGGTGCTTGAGGCTGTTACGGATGAGCTGCCGCTCACGTAAGGCTGGGTTGACTCGGAGCTGCTCGGAGTAGAGTTGCCGCCTCCTACGGCAATCAATGTTCCACCGGTGAAAATCACTGTATAGCCCTCCTCTTCGTTGGCGTCGATTCCGCACTCGGGCGATGTGGCGCCGAAGGCGCGGATAATGCCGCCGCGAATGTACATGTTGCCGTTGGAGTCAAGGCCATCGTTGTTGGTGGCAATTACTGTGATGTCGCCACCATTTATGTACATGTGGCTTGATGAGTTGAGACCGTCGTCGTAGCTGTGAACTTTGATTTCACCATCGTTGATTGTCATCACAGCTTTGCTCTCTATGCCTTCGCCGCCGTGTCCGGTGGTTGAAACGTTTATTTTGCCACCGTCAATGGTTATGTTGCCATCGGCTTTTATTCCTTTGGGCGAAGATTTGTAGTCGCTGTCAAGGTTATCTGTGTTACCGGTATAGTCGGTGTATTCCTTTCCGTTTACGTAGGCGAATATGCCGCCGGTGGTTGAGATGGTGAGGTCGCCTCCTGAGATGGTGAGGTCGCCGTCAACACTGATGCCTTTGCCTGCACTTCCGGTTGCGCTGAGATTGAGTGTGCCACCGGTTACATCTATGTTCCCGTCAGCGCTGATACAAGAGGATGCTTTGGTTTTAACGGCCGACTCGTCCCATTTGCCGCCACCGCTGACTGAGGCGATTATTGTTCCGCCTGAAATTGTAATGTCGCCATCGGCTTTTATGGCTTTGGCAGCTGTGGCTGTCGCAGTCACGTTGATGGTGCCCCCGCTTATTGTTATTGAACCGGTGTCCTCGGCCTCACGGTCAACATCGTCCTTGAACGAGACTTGAATACCATCGTCGTTAACGCCGGAAATATTAAGTGAGCCACTCTTCATTTCAAAATACTGGTTGCAGTTCAGTCCGTCCTTAACGGCCGATGTAACCGTTAGAGAAGCGTTTTTGATGGTAATGTACTCCTTAGCGTATATTGCATGAGCGGTGTTGGCATTAACGGTGAGCGAACCGGAACCCTGAATTTCAAGGTGCCCTTTGGCAACCAAACAGCCTTTTTGTTTACCTGATGCACAATCGGTGAGGCAGTTTGTGGTTCCATCGGCAATTTTGAGCTTTATGCGTTTGCCGTTTTGGATGTCAATGGGTGCTCCAGCAGGATTGGTGAGGTTCGGCCACGGCTTGGGCCTCGGTGTTGAATGAGCCAAGATGCTTGCCGTCCAATGTGAATACGGCTACGGGAGCATCGGTAACATCGGGCAGTGCGAAGTCAATTGCTGCGACTTCGGTGGTGAAGTACATTTTGGTGAGGGTTGCCAAATCAAGCTGAAGGGTCTCCGTTGAGTTGGTTGCTGTGAGTTGATTGTTCGCAACATTTATTGTCAATGCATCGGCATCAATGGCGCGCGTGCCACCATCGTTGAGGAGAAATGCCATTTTCAGGGGCGATTGAGCAGCAGCCATGCCTGAAAAGAGTGTCAAGATGAGGGTTAACAAGTAGAGATTTTTCTTCATAAGATTGTGTAATGAATGGGAAAATAATTATTTTATCCTTGGGAATGCGGACAAATTTATGTGAAAGATGGGTATGGTACAACCGTTAAATTCTTAAAACAAAAATTTAACCCTCAAAACAGTGTGTTGAAAAAGGAATTTAACGAGCGTTAATATTTCGAGTGACGCTGCCTGCTATCAGGCCAACATATTGAACAGTTTAATATGCTGTTCAACACTGCGCTCAATGTTATATCGGGCGCTTTTTTCAAGAAGATAGGAGGCGTAAGCGTTGGATTTTTCCAAATCGGAAAGGCAGCAAGTCAGAGCTTGAGTCAGTGATTCGGCGGAACCGGGTTGGGCAAGGTATTGGGGATACTCTTCTTCCAGAAATTCCACTGCGGCCCCGCTTCCATAGGTTGAAACAATGGGGGTTCCGAATCCGGCCGCCTCGTTCACTACCAGTCCCCAACATTCCCGGCGCGAGGGAAGGAGCATCACTGTGGCCCGGCGGTATCGTTCATAAAGGTCGTTGGTTTGCAGGAACGGAATCACGGTTACATTTTCGGGTAGCGGTGACATTTCGGCAATGAAGCGGTCTGTGTCCGTGTTTGTGCCGACAAATGTAAAATGCAGCAGTGGAAGAGACCGTGCAACATCCATTGCAACGTCAAGCCCTTTATAATCCTGATATTGCCCGGGGATGAGTATTTCGGTTTTCAGACGGGGTTCCGATGAGGGGACCGAGGTGATTTCGCTGAGGGAAAGTGATGAAAAGTAATAGGGAACAATTGGCGCTTTGTTGCCGATAGCCTGAGCGAGCGTTTTTGCAGAGGCCTCGCCTGCGGTGAGATAACCGGTGGCTCCGTGGAGTGCCATGCGTTTTAACCACCCTTTCAGCGAACTGTCAATGAAAGCCTCACCGTCGAGATTAATAATGAACGGTTGACGGACCAGTCGCATATATTGCAAGGCAAGCAGTTGAACCATTTCGTTGTAGCATCCCACAACCACCAAATCAAACTTACCGGAGAGTAAAGGCTTGAGCGAACTGAAAGGTTT
>JAMPBC010000060.1 GCA_023666905.1 Bacteroides sp. | reverse complement strand
CAATTGTTGTTTTTGCAGCGTTAACAATGTTTAACGCTTGGGGGGGGGTAAATGTAAAAGAATGTGTAATTTTGTGCCGTATGTTTAAAATGGCACAAAGTATTTTGTGCGTGCGCGTAATCGGCGTCACATTTCTTTTACTAATTAAAACTAACTGATTATCACGATGAAAAAAATCAGAGTGTTGCTGACTTTAAGCCTTGCTGCGCTTTCAATTCCTTTTGTGCATGGCAAGAAAAATGTCGATCTCTCAATTGTAGCCGTCCCTGAGGAAGGTGGTGTGAAATTCGAACGTATAACCGAAGATGCCGATGCCGTCAGCTCGGCTTTCCCTGCTAAAAAGGGACTGTTCAATTTCGGCGGCGGAAAGGCCAGCACCGTTACCTGGTGGGTGAATCCTCAAATTGGCATTACCCCCGACGGCAAGAAAATTGCCTATATCAACAACAAAAACGGAACAACCAACGTGATGGTGAAGGATGCCAAGCGCGGCGGTTCAAGCGTGCAGCGCACCTTCCGCACCAATGTGCGTGACTTCACTCTCAGCCCCGACGGCAAGACAATTGTGTTCACCGAATGGCGCAGTAACCATTATGGCATTTATCTCATTGACACAGAGCAGGGCAATGTGGTGCGCCAGGTCTCTTCAGGTACCGACAACGATTTTGCCGGCCAAATGACCGGTGATAACAACAACGTTTATTTTCACCGTGGCGAAGGATTCGGTGCCTACTCCCTTTGGAGTTGGGACCGTAAGAACAATCTCTTCTCCAACTATTCCCGCGGCATGACTCCGGTTGTAGATCCCAAGAACAAAGATGTGATTTACTGTGCCCGCTTCACCGAGACCAAGGAGAGTGAAATCTGGCGACTCAATTTGAAGACCGGTGTCGAAGAGGTGATTCTCTCACTCCCCGAACGCAGCTTCACCACTCCCCAGCTCAGCCCCGACGGCAAGTGGCTCCTCGTTACAGGTACCTCCCAGTCAGAGAAGCACCGCGACCTTAACACCGACATTTTTGCCGTGCGCACCGACGGTTCGCAGCTCACTCAGCTCACCTTCCACCCCGGCAATGACCTCTCCGCCATCTGGGCTCCCGACGGCAAGAGCATTTACTTTGTGTCAGAGCGCGGCACCTCCAAGAAGGGCCAATACAATGTGTGGCAGATGGACTTCAACCTCTAACACCCAAACTTACATTGTAGCAATAACCAAATTTACACTATAACCAAAAATTATCAGTTATGAAAAAATCATTTATCGCATTTGCATGTGCTTGCATTGCTTTTTCGGCTTCGGCTCAGCGTGCCTCCGATGCTGCTTTCGCCTCTGAGGCTCTCAAAGACTACAACCGCATTGGTGTTTCTTACAACAATGAGCATTACGGATTTAACAAAGACATGGAGGATGAATTAGACTTTGATGGAGTTGGTCTCAATGGATTCGGCATTGACTATATCCATGGTTTCCACCTCTCAAGCACCCTCCCCCTGTTCCTTGAAACCGGTATCAACTTCAATTATAACTTCGGTTCGAAATCAGAATCATATTATGATGAGGAATACACTTTCAAACTTCAGGATATGAATTTCCAAGTTCCTGTGAATTTGGGGTGGCGTTTCGGCTTGACTGAAGAGGCTTCAATCACTCCTTACGTGGGCCTTAATTTCAAGCTCCACATGATTTCCCGCTTTAAAGAAGAATATAAAGAGGACGGAGAGGTTGAAAAGACTGACTGGACTAATCTTTTCAGCGATGACAAAGATGAAATGGGCGACAAGGACGCTACCTGGAACCGTTTCCAAATGGGATGGCACGTTGGTGTCGGTTTCCAGTACAGCCCTCTTTATGTTGGCGTGCAGTACGGAACTGACTTCATCAAAGCTTACAGCCATGATTATGATGGTTTTAAGCCGAGTGTCAACACCGGCAACCTCAAAGTAACTGTGGCCTATACATTCTGATGGCGTGCGACTGACGTAATTCAGGCTGTCCGATATACGGGTCGGGGAGTTGGAACTTTATCCAATCCCCGGCTTTTTTTGTGGCCTGTGGCGGTTACTCCTCGGCTGTTTCTTTGATGGGAGCGGGGTTTGACTTGGCGGCGCGCTTGGGGTTGGCGGGGAACCATCCGCGGGCCACGCGGGCTTCCTGTTCGGTGATTTCGTGGATGCTCCAAAGGCATGTGAAGGCAAGGACTCCGAGGAGTGTCGACCACATTACGTTGGCCACTGTCAGCGAGGCCGCGCCGGCAAGCAGGCCGGCAATGAGAAACCAGACGCGGCAGCCGAGTCCCCAATAATAATGGGCTTTGATTACAATGGGGTGGAACAGTCCGATGAGGAGGAAAGTGAGGAATCCTATGGTGAGTCCGAGCAGTCCGTGCTGCGATAAAAATTCAGTCATTGTTCGGGTGAGTTGATTTTGTCCGTTAGATGATTTTTAGGAGTCGTTTTGGGGAGTAGTGAGTCTGTTGAGGTGCTGAGGCTTAATTGCTTACCAGCCGCCGGTGGCGCCACCGCCGCCGAAACTTCCGCCACCAAAGCTTCCACCGCCTCCGCCGAAACCTCCTCCACCAAAGCCTCCACGGCCACCACCGCCGGGGCCGATAATCACAATGGGGGCGGCGAGCTTGGCGATTTTGTAGGGCTTGCGGGTGAGCTGCCCGCAGTTCTTGCAGCTGTACACCTTTTCACCAATGCCTTCGCGGGTGGTGGAGGGTGACACCAGGGTGCGATTGGTGACAAGTTGGCAGGCACGGGCGCCGCAGTGCTCGCACTCGGTGAGACCGGATTGGCGGTTTATGTAGGGTATCACATCTTTTTCGCCGCATTGGGGGCAGAGCCACACGTCGTAGTCCACGGAGTTGAGTTGTTCCTCGCGGTCCTGGGCCGGGGTGAGGTAGAGATTGTCGGTCTGCTCATCGAGTTTCTTCATGGGGTGGGAGCAGTTGGGGCATTTGCGGGGATGATTGCGGAGCCGGTTCATGAGCCATGCGCAGAGCAGATAGGCGGGGAGGGGAAGTCCGAGACCAATGAAGGATAGGAACAGTGCCACCGGCTTCAGCGAGGCAAGACGGTTGTAGCGGACCACATCTTCCTGCCGGCGCGTGGAGGTGTAGGTGAAGACGATGATTACCAGCATTGCCACTGCTGCGATGGCTCCGCACACAAGCATGAAGTTGAACAGGGAGAAGTCGTCCGAAGAGTTGGCGCGGCTGTTGTTTCGCTGTGTGGAGAGAATCTCGGCGGTGTTGGATGGGTTGGTGAGTATGTTGCAGACGGCTTTAGTTGCGGCCAGGAGTCCGGCGTCGTAGTCATTGTTGCGGAAGTAGGGGATGGCGATGTTGCGGATTATGCGGCTGCACACGGCATCCGGTAGCACTCCTTCGGCGCCGTAGCCGGGGGCTATTGACATTTTCCGGAGGTCCGTTACAAGCAGAATCACCACACCATTGTCGCGGTCCTTTTTCCCTACGCCCCAAGTTTGACCGAGGTTAACGGCGAAGTCAATGGGCTGGGTGCCGGAGGGTATGTCGTGCAGGGCCACCACCACAACTTCGGCTGATGTTTGCATCATGGTGCGGTGCAGAATCACGTTCAGGGAGTCGACGCAAGGTTGGGAGAGGATTCCCCGGGGGTTGCTCACGAACTGTGTGCTGTCGGCGAGGTGAACGTTGGGCACCTCGTTGATTTCAAGAGCCCGGGAGGGGAGGTGAATGGCGGAGAGCAGTAGAGTGAGCAGGAGTGTTATCTTGGTTTTCATTCAATGGCAATTTTTTTGAATGGCAGAGAGTTAGTGGGCTTCGAGCCAGTTGTGGCCGAGTCCCATGGAGACTTCGAGGGGTACGCGGGCGGTGAAGGCGGTTTCCATAAGCCGCTTCACGAGTTCCTGCATGGTGGAGAGCTCGTCGGGGACAACGTTGAAAATGAGTTCGTCGTGCACCTGCATAATCATTCGGGAGCGGAGGTTGAGGCGGGCCATTTCGTTGAAGATGTTCACCATGGCAATCTTTATGATGTCGGCGGCGGAGCCTTGCAGGGGGGCGTTGATGGCGTTGCGTTCGGCATAGCCGCGCACCACTGCCGAGCGACTGTCAATGTCAGGGAGCATGCGTTTACGGCCTTTGACTGTGGTGACATACTTGTGTTCGCGAGCGGTTTCAATGCTACGGTCCATATAGTCCTTGACGCCCGGGTAGGTGCGGAAGTAGCCCGAGATGAGGTCCTTGGCTTCGCCGCGGGGTATGCCGAGTCGTTCCGAGAGCCCGAAGGCGGATATGCCGTAGATTATGCCGAAGTTGGCAGTTTTGGCGGCGCGGCGCTGGGTGTCGTTGACCTCGTCGAGGGGGAGATGGTTGATTTTTGCGGCGGTGGCGCGGTGAATGTCGGCCCCCGAGAGGAATGCCTCGACCATGTTGGGGTCGTTGGAGAGGTGGGCCATCAGCCGGAGCTCTATTTGGGAGTAGTCGGCCGATAGAAGGAGGTCGCCGGGGTCAGCCACGAAGGCACGGCGGATTTCGCGGCCGTCGTCGGAGCGCACGGGGATGTTCTGGAGGTTGGGGTTGGTGGAGGAGAGTCGGCCGGTGGCTGTGACGGTTTGATTATAAGAGGTGTGTATGCGTCCGGTGCGCGGGTTTACCAAGGCGGGAAGTGCGTTGATGTAAGTGGCGAGGAGTTTGCGCAGGGCTCTTATTTTCAAGATGAGGTCGACAATCTCATGGTCGTGACGATACTTCTCGAGAATCTCCTCGGTGGTGGAGTAGGCACCTTTTTTTGTGCGTTTGGCTTTGGGGTCGATTTTGAGCCGGTCAAAGAGCACCTCGCCCACCTGCATGGGGGATGCTACATTGAATTTCCCACCGGCAAGGGTGTAGGCCCGTTCTTCCATGGCGTTGAGGCGCAGCGTGTAGGCTTGCGACAGCTTGGCAAGTTCCACCGAGTCGATTCTCACTCCGGTCCATTCCATTTCGGCAAGCACTTTGATGAGAGGCAGCTCGATGTCGGTGAGCAGGGGGAGAAGCGAGGCCTGCTTGATTTCCTGTTCGAGGAGTGGTTTGAGCCTGATGGCTACGGAGGCGCGCTCGCATGTGGCGGTATGGTCGGCCGGTAGGGGTGATGAGGCTGTGGAGGCGCCAATCATTTCATAGTCGAGGTAGGCGAGAGCCAGCTTTTCGGGGTTGTGCTTTGTTTCGGGCGAGATGAGGTAGTGGGCCACTGCGGTGTCGAAGTAGGGGCACTCCATGATTATTCCGAGACGGCGCAGCAGCAGGTAGTCGCGCTTGATGTCAGTTGACACCACGGTGCGGTTGCCCGAGAAGAGGGGGACGATGATTTCGGTCAGCTCGGGGTCGGAACCGGAGATGGGGAGGTAGAACGCCTCGCCGTTGCCGAGCGAGACAGCCAAGCCGTGAATGGAGGCAGACATGGCCTCCGGCCCGTTGGCATTGATGGCAATGCCGACTTCGGGGAGGGTAGCCGCGCGGTCAATGAAGCGGGCGGCCTCGGCATTGTCGGCGGCCACGGAGTAGGTGTGGTCAACGTTCTGCAGCGTTTTGGCTCCGATGCCGAGCGGGAGGGAGGGGTTGGCCGAAGGGGTGTCGGGCAGGTCGAAAAGCGAGCCCATTGAGCCGGGTGCGGCAGGGGCGGCGGTGCGTGGGGTGGATTCGGATTGGGCGCCGTCGGCAGGGAGGGTTGACCGGGTGAACCGTTTTATAAAGGTGCGGAATTCAAGTCGGCGGTAGATGTCAAGGAGCTTGTCGACGTCGACGGTTTTACGCTCGAGCGAGTCGGGATTGAGTGTTCCAAGCGGGACATCGGTTTTTATGGTGACGAGCCATTTTGACATGCGGATTTGTTCAATGTTCTGCTCCACTTTTGTTTTGAGGGCGCCTTTGAGCTGGTCCACATGGTCAATGAGATTGTCGACCGAGCCCCATTGAGCAATCAGTTTGGCGGCTGTTTTCTCACCCACGCCGGGGCATCCGGGCACATTGTCGCTGGCGTCGCCTTCAAGGGCGAGGAGGTCAATGATCTGTTGGGGGTTGGAAATGCCGTATCGCTCGCACACCTGAGCGGGTCCGCGAACCTCGAAACCTTCGCCGCGGAGAGCGGGGCGGTACATGAACACGCGGTCGGTAACGAGCTGACCGTAGTCCTTGTCCGGGGTCATCATGTAGGTTACGAATCCCTCGGCCTGAGCCATTCGGGAGAGGGTGCCAATAACATCGTCGGCCTCGAAACCTTCCACTTCAATGGCAGGAATGCGGTAAGCCTGAAGAATCTCCTTGATGAAAGGGATGGACGCTGTGATGTCCTCGGGCTGCTTGTCGCGCTGAGCTTTGTAGGCCTCGTAATGGTCGTGACGGAAAGTGTGTCCGCCGGGAGGGTCGAAACAAACGGCAATGTGCGAAGGGTTCTCCTTTCGCAGAATTTCATCGAGCGTGTTGCAAAAGCCGAAAATGGCCGAGGTGTTGAACCCGGAGGATGTGACTCTTGGCGAGCGGATAAGAGCGTAGTAAGCGCGGTAAATCAGCGCGTAGGCATCGAGCAGAAACAGCTTCTTTTCTTCCATGATGATAGTTTTGTTTTAAAAACAAAGTCTAAAATTACGAATTTATTGGCAATGTCTGCAATCCTAACTGACTTTTTTTGTAAATTTGCATCCGTTATATCACATGCAATGACTCCAATAGAGAAGATACGCCAATCCATATCGCCTGAGATAGAGCGGCTTAATAAACAAATAAATGATGCGCTCTCATCGTCCAACGGACTGATGACCCGGGTGGTGGATGGTTATCTCACCACCAAAGGGAAGCAACTGCGGCCTTGTTTGGTTATTCTCACTGCAAAACTGTTTGGAGAAGTCAATGAAAAAGTGATAGCTGCAGCCGCCTCGGTTGAGATGCTGCATAACGCCACGCTTATTCACGACGATGTGGTGGATGAGTCGAAAATGCGTCGCTCGCAGCCCACGGTAAATTCCCTATGGGATAATCAGATAGCCGTGCTTGTGGGCGATTTTTTTGTGTCGAGCGCGCTGCAGCAATCCATCTCCACGGGCGACCTGCGCATTGTGGAAGCGTTGGCGCACCTTGGCAAGGTGTTGTCGCTGGGCGAGGTGGACCAGATTTACAATGCCCGTTACCATTGCCTTGACGAGCAGGCCTATTACAAGATTATTTCGCACAAAACGGCATCGCTGTTCGTGAGTTGCATAAAGATGGGGGCATACTCGGTAGGCGCCGACGGCGAGCAGTTGAAGCAGATGGAACGATATGCCGAATTGTTGGGGCTTTGCTTCCAGATACGTGACGACATTTTCGACTACTTCGGTAGCAAGGAGGTGGGCAAACCCACGGGAAATGATTTGCGCGAAGGCAAAATAACGTTGCCGCTGCTTTATGCGCTTAACCGCAGCGAACTTCCCGAGCATGACGCCATGTTGGAATTGTCGAAGAAAGAAGTGCTTGACGAGGATGAGATAGCAATCCTTATCGACTTTGCCAAGCGGGCAGGGGGTATTGAGTATGCGTATGAGTCAATGGAGCGGCTGAAGGATGAGGCTTTCGACATGCTGAAATCGTTTCCGGAGTCGGATACGCTCAGTGCGTTCCGCGACATCTTCAATTACGTCATCAGCCGGGATTATTAGAGCCTGTCCCATAATATATGTTAACGCTGAGGTCGCATATCTCGGTGG
>JAMPBC010000005.1 GCA_023666905.1 Bacteroides sp. | reverse complement strand
CTTGTCGCCTAAATATCAGCCATTTATAAATACATGAGTAAATATATAAGAGCGAGCCACCCCATTGGCGCGCTTTGAGGAGAATAATGCGGATTGGGCGCCCGGCAAGGCGGTCGGCCTCGAACTCGGCCACAACCTTACGCTGGGGAGCGTTGAGGATGAGCGGCACAATGTTGCCGGTGCGTTTTTGGCGCACGGTGATGCATGTGGCGCACCAGTAATCGAAATCGTGGCGGAAGCGTAGCATCATGTAGGCCTGACGCGAGCGGAGCAGGGGAAATTCGGGCGACTCGAGCATGGTTACGGGTAGCCATACGGGGCCCTCCTCCCACTCGACGGTGGTTTGACGGCGGACGCCGCCGGCATCGCGTCCGGAGATGGGATCATAGAAAGTGGTGAGCCGGCGATTGCGCAGAGCGTTTTCTGCTATTATATTTGCAATGTTCATGTAAGAGGTCAGTTTAAGGTGATGGAATGGATTAGGAAATCGGGTGAAACGGAACCGGTTATTGAAAGAGAGATGAAGCGACGGGGGTAGCCTGCCACCGGCGCGACAATGGGTGCATTGACCTCACCGTTGACAGCGAGGGAGAGCAGGGGCAGTGAAGCCTCGGCACCGGGGCCACCGTCGGTGGCCAGGCGTATAGAACCGGAGAAGGAAGCCGCCGACATGGTGACGGAAATGCACCGGAGAGGCTGAGGTCGCGGCAAAGGGATGCGCAGCTCCCAGTGAACATCAGTGGCGGGAGCCGGAGCCGAAGAGGGCACCATAAGACAGTGGGGCGTTTCAATCCACACCCGTGCGCCGGATGAATGGAGTGCGCCGGGTGATGAAGGGAGGCGGATGCGATGCCGCTCAGCCGTGACAAGATTGTGGGAGATTATGTCTCCGCCGGGCATGAGTGCCCAAAGGCGTTGTTGTGCATGGACCCAGGCGAGGTGTGTTGCATTGGCGCAAGTGCAGAAGAGGGAAGCGCGTGAAGCATTCACCAG
This sequence comes from Bacteroides sp., assembly GCA_023666905.1. Taxonomy (GTDB): domain Bacteria; phylum Bacteroidota; class Bacteroidia; order Bacteroidales; family Muribaculaceae; genus Paramuribaculum. The sequence continues at coordinate 62,047 of JAMPBC010000005.1, read as the reverse complement.
CAGGATGGAGCCGGAATCGGTGAGAGCAGCCACACCTGAAGGGGTCCATGCAACGCAGCGTCCGGATGAAACAGGGTGCGGGTCGATGAGGGAGGCTGCCGGCGGAGCTGAGCCGGAGCGCAACGCCAAAGCGAAGATTCCGTGAGGAGAGAAAGCATAGAGGTGAGAGCGGGAGAAGTCCCACGATGACTGCGATTTGACAGAGGGGGAGAGAGCCACCACCGGAGCATGAGCGATGACCGACACACCCAGAGGCACCCCCGGATTGGAAGTGGCGGCGGAGATTACCGCGCCCGGGAGCCTTTGTCCCGGTGCAAAATCGGAAGTCTGAGCCTTGGGGTAGGAACCCTCCCATGGGGTGAGGGGAACAGGTTGCAAGGAGGGGGAGATGTAGAGGGAGCGGACACCGGAGGCCGCCGGCGATAACGGCACCTCGGCATGGGTGATTGTTTCGGTGCCGATGTTTTCCGCCCAAATTTCAAGTTTAACGGCCGAGGCATCGGGGTAGGAGACCAACGGCGGCAGCGACAGGGGCATTGGGGCCGGGTAGCCGATGAGGGAGAGGCGTACGGAGCCGTCGGACATTGTCACCGTCACGGTGCCGCTCCATTCAAGTTCAGTGCTCCCCGGCACCGATTCACCTAACGGGAAAGCGGGGGGAGCCGGAAGCGGAGTGATGTCGGCCCATGCCACAAAATTACCCGAAGAAACCGCGCAACGGGCGATGAAGCTGTTAGGTGCGGAGACGGAAGCGAGCAGGGCGACGTTTTCAGAATTGGCTTGCGAGGCTGTGGCAGATAAAGCGGATTTGGCAAGAGCCGAATTGATGAGCTTCAGGTCGGCCGCCGGAGAGAGGAGCGAACTGTTTCGTGCCGAAAAATCGGTTTGGGAGGCGGCAACTTTAATAATAGGAGATGCAGCGCGGTCCAGAGAGTCGGCCAGGCGGGCTATAAGAGCACGGCGGGCGTCCTCGGCGGATGCAAAATCAATGGTGACGCCGGGAAGCGCCACGGTCAGTACGGGTTGAGGGAGCGAAGGGTGAACGATGCGATGGGCTGCAAGGGCGGAGAAATCGACCGGGTGACACTGCGGAGTGACTTCCACTTCAATGGCTTGGGTGAAATCAGCGTAAGAGCCAAGATTCCAAACAGAGGCCTTAAGAGCGAACATTGGGGCCGAGAGAGTGAACTGAGGCACCAGAAGCGTACCGCCGGAGTTTGTGCACTGCACTGAGAGTTCAGAGCAGCATTGCCACCCCAGGCCAATGAGTTGGGGCTGGGAAGAGTAGATGCGGTTGCCCTGCTCGCCTATGAGGTGAAAGCGGGCGAGGATGGGCTGAATCCAGGCTCCGGAAGCGTTGGCGCGGGAGCAGAGAGCGTTGTAACAATCGAGAAGCATGGCTGAGATCTCTTTGAGAGCCGATGGACCGAGGGCTGCTTCGGAGCGGGAGAGGTCGACATCGGAAAGCGCTAGAGAGGGGGTTGACTCGGAAGCCTCGCCACTGTAAACGGCTCCGAGATAAACCGACGGCGGGCGGACATCCTGATGCCTTACAGACCAAGCCACCCCGGCATCATCGACAGCCTGCACCACGTAACGAGCGAATTCCGTCATAACGAGCCAACCGTGTCCTTGTGGAATGGCGCAGTAAACTTCGCCGCGGAGGTTTTTGACAGGCATGAGGCGGTCGGGGCGGCGAACGTAGAGCGTGGAATAGCCGTCGGGGGGATTGACCGAGCTGAAAAGAATGGTTTCGGAACCGTTGCGAAGAATGGCCGAGGCAAGAGGGCGGACAGGTTCTTCAACGGAAGGGATGGGGCAACCGACGGGGACAAGGCCCTGCGGGAGGGTTGACTCCAGGTTTGTGCATTTGATGACATTGCCCTGCGGATGCATTTCCGACAAGGGGATTGTGATTGATTGGTGTTTCATAGCAGAAGGTGTGTTGTTTTTAATTGTGTTGGATTGCTGCCGCAAAGTTAATATGCGAAAAAGCCGTTTTATGTACAAATACTAAAAATGATGAGGGAGCTGTGAGGGTGGGATGAAACATTTTGTTATCTTTGCAGCATGAGGCAAGAACATGTGTTGATAATACGGTTTTCGGCGCTTGGCGATGTTGCCATGACGCTACCGGTGGTGTACAGCGTGGCGCGCGCCAACAAGGATGTGCGGTTCACGGTGGTGACGCGGCCGTTTTTTGCCCGCCTGTTTGTGGATGCGCCGGCGAATGTGGAGGTTACGGGGATTGACCCGAAGGAGTTCAGAGGCATTGGCGGCACATTGCGGCTGCTGCGCAAGCTGAACCGGCTGCGGGCAACGGCGGTGGCCGATTTGCACAATGTGTTGCGCTCTTGGATTATTGACCTGTGGTTCGGGCTGAAACCGGGAGTGCGTGTGGCGATGGTTGACAAGCGTCGGCGCGGTCGCCGCGAAGCGCTACGCAGCGGCGAGCAGCAGCGCGGTTTTACGGACCGCTACATGGATGTGTTCCACAAGCTCGGACTCAAGGGTGATGCGGCCGACTATGCCGCGACGCTGCGACAGCTGAAGCGGGAGCGGGGCCGTGAGGATGACGCGGCGCGGCCGAGGATTGGACTGGCGCCTTTCGCGCGTTATTATAACAAGACGTATCCGCCGGAGATGATGCGGCAGGTTGCGGAGCTGCTGTGCAAGCGTGGCGCCAATGTGTTTCTGTTCGGTGGCCGCGGGGCCGAGGCGGAGCAGCTTGAGCAGTGGGCCTCGGCTATGGAGGGGTGTGAATGTGTAGCGGGCAAGTACGGGATTGAAGAGGAGATGGAGTTGATGCGGAGCATGGATGTGATGGCTTCAATGGATTCGGCTAACCAGCATCTTGCGAGCCTTGTGGGCACGCCTGTGGTGACGCTGTGGGGAAGCACTACGCCCGAGTGCGGTTTCATGCCCTACGGACAGCCGCGTAGCCGAAGCCTGGTTGCGGACGTGGATTGCCAACCGTGTACGGTGGCGGGAAGCGCCACGTGTCCACGCGGCGATTTCAGATGTATGAAACAACTCAGTCCTGAGATGGTGGCTGACAAACTGATGAGCGAATGCTGAAATTTTTGTTGCTTGCAGCGGGCTATTGGATTTGGAGCGTGGCATGGTTTGCCGTGATTCAGAAGCCGCTGTTCATGCTTGCGAACCGGCGCGGAGTTGCGCTGAAAGAGATTTGGGGTGTTTACCGACACGGATTTGTGTCGGATGCCATAATAGCTTCGTATCTGACGGCTGTTCCGCTGCTTGCGGGAGTGGTTCAGGCTATGACCGGCGGAGCATGGTTGGCGCCGACGCTGACAGTGTATGATATATTGACAGGTCTTACAGTTGGGCTTGTGGCTACGGGCGATGCGGTGCTTTACCGCTTCTGGAACTCGAAGGTGGATGCCTCGGTGTTCGGTTACATGCGCTCGGTGCGCGGCGCTACGGCCAGTGTTTCGGGGCTGTTCATAGCCGGGTGGTTCCTTGTGTGGGTGGCGGTGAGCGCTACTTATTTTGCCGGCTGCGAGGCGGTGAACGGTGTTTATGCCAAGCTTGGGGAGCCGGGCGGGGCGTTGCCATGGTGGGGCTACGCGGCGGTGACGCTTGCGGGGCTCGCAGCCGTGGCGGTGCTTGCGGTGGTTATACGCGGGCTGAAGATCAGGCCTAACAATCCGAGCGTGGTTTATTTCAGCAGCAAGCCGTTTTTGAATCATGCGGCGCTGAATCCGGGTTACAGTCTGATTTACTCGCTCGGCACTCAAAATGAGTTCGGCGACCAGTTCCGTGAGTTCAGCGATGATGAGTGCGAGCGGATCATGGGGCCGCTTTATCCGCGAAGCGGGCACACGATGAAGAAATTGCTGCGGACTGACCGGCCGAACATTGTGACGGTGGTTTGGGAGAGCTACGGAGCGGAGTTTTGCGGCGCGCTGTGGGGCCGTGAGGAGGTTACACCCAACTTCAACGCCCTTGCGCGTGAGGGTGTGCTGTTCACGAACTGCCGGGCGAGCTCGTTCAGGACTGACCGCGCGTTGCCATCGATTTTCTGCGGGCTTCCGGGCCAGCCGACCACGAGCGTTGTGCGCCACACGCGCAAGTTGCCCGAGCTGCCTGCGTGGCCGCGGCGACTGCGGGAGCTGGGCTATGAGACGGCGGTGCTCCACGGCGGGGAGCTGACCATAATGCACAAGAGCGATTTTTATCTGGCGAGCGGCCACACGCGCCTGATTGCCCAAAAGGATTTCCCGAGCGGGCTTGACAAGGGGAAGTGGGGGGTTCACGATGTTCCGGCGATGGAACGGGCCGTGGCGGAGGCGAAGAAGCTGAACGCAACGGGGCGGCCGTGGGCACTGACGGTGCAGACGCTGAGCTCGCACGAGCCGTTCACTGTGCCTTACCACCGGCTTGAGGATGCGGCCGACAATTCGATGGCTTACACTGACGAGTCGCTCGGGGTGCTTGTGCGGGGGCTGAAGGATGCGGGTCTGTGGGATGATTTGCTGCTGATTGTGGTGGCGGACCATGGGCTGAACCGGAGCAGTACGGAGCTGAGCCGGAGCGAGTATTGCCACATACCGCTGCTGTTTGCCGGGGGTGCTGTGCGGGGTGCGGAGCGGATTGACACGCTTATGAGTCAGCCGGACCTTGCGGCCACGCTGCTTGGGCAGTTGGGTTTGGGACATGAGGAGTATCCGTTCAGCCGCGATGTTCTTGCGGACAGCTACCGGGAGGCTACGGGGTTACACACCTATGGCAATGGATTTTTGTTTACGGACAGCACGGGAACCACGGACTATGATAACATTGCGGGCCATGCCACCGAGGGGGCTGATGCGGCGCGCGAGGCTCGCGGCAAGGCTATATTGCAGCGGCTCTACGAGTACCTTGGCCGGCTGGGCTGATTGCCAAGCCGAGGGTTAAGTGTTAAGGGTTGAGTGTTGAGTGTGGAGTTTGGGGAAATAAAAAAGGGTAAGCTTACTACATCGCACCGCTACAACCCGGTACCGCTGCTTCGGTCAAGATCTGACGGAGTTCCCGGGGAGCTGGTCGTGTAGGACTTACCCGGCACAAAGGTAATACAAATTTTTTATCCCACCAAAAACATGGAAACAAAAAGCGCCGCCCCGCTTGGGGGACAGCGCTTTAAATAGTTATGTTTTAACCGGATTATTCGGCTTTTCCGTTGGAACCGAGCACGTTTTCAATTTTGTGCTTGTAGAGGCGTTCCATTTCGTCGCGTGCGGGACCGAGGTATTTGCGGGGGTCGAATTCGCCGGGTTTGGTGGCGAAGATTTCGCGCACGGCAGCGGTCATTGCCAGACGTGAGTCAGAGTCGATGTTGATTTTGCAAACGGCGCTCTTGGCGGCTTTGCGGAGTTCCTCTTCGGGGATGCCGATGGCATCGGGGAGTTTGCCGCCGTATTTGTTGATTGTGTCAACATATTCCTGGGGCACTGAGCTTGAGCCGTGGAGCACGATGGGGAAACCGGGGAGTTTTTCCATAACGGCGTCGAGGACTTCGAAAGCGAGGGGCGGGGGCACGAGTTTGCCGGTTTTGGGGTCGCGTGTGCACTGTTCGGGGGTGAACTTGTAGGCACCGTGAGAAGTACCGATTGAGATTGCGAGGGAGTCGCAGCCGGTGCGTGTGGCGAAGTCGATAACTTCTTCGGGGTCGGTGTAGGTGTGGTGGTCGGAGGAGACTTCGTCTTCAACGCCGGCGAGAACGCCGAGTTCGCCTTCAACGGTTACGTCGAACTGGTGAGCGTAGTCAACCACTTTTTTGGTGAGGGCAACGTTTTCTTCGTAGGGGAGGTGAGAACCGTCGATCATAACGGAAGAGAAACCGTTGTCGATGCAGGATTTGCAGAGTTCGAAGCTGTCGCCATGGTCAAGGTGGAGGCAGATTTGGGGATTTTCCCAACCGAGCTCTTTGGCGTAGGCAACGGCGCCTTGAGCCATGTAGCGAAGGAGGGTGGCGTTAGCGTAGTTGCGTGCGCCTTTTGAAACCTGAAGAATCACGGGCGATTTTTCTTCGGCAGCTGCTTTGATGATGGCCTGCAGTTGCTCCATGTTGTTGAAGTTGAATGCAGGAACAGCGTAACCGCCTTTGATTGCTTTGGCAAACATTTCACGGGTGTTTACCAGTCCTAAGTCTTTGTAACTTACCATAGGTTAATATAATAAATTGATTAAAAAGTTAGTCGAAACAAGGAGTTGTTTTCAACATGCAAAGATAATGAAAATTATTTTTAATGGGGTTATAATTGAGATAATTTAATAACTTTGTGGGCGAAAGCAACATAAATTAAACAGGATTATGCAAGTTAAGAGCCCGGCGGAGATTACGCGAAGTACGTTGACAATTGGAAAGAACAAGGCTGAGATGCCGCTGTGGAAGCTGACGGTGCAGTCGGCGCAGGCTGGTGCCTACATAGCATTCGGCGGTGTGCTGTCGGTTATTATAGGGTACGGATTTCCGGGGCTTACGGCCGAGAATCCGGCGCTTCAGCGGCTGCTGAGCGGGATGGTGTTTCCGATTGGGCTGATACTTGTGGTGGTGTTAGGGGCGGAGCTGTTCACGGGCAACAATGCGCTGCTGGTTCCGGCGGTGATGCGCAAGGAGTGTTCGGCGTGGCAGATGATGCGGAATTGGGGTGTGGTTTACGGGGGGAATTTTGTGGGTGCGCTGCTGTTTGCTTGGCTGTTGGTTTATGCTACGGGCTTGACGGCGTGTGCGCCTTACCACGAGGCTGTGGTGAAGATGGCTGTGGCGAAGACGTCGATGAGCTGGGGCGTTTGTTTCCTGAAGGGTGTTGGTGCGAACTGGTGTGTTTGCCTGGCGGTGTGGCTTGCTTTGGCGGGGCATACGCTGACGGAGAAGGCGTTAGGGTGTTTTTTGCCGGTGATGGCGTTTGTGGCGCTGGGCTATGAGCATTGCATTGCGAATATGTTTTTCATTCCGCTGGGGATGATGGAGGGTGCCGACGTTGCGGCATGGGATTTTGTGTGGAGGAATCTGGTTCCGGCCACTGCGGGCAATATTGCCGGGGGTGCGCTGCTTGTGGGGTGTGTGAACGCTTACGTGCATTTGCGCGAGGGGCAGAAGTGAGACCGGCGGGAAATGAAGCGGGACTCCCCGGCCAATGAAGGCGAAGAGTCCCGCAGCGAATGGGGATTGAAAAATGATTATTTGCGTTCTTTTGCGCGTTCGAGCTGGCGCTCTACGGCTTCGAGACAGAGGTCGACGGCTTCTTCGAAGGTGTCGGCTGTTTTGGTGGCCACTTGTTCGGCTTCGTGGGGCACGATTACGCGCAGGCGCGCTTCTTTGTTGAGTGCTGTTTCGGGTTTTACAACTGTCAGCACTGCTTCAATATAATCTATTGCGGGAAAGCGGCGTGAGAGTTTGTCGGCTTTCTTGTTGATGAACCGGGCTAATTTTTCGCTTACATCGAAATGGATGCCTTGAATTCTTACTTCCATGGTTATCCTCCTTTGTTTTTTGCACGTGGGTGTGCGAGTTGATAATTTTGTTTTAATTCACGAAAAGATATATGGGTGTATATCTGAGTGGTTGAGAGTGATGCGTGTCCGAGCAGTTGCTGGACAGAGGTGAGTTGGGCTCCGGAGTTGAGCATGTCGGTGGCAAAGGAGTGCCGGAGCACATGGGGGCTCATGCGGGAGGCGTGGACGCGTCCCTGCATGGCGTTGTGGACCACGTTGTAGACTTTCTTGCGGCCGAGTGGGCGTCCGAGTGGGTTGACGAAGAAAGTGACCGGGGTTGCGGTGCCAATGGTGTCTGCCCGAAGTGTGCGATAGCGGTTAATCATTTGCGTGAGCTCTTGTCCGAAGGGGACTATACGTTCTTTATTACGTTTTCCGAGCACTTTTAGTTCACCTTTGACGGTGTCAACGTGGCAGTCGAGGAGGGTTATGAGTTCGGAGCAGCGGATTCCGGTGGAGTAGAACATGTCGAGGATGAGGGCGTTGCGCACGGATTCAAAGTCGTTGGGAGGCGCGGTGGCGTTCTCGGCGTCAATCATGGCCATGGTTTCGGCTTGGCGCAGGCTTACGGGGAGCTGCTGAGGGGTTTTGGGGGCTGTGACTTCGGAGGCGGGGTTGGACGGGAGTCCGTGGTGCTTCATGAGATAGCGGAAGAAGGCGCGGAGGGCCTGGAGCTTGCGGCGGACGGTGCGGGGTGAGTCGCCGAGGCGTGTGAGGGATGCTATCCAGAGGCGGATGTCGGACACGGATGTGGTTTCGGGGCAAAGGGGATGGCGCCCGGATGATGTTGCAAAATCGGCCCATTGGGAGAGGTCGCGGCGGTAGGCGTCGACGGTGAGCTTGGAGAGTCCACGTTCGGTTTGAAGGTATTTGATGAAGCGTTGAATCATGGGGCAGATTCTTTTGGAGGTGGACGGGGTTATGAGGATGAAGATTTTGCAAGCGCAAGATAGGTGGTTTCGGGTGAATTTCCAAATTTTTTCGGAAGAATTGCGCGAGCGGGGCGGTTGTCGGCGCGGGCCATTGAGCTGAACAGGCGCATTGATTTCACCCCGAATTCCTGACGGATTAAGGGGTGGCGTCTTTCAGTTTATGTATGCATTCAGTTCGCGTGCACAATAATATTCGGGGCGTTTCCTTATGCTTGCAAAGATATAACAAATAAGAGCCTGTCCCATAATATATGTTAACGCTGAGGTCGCATATATTATGGGACAGGCTCTTATAATTGCAAACGGGTGATTAATAGGGTGTAATGGCTCAAAATCCAGCGGTTGGCCGGATTTTGAGCCGTTGGGGTGCGGGTTTTAGTCGCGTTCTATCTCGAAGTGGAAGTTTTTGCCTTTGTAGTTGGTGTAGTCTCCGGATATGCCTGATTCATCGGAACCCATTTCGCCTGTGAAGTGGCCGGTCTGCCGGCCTTTGTCGTTGTACTCGAAAAGCTCTACCAAGGCTCCGTCTGCATAGGCGGGGAATTTCATTTGGCCTTTTAGCTCGAGCCAGCCGCCGCTCCCGGTTTTCAAGTAGCGGTAGCGTCCGGTGAGTTCATTATCGTTGTAAGTCAGTTGCATTTCTATTGGATATTTTCCGATATATCCGGTGTATGTGTCGGTATAGCTTTCGCCGGCGTCTTCGCCAAACTCCTCTTCAACTTCAACGGGTGCGTCAGCTTCATAAGCATCTTCTACATCTCTGTCAATGTTGTCGGTGTAAAGTTCAATGTTGTCAAGGTCGGCGGCGTTGTTTTCGCGGACGCCGCTGAACATTTCAATCATAGATGAGGATGACAGCATGAAGATGCCGGCAAAGAAAATCACTACGGAACCGCAGGTAACAGCCCAGTCCACGGTTGACCATCGGGTCCATAAATCGTAATAGTCGCCATAGTCCTCATCCTCCAAGTCCTTTGAAGGAAGACAGTACATTATAAGCAGTATCAGGGAGCCGACGCAGGGGATAAGCGACATCAGCAATAACCAGGGGCTCTTTCCGGCATCGCGCAGGCGGCGCGCACCGAGGGCAAGCGATGGAATAAGCACGAACAAGCTGTAGATTCCCAAAATCGCGGAGCCAATGAAAATGCCGCTAAGACTCACTGCCGTCAGGAGAAAAGCAATGCCGCACAATCCGAGTGTGACAATTGTGTTCATCAGACAGGCGAACCAGAAGTCGCTTCGGGATGCGCATGTTTTGAAATCGGCGAATTGCCGGATATAAGGGATGATATAGTAAGCTTCGAAGAAGGAATAGGGTGTTTCGTCCTTTTCAGGTTCACCCTTGATTGGAGGCTGGGAGTGGATTGGAGGCTGAGGATAGACCGGCGGTTGGGTGTAAACGGGCGGTTGGGGTTCGCTGATTGATGTTTCTTCAAGCCATTCACCACAGTAGCGGCATTTCTTCGCTGAATCGGCTATTTGTTCGCCGCAATAAGGACAGGTTTTGCTCATGTCTAATCTGTTTTATATACGTTTTTAATCTTCGGCTTCGCGGTCTTCAAGATTTATGCTGCAAACGCCTATTGCAATAATGATGCCGATAACCCAGCATACCCATGTGGGTGCTCCGAAGGCTGCAGAGATGATTCCGGCCAAAAGTCCCACCCCGGCACCAAGCAAAATGCATATTAGCTGGCCTAACACCGGAACTTGCATTGCTATGACGAGTCCGAAAAAGGTGAGCAAGCCTACCCACCATGTGCCGGTGCCCCACCAAACGGCGCCGGCTACTCCCAAAACTTCAGTGTAGAGCCAGCCGGAGGAAGTTCCACCACCTCCGGAGGCAACTGTAACCTCCTGGGCGACGTCAACATCAGTCGTCTGATTCAATTCATTGTTGATAATGATTTGCGGGATTATGGGCTGCTGTCGGGCGGAGGTGGACTCATGTGTTTGAGTTGGTTGTTGGGCTTTGACGGGTTTGTCAGGCGCATCTCCAAGCCATTCGCCGCAATAGCGGCATTTTACAGCCGTGTCGGCTATCATTTCGTCGCAGTAAGGACACTTTTTGCTCATTTCGGGATAATATTGGTTTGAAATATGTTGGTAAAATTATACGTTTTCCCAAAAAACATGCTGGTTCAAATTGTGTCAAACCGGTCCAATTAGGTTCAAACCGTGTCAACTACATTTAATTTGGAGTCAAATTAGTAAATTTGCAGCAAATTAGCCATAGGAGTTACTATAATAATGCCCCCCAAGGATCAGAATAGCTTCTACATTGAATGTCTCAGACAGGACATAGAGCAGAGAGTCGGACGCCCCATCAACACTCCTTCCGACTTCAATTTCCTATACCTTGAAATACAGAAGAAATTCAATCAGTCACCCAGCATTTCCACTCTGAAGCGGATGTGGGCGTACGTTACGAACACGTCGTCGCGCAGCATGTCGACTCTGAACATTCTTTCACGCTATTGCGGATACCGGGACTGGAACCACTACGTCGAGAGCCTGATGCGCGAAAGCCGCGTGGAAAGCGGCTTCCTATCGGTCAACACGTTGCTTTCAAGTAGCTTGCACGAGGGTGACCGCATTGTTTGCACTTGGAATCCCGGCCGACGGCTTGAAGCTGTTTACATGGGTAACAATCAATACGTTGTGAGCCATGTTGAAAATTCCAAGCTGCCTGAAAACGCCACGTTCACAAATCTTATTTTTACAAAGGGGCTGCCATTGGTGGCGACGGACGTGAGGATTGACGGGCAGCCTATGGGCAATTATGTGGCAGGCGAAAAAAACGGAATTACATCCATTAATTTTATCCCCGTAAGCCGGCCGGCGGGCGAAGATTGACAACTTTGTGCTATCTTTGCAATCATGCAAGAAGAGTCAGGATTTTTCACTTCGGCTCCGGGCGTTAAGGGCGTTCACGATGACTACCATGACTTCCGGTTGTTATACGCGTCAGGCTCCGGATTGTGTCAGGTTATGACAGCCCGGCGCCACGGGCGCACTTTCGTTGTGAAGACTCTCAAACCCTCCTATCGTGGAAATCCTGCCGCCGAAGCCGCTTTGCGTAAGGAGTTCGAGGCCGGCACAATGATTGACTCGCCACACGTTGTGCGTACCATTGACTTTGTTTCTTTTCCCGATTATGGCAACGCAATTATCCTTGAATACTGTCCCGGCATAACACTTCGCACGTTATTGGAAGACAAGGGACTTATCAATGCGCCCGAGATTGACAGCATGGTGCGGAACATTGCGGCTGCATTATCGGACATGCATGTAGCAGGGCTGATTCACCGCGACCTTAAACCGGAGAACATTATAGTTTCCGCATCTACCAAAAGCTTGAAAATCATAGACCTCGGGTTTGCTGATTCCGATGAGTTCTACATTCTGCGGGGTCCGGCGGGGACAAAGCGCTACACGCCTGCCGATCGCATGCAACCCGATGCAACGGCCGATTCCCGCAACGATCTGTACTCGTTCGGCATAATTCTCTCCGAACTCTCCGGCAGCGTCACGGCATCGCGCCGCCGAGCCATCGACAAGCTTTCCCGGCAGCTCACTTCCGGCAAAATAACCTCGGCAAATCAAATTGTCCCCGCGTATAAACATTTGACTTTTCAAGCGAAATTTGAGAAGGCGCTGCTTTGGATTCTTCCCGCTGCTCTGCTGGCCGGCGCGGTTATCTATTTTCTTTCAATGCCACCGAAAATTGCACCCAATCCGGCGCCAGCTCCACATTCTGTTGTTGATTCAGTGAAAACCACACCGCACTCTGACTCATCAAAAAGAATAACGGGACTTCCGGCGCAAGCACAAAAGTCGGATGATAAAGCGACTGAAGTGCCGGATGAATCTACCGCTCAGACCGTGGTAACGCAATCTGCCGACAGCATGGAGGACAGTCTTCGCCAATTGATTCCCGACATTCTGCCTTCTGATCAGGAATTTCTGCCAAACCAATATGGAGTGACTCTTGCCGAGGCCAAATACCTTGCCATTTATCGCCGCAACGAGCTTGATTTATATGCGGTGAGACAGACTGATAACTGTTTTACCGAGGCCGTGGTAGTGGTCCAAAGCCAGGCTCCTCTTGAGCGTCGTCGGCAGTTCTACAATCTGTTGCTCTCCGAACAGCAGATTGCTCACAAAGTGATGGCCAAATTCCGGGCCAAACATCCCGGTGCCGATACGATTCGCGCCCTCGGGCTCATCAGCCAGCGCTACCGTTGGCTCCGCGGCAGCACATCTCTGCCCGCGCGTCCTGAATAACCGCCGGTTCGTAGGGAAAAGGCTAAACGGGCGGCGGATGCCCCGCACGGCTATTCAGACAAAGATTGTGATTTTCCCGGAAGTTGGATCTGATTCCGGGTCAATGCACATCGAATCGGATTCGAGAGCAAGAAGCTCTTTGAACGACTTTATTTTGTTTTGAACAATCTCCCGAAGCAGTAGGCCGCGGAATTTCTTCAACAGAGTGGCGTGGGGAGTCCTGAGGTTCCCGCCATCGGCTATTGATTTGAAATCAACCTTAATGACCCGCATTTCCCGCTTAATCCACTGCCAGTTGAGACATTTGGCGCCCTCAGAGGGGAGAAGGTCAAGCAGCTCGTTGTCGTCCGACGCCCGCATGCAGTCCATCAGCATAGGAGTGATCAGAGGTTTCCAATATTTCGCCATGGTCTCGCCGGTAGGGGCAATCGGGGTGTTGAAATCAAGTCTGTAGGCCTTCACAATGTCGTCGCCTTTTAGCAGCCCGTAGAGCGATGACACGATGTTGATTGAGCTGTCGGCATATCTCTTCCGGTCGCCGGATAGCGAGTCATAATCAAATGCACGGAACACCACACCCGTAAAAGCATCAAGCGCCTTACGGCCAGTTTCTTTATATGAGAAATTGTAAGCCATGCGCTTGAAAGCGGCTGCCATGGAGCTGCTTACTTTCAGCGCAGAAGCAATCTCACCGAGTGGCCACTCGCTCCACTTCTTCATAAAAAGAGTCGCGATTGAATCCAGCCGGGGATGATGCCGCCTGTAATCCTCCGGGGCGACGTGCAACTCATGGTTGGCCATGGTTTTTGACTCGGCGATAAGAACTCTCATAATAGGTGTTGTTTTTTGTGAACTCCGTTGTTATAGCCACAAAGATAATGATATTGTTTGATAATTTGGTGATTGGCCGGTGGGTTTTGTGTCCTTGTTGCAAATGTTGCAAAATGGATGAAAAAAAGAGTTGAGTAATTGTTCGGTGATTACTCAACTCCGTGTATTTCAAAATGCTTAAAGTGCTGATGAATGTCAATACTCATCCTCGTTGAAGAAGAAGTCTTCTTTGGAGGGGTAGTCGGGCCAGATGTCTTCGATGCATTCGTAGGTTTCGCCTTCGTCTTCCATTTCCTGGAGGTTTTCAATGACTTCCATGGGGGCGCCGGAGCGCATGGCGTAGTCAATGAGTTCTTCGCGGGTGGCGGGCCATGGTGCGTCTTCAAGTTTCGACGCTAATTCAAGTGTCCAATACATAGTGAGTTATGGTGTTTGTTGTTAATTGTGCGGTTAGTTTTGAGATAAGTGCCGCAAAAGTACACACATTTCCTTTATCTAACAATCTTTTTGCCAAAATATTTCATCGTGGCGTGCATTTATGTTGCAATGGCGTGCCAGGGTGAAGAGATAGTCGGACAGGCGGTTGACGTAGGCGGTTACCGATGGGTCCACCGGGGTGTCGGCTGCCAGGGCGGTTATGCGGCGTTCGGCGCGTCGGCAAACGGTGCGTGCAACGTGGCATGTGGCGGCGAGCTGTGTTCCGGCGGGGAGTACGAAGTTGTTGATTGGGGGGAGTTCCGAGTCGAGGTGGTCTATTTCCCGTTCCATTGCGGCGAGTCGTTCGGGGGTTACTCCGGTGGGGAGGCTGTAAGGGTTGTCGGGGGGCGATGCCAGGTAGGAGCCTATGTCGAAGAGGTGGCTTTGGACGGCTGTCAGGTATTTGCGGTTGTGTTCGGTGCAGTGGGGGTGGGCTGTGATGAGGCCTAAGTGGGAGTTGAGCTCGTCGAGGGTTCCGTAGGCTTCGATGCGTGCCGAGTGTTTTGCAACACGCGAACCTCCCACAAGGGCAGTTGAGCCGCTGTCGCCGGTGCGTGTGTAAACTTTTGCTTTGGTCATTTTCTGTGATGGAAATGTTTGTTTACTTTCAATAACGCGGCAAAGGGCTTTTCATTGCGTTGCATTGGCTTTCGGGGCCAAAAAAGCGGGCCGATCAGGCCACGGGGGGGGCGAGTTTGCGGGAGTAGACGCTGAAGAAGTCGTATTGCAATATCTGGGATATTTTCAGCAGCAGTTCGGTGTCAATGCTTTGGCGCTTGAAAATTTTGTAGGCATTCGTGCGGTTGCAACCAAGTTTCCTTGCGAACCAAACGGTTGTTCTCTCCTGCCTGTGGAGTTCGGCTTCTATCATTGCGCCGATTGAAATCTCTCTTATCATCTTACTTACGTTGTTTTCTATGGTAAAAAAAGGCGGAACTCACTATGCTTACTTTGCTGCCTGAGGCACCGCCAAGCGCCTTTGTCCTCAAAATAAACATGCTCGTTCCGACCCTGTATATTTGGTGGTGATAAGATGAGCAGTGTATTTCCCTGGACAAATATGATTGGCGGATTCCAGACATAGGGAAAAACTTGCCGCGGCAGCCGACAGGCGGCGAACCGCTGACATTTGTCTGTGGCAAATATAATGGCAAATTAGCTTTTACACAAGTTTTTAGGGTGGATTTTAATTATTTTTAGATTTTTAATGTTTGTTGCGAATTAAAATTAACAATTTTGTACAGATTTAACGCTACAATTCTGTTACAAAGTGAGTTATGGGCTGAGCTTCTTAACCGTTTTGTAACTGTTTATTCAATTTTGTGACAAATGGCCGAATGTGGGATTAAACGGGCATCGCAGCCCTTTTTCCAATGGGAAAACGGGGCTGCGATGTGAATGAATGCGGTGTTATGTAAGCGGCGGTTCGGGATGTTGAAGTCAGTTAACAGGTGTGAGGCGGATTTTGTAGGATACGGGGGTGGAGGGAACGCAGTAGATGGGCAGGGTGTCAACGTCGTGGCCGCAGGAGGCATTTCCTACGCCGCGCATGGCGCCATCGAGATGAACCACGGTGTAGGGTCGCGGGGTGAGTTCCCAGGTGTGTTTGGCGTTCATGAGGTCGATGTCGGTCCATGGAAGTGCCGAGAAGTTGACTTGGCCCTCGGTGTCGATTCGCAGACCGCGGCCGGCTGCATTGCGGAATGTGGCGTGACGCAGCCCCTGGCGGTTGCCGGTGCTTTGAGGCTTCACGTAGTTCTCGCCCATGGTTGCCGGGGTGGTGCGGTAGAGCCCCACGGGGGTGCCGTCAAGGCGGTCGTTGGAGTTGGAGAGGGGGCCGTGGGCCAAATATTCGATGTCGAACAGTTCGGGGTCAAGGCCAAGGCTTACGCCTGCGCGGCGAAGATCGCCGCTTTTGGGAGTGATGGTTATGTCCATGTCGACAATGCCCTGGGGGTAAAGTGTGTAAATGATTTGCTGCGAGGCAATGTAGCCGTCGCGGCGGGTGTCGACTGTCACTTGCTTGAGGCGTTCGTCGTAGTTCACGGTCATGGTGCCAATGGAGTCGAGTCCGTTGGATGTGTTTTTGAAGTTGTCGTTTTCAATCCAGCGGTAGTTGTCGAATTGCGGCCCCTGGCCGTGGGCAATGTAATGGTGTCCGGCAATGTCAAGGTCAATAAGCCGGCCAGTAGCTGTGTTGAACGAGGCGTTGATATTGCCGAATGAAACAGTTGTCACCTCGGAGTCTTCGCTCTCGGTGAGGGCAAATTCCGGGGATGCCCCTTTGGGTGCTTTTACGGGAGCCAAATGAAGCGGGGCGGAGAGTTGATATTGCTTGAAGGCAACTTCGTGGCCTGCGGGCATGGCTGTTGATTCAAAGCGAGTGAGCACGTGGATGTTGAGCATCTGCAGCGCGTTTTTGGCCGGCTTGGGGAGCTTGAGGATAATGGTGGCGGAGTCGCCGGGGGCAACGGAGGGGATGGCGGCAGTGCCGGTGAAGGTGGTTATGCCATCGGTTGTTACGTCGTAGCGCAGGGTAAACTCATCAAGGTTGGTGAAGTTGTAAGCGTTGCGCAGTGTAAGCGTGGCTTTCTGTCCCTTCACGTCGAGTGCTCCGAATTTCACCCATTGGTGCACGGCTTTCACTTCGGCCAGCTTGGCACCGGGCTCGCGGGTTGGGGGCACAATGCCGTTGGAGCAGAAGTTGCCTTGGTGGGGGCCGGGATAGTCGTAGCCGGTGGTGAGGCGGAGCTCTCCTTTTTTCAGAAGTGCGGGGTCGTAGATGGCTTGGTCCACCCAATCCCACACACATCCGCCAATGCAGGCGTCGGAGGCCTCGATTACGTCCCAGTATTCACGGAAGTTGCCCATGGCATTACCCATTGCGTGGGCATATTCGCAAATAATCAATGGTTTGTCCAGCCCGGAAGTGTTTTCGTGCATCCATTTTTGTCCGGGATACATTTTGGAGTAGAAGTCGGAGTAGAGGTTGCCTCCGTAAGTTTTGTCGAGGCGCGTGCCTTCATAATGGATGGGGCGGGAATCCAGAGCGCGAGCGGAGTCGTAGCAAGCGGCGAAGTTGGAGCCGTTTCCGGCTTCGTTGCCGAGCGACCAGATTATTACCGAGGGGTGGTTGCGGTCGCGGAGCACCATTCGGTCAATGCGGTCAACGAATGCGGGAATCCACTCGGGCATTTCGGAAATCGACTGGTTGGCATGGTCCTCAAGGTCGGCTTCGTCAATGGCGTAGAGCCCGTAATGGTCGAGCATGGCGTAGAATTTCACGTCGTTGGGATAGTGGCTTGTGCGCACGGTGTTGATGTTGTTGTGTTTCATGAGCAGGGCGTCGCGCTGAAGTTCGTCGGTGGTCACGGCGCGACCGTGCAGGGGCGACGTGTCGTGACGGTTGACACCTTTAATAAGTATGGGCTTGCCATTGACAAGCAGTTGCGAACCGCTGATTTTCACTTCGCGCAGGCCATGTTTTGTGGAGAATGACATCTCCTCGTTGCCGTTGGCGTTGAGTTGGGTAACCACCACGGTGTAAAGGTTGGTTTTCTCGGCGCTCCAAAGCTCGGGGTTGTCAACCCGGAATGTTGCGGAGCTGACAGTGCCGTTGCCTTTCAGTGCCACATTTTCGGTGCCTATGACTTGACCCTTAGGGCTGAGGAGTTCAACCGTGGCCGATTTGGCGACACCGGTGGAATCGGGGTCGGAGAAGGTGAGGTCAACGTTGACGGTGGCCGAGGAGAAGTCGGGCGCGAAGGATGTGGTGATGTAATGGTCGCGCACCGAGGCGGAGGGTACGCTGTAAAGGTCGACGTCGCGGAAAATGCCGCTCATTCGGAACATGTCCTGGCACTCCAGATAGCTGCCGTCGCTCCAGCGCATCACTTCCACGGCCAGTGTGTTCTCGCCGGGATGGATGTATGGCGTTATGTCAAATTCGGCGTCGTTGTTCGAGCCCTGTGTGTAGCCAACGTATTTGCCGTTGACCCACACTGAGGCTGCCGAGTAGATTCCGCCGAAGTGCAGGAATGTGCGGCGGTTGTCGGTCCAGTCGGCCGGCACGTTGAATGAGCGCAGATAGGAGCCGGTGGGGTTTATGCCGTAGTTGGCACCGTCGTCGTTGAAGCCGGGCCGCGGGCGGATGAAGGGGGGAGTGTTGGCGTGAGGATATTCCACGTTGCAGTAAATGGGGGTGTCGTAGCCGAGCATTTCCCAGTTGGATGGCACGGGGATGGTGTCCCACGAGGAGGCGTCAAAGTCCTCTTTCCAGAAGTCGAGAGGGCGGAGCGATGGTTCGCTCACAAGATTGAAGCACCAGGTGCCGTTGAGGCTCCGGTGGCGGGAATTGACGGGCGAGGTCCAGGGAGTGGCGAAGAATGCGGTGTCGGCCATCAGCTCGGCGCGTGAGGCATAGGGCATGTATGTGGCATGCCCCGGCTCCTTGTTTATGGCAAAAATTTGTTCGTTTTCCCAATTCGGCCTTACTGAGTCTGCGACCAGGGTAGTGGCTGCCGAGTTGGAGCCTACCGGGGTTATGCTCCAGGTGGCGGCATGGCGGCGGTCGGTGACCGCGGGCTTGTTGCCGTTCAAACCAATGAACGCTTCGGGACGGTTGGCCAGTGAAATGAGGTATTTGTCGCTGCCTACAGCCTCTATGCGCCAAAGCTGTGCCTCGTCTGAACCGTTGTTTTCGCCGGTGAGCAGGGCAGTGCCATCGGCACGGAGCGCCAGGCCGGAGGAGGGATTGATGAATCGCCAGGCACCTGACAGGCTTGTCACGCTCCAAAGAGCATTGGGCGATTCGGTGCTCTCTTTTACCAACTGCAGGGAATTGCCTTTGTCAATGGCCAAAAGGCGGCCGGATTTCGAGGTGGCCGATATTGAGTAGGTTGCCGAAGGATTGAAATTTACCGTGGCCAGGGATGTGAGCCCTGAAAAGATGATTAGCAATAAAGCCAGTAAAGTGGCGCAAGTTGCCGTTTTGTTCATGGTTTATGGTTTGGTAGTTGTGTGGTTTCAATGTTTTAAAGATCTTAAATGTCGGCCCATTTCCACACCACGGCCCCATGGGCGGGCACCTCGGTGGCAAATGTGACATCGGGGCTTATGAGCCGCAGCTCGGTGGCTCCGGTGAGAAGGTTGGTTGTCAAGAACTCACCTTGGGGCATCGACAGAATGTTGAAAGCGTGTTGAGGCAGGTTTACCTCCACTTGGGCCGCTTCGGAGTCGAAGTTGGTCACCACGAGGATGGTTTCGGAGTTATGCCGGCGCAGGAAGGCATAGTGTTTCTGTGGGTTGAACCGGGGGCCGGCGGGATTCACGTACATCACATCGAAGAAAGCACCGTCAGTTATGGCTTTTTCGGAGCGGGCCACGTTGAGCAGTTGTGAATAGGATTGTCGCAGCTCTTTTTCCTCATCGGTGAGATGCTTTGTGGTGGGCCGGCCGGAGTTGAGCCAACGGCGCAGGGTGTCAATGCTCCAATAGTCGAAAATGGTGGTACGGCCGTCGGCGCCGCTGTAGCCCTCGGCATCGGCACCCGGTTCGCCGAGTTCCTGGCCAGCGTAGAGCATCACGGCACCAGGCCCCAGCAGGGCGCTCACAGCCATAGGAGCCATGGCTTTGCGCGCGTCGCCTGCAAATTGCTGCGATGCAAAGCGCTGTTCGTCATGGTTTTCCAAAAAATAGAGCATGTTGTGCTGGTGGCCGTCGATTTTTTGCCATGCGTGGGTAATGTCGGCGGCCGGGCGGGAATTAGTTACGATGTCGCGCAGCGTATCGTAGAGTCCCACTTTGTCGTAGAGATAGTCAAATCCGCCTATTTCAATGAACGGACGGTAGAGGTTCACATCGTAAATTTCGGCAATGAAAATGATGTGAGGATGCTTTTCTTTTATTTGAGGAATGGCCCATTGCCAAAACTCCAGGGGCACCATGAAAGCCATGTCGCAGCGGAAACCGTCAATTCCTTTATCGGCCCAGTAGTGGAGAATATGGAGCATTTTGTGCCAGGTGGAGGGGATGGGCGAGAAGTGACGCCAACCGTTGGCGGGGTCAATGCCATAGTTGAGCTTCACGGTTTCATACCAGTCATATTGGCCGGGTGAGGCGGTGAAGCAGTCGTTGCCCGAGGCTTTTGCCGGGAACTCGCGGTAGGCGTCGGGACCGGTACCCATGTCAACGGTTGGTGCGAAAGCATGCCCCGGAATGTAATAGAAATTATTGGAGGGGGCAAAGAACATGTTCACATAGTCGTCCACGCCGAAATCGTGGGGCGCGTCGGCGGGTTTGGCATCGGAGCGGTAGCGTCGTGCCACGTGGTTGGGCACAAAGTCAATTATCACTTTGAGTCCGGCGGCGTGAATACGCTCAACGGTGTCCTCAAACTCTTTCATGCGGGCGCGGGGGTCAACGGCGATGTCGGGGTCAATGTCGTAATAATCACTTATGGCGTAGGGGGAACCGGCCTGGCCTTTAACCACGTGGGGGTTGTCGCGCTTAATGCCGTAGGCCGTGTAGTCCGAGCAGTGAGCGTGTTCAATTACTCCGGTTAGCCACACGTGGGTAATGCCCATGTCGGCGATGGAACGGAGTATTGAAGGGTTTATCGTGCGAAGTTTGCCGCTGCCGTTCTGGTCAATGGTGCCGGAGGGCACGCAGTTGGCGTTGTAGTTTGTGAACAGGCGTGGCAGGAGCTGATATATTATGGGTTTGTTATTCATGGGTATAATTTTGAGCATTTGCCATGGCGAATGTTAAAATCAATAAGTGTGCAAAGGTACTTAAAACCTTAAGGCTATGCAATGATGGTAACATTATTTATGCATCCTGTAAGGCAACAGAGGTGTAGTCGCTGTTGAAGCTTACAGATCTTCGTCCATGGAGTAGTTCAGGAACTGAATCATGGGTTGGAGAATGTGGAATTGCTCGGCAGCCTGCTCGGGCCAGTCGGAGCGAAGAAAAAATTTCTCGTCGCAGGGGTGATATTTGCCGTAGTTGGTCATGCGTAAGTAAAAGGCCTGCGGGTGGTTGCGGTCCCACCCTTTGGGAATGGTTTTCAGCATGTCGCTGAACCAGCCGGGGAAGTTTTTTACCAGTTCGGGAGCGTTGACAATCTCTTCCCACTCTTCAATGTTGTCAACAATGGCATGGCGCAATTTTGTGAGCATGGGGCGCTCCACGCACCACAAGCCTCCGTAGAGGCCGGGATGGCGGCTCTCGAAGGGGCTCATCTCCAGATAATAGCCGGCGTGGGTGCTTTTGCGCCCCTCGGGGTTGAACACGGCTGAAAAGAAGGTTTTGTAAGGCGTCTTGTCAGAGCTGAAACGGGTGTCGCGATAAATGCGGTAGGCAGCCGTGCGTCCGGTTTGCGTGGCCATTCCGGGTTCCCATAGTGTCATTGCGGCAATGAGGCGGTCAAGTTCGGCAAGCCAGTTGGCTCTTATTTCATCGAATTGCTCCTTGTGTTGCTGAAACCAGGGGCGGTTGTTGTTTTGAGCGAGGTCACGCAGGAATTTATAGAGTTGTTCAGTGTTGTTCATTAGCGGGAGGTGTTGCCGGTTTAATGGCTTCGGGATAAGATATTCGGGAGTGATAAAGGCTGCGGAGGCGGGACACGAACACGTTTTTGATTTCGTTGACATCCCTGAATGAGAGGGGCGACTCGTTGTGCAGACCCTCGGCAATTTGCTGGTCGATGATTTTGTTGACCAGTGCCGAAATTGCTTCGGGCGAATGGTCGGTGAGCGAGCGTGAGGCAGCTTCAACGGAGTCGGCCATCATCACAATGGAAGCCTCGCGCGACTGCGGATTCGGGCCGGGATAGGTGAAAGGCGCGGGGTCCACTTCCTCGCCGGGATGCTGATTGCAATAGGTGGTGTAGAAGTAACGTGCTTTGCCGCGTCCGTGGTGCTGGGCAATGAAGTCGCGGATTGATTTCGGGAGTTTTGATTCGTCGGCCCGGCGCAAGCCGTCGGTAACGTGGCCAATGACTATGCGGGCGCTTTGAAGCGGGGTCAGTGCATTGTGGGGGTTGACTCCATGCTGATTTTCGGTGAAGAAAGCGGGATTTTTGATTTTGCCAATGTCGTGATAGAGCGCTCCGGTTCGGGTTAGTTGCACATTTGCGCCAATGCGCGAAGCGGCGGCTGAGGCAAGGTTGCTCACGGCCATGGAGTGATTGAACGTGCCGGGACATTCCTCGGAGAGTTCGCGGAGCAGAGGGTGGTTAATGTCGGCCAATTCCACGAGCGATACCCGTGAGGTGAATCCGAAGAGCTTTTCGAAAAGGAAGATGAGGAAGTAGGCAAACGATATGAGCAAGGCGTTGACGGCCAGGGCGCCCAACATGCGGGGTACAAGGGAGTTGAATGTGCCCAGCAGCATGAGCTCCATTGCGGCGTAGACCATGGCGTAGGTGAGGAACACAACCACCGAAGTGCGAATCAGCTGTGAGCGTTTGCTGAGCTCGCGGATGGATACCACGGCGGCCATCACGGCAGCCATTTGCAGCACAATGAATTCCCAGTGGTTCTGCGTTGCGGTGGAGCATATCAGAACGGTGGCGATACCGGTGAAGAATGCCGTGCGGGAGTCAAGAAACACCAGCACCACTACCGGAACAATGGCAAACGGCACCACATAAAGACCCAGGCGGATGAAATGGTTCATGGCATAGGCCATGAGGGTGAAGATGGTTATGAGCAGCAGCAGGCACAGCATGGTGGGCAGACTGTTGTAATAGTCGCGGCGGAAAAAGTAGGTGTAGGCCATTACAGCACCGAGCATTATGAGGATGAAGGCGAAAGTGCCCAGTGAGCGATACATGGAGTTTGATGTCACGGAGCCGCCGCGTTCCTCCACCAATTGTTCGTAGGTGCTGAGAATGGTGTAGAGTTGCGGAGTGACAATGTCGCCGCGGTCAATGATTCGTTCGCCATGTTGAATAACCCCAATGGGTGCCAGTGCCGTGGCGTAGGCCTCTTCGCGGAAGCGCTTTGTTGCGGCGCTGTCAAGCAGTACGTTGGGCTCCATTAGCTCCGACAGGCGAGCGGTGATAACGGCGTTGTGCAGTGTGGGGTCGTCAATGAGGCTGTCAAGGCGGGCGTAGGCCTGGCGGGGTGTGAGGAAAGAGGTGACGGGTTGCGACTCGGCAAGGTCGCCGTCAAGCAGGCGTATCTTTGCCACGGCGGAGCTGTCGGGCCTTTTGGGGAGCGCGGCAACGTCAATTACGCCGGTTTGATAAACGTCGCGCAGCTTGGCAAGCAACACTGTGCGTTGTGCGGCGTTGAGGGGATTGGTGGATACCTTGAGAAGTCGGGTGGCTGATTTTGCAAGGATTTGGCTCTCAATGGCATTGTCCTTCACATACACCGGCTCGAACGATGCGGCCAGGGAGTCGCGAATGGCCATTGATGATATGGTGTCATGGTGAACGGGAATGTCGAACGGCGCGGTGAGCAGATTGTAGTTCCAGGGTCGGTTAATTTCGTAGATGTAGCGGTTTTCGTTGGTTGTGGGGCGCAGATAGAACATGAGCAGCACGGCTGCGGCAAAGGCGCACCATGTAATCACCTTGGAGTTTATGTTACGCAGTTTAATCATCTGTTGGAGGATTTTTTGTCAGTACGGTCGGTGGGGTCAATGCGGGTGGCGCGTTGAACACCCTTTATTTTTTTGACGCTTGCACAGAGGTTGGTCACCACCTCGGAGTTGCGGGCCAGAATGTTGAGGGAGCAATGGAACACTTCTTTGTCAGTGTCAATGTGCAGCGCGCGTATGTCAATGTTGAGTTGGGTGGAAATGAGCTGGGTGAGCTCCTGCAGAATTCCGTGGCGGTCAACTCCGTCAATGGCAATGGTTACCGGGAGCGGACGGTCGGCCACTTGCCAGCGGGTGGCCACAATGCGCGGCCCGTAGGTGGCTTTGAGCACCTGGGCGCGGGGGCATGTGAGGTCATGAATCTCCACCCGGCCGTCGTCGTTGATAAAGCCCATCACGTCATCGCCCGGAATGGGGTGGCAGCATGGAGAGAACACAAAGTTCTGCGTATCACCTGCCATGGAGAGTTCGTAGATTTCCTTGGGGTTGACAGGGGCGGGCGTCTCAACGGCTGCCTGTGCAGCATTGTCAGCGTTCTTTTTGGAGGAGCGGTTGGTGCCAATGCGGAATATTTTTTTGAGGAGTCCGGGCGAAGTTTTCGGAGAGTCCTTGAGCACATAACCATCAAGCGTTATCTCTTCGGCCCCGAGCTTGTAATAGAGTTGCTCGCGGGTGGCGATGTGGAAATAGCGCATGATGTGGGTTATCACCTCGTTTGATTCGGGCACCTGTCCGTCGGCAAGGAAGTCGGCCAAAATCTTCTTCCCTTTTTCAAGTATGGGCGCCTGTTCTCGCCGCAGGGCGGCCCGCAGGCGGGTGCGTGCTTTGGCGGTGGCGAGAAACGACACCCATTCGGGCTTGGGTTTCTGGGAGTTGGATGTGAGCACCTCCACCTGATCGCCGCTTTGCAAGGGGTGTGAAATGGGCACGAGTTTGTGGTTGACCTTTCCGGCTATGCAATGGTTGCCCAAGTCGGAGTGCAGTGCGTAGGCAAGGTCGAGCACGGTGGAGTGTTGCGGCAGGGTTACGAGTTCGCCTTTGGGGGTGAACACCACAATCTCGGCTGCGAAAAGATTGAGTTTCAGGGTGCCGAGGAAGTCGATTGCGTTGGGGTCCGGGTCCTCGAGAATATCCTTGATGGTGCGGAGCCACACGGTTAGTTCCGATTCCTCGTCGCCTTTGCCAATTTTGTATTTCCAATGGGCTGCAAAGCCTTTTTCGGCAATTTCGTCCATGCGTTTGGAGCGGATTTGCACTTCCACCCAGTTGCCATCGGGGCCCATGACGGTGAGATGCAGAGCCTGGTAGCCGTTGGCTTTGGGTGAGCTGATCCAGTCGCGTGTGCGCTCGGGATGCAGCCGGTAAATGTCGGTGATGGCCGAATAGATTTCCCAGCAGATGCTCTTTTCGTGAGCCGGATCGTCGCAATTGAAAATTATGCGCATGGCGTAGAGGTCGTAGACCTCTTCGAAGGGCACTTTCTTGGTTTCCATTTTCCGCCAAATGGAGTAGACGGATTTCACGCGGGCCTTTGCTTCGTATTGCAGACCCATACCTTCGAGCCGTTCGAGAATAGGGGCTGAAAAATCGGTGTATACAGCCAGGCGGCGCTCCTCGGTTTCCTTGATTTGCCGGGCTATGCGTTGATAAACAGCCGGATGCTCATACTTGAAGCTGAGGTCCTCCAGTTCGGTTTTAATGGAGAAGAGTCCCAGTCGGTGGGCCAGCGGAGCGTATATGTAGAGCGTTTCGCCGGCTATTTTGAACTGTTTTCCGGGGGGCATTGAGCTGAGGGTGCGCATGTTGTGAAGGCGGTCGGCCATTTTGATGAGCACCACTCTGATGTCCTCGCTCATTGTGAGGAGGAGTTTGCGGAAATTCTCGGCTTGTGCCGAAGCTTTGTCGCCGAAAATGCCACCGGATATTTTGGTGAGACCGCTCACAAGGTCGGCAATCTTGGGGCCGAACTGCTGGCGAATGTCGTCGACGGTGAAGTCGGTGTCCTCCACAACATCGTGGAGCAGGGCCGCGCAAATGGATGTGGAGCCGAGTCCAATTTCCTGTGAGGCAATCTTGGCCACGGCAATGGGGTGGAGGATATATGGCTCGCCCGAACGTCGGCGAATCCCTTTATGGGCCATTTTGGCAAAGCGGTAGGCACGCTCGATTATCTCCACCTTTTTGCGGTGGGGGCTGGCGAGGTAGCCGCGCAACACGTCAGCGAACTCCGCCTCAATGAGCCGTTCCTCTTCCTGTGGTGATATGTGGGGGGCTGAATCCATGGTGTTGACGTTTAGGTTGGCTATTCAAATCACAAATTTACAAAATTGGATGAAACTGACGTAAAAAATGGTTAACTTTGTGAATCAAAATTATCACAATCACATTTCATAAATGGCAAAATACGATTTTGACGCGGTTGTCGACCGGTGTGGCACCGACTGCCTTAAGTACGACTGCCTAAGCGATTTTTACGGCACGCAGGAGCTTTTCCCCATGTGGATTGCCGACATGGATTTCCCGGTGTGCAACGAGATTTCAAAGGCCTTGGCCGAGCGGTTGGCTCATCCGGTTTATGGCTACACGAAGCCTCGCCGGAGCTATTGGCAGTCAATTATAAACTGGGTTGACACCCGCCACGGCTTGCAGTTGAAACGCGAAGAACTGGCTTTTGTTCCGGGCATTGTCAGGGGCATGGCTTTCGCCATACAATATTTTACCCGACCGGGCGATAAGATTGTGATTCAGCCCCCGGTTTATCATCCTTTCCGCATTGTACCCGAAGGAACGGGGCGCGTGGTTGTCGAGAATCCGTTGATTGAACGGGGGCATGATGCCGAGGGCGGTTTCTATGAAATGGACCTCGAGGGGCTCGAGAGGATTTTCGCCGCCGAGCACCCCAAAATGATGATTCTTTGCAACCCTCACAACCCTTGCGGCATACAGTGGGATGCCGAAACGCTTACAGCTGTAGCCCGACTGGCCAAGCGGCACGGGGTGATTGTGATTTCCGATGAGATACATGGCGACCTTATGCTGCACGGCAAGCGCCACGTGCCGTTCCTGCAATCGTGTGCCGAGGCGGCCGATGTGAGCATCACGTTCGGGGCGCCGTCGAAAACATTCAACATTGCCGGACTTGAAAGCTCCTGGATGGTGGTCCGCAATCCGGAATTGCGCCGCCCGTTCTATCAATGGATGGAGGTGAATGAGTTCTCCTCGCCGTCGTTCATGGCATGGATTGCCGCCGAAGCCGCTTACACTCACGGTGCCGGCTGGCTTGACCAAGCTCTTGACTACATTGAAAGAAACGTGGAGCTCCTTGTCCGCTATTGCAGCGAGAATCTTCCCGGAATCAAGGCGGTGCGCCCCGAGGCTTCATTCCTTGTGTGGCTCGATTGCCGCGGCTTGGGCCTGAAGCAGCCGCAGCTTGAGGAGCTTTTCTGCCGCAAAGCCCGGCTTGCACTCAACAGCGGCACCATGTTCGGCCGTCAGGGCGAGGGGTTCATGCGCCTCAATGTGGGGACACCCCGCGCGAAGTTACTCATGGCATTGGAACAACTGAAACAATCACTATAATGAGAAAACAGATTCTGACTATTGTGCTTCTTGGCCTGGCTACATTGATTGCCCCGGCTGCTGAAAAGGAGGCTCCGCTTCCAGGCTACACCATGACCTACGGTGACACCACCCGAACCTACACCATGTTCATTCCCGAGGGCCTTCCCAAAGGTGCCCCTTTAGTGGTGCACGCTCACGGTTATGGTTCCAAAACCCGCTCGCGGGCCGACCTTAATGCCGCTGCCGCCCGCTACGGTTATGCAGTGTGCAACCCCGACGGCGCTCCCGACTCACGCGGTAAAGTTGGGTGGAAAGTTGGCTATCCGCCTCAGGTGTCAATGACTGTAGATGAGGTGGATTTTTTCCGTCAACTGCTGGATGAGGTGTGCACACGGTTCAATCTTAGCCGCGAGAATGTGTTTCTTGCCGGTATGTCGAACGGTGGCGACCTTTGCTATCAGTTCGCTTACACAGCTCCGGATTTGTTCCGCGCCTACGGGTCGGTTGCCGGGCTGACGTTCGAATGTACTTATTTGCCCGAAAAGCTCACCATGCCGGTGCCGTTTGTGGAGATTCACGGCACGGCCGACAAGACGTCGATGTGGGACGGCGACCACTTGAACACCGGCGGTTGGGGCGCATACATTCCCGTGCCCATGGCGGTTGAAGCTATTGCCACATCAAACCGCTGCACAACCTTCGAGGCAGACACGGTGGAGTCAAAACGCCCCGAATCGCATCCGGTGGTGCGCTATGCATGGCGCAATTCTCCCTCGGGCGCCGATGTGGAACTCTACAAAGTTGAGGGTGGTAAACACTCCTGGCATGGCTCGGACCTTGACACCGGCGATATTCTGCTGCGCTTTTTCAATCGATACTTAGCCAAATAGGGCCGATTATTGCCGGGGCGAAGGGAAGTTGCGGTTCACATTGCGGGAAATTGCAATGATGTTTCCGGCAGTGATTACCGCCATGATAATCACACCTATAAGAATAGCCACCCAGGGCGAGCCGGAGTCAACGCCAATGTTGTCGAGCGGTTCGCTCCACAGATGTTTTGCAACAAGCATTGCCGCCACGGCGCCTAACAGCACGGCACCGTTGATTATGCATACAATGCGGTAATAATGCGCTGCAACGGCTGCAGGAGAGTAACCCAGCATCATCAGCTGGCGCAGCTTCTCGCGGTTTTTCTGAAGCAGCAGGTAAATGCTCAGCAGCAGAATGAAGAAGGCCAACAGACTGATTATTGCGCCTACGGCAACCACCACTGCGGTGATTACAGCCAAAAAATAGGCGGCGCGACCGTTGTCCACCTTGTCGCCGGCCACTTCATAATGGTTGGCGCGCATGAATGTGTCAATCGCGGGGTCGCCCGGAGAGTTGGTTTCAATAATCAGTCGGGATGGGTTGGGCTGGGGCTGGTCGGAGAAATTGGTGTTGGCCCATGTCATAAATTCTTGTGGCACGGCAATGGTGTTGAGTCGCGAAGAAAAGCCCACAATTTTGGCCGGGAGCCACATTTGCTTTCCGTTGCCTGACACCGACAGGCGCAGCGGCACCATGCCAATCATCGACTCGGAGATTTGCGGCAGTCCGCGCGAGGCGGCGAATCCGAAGTTGTAGAGCGATAGATATTCCTTGCTTATAATCACCGGCACCATTGCGTCGGGTCCGGGCGTGAAATGCCATTGGTCAGGCTTAACGTCGAAAAATTCATCGGGAATGGCCTCGAGGAACATGGCCGTGCTCATGCCGCGTCCGCCTATGTCAACCGAAGCCGCCACGCCGAAATTGGAGGCCGTGAACTCGCCCACGCGGCGAACCCAGGGCTGTTCTTTTATTTCTTCAATATCTTTGGCCGAGAAAGCCGACTGGCGTCCGGTGAGAATGGAGCCGAGGCCGTTGACTTGCTTTGACACAATTAGATAATCGCGTGAAATGAAGGAATCTTCGGCATTCCATACCGAGGTGACGTCGCGGTAAAGCTGAATGGCCGAAATGACAATGCACAGGCCGATTAGATTGGCAGCGGCATAGCCAAAGAGCTGACCCTTTGATATGTTTCGGCGGAGTAGATGCCAGACAACAGACTGTTTCATAGCATGAGGGTGGATTGGAATGAAAGTTGAATTTTATTGCCCACGGAAGTTGCTATCACCGAGGCGGTGTTTGCGCGGGCTTCCTCGTCGATGAGCTGCGCCACAATGGCATTGTTGCGCGCATCAAGGTGACTCACCGGCTCGTCTATGAGAATGAAGTCGAAGGGCTGGCACAAGGCTCGCACAATGGCCACTCTCTGCTGCTGCCCTACGGAGAGCAGGGCTGCCGGGGAGTCGATTTTCTCTTCAATTTCCAGGCGCTTGAGTGCCTGAAGAATCCACTGTTCGCTGCGGCAGTGGGTCAGGCGGTTTTTCACCATTATATTCTCGCGCACGGTGAGCTCGGGAAACAGGTGCATTTCCTGAGGAAGATAAGCCAGGGCGTGGGTGCGGAGTTTGCACCACTCTTCGGTGGTGAACGTTTTCACATCGCGGCCATCGAAGCAAATGGAGCCGCGATAGTCGCCGCGACTTCCGTAAATGAAGCTGCAGAGTGACGATTTGCCGGTGCCCGACTCGGCTTCCACCATATAATAGTCGGGGCGCCGGAAGGTGACATCGGAGAGCCACACCTGTGAATTGCACACGGGTGCCATGGATTCCATGCCGGAAAACACGTCGGGCAGGGCTCCACGTATGGTTATTTCGTTTATCATTTGTTGAGTGACAGGTTCTTAGTAACTGCTGCGCACGGCTTTTTCGTAGCGCTGGAAGAAGTCGGGCATTGTCGACACTAGGGTGGGGATGATGGGTGCATCGGTCCCCACAAGGTTGATTTGCAGGCGCATTTCCGAGTTGTTGACCTCCATGGCGGCCTTAATGCTGAAATCAAACTTGGTGTCGCTCACCATTGAACTGAGCAGGGGCGTCTGGAACACGGCGGCAAAAGGCTTGCCATTGAAGTCGTTTGTAAACGAATTTGACTTGTTGGGAACGAGGTCCAGGCCCATGCCAACGGCAAAATTACCGTCGACCACACCGTAATTAATGGTGAAGTCGCGCGAGGTGAAGGTGTAGATTCCGTTGGACGAGGAGGTTGAGGTGGGGAAGAAGCTGCGGGCCATTTCGGTGAGCTCGTTGGCTTTTGCCTGCGACATGTGGGCCATGAACAGGGCTTGCCACTGCTCGGGCGACTCGGGCTTCATCAGGCTGCTCTTGCTCTTGGGTCCGAATCCAAAGGCCACGGTGCCGTCGAGCGCTTTGATGAAGGGCATGATTTGACTGAAGGCTCCACGGTTCACGTTGTTGCCGGACTCGTCGAGCGACTTTTCCATGCGGGCGGCAAAGCCTCCTCCGGGAGCCACGCCCATTGCCATGGCGCAGATGAAGTTGGAGGGCATGTAGCGCAGGAAGTCAGTGTCAATGGTTTGAAGTTCTGTGGTTTCAAGAACGTTGCCGTCGGTTGTTATGGCTTTGGAGGTGAGCACTACGGCGTTGTTATTTACGGTGAATGAAACGGCTGCCCAATAATCGTCGAGCCCAACCTTTACGGCGTTCATGTCAACGACAAGGTTGGCCACATTTCCGCGGGTTAGCGCGTCGGCCAGGCCGGAATAGCGCAGAATGTTGTTCTTTTTGCGTGAGTGCTCGAACTCATCGATGTTCGTCAGATCTTTGCGGCTGTCAAGGAACCAAACCTGGGTTTCATCGGAGCTGAGTGCCAGGCAGTCGGCATAGTCCGATGTGGACTGCGACCACACTTCCAGCCCGTTGTTCATTTCGGAGTTCCAACCGTTGGACTTCAAGAGCGAGCGCATGAGCTCAACATCTTTCACCATGGCGGTGAGGTAGGCTTGGTTGCGGTTTATGTAGCCGAACAGCACCACGTTTTCAAGGTCGATTGCACCGGCAATCTGTCCGGCTGTTTTCAAGGCTTCAGCGGGAATGTTGTCCTTTATGTAGGAGTATTCGCGAGGGAGCACCAGTCGGCCATCCTCAATGGTTACACCGGATTTCGAGGCAAGCTCAACAAGGTTGGCGGTGGCAACCACTTCGGCATCGAATGGAACTGATTTGAGCAGTTTTTCGGTATTGGAGCTACAGGAGCTGACAATGAGTGCGAGGGACATCCAAAGTCCCGTGAGTTTTAGTAATCGTTTCATATCTGATTGGAGATTTTATTCATAATCATCGTAATATGTGTCGGAGGCTTCGCGCTCTTCGCGGTTGGCTTTACGCAGGGCGTTGAAGTAGGCCGTCAATGCCGTCATGGGGTTTTGGCCGGGAGCAGTAATGGTGAGCGAGCATTGGTCGGCGGTGAAATCCAGCTCTACCACCGGGGGTTGTGGCACTGCGCTGAGCGGAGGAAGCGAGAGCCGGGCAAAGGCTCCCGTGCCAGCGGGAATGGAGAAGTTGCCTGCACCGGAATCATCAATTTCGCGGTTCAGGGCAAAGATGAACAGATTACCCCGGCAGGTGTAGCGGTAGGAGGTCCCGTTTAAGGATAGTGCATAGACTCCATCGGCTCGCGGACGGGGCGAGAGTCCCTTGTCGCGTAGGTTTCGGTTAATCTCCTCCACGGCTTCCCGAGCCTTTTCGCCGTCAAAAGTTGCGCAGAGCAGCAATGTTTGTTCCTCAATGTTGTTTGAGGTGAGCGATTGCGGGGTGAGCGGACCGATGCCTATGGCGAGAGTGCCGTTGAGACTGTTGATGTAGGGGAGGAGCGATTGCATCATGCCCTGGTTCTGTGTACCCATGTCGGCTCCGAACATGTCAATCAGTCCGCCCCAGTTGATGCTTTGTTTAATGCCGGCGGCAAAGGTTAAAGCCGGGCTGGAGGGGAGGAGCTTAAGGAACGGAGCTGCCGCAGTGTCGATGGGGGCGAAGATGTCGAGCGGCAGGACTTTGCTCGGTGCGGGAACTGACAGGAGCCGGGCTGTGAGAATCAGTTTGCCGGCTTCGCTGGAAGGACGATTAGTTATGCATAGCATGGCGTCCTTTGCATCGAGTCCTATGCCGGAGGGGTTGAGGTAGGCTCGGATAATTTCACCTTCACCAAGAGCACCGGGCAGTCCATAGCTTTCGAAGTTGCTGCTTTTTGCCTCTTCAAGGCTATCCTTCCAGGCGTTTATGTCGGAACGGGTGGCAAGCAGCCACGCGCCGTTGCCATCAATTATCATGCATGGCGAAAATTCCCGGCTCCCTTCCGGCTCCCAGGCTTCGGTGCCGTTGATTTTTTTCTTTGACCAGCCGGACTCTTTCAAAGCGGCCGTGAGTTCTCCGGCATCGGTTATGGTGAAAGCTGCTATGGGCTGGCGGGCGGCCGCGGGTTTGTAGCAAAGTGTGGAATTGAGGTTAACGCCTTTGCCAAGCGCCTGGAGCAGCGGAGCTACGTTGTCAAGCCCGTCGGGGAGCATGCCGCGGTCAATGGTTGCGGAGTCGGAGCCTAAATCGGCGAGCAACACATAGTCGGCCGAAGCCGGCAGTGAGCGCAACGAGGGGCCGTCGGTTGAAGAGCATGCCGCGAGGCAAAACATTGCCGCGATAACACAGAGCAGTGAAGTGATGCGTTGTTTCATGGGGTTAATCTTTGCAAGAGCCATCGGCAAAGATGGGCTGGTTGAGATAAGGTTCAATGTGGATGTTGGTGATTATGGATGACCCGAATGATTTTTTCAGGCGTTCCTCCACCAACGAGGATATGGCGTGGCCTGATTTTACGGTTATGTCGGGGTTCACTTTGATGTGGACGTCGATGATTATTCTGGGTCCGTTGCGCCGCGACCGGAAGTGGTGATAGGTTATCACTCCCGGAGTCTCGCGTATGGTTTTGCGAATGGGGTCGGCCAAATCGGCCGGAAGCGACACGTCCAGCAGCTCTTTTACGGCCGGACGGGCAATGTCAACGGCTTCAATGGCAATGAACACACTCACCAGCATGGCCGCCAGGGGGTCGAGTACTCGCCAATGCGGCCCCAGGAACATTGCTCCGGCAATTCCGGCAAGCGTGGCAAGCGATGAAATGGCATCGCTGCGATGATGCCAGGCGTTGGCCACCACGGCAGCCGAGCCAATGCGGTGTCCCCAGGTGCGGGTGTAGCGGAACAGCCACTCTTTGGACACTACTGACACCACGGCCATCCAAAGCGCAACGGCATGAGGCTGGGGTGGATGCACGGTGCCCCGAAACGACTGGATTGTGGAGTCCAATCCGCGCCAAAAAAGCATAATGGCCACCACACCGAGAGCCACACCTATTATCAGTGTGGCAAAGGTTTCAACCTTGCCGTAGCCATACTGATAGACGTGGTTGGCCTTGCGGCGTGACACGCCAATCATTATAATCACGATCAGGTCAGTGACAAAGTCGGTGAGCGAGTGCACGCCGTCGGCCACCATGGCGCTTGAGCGTCCAATCACGCCGGCTGCTATTTTTAGGGCGGCCAAAACGGCGTTGACAGCAAATCCCACCCATGTCACGCGGCGGGCAATGGCCACCACCTGACTGTCGGTGTAGGGAGGGATGCTTGCGCTCATCAATAAAAAGGGGAGAGAGGGGCAATGAGGGGATACTAAACTTCCAGGTCAATGTTGAACAGTTCGTGCCAGGGGAGACCCTGGACGTTGAGCTGTTCCATGAAGGGATCGGGGTCAAATTCCTCAACGTTGTGCACACCGGGTTTGTTCCATTTGCCGGTGAGGAACATCATGGCTCCAATCATGGCCGGAACGCCTGTGGTGTAGCTTACGGCCTGCATGCCGGTTTCAAGGTAGGCTTCCTGGTGCGAGCAATTGTTGTAAATGTAGTAGGTGAGGTGCTTTTTCTCTTTGTCAAGTCCTTCAATGCGGCATCCAATGGAGGTTTCGCCCACATAGTTTTCGCCAAGATCCTGAGGGTTGGGGAGCACGGCCTTGAGGAATTGCAGGGGCACAATTTTCATGCCGTTATAGTCAATTTCATCAATGCGGGCCATGCCAATGTCCTGAATAACACGCAGGTGTGTGAGGTATTCCTGGCCGAATGTCATCCAAAAGCGTGCGCGCTTGATTGAGGGGAAGTTCTGAACGAGGCTTTCAAGTTCCTCATGGTAAAGCAGATAGGATTCGCGTGGGCCGATGTTGGGATAGGTGAGCGATTTATGGAATTCCAACGGGCCGGTTGTAACCCACTTTCCATCCTGATAGTAGCGTCCGTTTTGTGTGATTTCGCGGATGTTGATTTCGGGGTTGAAATTGGTGGCGAAGGCTTTTCCATGGTCGCCGGCATTGCAGTCGACAATGTCAAGATACTCCATTTCCGAGAAATAATGCTTGGCTGCGTAGGCTGTGAAAACGCCGGAGACTCCGGGGTCGAATCCGCAGCCAAGAATGGCGGTAAGGCCGGCTTTCTCGAACTTTTCGCGGTAGGCCCACTGCCATGAGTATTCGAAATGAGCCTCGTCGCGCGGCTCGTAGTTAGCGGTGTCCAGATAGTTCACACCACATTCCAGGCAGGCATCCATAATGGTGAGATCCTGATATGGAAGGGCAACGTTGATAACCATGTCGGGTTTGTGGCGGTTGAACAATTCCACAAGTTGTTCCACACTGTCGGCATCGACGCTGTCGGTGGTTATGCGACCACCTCCAATTTTGCGGGCAATGGCTTCGCACTTGCTGCGGGTGCGTGAAGCGAGCACAATTTCTGAAAACACTTGCGGATTTTGGGCGCATTTATGAGCAACCACGGTGCCTACACCGCCAGCTCCAATGATTATAACTTTGGCCATACGTTATTGTTGGTTAGAATGTTAGCTTGAATTTATGTGTTGTTAAACCATGTCGGACTTGGCTGCCCGGCAAAATGATTCAGCTAAATTAAGCAAATTATCCCAATTCACAAACATTACCCCCTCAAAAACGCGCCTTCTTCCACGGCTCCATCATTTCGCTCCATCATTTAAAAACTTGCATGCAGGTTGGTACGTAGGTTTGCATGCAGGTTCGGAAAATATTTGGATTGGCAAGGAGCTTTTTTTAGATAACAGTGAATAATTAATAGATGACAGAGATAACAGAGAACATTTCGGCTTGGTGTTTTTCTTTGGCGAGTGGTTGAGAGAGTGGGGGTGGGCGCTATGGGATGAGGTGGAGGGCGGGCTGTGAGGCTCCGTTGGGGGCGCGGATGAGCAGCAGGCGGGAGAGCGTGGGGGCGAGGACGCGGGCGTCGGTGGCTTCGGTGATTTGCAGCCGCTTGAGCTCGGGCGCCACGATGAATGCGGGGATGTCTATGGCTGTGTGGCGCTGAACGCCTGAGGCTTTTCCGGTGCCGTCGTCGATAATCTGCCATCCGGGACTTACTTCAATAATCACGTCGCCGGCATGGGCCATGGAGGTGTTGCGTTTGAGGGCGCGGGGATTGTCGCCGGCGCGCGAGGCGGCGATGTCGTCAATGGTCACCACGTTGCTCACTCCGGCCATGCGGGCCAGAAAGTCGGCCACTTCGCGGCGGAAGTCCTGCAGGTTGAGGCCGCGGTCCTTGATTAGTTTGCGGTTGAGGTAGAAGTTGCGGTCATAGTACCCGAGAATCCAGTCGCCGTTGCCGTGGACGGCCATGAGTTGGATGTCGAGAAGTGAGATGGCGCGTTTCACGGAGTATAGGCCGGAGGGTATGTTCCACTGCTTGGAATCGGGGGCTGTTCCGCTGACAGAGGGTACGCCTGTGAGCAAAACGGTGCTTTGGTCGGCCGGCAGGGCCTGAAAGAGGCGGGCCAGGTCGCGGTCAAGGCGCAGGTAGCTGTCGATTATTTCAGCTTGCGAGGCGTCGGTTGGAATGGTGTAGGCCAGTGAGATGATGTCGGTGGAGTTACCTTTGCCGAGTGAGGTTTCGTTGATGAGATCTATGGCCACGTCGGTTACTTCGGTGTTGCTCAGGGGCGACTGGAGGTAGCGGCGCACGCGCTGAACGTCCTTCGAGGGAAAGTTGATGCGGAAGGGCTTTTGCATTTCCTGCCGTGAGAGACCGGGATAGAGCGAAAGGTTGAGGAGCGGGGTCCAACGCATGGTGTCAAGGCGGGAGGCCAGGGAGTTGCGGTAATTTCGGTTTTTGACGGCTGCGGGCATCTCCTTGAAGTAGGTGGAAGTGGCCCAGTTGCCGGTCATCTCGTTAATCCAGAAGGCGCCGTTTCCGGCATGTCCGGCACCGATTATTGCTTCGTGGTTGACGGGTGCCACGGCGTAGGCGCGTCCGGCACCGTTGGTGGCAATGCGCAACTCGTCGGCAATGGTGGAGACCTTAAGGGGGGTGGGTGAGAATGTTTCGTCGGTGAAGTTGCCCATCATGGCGGGGTCGTGGAGCGGTGAGCGAGCCAGCTTGGTTGCAACGTCGTAGACTTTAGCGGCGGGGATGCCGTTGACCATTGGCGATGCTCCGGTGTGGATTATAGCGGTTCCGGCGGCGGGGTCTATTCCGGGGCCGAAATCAATGCGGTCAAATGTGACGCCACTGTTCATCAGCTTGTTGAATCCGCCGGGGGTGAACATTGGCTTGAGAAGGTGGAGATAGTCGGCCGAAAGACCCTCTACGGTGATAACGGCCACGAGATCAGGGCGTTGTGCCGGCTGGGCTTTGGCTACGGCAGGGAGGAGCGCTGCAAAAAGCAGCAGGCCTGCAATGCGGGTGAGT
This sequence comes from Bacteroides sp., assembly GCA_023666905.1. Taxonomy (GTDB): domain Bacteria; phylum Bacteroidota; class Bacteroidia; order Bacteroidales; family Muribaculaceae; genus Paramuribaculum. The sequence goes on along the minus strand of JAMPBC010000005.1, from coordinate 25,142 downwards.
ATGGAGTTAATTGAGTGGTTCACGCGATGTGTGGAGGAATGAAACAGTCATTATGATGTTGGACAACGCCAGAGGCAGGAAAGCCGCATTGGGGCTTTGGGTTCCGAAGGCGCATGTGATGGCGTAGAGCACAATCATGCTAAGATTAAGAATCATGTACCAGCGAAGAGGCCGCAGGCAGCATTTGAAGCCGATTAGCAGGGGCACCAGCAGAGCCAGAGGGTTGAGCCAAAGTATAATCCAGTTGGGGGATGTGGCCTCGTGGGTGGAGACGCACACAAGGAATGCGATTATGCAGCCCATCAGTCCTATGATGCCGAAGTAGATGCTCTGCGCTATTTTGGCCAGGCGGTGTTTCTTGCAGGCAATCATTGCTGAACATAGACATATAGCGGCCAGAATCCACATGGCGGTCAGGGGGGTGAGATACCAGGGTGTGGGAGGAAGGATTGGGCCGGATTCGGGGCCGCCGTTGAGGATGACAGTGGAGCGTACCAGGGGAATGGAGTCGCCAATCAGGGCGTGCGCGGCAATTTGCTCAAGCACCACAGGGGCAAAGGCTGTTTGGCGCACGGAGATGGGGTAGTCGATGCCGGAGCCGAGTGCGAGGTCAATGCCAAACTGATACCAGGGATAGTTGGCGTGGAAGTGGCGCATTACGTTGCGGAAGGTGGTTTCCTGCCCGAGTTGCGCGGCTGCGACGGGGAAGTGAATACTGTCGGCCACGGCTTTTTCAATGAACGCAATGGGGCGGGTGGCGCAATTGTCGAGCACGTAATTGTAGCGATAAGTGCGGTTTTGGGGTTGCACGGCTTCCATTACCAACAGCGAGAGCTTACGGGCTTGTTGCGGGGTGAGGTTGAGTACCTGCTCGGTGAGTCGGCGTTTTTCAGTTTGATATTCGTTGAGGATGTAGGAGAACGGAATAAGGCCTACACAATAGTCGGTTTCGCCCTTGACAAAGCGATAAACAAAGTTGGGGGTGTTGAAGTCAAAGAGTCCCCAGTTGGCCACCATGTCGGAGCCGGCAGTGCGTATGCGCAGGCCGGAATGCCCTTCGAGTTGGTAGATTTCGGGTCCCGGGGCGGCCGTGAGAAGGCTTACGGTGATGGTGGTGTCAGGCTCGGGAGCCGGGGATGAGGAAGACTGAGCCTTGGCCATGGAGACGGATCCCATGACCAAGGCCAGTGTGAGGGTTGATATTAATCTGATTATTGTCATGTTACATTATGCCGCGTTCGCGGAGCTTGCACTGCCATGCCCATGCTGAGCGCATGGTGTCCTCGAGCGAGGAGTCGGCCACCCATCCGAGCACGGTGTTGGCGTAAGTGGGGTCGGCCCACACTTTTTCAATGTCGCCTTCGCGGCGGCCAACGATTTTGTGGGGTACTTTTACGCCTGTGGCGCTTTCGAATGTGTGGATGAGTTCAAGCACGGAGGTTCCGCGACCGGTTCCGAGGTTGAAGATTTCGATTTTGTCCTGTGATTTGTCCTCAAGCATGCGTTCCACGGCGATTACGTGAGCCTTGGCGAGGTCCACAACGTTGATGTAGTCGCGAATACATGAGCCGTCGGGGGTGTTATAGTCGTCGCCGAACACGCTGAGCTCTTTGCGAATGCCGATGGCGGTTTGGGTGAGGTAGGGGATGAGATTTTGGGGAACACCGTTGGGGAGCTCGCCGATTTCAGCCGAGGGGTGTGCGCCCACGGGGTTGAAGTAGCGGAGGATGACGCTTTTGAAGGGAGCGCCGGCGGCAATTACGTCGGTGATGATTTCCTCAGAGATTTGCTTTGTGTTTCCGTAAGGCGACGTCGCTTTCTTGATGGGCGACTGCTCGGTTACGGGGTTTACGTCGGGCTCGCCGTAAACTGTACAAGATGAAGAGAACACGATGCCTTTCACTCCGTTGGGGCCCATGAGGTCCAGAAGGTTGAGCAGGGTGTTGAGGTTGTTGCGATAGTAGAGGATGGGTTTCTGCACTGATTCACCAACGGCTTTTGATGCGGCGAAGTTGATGATTCCGCGAATGTCGGGATAGTCGGCGAAGAGTTTTTTGAGTGCCTCCATGTCGGTGCAGTCGGCTTCCACGAAGTCGGGGCGCTTGCCGGTGATGCGTTCAATACCGTCGAGCACGTCGATGTTGGAGTTCGACAGGTTGTCGATGATTACCACCGGATAGCCGGCATTTTGGAGTTCAACCACGGTGTGGGAGCCAATGTAGCCTGTTCCACCGGTAACGAGAATACGGTCTTTTTTCATATTTGTACAGAGTTTGGAAAGTGCAGAATGTAAGTGGGTAGGGGATGGCGCGGTGAGTGTACGCACGCCCCGATATGCAAAAGTAATAAAATGACGGGAATTGGACAAACAAAAGCGCCCCGTTTCACCACAAGGGGTGGCGAGGGCGCTTGATATGTGGATAAGTGAAGCGGTTATTTTACCAACACGCGGCGGGAGAAGCTGCCGTCGGTAACCACGTAGAGGCCTCGAGGAAGGTCAACGGTTACCTCGCCGGAAGCTACAGTGGCATTGTGCCATGTGATGCCGTCCATTCCGTAAACGCTGATGAGGCGTTGTGAATCGCGGCTTTCAATGACGAGTTTGCCGCCGCGGCAGAATGCATCCCATGTGTGGTAGTCCAGTTCGTTCACGGCTCCAATTTCGGAGAAGTTGCTGATGGAGATGTTGTCAATGAACCAGCGCTTGCCGCTCTGCTGTGCAAAGCGAACGCGGCCATTGCCGGCTTTGTTGATTGTTACGGTGAACGGAGTGGATGTGGTTTCTGAAAGAGTAACGGTTTGAGCAGTGGTCCAGGTTAGACCTCCGTCCAGTGAGTAGTCCACATTGACCACGGCGTCGGCTTCTCGGGTGTTAGGCCATTTGGCTGCATCGAATTTAACGGTGCCGAGTCCGGCGGTTTTGTCGTCGGCCATTGCAATGGATGATGTTTCGGATGAACCCATGCGCAGAACCGTTGATCCGTTGAAGTCGTTGTCCTGTGTGCCGCTTCCGAATCCTCCGTCGTTCACAGCCCATCGGCAAGCCGAGCCGGTGAAAGTGGTTGAGGAGTAGCATTTCACATCTTCGGTGGGGTTCTCTACACCTTCCCAGTCTTCAAGAAAATCGGCGGCAACAGCCACGGTTCCCTGAGCCTCGGCGTCGTCGTTAACGTAGTTGCCGGCCGTGATGTGGATAGTGGTTTCGTAAATGCCTGCCTGAGCGGCTCCAAGTCGCAGATAGAAGCGTTCTTCGTCAGAAGCGAGGGTTGTTGAACGAGCCCAAGCCGATTTGTCGGTTGACACTTCAAACGGAGCGTCAACGCTTACCGTTATTTCGGAATCAATGTTTTCAACCTCAAGCAGGAGCTCGGCCACTTCCGAGGGTTCGCCGGGAGCGGCTGTGAATTGGAGGTTGCCATCGAAGAGTACCTGGATTGAGGGGACAAGGTCGGCGGTGGTTACGGAGAGGACGGGGATGTCAATGTTGCCGGGAACATCGGTGAAGGTTACCGAATATTCAGTGGAGGGGTCAAGGCCGGTAACGGTGTGGCTTTCGGCCGACGCTTTGACGCTGACGGGATAGCCTGCAATGGTTTGGCCTGCTTGTGCCACGGAGAGCGTGTAGTTGGTGGCGGGTGCCGATGCGTGGAGGTTGACCCACTTCACGGTGAAGCCTTCGGTGGTTACGTTGGTTATGGTGACGGGAAGTCCGTCGACAATCTCGGCGTATAGGTCGACAGTGCGGGTGGTGCCTGACGATGATAGTTTGAGTGTTCCTTCGGCATCGCCGGCGGAGTTGGATAGGACCGTAACGGTGACTGTGGCGCCTTCATTGGCCTGAGCGGCTGTGAGAGTGGCAGGGGATACGCTGAATGAGCCGGTGGCCGACAGGGTTACGTTGCCGGTGAGATAACGGCCTTTGATTGTGACGTTCTTGCCGGCTGCAATGCCTCGGGCGGCTTGGCCAAGATTGATTACGGTGTTCTGCACGGGGGCTTCGAACACCGGTTCGGAAGAGCCACCGGGGTGCCATGCCTGTCCAACCTTGTCGCCCCAGATATATTCAATGAGTTCGGGGTGGTCAATGAACGGGTTGCGGTTATGCTGGAAGGAGTAAATGGCATTGTTGCGGTCAATTTCCTTTTGGCTCACCACGTCCTGACGTGCCCATTTGAGCAGGAGCGCCTGTGACCAGGTTGTGAATACGGGGTAGGAGTTACCGGCAAAGACGTCGCCGCCATTTCCGGAGGTCCAGCCTGAAACCAGGTCGTTGTAGCAAGCGGCCATGTAGAAATAGCTTCGGGCAAGGTCGCCCTTGTACTCATCGTCGGGTTCGAACACTTGCTTTGAGTAGCCACTGAAGGTGGAGTTGCCGAGGCGTCCAAGCGGTTTTACGTTGCCGCTGGCAGCAAGGCTTTTTCCATTGGCACATTCGCCAAAGGGGTAGTTGGAGCGCTGTCCGTTGACTTTTCCATCGGTGGGATAAAGGTGGAACGCGTCGGAATACTGGGTGCTTTTTGTTCCTCCCCACCAACTTTTGGGAAGAGAGTGCTCGCGGTTCACGCAGTCGCCCACCACGGAGTAGTTTCCGCAACGGGTGAAGTTTGAGGGCCACGCTTTGGTGGAATAAATGTCCCACAGCGTACCGTCGGCACGGACGTCGGACTTTTTATACACGTTCCAAAGTCCGTCGTAGCCCACGTTGGTGTGGTCGCTGATTTTGTCGTACAAGGATTTGAGCAGCGCCTGGCCTGTTTTGCCGTCGCAGCTGTCGTAGTAACCCAATGGTATTTCGGCCGTGGCGCCAAGAGCGCTTACCAGGCCGAGCATAGCAATTAAAATTCGGTTTATGTGAAGCATGATTGATAGAAAAAATTTGGCATGCAAATTTAGTTATTAATCTGAAAAAATCAAATGCTTCACTGCCTTTCGCAAGGGGGATTTTACTTGATTTCGCGGTTGATCTTAGTGCCGTCCGGGAAAATGAATGTTACAAGGCCGGTGCAGTCGAATGTGCGGAACATGTCAATGAATTCGTAGCCGAGGAATTTGGAAAGGTCGGCTTGCGACATTTTGGTCAATTGGTTTTTCAAATCTTCCTGAACCGAGGGGGTTGTCTTGTCCACAATCTCGAATGTCAGGTGCACCACGGTGTTGTTGCTTTCAAGGTCAATGCGGGTCCAGGACATGGTCTGAGACACTTTCATGGGAAGCTGACGCTTGGTGGTGTTGATCATCTGGCGCATTTGCTGACGCGTGAGGTTTTGGGCGCCGGCTGAGATGGGTGTACCGATTGCCATTATGAAAATGGCGAGCAGGGTTGCGAATATCTTTTTCATGTTGAGAGAAAATAAAATCCGGTGTCAATGAATAGCCTCGGGGACTATTGCTGACACCGGATGATTTATGAGTAAGTTTTGATGTCAGTGACAGGGAGAGTGGGTCACTGTTCAAGGTCGCGCGGAATGGCCACGAGTCGCATCTTGCTGTCGCGGATGAAAGCAAGAATGTGGTCGCGCACGGGGGTTGGCTCAAGGTCGGCTTCAATGCGTTTCATGGCATTGAACACCGATGTGCCGCTCTGATAAACGTGGCGATAGGCTTTGGCAATGTCGTCAATCTGCTCTTCGGAGTGTCCGTGTTTGCGTAGCACCACGGCGTTCACGCCAAAGTAAGATGCGGGGTTGTGGGCCATGATTACGAATGGAGGAACGTTTCCGGAAATGCGGCAGCCCCCTTTGATAAGAGCCCAGTCGCCCACTCTTGACTTCTCGTGCAGGATTACGCCCGATGAGAGGATGGAGCACTGACCCACGCGGGCCTCCCCGGCAATCACCACGGCATTGCCCAACACACATTTACCTTCAATCACGGTGTCGTGTCCGATGTGGGCGGTGGCCATGATGAAGGAGTCATCACCAATTTGAGTTCCAAGCTCGGAGTTGAATCCGCGGTTAATGATTACGTTTTCACGAATCACGTTGTTGTTGCCAATGGTGCAGAATGAGGGTTGTCCTTTCCAGCGGAAATCCTGAGGATCGGCGCCAACCACGGTGTACTGGTACACCTTATTGTTCTGTCCCATTTTTGTTCCGCCTAAAATGCTGGCGTAGGACATTATTTCACAATTATCGCCAATCTCCACGTTAGCGTCGATGTAGGCGAAAGGGTGAATGGTGACGTTGTTGCCAATTTTGGCAGAGGGGTCAACGTGAGCTAATGGACTTATCATGGCAAAAGGTATGATGTGTTATGTGTTTGTGTTAATGTGTTGGTTTAGCGTCCGCCGCCGAGCGACTGATAGAGGTTGATGAGCGCGCGGTTACCGGCGTTTTGAGCTGTGATTGATGAGAGCTGAGCTTGCAGCAGACCTTGTTGTGCGGTAATCACATCAAGATAAGTGGTTCCCTGCGAGCCGAGTTTGAGCAGCTCCTGAGTGTAGTCAACAGCGTTGGAGAGTTTGCCGGCTTGAAGCTCGAGAGCGGCGGTTTTTTCGCGGCTCTTTTCGTAGAGCGTAAGAGCGTCCGACACCTCGGCGCTGGCATTGAGCAGGGCATACTCGAAGTTGTTCATGGCCTGCTGTTGCTGGGCTTTGGCAGCCTCGAGGCGGGAAATGTTGGCACCGCGCGAGAAGAGCGGGGCGGTGAGGGAGCCGGCGAGATTAATGAAGAACTTGCCGGGGTTCACAATCATTGAGCCAAGCATGTTGGTGAAGCCGCCGTTGGCAGTGATGTTGAGTCCGGGATAGAAAGCGGCACGGGCGCTATTGGTGGAGTAGTAGGCTACGGCGAGAGCGCGTTCGGCAGCGGTAACGTCGGGGCGGCAGGCAAGTTCGCGCATTGGAATGGATTCGCGCACAATTGCGGGCGAGTTCATTACGGCCGATGCAGGTATGGCAAAGCGCTGCGGCATTACGTTGAGCAGAAGTGACAGGGTGTTGTTCATTTCGTGGAGCGACACCTCGATGTCAGTGATTGAACCGAGGATACCGTAGTACTGGGCTTCACTCTGCACCACGGCCACTTCGGTGAGGCGGCCGGCTTCCTTGAGGTCTTTCATTGTCTGCACGCTTTCCTGCCAGAGGCCGGCGGTGGTGCGGCTAACTTCAAGCTGTGCCTGAAGCATTGCAATGGTGTAGTAACATGTGGCAACCGATGAAATTATTTGTGAGCGGGTGGCCTGTGCATAGGCTTCGCTCTGTTCCACGGCGGCCTGTGCTCCGCGCTTGCTGTTTAGCAATTTCGCGAACACATCAATTTCCCAGCTAACCGAGAGGGGAATGTTGTATCCCCACGACATTGGCTGCGAGGGGTCGGTGAAGAATTTGGAGCCTTGTCCGGTGGGCGCGAGGGCAACGGAGGGGAGATAGCTCAATTTGGCGCCTTTGAGTTGGGCGTGGGCTATGTCAACGTTGAGTTTGGCATTGCGCAGGTTGGTGTTGTTGTCCAATGCCTGTTGGATGAGCGATGCCAGCATGGGGTCAGTGAACACTTGCTGCCAGCGGAGATTTCCGAATGCCAGGGAGTCGACGCCTGATTCCACGGCTTGCTTGTATTCGGCCGTGATTGGTGAGGAATCGGGCAACTCATACTTTTTGTATATGTTGCAGCTGCTGAGCCCTGCCATTGAAATGGCAAGGGCTGTTGCAGCTATGATGTGATTACGGAGTTTCATTTGTTGAAATTCGTGAATAAAACAATGTGAAATCTGTGATTTATTATTTGGCATACTGCTCAAGTTCGCTTTCAATGCCTTCGTTTTCAGTGTCCTCCCACTTGAGCGGGGTAATTTTTTCCTGAATGATCTGGAACACCACAAAGAGTGAGGGCACGAGGAAAATCTGGAACAACATACCAATGAGCATACCGCCTACGGAACCTGTACCGAGGGCTCGGTTACCGTTGGCACCAACGCCGTGGGCGAACATCATGGGAAGCAAACCGATGATCAGGGCGAGCGAAGTCATAAGGATGGGTCGCAGACGGGCACGAGCACCGTCAATTGCGGCTTTCACAATGGACATGCCGGTGCGGCGACGCTCAAGGGCAAATTCCACAATGAGGATGGCATTCTTGGCCAACAGACCGATGAGCATGATGAGTGCGATTTGCAGATAAATGTTGTTGGAAATTCCGCGTATATCGGCGAAGATGAATGTACCCATCAAACCGAACGGCACGGAGAGGATAACCGCCCACGGGAGCATGTAACTTTCATACTGGGCCGAGAGGAGCAGGTAAACGAACAGCAAGCAGAGACCGAAGATGATTGCGGTGGAGTTGCTTGACGAGCCGGCTTCCTCGCGGGTCATACCGGCATATTCGTAACCATAGCCCTGAGGCAGAACTTCATTGGCCACGCGCTCGATTGCGGCAAGAGCATCGCCCGAAGAGTAGCCGGGGTTAGGCGTACCGCTCACGGAGATTGACTGGAACATGTTGAAGCGGTTCAGCAAGTCGGGGCCATAGACGCGGCTGAGTTTCACGAAGTTGGAAATCGAAGCCATGTCGGCGCCGTTGCGAATCTTGATGTTGTTGAGCGTTTCGGGCGATACGCGTGCTTCAGGTGAGGCTTGCATCATTACGCGGTAAAGCTTACCGAAGCGGTTGAAGTTGGATACGTACATACCGCCATAGTAGCCTTGCAGAGTGGTGAGTACGGACTGGGGCGAGATGCCTGCCTGCTTACACTTGGCAGCGTCAACGTCGACAAGATATTGCGGGAAGGTGGGGTTGAACGTGGTGTAGGCCATCTGGATTTCGGGCTGCTGGTTGAGGGCGCCGAGGAATGTCTGAACCACGTTGAAGAATTCGTTGATGTCGCCACCGGTTTTGTCCTGCATTTTCACTTCAAAACCGTTGGTCACGGAGTAACCGGTAATCATAGGCGGTGCGAAGATAACCACGCGGCCGTCTTTGATGAATTGTCCGGTGAGGGCGTATAACTGCCCGATAACGGCATCGGCGCTTTCGGCGTCGGAGCGTTCGCTCCAGTCCTTGAGCTTGACAATGAATGTTCCGTAAGTTGCACCCTGACCGGCAATGAATGAGTAACCGTTAATCAACATTCGCTGGTCGATTGCAGGGATTTTGGCCATGATGGAGTCAACCTGAGCCAAAACTTCGGTGGTGCGCTCCTGCGATGTGCCCGGGGGCATGTCGACCATACAGAATATGGTACCGGTGTCCTCGTTGGGCACGAGGGCTGTGGGGGTGCGACCCATGAGCCATACAAGCAGTGCTATGCTGACAGCAACAATGGCAAATGTGGTTATCTTGTGGTGAACAAAGAAGGTGGTGAGGCGTGTGTAACCGCCGAGCAACTTGTTGTAGCCATTCTCAAATCCGGCGTGGAATCGGGGACTGAAAATACCCAGAAGCGCGATGATTGCGCAAATTGAGGCCACAACCAGTTTCCAGATGCTTTCGGTGCTGTACCATCCGAGAACCATGAAGGTGACGGCGGCAATCACAAAGATGAAGGTTATGAGCGGGTGGACGTTGAGGGTGAGGCTCTTTTTGTAGCGCTTTTTCATTGTGGAAGCGGCTTCAGAGTATGCCACGCCCATGCGCTCCTTAAGTCCCATTTCATGGCCGTCCTCGCTGTGGGCCTTGAGGAACACGGCGCAGAGTGCAGGCGACAGGGTCAAGGCGTTGATGGCCGAAAGACCAATGGCTATGGCCATTGTCAAACCGAACTGCTGGTAGAATACACCTGATGTTCCGGGCATGAACGATACGGGGATGAACACGAGCATCATGACCAATGTGATGGAAACGATTGCGCCACCAATCTCGTTCATGGCGTCGATGGCGGCCTTGCGCGAGCTCCTGTAGCCAACGTCGAGCTTGGCATGGACCGCCTCCACCACCACAATGGCGTCGTCCACCACAATGGCAATGGCGAGCACAAGGGCTGAAAGGGTGATGAGGTTGATTGAGAAGCCGATGATTGTCATTCCGAAGAAAGTACCAATCAAGGCCACGGGGATGGCGATGGCGGGGATGATTGTGGAGCGGAAGTCCTGAAGGAATATGTAGACCACGATGAACACGAGCACGAAGGCCTCGATGAGGGTTTGAATCACATGGTGAATAGAGGCGTAAAGGAAGTCGTTGTTGTTCATGGGGATCGCAATCTCAAGGCCTGCAGGGAGGTCCTTCTTGAGGTCGTCGACGAATGCAAGACAGTCGTTGATAATCTTGGTGGCGTTAGAGCCTGCGGTCTGGAACACGATGGCCGACACACCCACCTTGCCGTTCAAGGTGCCGTGGAAGCCATAGGTTACACGGCCGAGTTCAATTTCGGCCACATCTTTCAGTCGCAGAACTTCGCCGTTATCTTTTGCACGGATAACAATGTCGCCAAATTCTTCGGGGGTGACAAGGCGGCCTTTGTAGCGCATGATGTACTGGAAGGTTTGGTTGCCTTGTTCGCCAAATGCACCGGGAGCGGCCTCGATGTTCTGTTCGGCCAAAGCTGCCGAAACATCGGTGGGCTCGAGATGATATTGGGCCATGACATCGGGCTTGAGCCAAATTCGCATGGAGTAGTCGGCACCCATTACCATAACGTCGCCCACACCCTGAATACGCTGGAGTTGCGGCACGATGTTGATTTTCATGTAGTTCTCTATGAATTCCTCGGAATATTTTCCGGTGGCGTCATAGAGGTTGATGCCCACAAGCATTGAAGTTTGACGTTTTTGGGTGAGCACGCCCACACGGGTAACTTCAGCGGGGAGGAGGCTCTGGGCTTTGGCCACGCGGTTCTGAACGTCCACGGCGGCCATGTCGGGGTCGAAGCCTTGTTTGAAGTACACGTTGATGGTTGCGGAGCCGGTGTTGGTGGCTGTCGATTCCATGTAGGTCATGCCTTCGGCACCGTTTATGGACTCTTCAAGAGGCGCAATTACAGAGTTAAGCACAGCCTGGGCGTTGGCACCCTGGTAGGTGGTTGTCACCGAGATTGTGGGTGGTGCAAGGTCGGGATACTGGGTGATTGGTAGAGACACCAGTCCGATGATACCGAGCAAAACGATGAAGATTGATATCACCGTCGAGAGCACCGGTCGGTTAATAAATGTATCTAATTTCATAGTTGAATCACTTCAAAATGAAAGTCTTTGTTTGATGTTGATTGAAAAATGTGATTTGAGAGAGGGTGGAGGAGAGGGGTTGGCGGCAGTGCTGCTTATTTTGCGGCAGGGGCACCGGCGGCAGCTGCAGCAGCACGCTGGGGATGCGAAGCGGCATCGACCGGAGTGATCTTCATGCCGTCCTTAAGCTTGGAGCCTACGCCTTCAATGGCCACGCGGTCGCCGGCTTTAAGTCCGGTAAGAACCACGAAGTTTTGGCCGTCGGAAATTTCCTGAACGGTGATGGGCTGGCTGACAACTTTGTTGCTGTCGTTGACCAGATAAACGAAGCGGCGGTCCTGAACCTCGAAAGTGGCTTTCTGGGGAATAACCATTGCTTCGGCTTGGTTGACGGGGATTGAAATTGTGCCGGTGCTACCGCTGCGGAGCATTCCGCTGGGGTTGTTGAAAAGGGCGCGAACGCTTGCGGCACCGGTTGATGTGTCGATGAGACCGTTGACGGTGGCAACTTTTCCCTTGATGGGATATTCAGTGCCGTTGGCCAGGGTGAGTGTCACTTCGGGCATTGCTTCAACGGCTTGTGCGAGGGGACGCTGTCCGCCATCGGTCATGTCCAGAAGGTCTTTTTCGGTTAGTGAGAAGTAAGCGTAAACCTCAGAGTTGTCGGAAATGGTGGTGAGAGGTTCCATTGACGAGGGTGAGGCCAAAGAGCCTTCGCGGTTGGGAATTGAACCCACAACGCCGTCGCTCGGAGCTGTCACCACGGTGTAAGCGAGGTTCTTGTTGGCAATTGTTACCTGGCTTTGAGCCTGTGCGAGAGCGGCTTCGGCCTGTGCAAGAGCTGCGCGGGCGGTCTGGAGGTCGTTGTCGGCCACCTGGTACTCGAACTGGCTGATGATGTTTTTGTTGAGAAGGTCGCGCTTGGTGTCGGCGGTCATTTTAGCTGTCGAAACGCGTGTTTTGGCTGAGTTTACGGCTGCCTGAGCGTTGGCCACCTGGCTTTTTGCCTGGGCAACTGCGGCCTGATACTGAACTTGGTCAATGGTGAAGAGTACCTGACCTTTTTTCACATGCTGACCTTCGTCAACATGAACTTTGGTGATGAATCCCGATACCTGGGGGCGGATTTCCACATCGGTTTTACCCTTGATGAGCGCCGGGTATTCAGTTGAGTTGTGGGCGCTTGTGGGGGTTACTTGCATCACTGCAATCTGCGGGTCGGGCATTTGCTGTTGCTGCTCGGATTTCGAGCCGCATGATGCTACTGTAATGGTCAATGCAGCGCCAAGAGCAATGGCTGACGCTGTTTTCAGCACGTTACGGTTCATTTCTTTTCGTGTTGTCATTATTATTTTTCTTACTCTTAGATATTGTCTAAATAGTTGAAATATTTGGCCGTTATAGGGCAGTTGAGAATTTTGGCAGTGGCCTACTTTGCATAACCAATTATTCGGTAAATGGTTCGGACGGGCACACCTAATCATTTATCGTGCAAAATTAGTTACATTTACATATAATGGCGTATGATAAATATCATAAAATGGTGTTTTCTGAGTCTTTTTTAATAAGAAACCCGCCTTTGCCCGGAGAATCCGGCGCAAAGGCGGGTGATTGGAGGGGGAGATGTTTTCAGCAGAAGTGGATTACCAGATGATTACACGTTCAGCTTCAGGGCGGAACATGGGCTGGCCTTCGGTGATGTTGAATGCTTTGAAGAAGGGCTCGAGGTTACGGAGGGTGACATTAACGCGGTTTTCACCAAGTGAGTGAACGTCGCCCGATGTGAGGGAGCGGATTTCCTCGTCGCGAATGTTTTGTCCCCAGAGGTTGGCGTAGTTCATGTAGAATGTTTGGAAGGGGGTGAAGCCGTCGATTGTTTCGGTGGCAACATCAACGCCTTTCTTTTTCTGTGAGTCAAGGAACGCGGTCATTGCAACTCGCAAGCCACCCTGGTCGGCAATGTTTTCGCCCATGGTGTAAGTCCCGTTGGCGTGGAGGCCGGGGAGCACTTCAACAGCGTCGAACTGGGCGCCAAGACCCTTGGTGAGTGCGGTGAAGGCTTCGGCATCCTCGGGAGTCCACCAGTTCACCATGTTCCCTTCGGCATCGAAGTTGCGTCCCTGGTCATCGAAGCCGTGAGTCATTTCGTGGCCGATAACCACACCAATGCCACCATAGTTTTCGGCATCGGAAGCTTCGGGGTCAAAGAAGGGAGCCTGAAGAATGGCTGCGGGGAACACGATTTCGTTGGCAAGGGGATTGTAGTAGGCGTTAACAGTTTGTGGAGTCATGCCCCATTCGGTGCGGTCAACGGGTTTGCCCCATTTCTTGTAATACTCTTTCTGGTGCCACATGCTCACGTTGTGCATGTTTTCGTAATATGAGAGGTTGGGGTCAATTTCCATTGTGGAATAGTCTTTCCATTTGTCGGGGTAGCCGATTTTCACGGTGAATGCGTTGAGCTTTTTGAGGGCGTTGAGTTTGGTTTCGTCGCTCATCCATGTAAGGTTGAGGATGTGTTTGCCAAGTGCTGTGCGCAGGTTTTCAACGAGGCCGACCATGTAGTCCTTGGATGACTGGGGGAAGTATTTTTCAACGTAGAGCTGGCCCACGGCTTCGCCCATGGCTCCTTCGGTTGCGCCGAGTGCGCGTTTCCAGCGGGGACGCTGCTGCTGAACGCCGCTCATCACCTTATTAAATTCAAATGCGGCATCGGCAAAGTCGTCGCTGAGCTTGCCGGCAGCCTGCGACACGTATTTCCAAAGGTAGTAGTCCTTGATTTCACGGTCAGTGAGCGAAGCCATGAGATTGTTGGCTTGCTTCACGGTGTTGATTTCGGTGACAATAACATTTTCGGGCGAAGGAATACCCATTGTTTCAATGAAGAAACGGTCCCAGTTGATGGCGGGGTACATTTCCTTGAGTTGAGCGAAAGTGCGGGGGTTGTACATTGCGGGGATGTTGCGGCTTTCTTCGCGTGTCCAGGTTGAATCGGCAATGGCGGTTTCAATCTTCATCACGTTTTTCATGATGCGCTGTGCGTCTTTTTTCTTAAGGCCGGCGTTCATCATTTGCTTGACAATGAGCTTTTGATAAGCGTCGCGCACTTCTTTGTTGCGCTTGTCGTTTTTCAGATAGTAGTCGCGGTCGCCAAGACCGAGGCCTCCGCCGCTTACGTACATGGCATAGACATTGGAGTTGGCAAGGTCCTCCTGAGGTCCGGCCGAGAAGAAGGGGCTGGAGTAGTTGGCGTGCATCCAGAGGAAGAGGTCCTCCATGCCTTCGTGGGGAGTGTTCTCGATTTTTTTGAGGTCGGCCTGAATGGGGGCTGCGCCTTCGCGGTTGCGACGGGTGGAGTCCATGGCCTGGTTATATATGGTGGACACTTTGAAGGCCACGGTTCCGGGAACGGGGTTGGTGTTGGAGAGGTTGAGCACAATGTCCTTCACGCGCTGCTCGGAAGTGTCGGAGAGTACGTTGAACTTGCCATAGCGGGCATGTTCGGGGGTGAGGGGATTGGCTTTCTGCCACTTGGCGTTGACGTGGCGATAGAAGTCGGTGCCTGCGGGAATTGAGTTGTCAATTTGCGAAGCATCGAGACTTTTGAGGTGTTCCTGCGCCGAAACGGCGTTGGCTGATACTGCAACTGCCATGGCGAGAACAAGTTTTGATAGGTTCATGATGTGAGTTGTGGGTGTTTATTTGTTTGGTTTGTAAGCGGTGTAAATGGTGCAGGTGCCCAGAGTGAGTGGTCGGTGGCTTGCGTTGACCAGCCCGGCATCGGCCAGGAGTGTGTCCATCGCTTTGCCTTGCGGGACGGCGGCAATGGATTCGGGAAGATAGCTGTAGGCTCTGACATCCTTTGAGGCTATGCGCCCCACGGAGGGGATTATGTGGCGGGTGTAGAGGTTGTAGAAAGGCTTGACAATCGGCAAGGTGGGGGTGGAGAGTTCAATCACGGAAATCATTCCTCCGGGTTTGAGAACTCGGGCCATTTCAGATATTCCACGCTGGAGTTGCTGGAAGTTGCGCACGCCGTAGGCCACGGTCACCAATCCGAAGCTTCCGGATTCAAACGGAAGTTGAAGGCAGTCGGCTTTTTGGAGTGTTATGCGGTTGGAGAGTCCGGCACGTTGCACTTTGGCGCGTCCAAGGTCGAGCATGCCTTCAGAGAGGTCTATGCCTGTGATTGTGACTTGCGGGTTAAGCCGTGCAAGGCTTATTGCCACGTCGGCAGTGCCTGTTGCCACGTCAAGCCATGGTCCCGGGGGATTTTTCCGGTTAATCATTGACAGAGCCTTGCGGAGCCAGCGACGATGCAGGCCGAAGGACATGGCTGTGTTCATGAAGTCGTAGGCAGGGGCAATGCTGTTGAACATTTCCTCAACCTGACTTGATTTCGAGCGGCCGGTGTCGCCGTAAGGGGTTATCTTCTCGCAGTTCAAGGCGCGTCAGCGTGACAGTTGCACAAGGCAATCCATTACATTGACAGCAATGCGATTGTCAAGATTTGATTCGTCGGCTTTCACAAAGGGCTGGCCGGTGACTTGCTCGTAGAGTTCAATATAGCGGTCAGATATTTGCGTAACGATTTCGGGAGTCATTTCGGGCACTTTTTGTCCGGGTTGGCCCATGAAGCCGTTTTCAATGAGCCACTGGCGCACGAATTCTTTACTAAGCTGGCGCTGCGGGAGGCCTTTTGCAAAGCGTTCCTCGTAGCCGTCGGCATAGAAGTAGCGCGATGAGTCAGGCGTGTGGATTTCGTCAATGAGATATACTTTGCCGTCGTGTTTGCCAAATTCGTATTTGGTGTCCACGAGAATGAGTCCTTTTTCGGCAGCCATTTGCTGGCCGCGTGCAAAAAGGAGGCGGGTGTAGCGCTCCATCTCATCGTAGTCTTTTTCAGAAACAAGGCCTTGGGCAATGATTTGCTCGCGGGAAATGTTTTCATCGTGCCCCGCGTCGGCTTTAGTCGTGGGGGTGATTATCGGTTCGGGGAAGGCTTGGTTTTCACGCATGCCTTCGGGAAGTTTCACTCCGCAGAGTTCACGGCATCCGGCCTGATATTCACGCCATGCGCTGCCGGTGAGGTAGCCGCGGATAATCATTTCCACACGGAAACCTTCGCAGCGTATGCCCACGGATGCCATGGGGTCCGGAGTGGCGAGTTTCCAGTTTGGAACAATGTCGGAGGTGGCATCGAGAAAGTAAGTTGCAATCTGGTTCAGGACCTGTCCTTTGTAAGGGATACCTTCGGGAAGCACCACGTCGAAAGCCGAGATGCGGTCAGTGGCAATCATGACCAGCGTGTCGGTGCCTATGGAGTAGACGTCGCGCACTTTGCCATGATAAACTTGGGTTTGACCCGGAAAATTGTAGTTGGTGTTGACCAATGCTTTAGCCATGTCTTGAAAAAATTTTGGTAATCTGCCGCAAAGTTAAGCAAAATCCCTCACCTCTCAAAGTTATTGGCGTTACAACATTTGAAGAGCGCGCAGCTGCTCAAGGATTTCAAGTCGGCTCATGCGGCGACGGCGTTTGAGGGCTCCTGCAAAGTCGTGACACACGCTTTGCACTCCCTGATGGGTGAACACGCGGGTGAGATAAACGTAGTTTTTGTCGAAGAGCCGGCGGGTCTCGTCATCGTCAAGGTTGCACTCGTCGCGTCCTTCAAGGAGTATATGGTCCAGAAGCAGCTGCTTTGTTTCGGGGTCGAGCTGCCTGTTGTCAAGCACGTAGGAGCGGCACATTACATTGGCCATTGCGGCGGCCATTGAGAAGTTGAAGTGCTTCAGTATTGTGTTCCAAGCGCTTTTGGCCGATAGTCCGGGGTTGCCGGAGAAGAAGTATTCGTCGGAGTAGCTGATCAGGGCGTCGGGACTTGCATCAAGGTCAACGCCGGCAATGAGGTTGTCGCCGTCGAGCACCACAAAGGCCACGGTCATTCCGGTTGCGCCGTAGCAGCGGTCGTCCTCGCTATGATATTTAAGTTTGTTTCCCATGTTGAATAAACAGCCGGTTGGTTGATTTGGATTGTAAAATTAGTAAAAAATCTTGAAAAATAGTCGCCACGGTTGGGAAAACCATGGCGACGCCGATTCTTTTATAATACGATGTCCTTAGTTTCGGTTTCCGAAGAAACGGAGCAGATAGAGGAAAAGGTTGATGAAGTCCAGATAGAGGTTGAGTGCGCCTATGGTGGCTACTTTGCCGGCTTGGTCGGCCGGGACCATCAGGGCCATTTGCTTGATTCGCTGAGTGTCCCAGGCGGTGAGGCCGATGAAAATGAGCACACCTGCGCCCGAGATAATCCATTCCATGGCGGGGCTTTTGAGGAAAATGTTGACCAGCGAAACAATGATGAGACCGAAGAGGCCCATTATCAGGACGGTGCCCCAGTTGGTGAGGTCGCGAGTGGTGAACATGCCGTAAACGGACATTGCCCCGAACACTCCGGCGGTTATGAAGAATGTTTTGAAGATGGAAACGTGGGTGTAGACCAGCAAAATGGGGAAGAGTGACAGGCCATTGACAATGGCAAAGAGGAAGAAGAGCATGGTGGCTACCGAGCTGGAGAGCTTGTTGATGGCGCCGCTGATTCCTATCACCAATCCAATTTCGGCACCGAACAGCAGAAGCATTATCAGCGGGTGGGATGTGAAGTATCCAAGGAGGGGGGTTGACGATGCCGCCAACATGGCAACGAGGGCGGAGACAATGAGGCCGAGTGTCATTTTGAGGTACACGCGGCGCATCACGGCGTTCATGTGGCCTGCGAGACTATAAGCTGAGTCAAAGGCAGACTCTTGATATTGAAATTGATTCATTGTTTTGATGTTTAAAAGGTGAATGGAAGGGGGAGTTACATTCTGTCAGGCACTTTGATGCCGAGCAGTTGCATTGCCGAGGCTATGGTGCGTGCCGTACATTCCGACAGAGCGAGGCGAAGCGAGCGCTTGGTCGGGTCGGTTTCCTTGAGTATGGAACAGTCGTGATAGAACTGGTTGTACTCTTTGGCGAGCTCGTAGGCGTATTTGGCAATGTGCGAGGGGCTGAGTATTCGGCCGGCTTCGGCCACGGTGGCGGGATAGTCGGCCAAACGCTGGATGAGGGCTATTTCGCGTTCGCCGGGCTTTGCGGTTACAAATTCGCCGGTGGTGAATCCTTCGTCGGCCGATTTGCGGAGCACGGAGCGTATTCGGGCATGGGTGTACTGGATGAAGGGCCCGGTGTTGCCGTTGAAGTCGATGGACTCGTCGGGGTTGAAGGTCATGTTCTTGCGCGGGTCGACTTTCAGAAGGAAGTACTTCAGAGCTCCGAGGCCTACCATTTCGGTGATTTCACGGATTTGCTCGGGTGTGCAGCCATCAAGCTGTCCACGCTCGGCGCTAACGGTTTTGGCGGTGTTCACCATTTCATCCATGAGGTCGTCGGCATCAACCACGGTGCCTTCGCGGCTTTTCATTTTGCCGTTGGGAAGTTCCACCATTCCGTAGGAGAAGTGCACAAGGTCCTTGCCCCAGCTGAATCCCAAACGGTCAAGAAGGAGGGAAAGAACTTGGAAGTGATAGTTTTGCTCGTTGCCCACAACGTAAATCATGCGGTCGATTGGATAGTCGCTGAAGCGCATCTGAGCGGTGCCTATGTCCTGTGTCATGTACACGGAGGTTCCGTCGGAACGGAGCAACAGTTTGTGGTCCAGTCCCTGGGGGGTGAGGTCGGCCCATACGGAACCGTCGTCCTTGCGGTAGAGGAGTCCCTTTTCAAGGCCTTCAAGTACTTTTTCTTTGCCTACGAGATAGGTGTTGCTTTCGTAATAGATTTTGTCAAATCCCACTCCCATGCGGGCATATGTTTCATCGAATCCGGCATAGACCCATGAGTTCATCATGGCCCATAGAGAGCGGACATCATCATCGCCATCCTCCCATTTGCGGAGCATTTCGCGGGCTTCGAGCATGAGGGGTGAGGCGGCTTTGGCTTCATCTTCGCTCATGCCTTTTGCCATAAGTTCGGCCACTTCGGCTTTGTAATGTTTGTCGAAGAGCACATAGAAGTCGCCAATGAGGTGGTCGCCTTTCTTGCCGGCTTTTTCGGGTGTGATGCCTTCGCCCCATTTTTTCCATGCGAGCATGGATTTGCAAATGTGGATGCCGCGGTCGTTGACAATGTTGGTTTTTACCACGCGGTTTCCACAGGCGGCAAGTATTCTTGACAGTGAGTTGCCAAGGAGAATGTTGCGTACATGCCCCAGGTGGAGGGGCTTGTTGGTGTTGGGTGATGAGTATTCAATCATCACCAGCGGCGATTGCTCTGTAGGTTCGGTTATCCCGTAGTGGGGAGTGGTGAGAATGTTTTGCAGTACCGAACTCCAGAAAGAGGAGTCTATGACAATATTGAGGAAGCCTTTCACAACGTTGAAGCGGTCAACGGCGGGCTCGTTGTCCACGAGCCAGTTGCCAATTTCGGTGGCAACGTCCTCGGGGCGTTTGCGGGCTGCTTTGACCCAGGGGAAAACTACCACGGTGAGATTCCCTTCAAAATCCTTGGGTGTACTTTGCGGAGTTATTGAGCCGGCAGCCACGTCAATGCTGTAAAGTTCTTTCAAAGCGTGGCTTACGGCTTCCGATATGATTGCATCAATTGACATTGTTATATCGAATGAATTGTTTGTTATTGGAAATTTGACCACAAAGTTACACATTTTTATTTATATAACGTTTTGAAAAACCATGAATAAGAGATTTCTTTCCAATTTAGGGGCTTGGTAGTTATGGAAAAGGTTATTAACTTTGTGGCGAAAATGATGCGAGGTGTGGTGCTTGCACAGAGCATGCATTGCATCTGCGTTGATTGTTTACCAAAATTGAAATAAATTGGACATAGACCCTTTACCATCGCTCGAGGCTTTTTTTAGTTTTCCGGCCACTATGCTGGCCATAACCCCTGATTTCGGAGTGTCACAAATAGTTGCGCTTGTATGTGCATTGCTTGCTCTGCTCATATCGGGGTTCGTTTCCGGTAGTGAAATCGCTTTTTTCTCTCTTACTTCCGAACAACTTGAGGAGTTGGAGGAATCGCCCGTGGGCCGGAAGGTGAAGAAACTTGTTGAAACGCCTGAACGATTGCTTGCAACCATTCTCATAGCCAACAATCTGGTTAATGTGACCATTGTAGTGCTGTGTAATTTCGCACTCGGGCCGGTGTTTTCGAACATGCCTGAAGTTCTGAGTTTTATTTTGCAAACGGTTATTCTTACGTTCCTAATTTTGTTGTTCGGTGAGATTCTCCCCAAATTAGTGGCAAATTCCAACAATATGCGCTGGGTGAGGACGTCGGCCGGCGGTGTTTCGGCCCTCTCGGCCATTCTGCGGCCGTTGTCGTCGCTGCTCGTTGGCGGAAGCGGGTTTGTCAACAGGGTTGTGGTGAAAAAGAGCCACGACGTAACGCCCGAGGAGCTTTCGCAAGCGTTGGAAATTACCGATGTGAAGGC
The DNA here is from genome assembly GCA_023666905.1 of Bacteroides sp. GTDB lineage: Bacteria > Bacteroidota > Bacteroidia > Bacteroidales > Muribaculaceae > Paramuribaculum. The sequence goes on along the minus strand of JAMPBC010000005.1, from coordinate 4,551 downwards.
ATCGGATGAAAAGGAAATGCTTGAGGGTATTCTTCGATTCGGCGACACGACGGCTTCGGAGGTTATGACTCCGCGTGTGGACATGACCGACATTGACATTTCAAGCGATTTCAAAACGGTGATGGGCGTGGTGTTGTCAAGCGGTTATTCGCGCATACCCGTTTATCGCGACACTCAGGATAACATTCAAGGTATTCTTTATTCGCGCGACTTGCTTCCGTACATTGGCAGTGAAGAGGGCGATTTTGAATGGCAGAAGCTTCTGCGCAAGCCTTATTTCGTGCCGGAGTCCAGGATGATTGACGATTTGCTTGAAGATTTCCGTGGCCGACATATTCACATGGCTGTGGTTGTGGATGAATTCGGAGGCACGCAGGGCATTGTCACACTGGAGGATGTGCTGGAAGAGATTGTGGGCGACATTAACGACGAGTATGACCAGGAGGAGAAAACTTATCGCAAACTCCCCGATGACACATACGTTTTTGAAGGCAAAACCATTTTGAGTGATTTCTTCAGAATTACCGGTCTTGACGAGGAGGACTATACCGATGTTACTGAGGATTGCGAGACGCTTGGCGGTATGTTGCTCGCCATCAGGGGTGATTTCCCCAAGGAAAAGGAGCCTTTGGTCTATGGCCGTTGTCGCTTCCTGATATTGGACATTAACAATCACCGGATTGCTTCGGTGAGGGTAAAGGTTATGCCCGATGTGCAACAACCAATCTCGGCCGCCAAGCCATGAGAAATGTGGCAATTTCGATTGCATTGGCAGCTGCCGTAACCGCGTGTGGCGGTGGTGGCGGTTCTGTGGCGGTGCCTAAGCCGACAGCTTTTCCCAGAGTGGCGGTGCTTGATTCATCGTACACGAGTGTTCCGCAATTGCCGGTGCCGTTTCAAGCTAATGCACATGCTGTCAGCTCCATTAAGCCCGGTAATGGCAAAGATGTGTGGCTGGATGTGGCCTATTCTTCCTACGATGGTATGCTTAACGTGACATTTTCGCATGCAGCTGATTCGGCTGCGAAGAGTGCTGTTGTTGACAATCGCCTTGAGCGGATGAGGCTGAATCTTGCCGGAGGTGCCGAAGAGTTGCAGCTCGTTTCGCCCGCAGGCTATCACACCACAATTCTGGTGCAGCAAGGGGCTTCGCTTATGCCGGTGCAGTTTATCTCGGTGGGCCGGGAGTGGGTGGTCAGCGGCATGTTCTCCTTTAAAACCATGCCTACATCCATTGATTCGATCCGTCCGGTGATTGATGCTGTGAAGTCGGACATGATTCATGCGGCAAAAACCTTGGGAGACGATGATTGAAACGATTTGCGGCGAATGTAAAGTGAGCCTGTTCTATGCTCCGGTTTCGCATGGCAACGGCCGGACGCGCAGAGAAGGGGAGTTGAGAACCGAACGCGCACTGCTTGATGAGGCTTTTGGTGCCGGGGTGGAGCTTGGACATGATGCTTACGGCGCTCCGTTTGTAAAGGGTTTTGCGGGGAGTGTTTCGTTGAGCCATTGTGAGGGATTGTGCGTTTTGGCTGTGTGCCGGAGCAATGATGTGGGAGTGGATGTGGAGCGATGGCGCGAGCAGTTGCGCCGCATTGCCCCGCGGTTCCTTTTGCCAACGGAGATGGTTCGGTGTGGTTCGGAGCCTGATAATTTGTTGAAATGCTGGACGGCGAAGGAGGCTGTTTTTAAAGCTGCCGGCGTTCCGGGGCTGGCGATTGGGGAAATAGCTGTGGACCTTCAGCAGAGCGAGGCATTATTGAAAAGCGGACGGAAATTCAATGTTAAATTTTTGGGTGAGTTCCCGTTGATAACGGCTGTGGCTATAGAAAAACCGGAGTGATGCATTGTGTGCATGTCACCCCGGCTTGAAATGTTATATATTATCTATATATTATATGGTGTATATTATACGGTGAGGATTTCTTTTTCCTTGGCGGCAAAGAGGGCGTCAATTTTCTTCATGTAGTTGTCGTGAAGTTTTTGAGCTGTTGCTTCGGCGTCCTTTGAAACATCTTCGGACATTCCTTGCTTTACGGCTTTTTTAAGTCCGTCGATTGCATCGCGACGGGCATTGCGAACTGAGACCTTGGCTGTTTCGGCTTCGGCTTTTGATTGCTTTACGAGTTGCTTGCGGCGTTCCTCGGTGAGCGGTGGGATGCTTATGCGGATAACTTCGCCGTTGTTTTCGGGGGTGATTCCGAGGTCGGAGTTGATTATTGCCTTTTCAATTTCCTTGAACATGGCTTTTTCCCACGGAGTGATGGTGATAGTGCGAGCATCGGGAACAGATACGTTGGCCACGTTTGAAATGGGGGCGGCGCTGCCGTAGTACTCCACGCGGATGCCGTCGAGAATTTTGGGGTTTGCTTTGCCGGCACGAATGTGGGCAAGGGCTTCATCAAGATAAGCCACGGCCAGTTCCATTTTTTCTTCAGCCGGGTCAAGATAATCTTTAACGTCCATAGTTACTTATTTTTTTGATTGTTGTTGTTTCTTGAGTTGAGCGGGGGGTTAGTACACGTATGTGCCGATGGGTTCTCCGGCAATAACCTTTTCAAGGTTGCCTTTGGTGTCCATGTCAAAAACCACAATGGGGAGCCCGTTTTCTTTGCAAAGAGCTGTGGCGGTTAGGTCCATTACGCGCAGTCCGCGAGCCAGCACTTCGTCGTAAGAAATCTTGTCGAACTTGGTTGCAGTGGGGTCTTTTTCGGGGTCGGCCGTGTAAACACCGTCAATGCGGGTTCCTTTGAACATTGCATCGGCTCCTATTTCCACACCGCGGAGGGCGGCTCCGGTGTCGGTGGTGAAGAACGGATTGCCTGTACCTCCGGCCATAATGGCCACGGTGCCGCGCTCCATTGCTTCAATGGCATTCTGGTTGCTGTAATGTTTCCCAATGGGGTGCATTGCAATTGCGGTGAACACTTGGGCCGGCTGGCCAATGGCTTCGAGAGCCGAGCTCAAGGCAAGTGAATTGATGGTTGTGGCAAGCATTCCCATTTGGTCGCCTTTTACACGGTTAAAACCTTTGGCTGCTCCCTGAAGGCCGCGGAAAATGTTGCCGCCTCCAATCACAATGCCCACTTCCACGCCACGATTCACAATGGCTGCAATTTGTTCGGCATATTCGGCCAGGCGTTTCGGGTCAATGCCATATCCCTGATGTCCCATGAGCGATTCACCGCTCAGTTTAAGCAATATTCTTTTATATTGTTCCATTTCAGTTGGTGATTTTGAGTATTGATGTGATTGTTTGATGCTGATGGATTTTACTGTCCGGTATTTACAACTGCCTGCGCGGGTTCGTCGGCACATAGCACCACGAGTAGATTGCTCACCATTGCGGCTTTGCGGTCGTTGTCCAGTTTGACCACATTGTCCTGCTCGAGACGTTTCAATGCCATGTCAACCATTGTTACGGCTCCTTCCACAATTTTTTCACGGGCAGAGATTATGGCCGAAGCCTGTTGGCGGCGGAGCATCACGGCGGCGATTTCGGGGGCGTAAGCAAGGTAGTTGAGGCGCGCTTCCACCACTTCCATTCCGGCCATTGAAAGGCGGTCGTTGATTTTCTGTTCAAGCAATTCGTTGATTTCCGAGCCGCCGTCGCGCAAGGTCAGTTCCTGTTCGTCCACGCCGGTTTGGTCGTAGGCATAGTGGCCGGTGACTTCGCGCAATGCGGCATCGCTCTGAATCCTTACAAAACGTTCCAGAGCAGCATTGCTCACCTGTGTGCCGGTGGCGCCGAGCGAGGCGGAGTCAATGTCGAACACGGCGCGATAAGTATCTTTGATGCGCCACACCAACACCATGCCAATCAGCACCGGATTACCCACTTTGTCGTTTACTTTTATGGGTTCAATGTCCATGTTGCGCAAGCGCAGCGAAAGCTTTCTGCGTGTCATGAAGGGATTCATCCAAAAGTAGCCCACGCGGCGACAGGTCCCTTTGTATTTACCGAAAAATATCATTACACGTGCCTCGTTGGGCTCCTGGGTGAAGTAGCCGACGCATCCCAAAAAGAAGATTATGGCAAACACGGCCGTGCATCCGGCCGACAGCCACAGATTTTCTTCGCCTCCTGCAACAATGCATCCCACAATGAGGCATGGGATTAGAATGAATGTGAAAAACAGCATTGCGAAGCCGTTGATAAGCGAGCCGCTATACTCGTATTCCCGGTCGTTGTGGTCGGTCGTATTCATGGTTGATGAGTGCGTTTTGTTTGTTAGACTTTTATTTTACAAATATAGTTTCTCTTTTCCATTTGTCAAAATTAAACCAACTTTTATTCGCTTACATTCCCACGGCACCGACATGAGGAGTGGTTTTGTACGGAGCATAGTGCCGGCATGGCGCGAAATTGCTTGAACCGGTTGAATCTGCAATTTTGCTTTAATAAAAAATTCATGTAAATTTTTGGTAATTGAAAACAAATTCATAAATTTGCAAACGCATTTGGAAAGCCAAAACTCATTGGCCCACATTTGAAGGAGAGGTGGGTGAGTGGCTGAAACCACCAGTTTGCTAAACTGACGTAGGAGC
>JAMPBC010000059.1 GCA_023666905.1 Bacteroides sp. | reverse complement strand
GCAAATTTAACATTTCCTCTAAAATTTCATGCACTGAACTTTCGGCTTGTGCCCATTTTTTGCCATTTCGGCTTCAAATTCTTTGCAAAAATCATCGGCAATACAAAAAATTTCAGTAACTTTACTTTCGGTAATCATGATTCGGTATTTAATGTTATTGCACCACTAAATTACTAAAAATCAATGTAATTACCAAGAGAATCGGCAACTTTTTCAGGCTGCCGATTCAACTTTTTTAGTGGGTTTCTTATCCCGAACTCGCGTTTATAACTTGCGCAATCCAATTAAAATTAGCACTTTTGCGGTCGGTAATGCCAAGGATTTGTACCTGAACCAACGAGTTGAATCAAGATAGTTAATACACTCTTGGGAAGAGATTAGGATAGATAGGACGCTCCCCCCGAAGTCACATAGGTTGAACAACTCGCAGCAACACAAGAAGTCACTTTGTGCCGGGTCAGCGATGTGTCGCGGATTTATGTGGGGGTGATGTTGGGGTTTCATTTTTTTGAAGTAACTTTGTGGTTGAAATCAACATGACATTAAAATCCACAGGATATGAATCCCACACCACAGCAGCTGCTTGACGCAGCCCGACAGATGGCTCTTGAAGCCGGGCGCGAGCAGATGAAATATTTCCGCAGCGGTCACTTGAAGGTTGACGTGAAATGCAACGAGAGCGACATTGTGACTGAGGCCGACAAGGCCTCAGAAGCGGTCATACTCAATGCCATTGCCCGACAATTTCCCTCGCACGAAATTCTGTCGGAAGAATCAGGCTCACTTGGCGGTGACAGCGATTACCGCTGGGTGATTGACCCTCTTGACGGTACCACCAACTTCCGCTCCGGACTGCCCAATTTCAGCGTGTCGATAGGTATCCAATACCGGGGAGAGACCATTGTGGGAGTGGTCTACGCTCCATACCTCAACGAGATGTTCTGCAGCATAAAAGGTGAAGGCTCCACTCTGAACGGCAACCCTATCCATTGCTCTTCAATCCCATCGTTGGACCGCGCTGTACTCGCCACCGGCTTCCCAATTGACAAGAACAACAACCCCGACAACAATCTGGAGAACACCGCCCGCATTTTGCCGCACATCCGCGGACTGCGCCGGCTCGGCTCGGCCGCTCTTGACCTCTGCTACACCGCCGCCGGGTTCCTGGAGGGGTACTGGGAGATGAATCTCCACGAGTGGGACGTGTGCGCCGGACTGCTCATTGCCGAGGAGGCCGGCTGCGAGTGGAAGCCATTCCGCTTTGCCCGCAATATTTCAATTGTTGCCGCCGCTCCTCAATTATTCAACAAAATTTATTCACAACTCCAATGAGCGACACTCTTATTGCCAACGGCATTTGCTCCACAGCCAACATAAAACACATTGCCGACGAAGCCGCCACACCTTTCATGCTGCTGCAAATTGAATCGGGCCGGGAAATCCAAATCACGCCCGATGCATTTGACCGGCTTGCCAAGATTGCAACCGACAGCGAGGCGGCAATGACATTCTGCGATTTTCACGCTGCGGAAACCACAGGCGGTGCGGACTCCGTTGAGCTCCACCAGCTTGCCGACTGCCTCCCGGGGTCCGTGAGGAACGATTTCAACTTCGGGCCTGCCGTCTTTATCAACTCTGTGACATTCAAACAGTGCGCCATGGCGCTCCCCGACTATGAGTATGCCGCATGGTATGCCTTGCGTCTGGCGTTGAGCCGAGTCGGAAAAATAGTCCACATACCCGAACCTCTGTACACCGCCTCCGAGCCATCGGCAGAGCAAAACCAGTTTGACTACGTTGACCCTCGCAACCGCAACGTGCAGCTGGAAATGGAGAAAGTGTTCACCCGTCATCTAAAAGAAATCGGAGCGCTGCTAACGCCCCCTTTCTCTACAATTTCCCACGAGGGGAACTTCCCGGTTGAAGCCTCAGTAGTTATCCCTGTCAGGAACCGAGCGCGTACAATTGCCGATGCCATTGGCAGTGCCCTGAACCAGGAAGCCGAGTTCAGCTTCAACGTAATTGTGGTTGACAATCACTCCACCGACGGCACCACCGAGATTATTGCCGGGCTGGCTAAACAGAACCCAAGACTCGTTCACATTATACCGCAAGAGCTAACCCTTGGCATTGGTGGCTGCTGGAATGCGGCCGTTAACGACAGTCGCTGCGGACGCTTTGCCGTGCAGCTTGACAGCGATGACATTTACAGCTCGCCCCACACGCTCACCACCATCGTGGAGTGCTTCCGAAGAGAGGGAGCGGCCATGGTTATAGGAACTTATTCGCTCACCGACTTCAACCTCCGGCCCATTCCTCCCGGGGTAATCGATCACCGGGAGTGGACCGATGCCAACGGACCTAACAACGCACTGCGCATCAATGGCCTTGGCGCTCCGCGGGCATTCTTCACCGGACTGCTGAGGAATACTCCTTTCCCTAACGTGAGTTACGGCGAGGACTATGCCATGGCACTTCAAATCTCACGCCGCTACAAAATTTCGCGTATCTACGATGTGCTGTACCTATGCCGGCGGTGGGAGGGTAACTCCGATGCCGCGTTGCCGGAATGGAAACTGAACCGCTACAACCATTACAAAGACACATTGCGCACTTGGGAAATCAAGGCGCGCCAGCAACAGAATGAAACCAAGTGACACAATGCCTATTGGCTACACCGACTTCATAAAGCACCAGCTTGAAGCGTGGCCCCTTGCACGGAAGAATTATGAAGCCCTTGGGAGGATTGAACTTCACCGGTTGACGGTTGACGGTTGCCCTGTGTCGGTGCAGCACAACCCTGAACGTATCCGGTCAAGCGCAGCCAACCTCAATCCCGAAGCCATAAAAAGCCGGCCATGCTTTCTGTGCCGCAGCAACAGACCGGCCGAGCAACTTGCCATTGATGCAGGCGACTATGAAATCCTCGTGAACCCCTACCCTGTTTTCCCGACTCACCTCACCATTGCAGCCAAGGCACACACGCCGCAGGCAATTGCCGGACGTATGGGGCAGATGCTGGAGTTAGCCGCACGGCTGGAGAGTCTCACAGTGTTCTACAACGGAGCACGCAGCGGAGCCTCGGCCCCTGACCACTTCCATTTTCAGGCTGTGCCCTCAGAGGCATTGCCAATTTGGCAGATGATTGACTCCGGCAAAGGGTGGCCCCTGACGGGTGTGGAACTTTTTGAGGGGGAAGACCCGGCTAAGGTGTCCCAACTCACAGAGGGTTATCTTTGGGGGCTGAATCCGGGAGAAGAACCGGATGTAAACATCTATGCCCGATACCGCGAAGGGAGATGGCAGACAGCCGTGATAGCCCGACGCAACCACCGCCCTGCCAACTATGGAGCCGAGCCGGGACAGATTCTCATATCGCCGGCAGCGGTAGAGATGGCCGGGGTGATAGTAGCCCCACGCCCTCAGGATGCAGCCTATTGCAAAGAGGCTGCCAACATAAAAGCCATATTCGCTCACTGCGGCTCACCGCGGCGCAAAGGGATGACGGAGAGGAAGCTGGATGTGGGCATTGTTCGGGCGGTGCGTATTGATGTGACTCTCAACGGTGAATATCTGCTCAACGGCAGTCCGGCAAAATCCAAGAACTACACAGTGGAATTGACACCGGACCGGAGCATGACGTGCAACGGTGAGACTACTGAAAGATTCACGCTCAAGCCCCTCAAAGCCGATTCAAGCTTCACGCTGAGCAATGTAACCATTGGCATAGGGTTCCACTGGGAGCAGCATGAGGACCAATCGTTCCACGGCGAGCTCCGCATTGTGGCTGACGGTGACTCGCTGCAGGCCATTAACCGGGTTGGGGTGGAGACATATCTGAGGAGTGTGGTGTCGTCGGAAATGAACGCACAGGCTCCACTTGAATTTCTCAAAGCTCACGCGGTTATTTCGCGCAGCTGGGTTCTCGCCCAGGTGATGCCCCCCTCGCACCTGAAACCTCAGCAAGGCGTGGACACAGACACTGAACTGGTGAAGTGGTACGACCGCGAGTCGCACACCGGATTCGACATTTGTGCCGATGACCATTGCCAACGCTACCAGGGGTGCACCAAGGCCTCCACACCAACAGTTGAAGAAGCATTGAAAGCCACCGCCGGAGAGGTGCTTGCCTACGGAAACGAACTGTGCGACGCCCGTTTTTACAAATGCTGCGGAGGAGTCACCGAGCTTTTCTCCACCTGCTGGCAACCTGTGGACCTTCCCTACATTCAAGCCCTCGACGACCCGTTTTGCGGACGTGCCACAGCTCCTCTGCTGCGACGAGTGCTGAATAACTACGACCAGAGCACCAGCGGCTATTATTGCTGGCATGTGAGTTACACCGCTGAAGAGTTGGCGGAGATTGTCAAAGAGCGGAGCGGCATGGACTTCGGACGCATCGTGAGCCTTACGCCGCTTCATCGGGGTCCCTCCGGACGCATTGACAGGTTGAGGATTGAGGGGACAAAGCGGACACGCATCATAGGCAAGGAACTTGAAATACGCAGAACCCTTTCGCGGAGTCACCTCTACAGCTCCGCATTCGTAGCCGAAGCGCTTGACAGGGATAGCGAGGGCATTCCCGGACGCTGGGAGCTTCATGGCCGCGGCTGGGGTCACGGAGCGGGATTGTGCCAGATAGGCGCCGCACAAATGGCAGCCGAGGGGTACGATTACAAACAGATACTCGCCTTTTATTTTCCGCAATCAAGGCTGATAACCTACACCACATCCAATGATTGAAACGACCAACACTGTGACCGATGACTGACAAGACAATTCGCAGAGGCTGGCGCTGGGTACCATCGCTATATTTTGCCGAGGGGTTGCCCTACGTGGTTGTGATGACCATTGCCGGAATAATGTACACCCGTCTTGGGGTTAGCAATACGGAGATGGCTTTTTACACCTCGTGGCTCATGCTGCCGTGGCTAATAAAGCCGCTGTGGAGTCCGATTGTAGACATATTGAGCACCAAACGCCGATGGGTTGTGGTGATGCAGTGGGCCATTGCCGCGGCACTGGGTGCCGTTGCGTTCGGACTGCCGGGAGCACACTATTTCAAGGTGACCATGGCGGCCTTCTTCGTCATTGCATTCCTTTCGGCCACACACGATATTGCCGCCGACGGCTTTTACATGATTGGACTCGACACCCGGGGGCAATCGTTCTTCGTTGGCATACGCACCACCTTCTACCGCGCCGCCATGCTGTTTTGCCAGGGTCCGGTGGTGATGGCGGCGGGGTATCTGGAGGAGAGCGGAGATGTGAGCCGGGCGTGGGAACTGACCTTTTACGGACTTTCACTGCTGTTTCTCGTGATAGCTCTTTACAACTCCTTTGCCATGCCTCACAGCGAACAACTCAAACCGGACATGAATGGAGGAAGCAAGCGGGCATCGCTCAGAGCCATAGTGAAGGAATTCGGCCAGACATTTGCCGGGTTCTTCAAAAAGAGCCATATAGCGGCCGCACTGCTGTTTATGATACTCTACAAACTTCCCGAGGCCCAACTCATTAAACTGATAAATCCGTTTTTGCTGCATCCTGCCGAAGCGGGGGGCCTGGGGCTGACCACCAAAGAGGTGGGCGTGGTGTACGGTACCGTTGGAGTTATCGGGCTTTTGCTTGGCGGAATTGTGGGGGGCATGGTGGTTTCGCATGGCGGACTGCGACGCTGGATAATGCCAATGGCCTGGAGCATGTCGCTCACGTGCCTGAGCTTCGTGTACCTGGCTTGGGCGCCGTGGGAGCATACGCTTACGGACATATCGCTGTGTGTGTTCACCGAGCAGTTCGGCTACGGATTCGGGGGCACCGCGTATATACTATATCTGATTAACTTCTCACAGGGGCCGTTCAAGACCTCGCACTATGCCATTTGCACCGGGTTCATGACGCTTGGCAGCATGTTGCCGGGAATGGCCGCCGGATGGATAGAGGAGCAGATGGGATATGCCAACTTCTTTTTGTGGACCATGGTTTGCTGTGTGGCCACCATTGCCGTTGCGCGGAGCGTGAAGAGTCAGTTGCCCGCGGAGGCGGGAGAGGCCGGCGGAGCGTGAGAATTAATGAGCAAGATATTTGGCTGTTAAAAGCGAACTGCTTAACTTTGCCCGACACTTGATTCAATACCATTAAAAAATAAGTGAGATATGACTGTTGTAGACCGCTTTCTTGAATATGTGAAGTTCGACACCCAGAGCGACGAGCTCACCAATATGACTCCCTCGACTCCCGGGCAGATGATTTTTGCCCAGCACCTTGAGCAGGAACTGCAAGCCATGGGCTTGAAAGAGATAACGCTTGACGAGAACGGCTATCTGATGGCAACACTTCCGGCCAACACCGACCGCGCCGACGTTCCGACCATTGGATTCATCGCTCATCTGGACACATCGCCCGACATGAGCGGACGCCATGTTTCGCCACGCATTGTGCAGAATTACGATGGGGGTACCATAACACTCAATGCTCAAAAAGGTATTGTTCTGAGCCCCGATGAATTTCCGGAGCTGCTGAACTACGTTGGCCAGGACCTGATTGTTACCGATGGCAACACATTGCTTGGCGCCGACGACAAGGCCGGCATTGCCGAAATAATCACAGCAGTGGACTATCTGATGAAGCACCCGGAAATAAAACATGGCAAAATCAGGATAGCCTTCAACCCCGACGAGGAGATTGGCAAGGGCGCCCACAAGTTCAACGTGGAGCAGTTTGCAGCCGACTGGGCCTACACGATGGACGGCGGAGAAGTTGGCGAACTCGAGTATGAAAACTTCAATGCGGCAGTGGCTCACGTAACCTTCAACGGGCGTAACGTGCACCCCGGTTATGCGAAACATAAAATGATTAACTCCATCCGCATAGCCAATCAGTTTGCCATAATGCTTCCGCGCTGGGAGACTCCCGAGCACACCGAGGGTTACGAAGGGTTCTATCACCTTGTGTCAATTGAGGGGACAGTTGAGAAAACCACTCTCACCTATATTATACGCGACCATGACCGCGACCGTTTCGAGCGCCGCAAAAAAGAGCTGGAGCACCTCACGCGCAAAATCAACCATGAGTTTCCCGGAGTGGCCTCGCTTGATATTGCCGACCAGTACTACAACATGCGCGAGAAGATAGAACCGGTGAGCCACATTGTGGACATTGCCATAGAGGCTATGGAACGCGCGGGAATCACACCGAAGGTGCAGCCTATTCGCGGAGGAACGGACGGTGCACAGCTGTCGTTCAAAGGACTCCCCTGCCCCAACATATTTGCCGGCGGACTGAACTTCCATGGCCGTTACGAATTTGTGCCGATTCCGTCGATGGAGAAAGCCACCGATGTGATTGTACAGATAGCCAAGCTTGTTGGCGAACGCTAATGCCGACACTGATTGTTGTAACCGGACCTACGGGCTCAGGCAAAACCGAACTTGCCACAAGCCTCGCCCGCAGGCTCGGATGCGAAATAATCTCGGCTGATTCCCGACAGATTTACCGCGACATACCCATTGGCACCGCCGCTCCCACAGAGGAACAACTCAAGGCGGTGCCACACCATTTCATTGGCCGGCTGGAACTTGACCAATATTACAGCGCCGCACAGTTTGAAGCCGAGGCCATGGAGACGCTCGGCAAGCTTTTTGCACAAAACGAGTATGCAATAATGTGCGGAGGGTCAATGATGTATATCGATGCCGTGACCAACGGAATTGACCAGCTTCCTACCATTAGCGAGGAGGTGCGCCGACAAGCTTACGAGCTTTACAACACCGGAGGACCGGAAGCAATACGCAGCAAGCTGAAAGAGCTTGACCCGGAGTATTACGGGATTGTGGACCTGTGTAACCACAAGCGAATTATCCACGCCATTGAGATAACGCTTGAAGCGGGCGTGCCATTCTCTTCGCTGCGGACCGGACAGAAGAAACAGCGACCGTTCAGTGTGCTGAAATTTGCTATTAACCATGACCGTGAAACGCTGTTCGCGCGGATAAACAGTAGGGTGGACGCCATGATTGAAGCGGGGCTGGAGCAGGAAGCCCGAAGTGTTTACCATCTTCGCCACTTAAACTCGCTGAACACCGTGGGGTACAAGGAGATGTTTGCAATGTTCGACGGCACCATGGACCGCGACACAGCCATAAGCCGCCTCAAGAAAAACACCAGGGTGTATGCCAAGAAACAGCTCACGTGGTTGAAGCGTGATGAATCGGTGATTTGGCTTGACGCCGAAAACGCATTGGAGCAAGCGCTCAAAAGAATTAAGAGCCTGTCCCATAATATATGTTAACGCTGAGGCGGTCAGCCATTGAG
>JAMPBC010000058.1 GCA_023666905.1 Bacteroides sp. | reverse complement strand
AGGTCATACCGGAACCGGCAGGATCTTTAACGGATGTCAAAGCCGTGGCTGTAGCATCAAGGTTGTTCTCTTCAACTGTTTTACCAACACCGGCTCCAACAGCCCAATCTTCGAGCCATTCAAAGTCTTCAGAGTAGTAGATTACTTCGTGAATGCCAAGGTCGTCCACGGACTCGGCAATCATGTTGAATGCAGGTGAAGCGGTTCCGCAATAGAAGCCGCGGAGAGTCACCTCGTGACCGTTGAGCGCGCCCCAATCCAAACCGGCGGCTGCATCGGTTACCACAACATGGATGGTTTCAGCACCGTCAACGTTTACGTTCTTGCCATCGACAATACCGGTAACGGTGAGATACTGGCGGTTGCCGAATGTTTTGCCGTCAACATCAGCACCGGTAATTGCAACAGGTGCGGGAAGAGTGGCGGCTGTTCCACCATCAGTGAAGTAGTCAGCTTTAACAACCGAGAGATTATTAGAGTCAACGGCTTTTTCTCCATAAACGGTAACGACATCACCGGCGGCTTTTGTCTCGTTGGTGGTAACGTAAACATTGTTGGTACCGTCAGTTGCAATGAAAGCACCTGAAAGAGGAGCAACCACAGTGAGGTTATTGATAATTGCAACCGATTCCTCTTCGTTCTGCTCCATCTGCTCAATGGTGATGGGGAGAACATCGCGGAATTTGTCGCCATCCTGACGAACAATCACGTGAGCTTCGGAGGCTTTGGTTACGCCTTTGAAAACCACATCGGCTTTACGGGGATTGTCGGGAGTACCGTCGCGGAGGTTGTCGGCAACGGTGATGCGCACTTCGGTTGTACCGCTGCCGGTTTCGGGCTCAACAGTCACCCAGTCGGGGTGTTCGCAAGTCCAAGTGGCATCGGAATAAACAGTGATTATTTGCCCGGGGGCGCTTGTAGCCTCATAAGTGAGATTGCCTGTACTGGCAAGCACAGCTTTGGCCACGCCTGAGTCATCGTCGTCATCGCATGCTGTGAAAGCAAAGCCAATGAGGGTAACAAGGGCATATAGGGAAATATTAAGAAATTTTTTCATAATTAATAAATGAAGATATGTTAGTCAAAACTTACTTCCAACCGGGATTTTGAGTCAAGCTACTGTTAAAGGAAATTTCATCGGAGGGAATGGGATAGAGATAATCTCTGTCCTCATTGAATCCATAACGTTCTGATTTGATTCCCTTGTGGTAGTCGTAATAACCACGGTTGCCGTCAGAGAGGAAAATGTCCTTGCTAAGTTCGTAAACCAAAACACCGTCGGCAGCTTTAGGCTTGGTACCACCGTTTGCAAAGATAACAACGTCAGGTTTGCCATTGCCGCTAAGGTCATATTCGCCTGCACCGGGGAAGTACATACCGGTAAGAGACTGGTCAAGGCACTTGCCGCAACGCCAGCGGAAGAGGTCGTCAATACGGAAGCCCTCCATCAGTAGCTCGATGCTGCGCTCACGACGAATTTCAAGAATAACACCGGTGTTTGCTCCGGAAACGTTGAAATAACCGGTTTCAGAGCTTGTCAAGTAGGGGTCGGGGGTAGCATTGGCGGTGGCAAGGCTGAGAGAAGGCATTCCGGCACGGGTACGAATCAAGTTAACCGATTTGTTAAGGTCGTCCTGAGTGAGGGTTCCAAGCTCAGCTTTTGCCTCGGCGAAGTTGAGAAGCACCTCGGCATAGCGATAAACCGGAAGGTCGCAAGTAGATCGGTCGTTACGGTCAATCTGGCCACCGTTGAGCGTGGGATCCTGAACAAATTTGATGGGCTGATAGCCGGTAACTGTGAGTTCAAGGTCGGGAGGAAGAATCTCGGTTTTGCCGATACGGTGATATCCGAGGCCACGGATGCTCTGGGTGAGACGAGGGTCACGATCCACAACTTCATCCTTGAACTGCATTGTTTGCCAGCCATTCTTGTCGGTGAAGCGAGTTCCATCCTTCATCAGGTAAGAGTTGATGAACTTGCGGGTGAAACCGGGACGTCCCTGAGTGGCAACGAGAGTAAAAGCATTGGAGTTATGCTGGTTTCCATCGATAGCAGCCTGGAAAGAGATTGCAAGAATGTACTCGTCGGGGTTGGCTACTTCGCTCACAAAGAGATTCTGATAGTCCTGATCAGGCTTGCCGGTTGAGTATAGTTTGTACTCACCACGGTTCATAAGAGTTTCAGCGGCATCGGCAGCCTGCTGGAGGTAGTATTTGTAATCATGCTCCTCGTAAGCAATGTTGTGATATTTGCGATAAGTACCTTCATAGAGGCAGAACTGAGCTTTGAGGGCAAGTGCGGCGCCTTTGGTCAAGCGGAAAGGAGCGTCCTTTTCATCTTTCTTTGCCGGGAGATTCTCAATGGCAAAGTCAATGTCCTCAATCATCTTGGTCATTACAAATTCGCGAGTATCGCGGGGAGCGTAAAGCTGCGGATTGTTCGACAGCAGCTCGTGTTCAATCCAGGGCACATCGCCAAAACGTTTCACTTTTTCAAAGTAGAAGAAAGCGCGGAAGAAACGCGCAACGCCGGAAAATTCGGCAACGGCAGCCTTATCTGAACATTGGTCAATGTGATCGAGCAAAATGTTTATGCGGGTAAGATTACCCCATGTCCAACCACCGCCGGAAGCGGGAACAGTGCGGAGTTTACCGCCCTGCATGAGATTACTGAGGGTTTTCTGGACAAGAACATCGTTCTGCTCTGAGAAGGGGTCCTTGTCAAGAAGATTGTTGTACAACGGGTCAGAGAACATTTCAAGGTCAGTGGCGTTATTGAAATATTCATCGCCGGTCAATTTGTCCTTCGGCTCGAGGTCCATAGCGTCTTCACAAGAAGCAAACCCGAGGCAAAGAGCAAATATCGCTGGAATTATCTTTTTCATATTCATTGTGAGTTCTAAGGATTAAAATGAGATGTCAAGACCGAACATATAAGTCTTGGGCCAGGGATAGAATGCGTTCTGGTGAGCGTTATCGCTACGTGAGATAACGCCTTCAGGATCGACATATTTTGAGTTCTTCTTCAAAGGAGACCAGTAGCAAAGGTTTTCAGCAGTGAAGTAAACGCGAACTTTGTCAATGTAGGCTTTCTTGGTGATGTTGCTCGGAATTGTGTAACCCACTGTCAAGTTCTTGAAACGGAGATAACGCAGATTCTGAAGATAGCGGTTGTTGATTGAAGTGGACTGCTTCAAGTTGTAAGAAGTGGCAGCATAACCTACAGCACGGGGGAAGTAAGCATCGGGGTTGTCCTCTGACCAAATCTTTTCAGCAAAATCTGTAGGGATAAACGACATGTAGGGATAACCATACATACCCCAGAAGCTCATCATCTGGCCATGAGGATACATGTAGTGGTTACCGGTGCCCTGGAAGAATGCTGAAACGTCAAATCCGAAGTAGCGGACTGAAGCGGTGATACCGTATGAGAGACGGGGCAGAGAGTTGCCAAGTTTCTTAAGGTCACCATGGTTTAGAATGGAGTTGACGGGGACTGACGTCCAATCGGAATTTGAATTGGTTTTCCTGTCTTCGTCTGCTTTATCCCAGCCTTCCTGACCTTCAACAAGAATCTGACCGGTTACTTTGTTGCGAATCATGGTGGTGTTACCATTGTTCACAACACCGTCGCCGTTTACGTCAACAAAGCGAACGTCACCGGCCTGATAGCCGCCGGGGAGTCCCCATGTAACGTTTGTGAGGTCAACATTTTTCTGATATTCGGCAGCTTCCTCGTCGGACTGGAAGAGACCGTCGATGGTGTAGCCCCAGATGTCACCAATGTGCATTCCCTCGTAGTAGTAATTGTAGTATTTACCGTCTTTGTTGTATGAGAGAATCTGATTCTCGTTATTCTTATACTTGGTGATGTAAGAATCGTAGTTCGAGAGGTTGAAGCCAACGCTGTAGCTGAATGGCTTGCCAAAGAGCATGAACGAGTCGTTCCAGTTAAGAGCAAGTTCGTAACCCTTGGTGCGCATGTCGGCATTGTTCATCTGAGGAACTTCGGCACCGTAAACGGCGGGAAGTTTCATACCATCGGTCAACATGCCCTTTGTGTCGCGGATGTAGAAGTCGCCGGTGAAGGAAAGGCGGTTGTTGAAGAAGCTGAGGTCAAGACCAAGGTCCCACTGGTTAGCCTTTTCCCAGGTAAGGTCGCCGGCAATGGGGTCGCCGAGTGAGGTGTACTTGCCGGGAACGGTTGAGTTACCGAATGAGAATGAGTTGAATGAGTGAGTGGTGATGAGACGGAGGAAAGTGTAATAGCTTGAAACGTTCTGGTTACCAAGGCTACCGTACGATGCACGTAATTTACCATTGGAGAGCCAGGTGTGGGTCGGTTCCATGAATGATTCCTCGGAGAAGCGCCAGCCTAACGAACCTGAAGGGAAGAATCCCCAGCGGTTACCGCGGGCAAAGCGAGAAGATCCGTCGTAACGACCGGAAAGTTCCACGAGGTATTTACCCATATAGTCGTAGTTGATACGGCCGAAGATACCTTGGAGAACATACTCAGCCTGTCCGCCGCCGACGGTTGCAACCTGTGCGCCGCTGTCGTCGGTACCTACAAGGTTAAGGTCGTCGAGGTTCTCGGAGATGAGGTTCTGACCGGTAGCCGAAAGGTTCTTGTAGTTCATTGATTCGTAGTTGTAACCGGCCATAACCGTAAGGTTGTGCTTTTCGTTGAAAGTGTCCTTATAGGTGGCAAACGCGTTTACGGAGTAGTAGTTGCGGGTGTTGGCCGATTCGGAGAGTGCATTCAAACCTGCACCTGCTGAGTAGCTGCCCATATCTCCATCGGGATACTCACGATAGTACATGTTGTTTGTACGGTGGGTGTTGCGGGTCTGATAGAAACGATAGGTGAAGTCACCTACAATGGAGAGTTGCTTGATGGGGGTGATGGTCAAGCGTGTGGTGTTGGTAAAGTCGGTTTTGCGGTTGGTGTTGCGGTGTGAGCCTTCGCCAAGGAGGATGTGACGTCCGTTACCAATTTTATAACTTGTGTAAGGAGTTGAGTAGATCCAAGTACCATCAGGGTTCTTCATGGGGAAGCATGCAAGGGCATGACGGGCTGAATATGCGAAGGTGTCTTCAATTGAGCCATTACCCATGAACTCGTAAGTTGAACCGTAGAATGAGGTGTTGTTTGACATGCTTGCCCACTTGTTGATGGCAAAATCAATTTTAGAACGCAAGTTGTAGCGTTTGAATTTATCGGGGTTCTGACGAACCACACCTTCGCGGAAGTCAAGACCACCGGAGAGGAAATATTTGAACTTGTCCTTACCGCCGGAGAAGGAGATGTTGTGCTGCTGAACGGGGTGGGTGTCGCGATAAAGCATGTGGTACCAGTCGTAGTTACCATAGTAAACCCACTGGCGCTTGCCGTTGCGAGTTTCCTCTACAACCCAGGGACGTTCGGGGTTTTCGGTCTTGTCATTGACACGTGCAAGAAGCTGCTGCATGTCATAGTCTGTATATGACAAATAGTCAGTATGGCTATTGCCCTGCCAGAACTGGTTGACCAAACGGGCTGACCAGTAACCCTGGGTAACGAAGTCAGTTGAAGTGGTGGGAGATTCCCAACCCACGCGGCCGTTATAGCGAACGGTTGACTTGCCATCCTTAGCCTGGCCGGACTTGGTGGTAACGAGAATAACACCGAATGCGGCGCGGGCTCCGTAAACGGCGGCAGCCGAGGCGTCCTTGATAACGGAAATTGATTCAACGTCGTTGGGGTTAACCGAGTCGAGTTCACCGATAGTGCCGTCGATGAGGATGAGGGGACCGGCGGAGTTGATTGACTCCTGTCCGCGAATGTTGATTGATCCGCTTTGGCCGGGGACACCGGATGATGTGGTGATGTTAAGACCGGCAACAGAACCCTGAAGCATGTTGGTTACTGAGGCTGTGGGGCGACCTTCGAGTTTTTCGCCGTCGAGACTTGCCACAGCGCCGGTGAGGTTGACTTTTTTCTGCGTACCGTAACCGATAACCACTGTTTCCTCAAGCATCACTGAATTTTCCTTCATGATGACGTTGACTGTGGTTTGGCCCGGGGCCACGGTTACTTTCTGTTCATCGTAACCGATGTAAGTAAACTTGAGCACTGTCTGCTTGGCCGGGATATTGAGGGTAAACTTACCGTCAATGTCAGTCATACAGCCTGTCTGAGTGCCCGGAATTGTGACAGAAACCCCGGGAAGCGGCTCGTCGGCAGCGTCGACCACGGTTCCTGACACGGTCCGATTCTGTGCTGCAAGCCCGAACGAGCACATCAGCACCATGGAGAGCGTCAGAATTAAGGTTCTTAAAAATTTCATACTGTTGTTTTTGATGGTTTATTATCCTTAATGATTGGGGAGGAGAGCCGGTGCGGAGTTCTTACTTGAGAAGGTAAGCATCGGTAGAGAAGGCTTTCGGACGTTCCATTTTTTCAGTCCAGGTGTTTCCGAACTCATCCTTCACGGTTATATTGAGGTCAGTGTCGGCATCGGGAGCCTTCACCTTGAAAAAGTGGTGGAGCGTCTCAGTGATGAAATTGGGAGCAGAGGTGATTGAGGCGCTGTTGAAACGCTTAACTGAGAGTGCGGCGATGTGGAGAGGGTCGAAAGTGGTGACGCGTTCCACTGCGAGATTCCGGCCTGTCTCAGTGGTGACTGTGATGGTCCATTTCGAGTTCCAGTTCCAGATGTTCAGAAGCACTTCGTTGTTTTTATTTGCGGGATAAGCGTTACAGTATTGGAGATATTTAGCTTTAGCTGAGGCGCTCAAGTTCGAAGGCATGTTGGGCACATCGTTGAGCGAGAAGGAAACGTTGTTAAGGTCGTAGCTGCGGAGCTGATAGGTTTCATCGGCGTTGGTGGCTTTGTAAACCCACTCTATGTTGGAGCCGTTGATGTCCCAGATGGCATAACCGCCGGGGGCACCGTCGAGGC
The DNA here is from genome assembly GCA_023666905.1 of Bacteroides sp. GTDB lineage: Bacteria > Bacteroidota > Bacteroidia > Bacteroidales > Muribaculaceae > Paramuribaculum. The sequence continues at coordinate 1,695 of JAMPBC010000058.1, read as the reverse complement.
TGATGTGGCAACCGGGAGTGAGGTGACCTGACCACCACCATGAGGAGCAAACGGCGGCGGTGTTGTGCTCGTAATAGTTCTCGCCGCCTATGAGCGAAGCAAGGTCGGAGGGATTGAAAGTGTAAGAAACGTGAGTGTGACCGGTGACAAAGTGAACACGGCGACCGCTCAGAATCCGGAACATGCGCTGTGCGTTGTTGGCATCCTGATCAATGCGGGGAGTGCCGTTGGCGTTAGGTTTGAACACCTGAGCATGCATCATTATAATAAGAGGTGTGGACTTGTCAACGAAAGCAAGGTCGCGGCTGAGCCACTCGAGCTGTTCCTGAGGTACAATCTTGGAGTAGTTGCGGCTTTCGGTACCGTCGTACTTGCTGCAGTCGATGTCGTCAAGCACCACGTAGTGGACACCGCCAATGTTGAATGAATAATAGTTGGGGGAGATTGTGGAGCGATATTTGGCTTTGGCTTCGAAGTTGGAAGTGGCCTTATAGTCGTTGTCGTGGTTACCGATGGTGTGGAACACCTGCAGGTTCTTAACCTGATCGTTCATGGTTTTCACATACTCGTCGAGACCGTATTTGCGGCTGTACCAGTAAATGTCCCAAGTCATATCGCCAAGAGTGATGGCGTAGATTTTCTCGGACGAGTGGGTAGCCTTGTATTTGTTGATGTCGGCGGTAAATTCGGCAAACTGGGCAAGGTCGCCGGTGCGGTCGGCCAGGTGCATGTCGCCGAGGAAAAGAATCTTATATTTCTCCTGACCGTTGACGGGATTAACCTGGAAGTCGATTCGTTCGGCATCGTTCTCGCCAAGCTTGGTGGTTTCATAAATGCGGGGCAGGATGCCGTTGGCTGAAGCCTCGTAGTTTGAAGGAAGGGTGTAGAACACGTAACCGAGTTCTTTTTTCGACTTCAATTGGTATATACCCTCGGAGTCGGTGAGTACAATGTCAAAGCCGTCGGACACGGGGATGTTGGCAACACCCTTACCGTCGGGAGTGGAAATAAGGCCATAGATGGTGGAGCCTTCGGCCGGTTCCACAATGTGGTCTACAATCTGGATTGAGGTCTGGCCGAAATCCTTGCGGTGGTCGCCGCGACGCATGTACACTCGGTAGCTGCCGTTGGTGAGGTTCGAGGGGACCTTGATGGTGAAATTTTGGGGTGTGGCAGCTTCGATGGTACACTCGTACGACACTCCGGAACCATTTTGAAGGTAGAAAAAGTCCGAAGTCAGCGGAGACTTTTCGTTGTTAACAGTGAATGTGTAAGAGCCGTTGCGAGGCATCACAACGGATGCGGGCAAATTGAAGTCAACATCGAATGCACCGGTGGTGTTGGTAACGCCATTAGGTTCATCGTCGTCGCTACAAGCAACAAAGCTGACCGGCAAAGTGGCTGCCAGCCATGCTAACATGAAAATTTTTATGCGATTCATTGGTATAAATTAATAATCGATTATTGATTGGTAAGTTGCAACAAATATGTAATGCCGGGGCCGGCCCCCGGGTTGTTTTAATGATTGGTTAACATAACAAACTGATTGTCAACAAAGCGAGTGCATTAAAGTTTGACAGCCGCGCACACTTAGGCCTTGAGGGCATCCGGTTGTTAGTGGCAAAGATAGTTACTTTATTTGAATAAAGAAACCGCAAATCAATCCACTATGCAGAGGGTTTTGGCAATGTCCTC
>JAMPBC010000057.1 GCA_023666905.1 Bacteroides sp. | reverse complement strand
TGCTCAATGATAGTCCGCCCCGGCTTTAACATTCCTTATCGAATGGACTCTTAAAGAGAAATGCTTGGATCCCCATCTTTTTACTTTATTTACCCGGGGTGAGAAAAGGGTAAATGGGAAAGGGAGGTGGCCGATTTTTTGCGGCTTTGTTATGAATTGAGCTTGAAAAGGCTTAACTTTGCACGCAGAAATGAAACGCAGACTTCTTACAGGCCTTTTGGCTCTGGTGTGTGCCGTGATGCTTTCGGTGAGCTCGGCCAAGCCTCCGGTGGTGGCTCCTTCCTATTCGTGGGAACTGCTGCCTCCATTGGGATTGCATGAGCCTTCCACCATCGACACGCTTTACACCAACTATGCCCAACGCTCGGTGCCGGTTGACGCTTACACCATCTACGCTTCTACGGGCAATGTAGGCGGAGCCGGTATTGACATGGACTATCTGCGCCAGCCATCAATGAGCGACTTCTTTTTTCGCGATGCCATGGCGCATTGGCGCCCCACTTTGGGAAACCACAAGTTCTACAACACCCGCATTCCCATGACACTGCTGAGCTACAACACTGCCGGCGGACGCGAAAACAAGCAGGACCGGCTTAACATGGTGTTCTCGGGCAATGTCAACAAGCAAATTCAAATAGGTGCCAATTTGGACTATCTTTATTCAAAGGGGTCGTACAACTATCAGGCTGCCAAAAATCTCACATGGGGTTTCTCGGGTTCCTATATCGGCGACCGCTATGAGTTACAGGCCTTTTTCAATCATTCCAACGGTTTGAATCAGGACAACGGCGGCATTACCGACGACCTTTACATCACCGACCCTGCCGAACTGCAAGGTGGCCAGTCGTCAATCAATCCCAAGTCAATCCCCACCAATCTCACCATGGCTCGTACGCGCCTCAAGGGACAGGAGTTCTACATGAACCACCGTTACAAGTTAGGATTCTGGAAAGTGACACCGCCTAACGATACCGTGCCCGACGACACCATCGAACACCGCACATACGTGCCGGTAACCAGCTTCATTTGGACTCTGGACTATCGCGACGGTAAACACTCGTTCATAAACGACTCTCCCTCGGAAGCCTCAGATTTCTGGGAGAATCAATACCTCACCACCGGGGCAAGTGCGTCGCCCACAACTTACCGGTCGTTGAGCAATACTTTTGGAGTGTCGCTGCTTGAGGGATTCAACAAGTATGCCAAGGCAGGCCTGTCGGCATACGTAACCCACGAAATACGTCGATACACCCAATGCCCCGACACGCTTGCCATTAGCGGCGCCGGACGGCCGGAACTGCTCACGCCATACCCCTACGATGTCCGCATTGATGCCAAAGGGAAGCAGAATCTGCTGTGGGTTGGCGGACAGCTCACCAAACAACAGGGTCGACTGCTGCGTTATGAAGCCACGGCCAAAATCGGAGTGGTGGGAGCTGCTGCCGGCGAGGTGTTTATTGACGGCAACGTACAGACCCGCTTCAATCTGTTGGGCGACAGTGTGGCCATAACCGGCTACGGACGTTTTGCCAACGAAACGGCTCCATATCTAATGAACAACTACGTGTCCAACTACTTTATTTGGCATAACGACTTCTCAAAGACCCGCCGCGTGCGCTTTGGCGGCGAGTTGAAACTGCACCGCACCGGAACGCGCATCAACGTTGGCGTGGAGAACATTCAGAACCTCATTTATTTCAATAACCAATGTTTACCCGTGCAGCACGGCGGAAGCATTCAGGTGCTGTCGGCAACTCTGCAGCAGAATTTACATTATCGCGCCCTGCATTGGGACAACAGACTTATTTACCAGACTTCGTCGGAGAAGGATGTGCTGTCGCTTCCCACGCTTGCGCTATACTCCAACCTCTATGTTGACTTCAAGGTGGCGCGGGTTCTGAGCGTTCAGTTCGGTGTGGACTGCGACTATTACACCAAGTACTATGCTCCGGCCTATCAGCCTGCCACCATGGCCTTCTGCAACCAACGCACTACCAAGGTGGGTAACTATCCTTTCATGAATCTCTATGCCAACATGAAGCTGCGTCAGGCGCGCTTTTATGTAATGATGAGTCATATCAATCAGGGCATGACCGGCAAAAACTATTTTGCCATGCCGCACTATCCAATGAACCCCCGCATATTCCAGATGGGAGTATCGGTTGATTTTGCAAACTGATGCAGCATAAAGTGAAGAAATTCTGGAAGGGTCAGGCAGGGCTTTACCTGCTTCTGCTTGCGGTGGCCGCCGGCATGATGATTGGGCTGAAGGTGTGCAGTTCACCCCCGGCCGGACCGCAGAAGCAACACACTCCTTCGGGTGGCGACACTATTGACGTGGCCATTAGCTACTCGCCCATGACGTTTTATCGATATGCCGACACTCTTGGCGGCTTCTCCTACGATATGCTCCGCGAAATTGCCCGCCGCAATAATATGGCGCTGAAATTCCACCCCGTGACATCACTCACCGCTATGCTTCAAGGTCTTGACTCGGGACTTTACGACGTTGTTGTTTCCGACATGGCCCGCACATCGGACATTGACAGCACCCGCTATACCTTTACATCGCACGTTTATCTTGACCGTCAGGTGCTTGTGCAGAGGCGCGACAACTCCGGAAGCCCTATGGTCGATAACCAACTCCAGCTGGGCGGGCGCCGCGTTTGGGTAGAAGCCGCCTCTCCGGCTTACGGACGCATTCATCACCTCTCGCAAGAGATAGGCGACACCATCCATATTATGGCCGACAGCAACTACACCTCCGAGCAGCTTTTTCTCAAGGTGGCCGTTGGCGACATCCCTCTGGCTGTGGTCAACGAAAAAGTGGCTCTGCTGCTTGCCAAGGAGTATCCTGAAATTGATATTTCCACCTCCATTTCCTTCACCCAGTTTCAGGCATGGCTTGTGAACCGACGAGACACCCTGCTGCTTAGACGCCTTAACACTGCCATTGACACCCTTCGAAATAGCTCATTTGCCGCAGATCTGGAAGAGCGTTACAGCCGCCCGGCAAAGGAAAAAGGGTTGGAAAAACCGCAATAATGGTAATCCAAATGAGAAGTTTCTTTGTTATTTTTGCAAAAAAATTAACACAATGAGCACATTTGAAACCATAGAAAATAAGGAATTTGGTGGGGAACGCCCACTGTTTGCAGTGAGCAACGTGAAGCTCACCGGAGTAACAATCCATGCCGGAGAATCGGCCTTGAAGCGCTGCCGCAATGTGGAGGCCATCAATTGCCGTTTCGAGGGGAAATACCCCTTTTGGCACACTGACGGATTCCGCATTGATCACTGTCTGTTCACTGAAGGAGCCCGTGCCGCGCTGTGGTATTCAAACCATCTGCTGATGACCGACACATTGGTGGAAGCCCCGAAAATGTTCCGTGAAATGCACGATCTGGAGCTGCGCAACGTTACCATTCCCGATGCGCAGGAAACTCTGTGGCACTGCAGCGACGTGGTGCTTGACAATGTGGAGGTGAAGAAAGCCGACTATCTGTTCATGCACAGTAGTAACATTCGCATCTCCAACTATCGACAGCAGGGTAACTACTCCTTCCAGTATTGCCACAACGTGGTGATTCGCGATGCTGACATCGACTCCAAGGACGCCTTTTGGAACACTGAAAATGTGACCGTGATCAACTCGCATCTCAACGGCGAATATCTTGGTTGGCACTCCAAGAACCTTCATCTAATCAATTGCCGCATTTCCGGTACTCAACCGCTATGTTACTGCTCGGGGTTGGTTATGGAAAACTGCACCATGGATGCCGATGCCGACCTTGCATTTGAAGAATCGGAAGTGGATGCCACAATCCGCGGCCAAGTTACCAGCATAAAGAATCCCACTACGGGTTTGATACGTCTTGGCTCGGTGGGAGAAATTATAATTGATTCCAACATACGGCAGCCGGCCAACTGCCGCATTATCACCGATTGATGGCGGCTAAGCGGTCAGGCAGCACGGAGAGACTTCTCCAACTCATACGCGAAGGGAAGCACCTCAGCACAGGTCAGCGGCTCAAGCTCACCGCGTTGTTGAGCTTTCCGGCCATTGTGGCTCAGGTATCGGCTATAGCCATGCAGTATATAGACGCCTCCATGGTGGGGAGCCTCGGTGCAGAAGCCTCGGCCGCCATAGGCCTTGTTTCAACTTCCACCTGGCTGTTTTGGGGAATGTTGTCGTCCTGTGCCACCGGCTTTTCAGTTCAGGTGGCCCATTTGATAGGATCTTCGCGCTTTGACCGTGCCCGACAGCTTGTGCGCCAAGCGCTTGTGGCGACCGTTGCTTTCAGCGTGCTCCTTGCGTTTGTAGGGATGGCCATTTCCGGGCCATTACCGGTGTGGCTACGCGCCGACGAAACGATTCACGCTGACGCCTCCACCTACTTCTTCATTTTCTCGCTTTTTCTCCCGGCCATGCAGCTCAGTTTCCTTGCAGGTGCAATGCTGCGATGTGCGGGCAACATGCGTGTGCCCAGCGTGCTCAACGTGCTTATGTGCGTGCTTGACGTGGCGTTAAACTTTTTCCTTATATTCCCCTCACGCACGGTGCATTTGCTTGGGATGGAACTGTTTGTTCCGGGTGCCGGAATGGGCGTGAAAGGAGCGGCTCTGGCCACCGTTGCAGCCGAAGCCATTGTGGCCGCCATAATGCTATATTATCTGTGTGTGCGCTACAAACCGCTGCGCATTTGGGGCGAAAAAGGCTCCTTTATGCCTACTCGCTCAGTGATTGGTCAGGCTGTGAAAATTGGGTTACCTATTGGATTGGAACACATAGCCATTTGCGGGGCGCAGATACTTGTCACTTTCATTGTGGCGCCGCTTGGAGTTGTGGCTATTGCGGCCAACGCCTTTGCCGTGATTGCCGAGAGCCTTTGCTATATGCCTGGCTATGGAATTGGCGAAGCCGCCACCACGCTTTCAGGTCAGTGTCTCGGAGCAGGTCGATACCGGCTCATGCGTTCGTTCGGACACATAACCGTGGGTTCGGCCATGGTGGTGATGGGCGTTCTAGGAGTTGCTCTCTACATCTTCGCGCCGCAGCTCATGGCCATTATGAGCCCTGTTGAAGCCATTCGCTCGCTTGGAGCCGAGATACTGCGCATAGAGGCGTGGGCCGAGCCAATGTTTGCCGCGGCCATTGTAACTTATGGCTTCTTTGTGGGAATGGGACGCACCATTCTTCCATCCATAATGAATTTGGGCAGCATTTGGGCTGTGCGCCTCACGCTTGCCGCGTTGCTTGTGGGCTCCATGGGCTTGCAGGGCGTGTGGGTGGCGATGTGTGTTGAGCTTTGCTTCCGCGGAATCATTTTCCTGATTCTGCTTTTCTCACCTAAATATTACGTTAAATCTCAATCCTGATATTATGCAAAACACGAGTTTAGATTTTGACACTCCGGTAAACCGTCGCGGCACCGGCTCTTATAAATGGGACACTCCCGCGGAAGCCGACGTGATTCCTATGTGGGTTGCTGACATGGATTTCCGCACAGCTTCGGCCATTGTGGAAGCACTGCGAAAACGAGTTGAACACGGTGTTTTCGGTTATACCCATGTGGGCTCTGACTACTATGACGCTGTAATCCGATGGTTTGCCAAGGAGCATGGCCTGAACATCGAGCCTTCACAAATTATTTACACCAGCGGTGTAGTTCCCGCAATATCGGCTATAATAAAAGCACTTGCTGCTGCGGGGAGTGAGGTGATTGTACAAACTCCGGCCTACAACTGCTTCTTTTCCTCAATTCGCAACGATGAATGTTGCCTTGCATCCAATCCGTTGATACATCATTCCGACGGCTCCTACACCATTGATTTTGATGGTCTTGAAGCATTAGCTCGTCGCCCGGAAGCCAAATTACTTATTCTATGCAATCCACACAATCCCTCGGGGCGTTGCTGGACGCGGAACGAGTTGGAGCGGGTAGGGGAGATTTGCCTTGCCAACGGGGTGTTTGTCGTTGCCGACGAGATTCATTGCGAACTCACATTTGATGGGCACCGCTACATTCCATTTGCTTCGATAAGCCCCGAATTTGCCATGAACAGCGCCACCTGCATCTCGCCTTCCAAGGCCTTTAACATTGCCGGACTGCAGATTGCCAACATTATTGCACCGGACGAGAAGGTGTGGGCTAAGATAGATAAAGCAATCAACGTAAATGAGGTGTGCGACGTGAACCCCTTTGGTGTTGCGGCAACCATTGCAGCTTACAACGAAGGCAGGCCCTGGCTGGATGCCCTGAAAAGTTATTTGTGGGGTAATTATCAGCTGCTGCACGAACGACTTCATCGTGAAGTTCCGGAATGTGTAGTAACCCCTCTTGAGGCTACTTATTTAGCTTGGGTGGACATTAGCTCCACTTCGCTGAGTTCCGAACAGTTCACCACCATGCTTCTTAAGCAGGAAAAGCTTATGCTGAATCCGGGAACTTTATATGGACCTGAAGGGGAGGGATTTGTTAGAATCAACCTTGCCACACAGCGCAGCTTGCTCAATGATGCTATTGACCGCATTGTGACATTTGTCAAATCAATGCGTTGACCGGTTTTGCGTTTTGGAAAATGATTGAGAGGATTTTGTTTTACAAAGTTTTCCATTTTAAAATATTAATATATTATAAAACAGTATTTTGTAATTTCTTAAAATTATAAAAGTTTTCCAAAACTAAAAATTATAAATAAATTATTGGTGAATTTGTTTGCTGAAAAGAATGAAAAGTTGTAGCTTTGCCAAGCTGTTCGGTCCCCTTTCGGACAGCGTTGACAACGAAATTCACCAAACACCATGATACAGACCGTAGTAAAGCGCGATGGACGCGTTGTTGGATACAACGAAGAAAAAATCAAGGCTGCCATACGCAAAGCCATGTTGCAAACTGAGATGGGCGAGGATGAATCGCTCCTGCAAAAAATTGCCGACCGTATTGGCTGCTCAGGCAACGAGCGTATGACAGTGGAGGAGATTCAGGACCGTGTGGAGCTTGAATTGATGAACAGCCCCCGCAAGGAGGTGGCTAAACGCTATATTGCCTACCGCGACCAGCGCAGCATTGCCCGCCGGGCCAAAACACGCGACATGTTTCTGGAGATTATCGAGGCCAAGAGCAACGACATTACACGCGAGAATGCCAACATGAACACTGACTCGCCTGCCGGTATGATGATGAAGTTTGCCAGCGAAACCACAAAACCGTTCGTTGACGACTATCTGCTCTCGCCTGAGGTGCGCGATGCTGTTCGCAACGGCTATCTCCACATTCACGACAAGGACTACTACCCCACCAAGAGCCTTACCTGCGTGCAGCACCCTCTGGACAACATTCTGAATCATGGCTTCCAGGCAGGACACAGTGAAAGCCGCCCGGCCAAGCGCATTGAAACCGCAAGTGTTATAAGCTGCATATCGCTGGAAACCGCCCAAAACGAGATGCACGGTGGTCAGGCCATTCCGGCCTTTGACTTTTACCTGGCCCCTTTTGTGCGCAGCTCCTACATTGAAGAACTCAAGAAGCTTGAGACACTCTCCGGGGAGGACCTCAAAGAGTTCTACGAGGCTCCGCTTGAGGACTATATCAACAAACCGCTTGAGGGTCTGGAGGGTAAAGAACGCCTGCAGCAACATGCTATAAATCAAACCGTGAGCCGCGTGCATCAGGCAATGGAGGCATTCATTCACAACATGAACACCATTCACTCGCGCGGAGGTAACCAGGTGGTGTTCAGCTCTATCAACTACGGCACTGATACATCGGCCGAGGGTCGCTGTATTATCCGCGAATTGCTCAACTCCACCTATGAGGGTGTGGGTAACGGTGCCACAGCCATTTTCCCCATCCAAATTTGGAAAAAGAAACGCGGGGTGAGCTACTTGCCCACTGATCGCAACCACGATTTATATAAACTGGCCTGCAAGGTGACGGCACGCCGTTTCTTCCCAAATTTCGTGAATCTTGATGCTACCTTTAACTACCATGAGAAATGGGACAAGGACGACCCCAAGCGCTACCTTTACGAAGTTGCCACCATGGGATGCCGCACCCGAGTGTTCGAGAACCGTTACGGAGAGAAAACCTCCGTAGGACGTGGCAATATCAGCTTTTCCACCATCAATATTGTGCGCATTGCCATAGAGTGCATGATGATTAAGGACAAGAACGAACGCATTGCCAAATTTTTCAGCAAGCTTGACGAAGTGCTCAACATCACCGCCCGTCAGCTTTGCGAACGCTACGAATTTCAAAAAACCGCTCTTGTAAAGCAATTCCCGTTGTTGATGTCGCATTTGTGGACCGGTGCTGACAAGCTCAAGCCCACCGACACCATTGAAAGCGTAATAAATCAGGGCACCCTTGGCATCGGTTTCATAGGGTTGGCCGAATGTCTGGTGGCGCTGATTGGCAAACATCATGGTGAAAGCGAGGAAGCTCAGGAATTGGGACTCAAAATTGTGTCGCACATGCGCAGCCGCATCAATGAATTTTCAGAACGTTACCAGCATAACTTCTCAGTGCTCGCCACTCCGGCCGAGGGCCTTTCGGGTAAATTTACCCAAAAAGACCGCAAAAGCTTCGGCTCACTTCCCGGCATAACCGACAAAATTTACTACACCAACTCAAACCACGTACCGGTGTATTATCACTGCTCCCCCCG
>JAMPBC010000056.1 GCA_023666905.1 Bacteroides sp. | reverse complement strand
CCACCGAGATATGCGACCTCAGCGTTAACATATATTATGGGACAGGCTCTTAATCCGTGCGGACTGTTCGGCCGCATAGCATCTGTTACGGATTCAGTAAGTCGGGGTTGAAAAAGTTTGCAATATCGCGGGCTTGTTCAAGCGCGTAACCCGCAGGGCTGTCAGGGTCAAGCGCAACGGATTTGGCATAGCAGCTCATGGCCTCCGACCGCTCTCCTTTGCGCCAATAGGCTTTCCCTAACAGATACCATGCCTCGGCATTGTCCCCGTCCTCCGCGAGAGCTTTTTTCAGAGCTTCGATGGCCTTGTCGAACTCCTCAGCGGCTACCAGAGTGGTAATATCATCAAAATTTGGCATTTGTTTTAAAATTTTTAGCCTGGTAAAACGTTATTTAAACAAAGTTAGAAAATAATTCCCATGGCGCATAGATTTTTAACGGTTATTTTCAGCGCTGCCCTTTGTCTTGTGGCAATGGCGGCCGACCCTACCGACACCAATTTCTCCAGGACCGAGTGTCTTGGAAGTTACCGACCTTATCCGGCACCGGAACATCTGGCGGCCATTCCCGACTCGCTGCAGCCGGTCATGATTAACCACGTGGGGCGTCATGGAGCCCGCTTCCCGTCATCGCCTCGCTCGGCCAACACCTTGTTGGGTGCTCTGCGTCATGCCGAGTCAACAAAAACCATCACTCCGCTTGGCAAGCGTCTGCTCAAAATCACGCAATTTCTCATGGAAACGGTCAATGGCCGGTGGGGTGCTCTTGACTCGCTTGGCATGGCTGAACAGCGTGGCATTGCCTCACGCATGATAGCCGCTTACCCCGACTTGTTCAAAAACTCGCTTGTCAATGCCATATCCTCCTACTCTCCCCGCTGCATAATGAGCATGGACGAGTTCACTCACCAGTTGGCTCGCATGAATAACTCGGTGGAACTTGATATAGCTTCGGGCCGTCGTTTCTCTCCACTTGTCCGTTTTTTCGATGCCAATGCCGATTACACGGAATTTCGCAAATCGGAAGCTCTGCATGATGCCTATCATGGTTACATCCGGCAGCATTGCCCCACCGAACAGTTGAAAGCCGTGCTTGGCAATGATTTTGATTTTGATTCATATCAGGTTCCTGTAACCGACCTCGCCACCGCTGAATTTGCCGTGCTAACCGGCTTTCCGGCAATGGGCATTAACCTTGACACAACCCCGTTCTTAACCAATGCCCAAACCAATGCCTTGTGGGCAATCAATAATCTAAAGCATTATTTGCAACACTCCTCCTCCACTCTTTCAAGCGTGCCCTCCGCCATTGCATCGCCGCTGCTTGAGGACCTCATTGCTACAACCGATGCTTTTATTGCCGGCAACGGCTCCGTGGCCAAAGTGAATCTCCGCTTCGGTCATGCCGAAACGCTCATGCCCCTGTTGGCTCTCATGCACATCAAGGGGTGCTATTATCTCACGAATTATTTCGACACAGTGGGGCTCCATTGGCAGGACTTTAACATTGTTCCAATGGCGGCTAATCTTCAGTTGATTCTTTTGAAATCCACCTCCGGAACATACTATGTGCGCACCGAGCTAAATGAAGTGCCCGTTCCGCTACTGCCCGATAATCCCGACCTCCTTATTGTGCCTTGGGTCCAGGCCCGTGAATATCTCCAGCGTTGCATCCCACTTTTTTAACCGAACCAGCCATGTCGCGCCAAACCGGCCATTTCGCCATAACCGTTCTTGCCCCGGCTCTTCTGCTGCTCGGAGTCCTGTTCAGCTGCTCGGGTACCGGGCCTTACCGCCGGTGTGAAGGTGCCGTATGGGCAACGACCTATCACATTACTTATCGTTCCGCTCAACTGCTTGATGACTCTATTCTGAGCGTGATGCAGCAGGTTGAGGCCTCTCTTTCCCCCTTTGCGTCCACATCGTTGGTTAGCCGCATAAATTCCAATGCCACCAACGTCACCGATTCTCTATTCCGGAGAATTTTCCGCACATCGGTCATGGTTAACTTTGCAAGCAACGGCGCGTTTGACCCCACGGTTGCCCCGCTGGTCAACTTGTGGGGATTCGGTTACAAGTCTTCAGGGCGCGAGCCGTCGACGGAAGCCATTGACAGTGCGTTGATGTATGTGGGGATTAAACGCTGCCAATTGCAGGATGATAAGATTGTCAAGGCATCCCCCCTTACGGAGTTTGATTTTTCTGCAATAACAAAGGGCTATGGGTGCGACTTGATTGGTGAGATGTTTCAGCGCAACGGCTGTAACGATTATCTTATTGAGATAGGTGGCGAAGTGGCAGCCCGCGGTCTAAATCCGCAAGGGCAACCATGGCGCATTATGATTGATGCACCTGTCGAGAACGACACAACGGTTTCGCACAACCGCATGGCGGTTATAGATGTAACCGACTGCGGGGTGGCCACCTCCGGCAACTATCGCAACTTCCGGGTTACATCGGCCGGAAAAGCTTGGCACACCATATCCCCATCCACCGGACGCCCGGCTGTTACGTCAACCGTCAGTGCCACTGTAATAGCCCCCACAGCCATGTTGGCCGACGCCTTGGCCACTGCTTGCATGGCCATGCCCATTGACAGCGCCCTGTTCATGATTCAACGTATGAAGTATGTGGAGGCTTTGCTCGTAACCCGCCAGGGCGAGAACGGCTTTTCACTCCACCCCACTACAGGCTTTCCGTTGCCTTGAGAACTGAAGAGTATCCAACCCATTTGAAAATTTTTCCGTTCAAATATAGTATTTGACACAAAAACGGAGTGTGGAGGCAGTATCTTTGCCTTCGCTATGAGAAACATTAATCAAATCATTATCCATTGCACCGCCACAAAGGCCGGTCGCAAAACCACAGTCAGCGAAATTGACCGTTGGCATCGTGCTCGCGGATTCCGCGGCATTGGTTATCATTATGTAATTCACCTTGACGGCACTGTGGAGCGCGGTCGCAACGAGTCAGTGGCCGGGGCCCACTGTAAAGGCAGGAACGCAAATTCCATTGGAGTGTGCTATGTGGGTGGGCTTGATTCCGGGGGGAAGCCTGCCGACACCCGCACACCTCGGCAGCGAAAAGCTCTTGTTGAACTTGTTGCTACACTACGCGCCCGCTATCCGGGCGCCACCGTTCACGGCCACTGCGAGTTTGCCGCCAAAGCATGTCCATGCTTCAATGTAAAGGCCGAATTCGGATAGGGATGTCTCTATTCCAGAGCTTTCTACAATGCAAGCTTTTATGCGAATTCGGAGTGAAGTTCCTCGAATCGGTCAAGGCTCTTTTGACCGAATTTAGCCATCGATTTCCTCACCTGCTCAAGGTTCTTGCGCTTCATGCCGCCGCTCTTTGAATAGAATTTGTCGGCGTAGCAAATGAGGCGTTCAAGCAAACTTTCCGGCACGTAATTGCCGGGGGGCAGTGGGAGTCGCCGGCAAGTAATCTCATCTTGTATCAGGCCGGAGCCGGTGTGTCGTTCCGCCACTCGCGCCCACTCTTCCGGTGCACCCTCTCTGCGCAACAAAGCTGCGCCAATCACGCCGTGGGCAATGTAGGGCTCAGTTCCACGGCATTGGATTGAGGGTGCGTTGGTGGCAAAAATTCCAATGTCGTGGGTCAGCGCCGCGCCTTCAATCATTTCATCGGTGAGCGGCAGGTGTTTCCTGTGGGCAATTTCAAGCGCTTCATTGGCCACTGACCGGCAGTGACGCAAATAAATATCCCGCAGAGGTGTGCCTGCGGGATAGTACTTATCGATTATTTGATATGGATTCATTTCAAATTCCTTCAATCACGGTGTTCCAGCCATGTGTGTCTGCTTCCTCGCCCAGTTGTATGCCGCGAAGCTTGTTGTAAAGTTTCACGCTCACCGGGCCCGGTTCGCGAGTGGCCGATATTACGTATTTGTCGCCTGTGTCCAGATCGTCAATCTCGGCAACGGGCGAAATAACGGCTGCCGTTCCGCAAGCCCCCGCTTCTTGAACTTCATTGAGTTCGTCAACGGTGATGTGACGGCTTTCAACCTCAATGCCCAAGTCGTGGCAAAGCTGCTGTATGCTCATATTGGTGATAGAGGGCAGAATAGACTCCGATTTCGGCGTGATGTACTTGCCATCCTTAATGGCAAAGAAGTTGGCCGGACCGCACTCGTCAAGGTATTTCTTTTCACGTGGGTCAAGGTAAAGCACAGCCGAATAGCCAAGTTCGTGGGCATGAATGCCCGATTTAAGGCTGGCCGCATAGTTGCCGCCTGTTTTAAAGCGACCGGTGCCTTTGGGCGCAACACGGTCATACTGGCGCATTATGCAAATGTTGGTGGGCTTGAATCCCTCTTTGAAATATGGCCCCACGGGACTAACCAGAATCATGAACAGATACTCCGACGATGTCTTCACACCCACACTGGGAGTGATGCCAATTTCAAAAGGACGTATGTAGAGCGAGGCTCCGCTACCGTAAGGCGGGATGAAGCGGGCATTTAGTTTCACCACCTTCTCCACCATTTCGCAAAATAATTTTTCAGGAACAGGCTCCATGCACAGCCCCTCGGCCGAACTGCGGATGCGGCGGGCGTTCTCTTCCATGCGGAACACTCTCACCTTGCCATCCTTGCCGCGGAATGCTTTCAGGCCCTCAAAAATTTCTTGTCCGTAATGAAGTGAGGTAGCAGCCATGTGAAGGTTAATGGTTTCGGAATCCGACACTTCTATTTCGCCCCATTTCCCGTTGCGGTAATAGCAGCGAACGTTATAGTCAGTCTTGACATATCCAAAGGGCAGGTTGGCCCAGTCAAGATTCAGTTCATCTTTCATTTCTTTTTGATGCTGTTGTTTTTTGGTTATGTTTTTCAACATGGTTTTGTTATACCCGTGCAAAGATAATAAATTCTCAACTATATAACACATTCATCAAGCAAAAATATCTCTGAACCGTGCTGCTTGCTCACAAATTCCCGTTTTTGCGCAATTATTGCTGCATTGCGGAACCGAACAAAGGGTGTGCTTCATCACATATTTTTCGGAGCGTGCTAAAAAAGCGGCGCCCCGTATTAACGGAGCGCCGCCTTCTGATATGTTTTTCGTTAGGAAGTGTCTTGATTAGAATTTAAATCCAACGGTGAGCACAATGTTGTTGTTGCTCTGCTTGATTTCTGCGGGAGCCTGGCCAATCACGCGGTCATTTTCAAGGCTTGGAGTGAAGGCGTGGAAGTCGCTCTTGTATTGTTTGTTCACGTAAGCGGCGTCGGCATAGAAGCCTTTGTAGCGATAGCCAATACCGCAGGTAATGTACTGGGTGGAGTTATCGAGCGTGTACGATGGGGTTGTTCCGGTGTCGTACGGCCCTGAGGTGTACACCTGCATGTTATCATTTCTCACTTCGCTGCCGGTGGGTGTCGACTCGTAGGCGTAGCCGGCACGGAGGCTCAAGTGATTGTTCAAACGATACTCGGCGCCGATGCGCACAATGTTGGCTGCCTTGTAGTAGTTCTTTATGTCATTGTTAACGTCGGTGACATTGTCGCCGTTATCGAATTTAGTGGTCATATTCTGATAGGGGCGATACTCATAGTCGGCCGAGATTATGGCACTCGGACCAATTACAACGGCCGCACTGGCAATCAGGCGCCACGGAGTGCGGAGCTTCCAGTCCACTGACTGTGTGGGTGAACTTGTGTAGCCCGGCTTGAGTTCTCCTTCGCTATAACCGTAGCCGTAGTCAACGGTGCCGTCGTTATATTGCGTCAGGTTATAATATGTGGGAGTGTGGATGGCAAGACCGAGGCGGAGTTCGTTGATGGGTCGCACAATCACACCTGCCTTGAAGTTAAAGCCTGAACCGGTGATTCTTTTGCGGCTTTCAAGTCCGAACCCAACTTCCTGATCAGTAGGAGTGGGGGGCGCGGAAACCACTTCGCCATCGCTGTTCACTTCCGGAATCTGCGCGTTCTGCAAAAATTCCTGATAATAAACGTTCTGATTGTACTCAAGGTCGGTGATACCGAAGCCAATGCCCCAGTAAACCATGTCGGTGAAATTACCGCCGAAGTTTATTTCATATTCGTCAACGTAGCCCGATTCCTCCACGTCAAACTCATTTTCGCCGGTGGTTCCATTGCCCCAAAGGCCGTTATATGTGTTTGCACCTGTGGCGGTGGGGTTAATCATGTAGGAGTTGTAGGCCAGGATGCTCATCCAGGGGGCGCCGTCGTAGCTGAAGTAGTTGTCTTCGGTGCCTGCGAGTTTGTTGGTCGACCATTTTTCCTGCGAGGTGAAGTTGGCTATATAGTTCGACAGTGAGCCGGTCATCACGTCGGCACCGCGGAACCGGCGGTTGAACGAGGCTGCGCGGTTATATGTGAAGCCCCAGTTGAAAAATGGCATGAGTTCCGACCCCGTTCGGGTGGTGCCCACATAGCCCACATTGTTAACAGCCACCTTTGTCTGGTTCTGCTTGTATTGCATGAGCGGAGTGCTTGACTTGGCTCCCTGGATGTCAATGTCCAGAGTTATGCCAATGTCGCTTTTGCGATACACCCCAATGCCACCGGGGTTCTGATTCAGGGTTGACAAGTCGCCACCGAGCGCTCCGAATGCACCGCCCATTGACATGAAGCGGGCTGTACCTCGCAAGTCGTTGCGCGACAGTTGATAAGCATCAATAGCAGTCTGAGCCATAATGGTCAATGGCAATGCGGCTGCAATGGCTGTGAGAAATCGCTTTTTCATATCGTTGTAAGTCTTGAATTTTAGATAGATGAGGTTGTTGTCAGTGACACAGATTAGGGAGCCGGTTAATGACGTCCGCGTCCGCCGCCTCCGCCACGGAATCCACCGCCCGATGAGCCACCACGGTATCCGCCCCCCGAGTTAAACGAGCCGCTGCCGCGGTTGAAACCGTTGTTCGATGGCTGACGGTAGGAGTTGGAGTTGTTGTTGCGGAATCCGTTGTTGTTGTTGTGAGTGCGGGTGTTGGAGTTGTTGCGAATGGAGTTGCCGCGGCCCGAACGGTAGCCCGATGAGCTTGAGCCGGGACGATAGCCGGTGTTGTTGCCTGTATAAGCGGGACGTGAGCCGGGACGATAGCCTGAGCCTGTTCCGGGGCGAACATTACCCGATGCAATGGAGTGGCCCGGACGGATGTTGCCTGAAGGACGATTGGGGCGTGCCGGACCTGCCCATCCCCATGACGGACCCCAACCCCACGAAGGTCCCCAGCTCCAGGCAGGGCTCCATCCCCATGATGGACCCCAACCCCAATTCCAGCTCCATGACGGACCCCAGGCCCACGATGGTCCCCAACCCCAGTTCCAGCTCCATGAAACCCATGGACGGGTGTAGCCCCATGCCCAGGGACTATAGTAGGGATAGCCCCAATAGTTGTAGGCAAACGGGTCGGAATCAACATAGATGTTTATGGTTGAGGACGGTTGAGAATAATAGAGCGACGCAACCTCCGAGTCCGATTGATCGGCAATCACGTCGGGGTTATGGAACCGCTCTATACGGCGGGTGTAGCTGAAGTCGCGCTGAAGTGAATCGGCAGCCGTGCTGTCGGCCGTGGCAAACATGCCCCGGCGGTTATATTTGTCAATATCCACATTGGTTCGCCCCGACGTAATGGCGGGGGTGTATGTGTCAGCGGCGGGATAGTCGTACACGGTATAGTTGCTGCTCCGGGTTGTGGTTTGTGCCTTCGGCTTCTCCTTCACCTTCGAGGGGTTGAAGTAGATGTCGTCGTCATCATAATCCTGAGCCATGGCACTGCTGCCAATGCATGTAACTAAGGCCGCTGCAATGAGCGATGTGAGTCGGAATTTCATGTTCATTTTCATGTGTTGTGAGAGATTACAAAACTGATTCTTAGACACCAATCCGTGGTTATGGTTTAATGCCTGCTTCACTTTCATAATACAAATATAACATTTGGCAAAGAAATTCGCCACATCTTCAGGTGAAAAAAGCCAATAATTATGCACATTTAACAAATCAAGCCCGCTCCGGTTGACATTGGGCGGGCTTGTGTAAGGTAGTGTGGGAAATTTTTGTTCCGTAATCGGGGACACTACTTGGTTGCAGCGGGGCGCATGTCGTAGCTAACCATAGCCAGTGAGAATCCCCAATAAATGAAGGCCAGCGAGGTGAGGAAACTTGTCATGAGCATGTCCTGCACATATCCTGCTTCAAGGAAGAAGAATCCGATTATCAGGAGCAACACGCCGTTAATCAGGTAAACCCACCAATATTTCCTTCCGGTCATGGCCACTGCGCCGAAAACGGCACTGATGCCCCAGAACAGGAACACAATGGAAATGAAGTAGGGGAACACTAATTCGGAAAGAATTACACTTCTCACAAGCATAAAGCCAATGAACAAGTCAATTACGCCGCCTGCAAGCCACCAGCCCCATCCTCTGGGACGGTCGTTGCCGGCCGATACACAAAGCTGTACAATGCCTGCAAGTACAAGCATCCAGCCAAAAATCTGTGAAGAAACGGCATAGCCTATTGCAGGCCAAAGCCAATAGGCGAATCCTGATATTACCATCAGAATGCCTACC
Organism: Bacteroides sp.; assembly: GCA_023666905.1. Classification (GTDB taxonomy): domain Bacteria; phylum Bacteroidota; class Bacteroidia; order Bacteroidales; family Muribaculaceae; genus Paramuribaculum. The sequence continues at coordinate 382 of JAMPBC010000056.1, read as the reverse complement.
ACGAGCACAACCCACCACCAGTTGGACCGGCCCCAATAATTTTGAATTGTTTTCATAACATTGTGATTTGAAATTTTATAATCTTATAACGCCCGGCTCCGCAATATTGTTGAAGTTTTTAACTCCCAAAAATAAATTCGGCAGCATCACTTATGTGGCGCTACCGAATCAATACATATATAAGTGTGATTATTTGCGAGTGTAGAGACGTGTTCCAACAAGCAGAGTGTTACCGGTTTGAGTAGCTTGCCGGGTAAAAGAGGCGTGATCTTCATCATCGATAACGGTAATGGTAAGCCTGCCATCTGATGCTGTGGCAACTGTATATTTAGAGTCCATTCGATAAGGAATGTTAAAGCCGGGGCGGACTATCATTGAGCAG
>JAMPBC010000055.1 GCA_023666905.1 Bacteroides sp. | reverse complement strand
CCCGGCATTCGCAAAGGGCTGAAAATGACCGAGCCGAACAACACCGTAAACACGGCAACCGTGATTCTTGACCTGTTCGGTGTGGAGCAGCCTCTCTACTGGACGGGGGAAATACCCAAATCAATTTACGGATAATAGCAACCGGCATCAACATCATGGCGCAACATAACGAGTTGGGGCAATGGGGCGAACAGCTTGCCCGCGAATATCTTGTGACACATGGCTACAAAGTCATGGAGCATAATGCCCACGTGGGACACAAGGAGATTGATATTGTTGCAACCCGCGGCAACCGCATGGTGTTTGTGGAGGTGAAAACACGTCGCGAAAATCTTGGAGAAGCGCTCGACGCCGTGGATGCAAAGAAAATCCGACGCCTTGTCAGAGCCGCAAATTCATTTTTGCAACGTTTCAACGCGCCGTGGGAATATCAGTTCGATATAATTGCCGTGATAGGTACCCCTCAAGCCGGGCACACTCTGCACCACTATCCCGATGCGTTTTTTCCACCGCTTGAGTGAAACACCGGCAGCAGTTCCCGCAAACTTGGAGAAGAGACGCCGGCATGTATATTACTCTGTCAGGGTGCCTATTTCGGTTATTGCACCTGTGATAGGATTGAACGTTGCATAGGCCGGAGCTTTTTTGTCGGTAAAGATATTGGGGTCAAGACCGAACACAACACCATATTGAGCCACGTCAAATGATTCCTGCGCCATTCGGTTGCCATTACAGGTGACAGTGGCTTGAGCTTTGCCGGGCACACGATAGGCCAACCCTCCTTTTGGGAAACGCTTTTCCTCTCCTTTTTCATTAACCGGCAGTTTGCCACGCTCCGTAACGGTGATGTCAAGATAAACCGGAACGCCGGAAAGATTATCGGGGTCAACAAAGCCTTCGGTCATTGAGAGTCGCGAAATCACTTTGCGCGGATTGGTGTCGGCCGGAGTGACATTAACTGTTGTAACTTCAGTCGATGTTTGGGTTGTGCCCAGGAACATGGCCGTGAGAGCCTCTTCCTGTGCGGCCAGATTGTCAAGCACAAGCTTCATGGCCTGGCCGTCGGCAGGCATGTTCTCGGCGCTGCCGGCAAGAATTTCCGCGCGGTTTTCACGAAGTTCATAAATGCGGGCAGCCGCGAGTTCGGCACGTTTGGCCGATGAAGGACTTTGGAGCATTTCGGCGGTAACGGCCTGCTGGGCAACAGGCAACTCCAGAATTGTCGGTTCGGCAGCAACCGCCTGCGGAAGCACGGAGGTCTGCGGAAGCGTCACCTGATCCGTGTTGATGCTCAGCGGCATGTTCTGGTCGTTAAGCATCATGAACGGGATTGAGCCGGCCTTGAACTGCACAAGGTAACGTTCGTCGGGATTGGTAACGCCACGCGGGGTAACAATTACAGACTTCAGTTGATAAGCTGTCGATGGTTCGGTTATGGGGTCCACTCCGAGATATTTTTTTGCATAGCGATAAAATTCACCGGGCGTTTTCACCGTTTTCTCAGCTTCAAGAGTAATGTCAAGAGTGGTGTAAGGCAGCGAATAGATGAGTCCGTACTCATTCACCTTTCCCGCCGAAAGTTTCTGGGTGGTTTGTGCCGAAGCTGTGCCGGCGCAGGTGAGAATTGCAAGTGCTATGGCTATCTGTTTCATGTTTATGGGAGGAGATGATGGTTAGTAACTTTGGTCGTTGGTCATGATTTGGCGGATTGCCGCTCCGGTTGCATCGGCAATATCACCGGCCACGGTTCCGTAAATGCCTTTTTCGGACGCGGCTATTTCGCCGGCGCGTCCATGAATGTAAGCAGCCATTATGGCAGCCACTTCGGGCTTGTAGCCCTGAGCCATAAGGCTCAGAAGGATTCCCGTGAGCACATCGCCCGAGCCGGCTGTAGCCATGGCGGGCGAACCGGAACTGTTGATGTACACCTTTCCGTCGGGTCGCACAAGCTTGGTATAATGACCCTTGAGCAGAATCAAAATGGTGTAACGGCTTGAAACCTCCAGAGCTTTGAGCAGACGGGTCTCATCCGAAGTGTGTTCGCCAAAAATGCGGTCGAACTCAGCTGCATGCGGAGTGAGGACTGAAAGTTTTGGGATTTTGTCGAGCATGGAGGGGCGGCGTGCAATGCAGTTCAGGGCATCGGCATCAATAACCAATGGCTTTCGCGAACGCTGCAACAGAGCCTCCACTGCGGCAACAGTTATTTCCGAAGTGCCAATGCCCGGGCCTACACCAATGGCCGAATAATCATGCTCGGGCACCACTTCCGAAATGCGGAATTTGTCGGAGTCGCCTTCAAATAAAGCTTCGGGAACGGCCGCTTGAACAATTTGAAACGAGCACTGCGGACCGTAAACGGTGAGCTTTCCAATTCCCGAACGGAGCGCACCGCGAGCCGCAAGCACTGATGCGCCAACCATTCCGTAGCGGCCGGCTACAAGCAGCCCGCTGCCAAAATCGGCTTTGGAGCAGAATTGCTTCCTGGGTTTAAGCAGACTTTTAATTTCAGCTCCCTCTATGAGATGAAAATTTGTTTTTGTTTTTTCAATCGCCTCATGGCTCAAGCCCACGTCAAGAACCTTCCATTGTCCCACAACATCGGCATTGTCGGAGAAGAAAAAGGATATCCGGGGGAATTGCACAGCCAGGGTGAGCTTGGCGTGAATCATGTTGCGCTCCCGGTTCTGGAGATTCCAATCGCCGAACAATCCGCTGGGAACATCAATGGACACCACGTGGGCCTCTGACTCATTGATGTAACGCACCAGCGACATAAAGCCGCCGGTGAGCGGCTCACGCAGACCCGAACCGAACAGTCCGTCTATAACCAGATCGGAAGCCGAAAGGTCAGGAATATTGAAGGTTTTTGTGATTTGAATCAACTCCATGTCGGGAGCCTTGGACACAATCATGTCACGGCACATCTTGCAATCAGACTTCAATGAATTGCCGCCGATATTGAACAGATAAACCAATGGCTTGAATCCCAGCTCAAAAAGATGAAAGGCAGCAATCAGAGCATCGGCACCGTTGCCACCCGGTCCGGCAAACACAACGGTGCGTTTGGTGGGGCGGAAGCGCGAGGCTATCTCACCGGCCACCATCTCTCCCACTCGGTCGGTGAGTGAAAGCGAGGTCAGGGAGTCGGTTTGAAAGGTATGTTGCTCAATGGCATGTATGTCGTCAGTATTGAAAAGTTTCATTGGCGCAGATGGTGTTCACATGAAAATAAAAGCTCCGGGTATCGGGGCCAATACGGATTACAAAATTATAAAATCTTTTTTTCACCGAGCGAGAATTTTTTGTAATTTTGCGCAATTAAAGTCAAAAAACAGTTTTTTCGATGAAACAAGTATCATATAAGGGACTTTCATTTGTGCCCTACCTTGAAAGTGACAAAATTCAGGCACGAGTGAAGCGTCTTGGCGAACAAATCACCGAAGAATGTCGCGGAAAGAAACCGCTGTTTATTTGCGTGCTCAACGGCGCCTTTCCGTTTGCATCCGACCTGTTTCGGTCAGTCGACCTTCCCGATGCAGAAATAACGTTTATCCGCCTGAAAAGTTATGAAGGCACCCAAAGCACCGGCGTGGTGAAAGAGGTTTTGGGACTTTCTGACGACATTAAAGGTCGAACGGTGATTGTGATTGAGGATATTGTTGACACCGGCAAAACAATCCACCGCCTTGTCAACGACCTTAAGGCCAAAGGCCCGGCTGAAGTGAAAATAGCCACCCTGCTGTTCAAGCCCGAGGCCCTGAAAGCTCCCGTGAATCCCGATTACGTGGGCTTTGAAATTCCCACCGATTTCATAATTGGATATGGCCTTGACATTGACGGCCTTGCCCGCAATCTGCCCGACATTTGGGTTCTCTCGCCCGAGCACGACAATTAATTGCTTTTCTTAGCGGCCCTTGCCGCAACTTTTGGGTTGTTTCGTTTGTTATGAAATAAAGCGGACATTGTTAGCCAATACTATGCTCCGCTCATTATGAAAAATTGACACTTAACTGAAATTCAGATATGTACAACTTAGTGGTATTTGGTGCGCCGGGTAGTGGAAAGGGTACACAAAGCGCACGCTTAATTGATGAATACGGACTGTACCACATCTCCACCGGAGAGCTTCTGCGCGACCACATTGCACGTGAAACAGCTCTAGGCAAGGTGGCCAACGAGTATATTTCCAAAGGACATCTCATTCCCGATGAGTTGATGATTGAAATTCTTGAAAACACACTCGACAGCAATCCCGCCACAGCCAACGGTGTTATTTTCGATGGTTTCCCCCGCACAATCCATCAGGCCGACACCCTCAACGAAATGCTGGAACGGCGTGGCGCAAAGGTGGATGCAGTGGTGGGGCTTGAAGTTGACGACAAGGAACTCATTGACCGCCTGCTGAAACGCGGTGAGGAGAGCGGACGCTCCGACGACAACCTTGAAACCATCAACGAACGACTCAACGTTTACAATGCCCAGACAGCACCGCTGCGTGAGTATTACATAAAGCAAGGCAAATATCACGGCGTGAAAGGTTCCGGCTCGATTGACGATATTTTCAACGACATCCGTCGCCAGCTGAAGCACACCCGCCAAGCACAAGAGGCTTCGTGCCTTTCATAGGGGGCAAATGCGCACCATCGAGGTCCGCAGCGGCAAAAAAAAAGTTAAATCACTTGGCCATAGGCTGTGAAAAGCGTAATTTTGTACTAATCTACCGAAATCGCGCGCTTGTGCATGTTCGGAGGTTGATTTTTGAATTTGTTGTTTAACAAACTCTTAAAATAAGAAGTATGAAATTTGCAACTTTCGTTTTGTGTGCTTCGATATATGTAGCCGCTGCATTTTCAGCAGTGGCTGCCACCGGCAAAGCCGATTCTCTTGCATTAGCGGCCAATAAAGCCCCAACAAACACATCATTGAACCTGCAGGCGGGGCGGGCTTTGTACGAGGCCGGATTAAACAAACGCGCCATGGGCTATCTGAGCCGGGGCGGAAACGATGCGCAACCCTGGCTGGCCTTGGTGGAATTCGAGGACTATCAGTTTGACAAAGCTCAGGAGCGAGCTGAAAAATATTTGGCCTCGAAACACAACACCGAGTCGGCCGAGCACGCGTTGGCCCAGGAGGTGATTGACAAAGTCAACTTGGCCCGGACCATGCTCGACCGCGTGGAAAAGGTGCAGATAATAGATTCCATAGTGGTGCCGCGTGATGAATTTTTCAAAGCCTACCGCATTTCACCCTCAACAGGCAGCGTTGCCTCCACATCAGTACTTCCCAAAGATTTGAAAAGCGCCGCCAACACCACGGTGTATGTGAGCGAAAACGGCGAGCGAATGATGTGGGGACAGACCGAGGCTAATGGCAACGTCAACGTTGTGGAGTCAAACCATTTGGCCGACGGCACCTGGGAAACGCCCCATTCACTCGGCTCCAATCTGCCCCTTGGAGGCAACGCCAATTATCCGTTTCTACTTTCCGATGGCATAACACTCTACTATGCAAGCGATGGCGAAGGCTCGCTCGGTGGATACGACATTTACATCACACGCAACGACGGTGACCGCTACCTCAATCCTCAGAATCTGGGCATGCCTTACAACTCGCCCATGGATGACTATCTGCTGGCCATTGACGATGCCACCGGAGCGGGTTGGTGGGCCACCGACCGCAACCTCATTCCTGATTCCGTGACAATCTATGTGTTCGTTCCTCAGGATTTGCGCGACAATTATCCCGTTGACGGAACTCCCGACCTTGTGGACCGCGCCCGCATCACGTCAATAAAAGCCACACAGCAACCGGGCAAAGATTATGCTTCAGTGCTCAATGCCATCAAAAACGTAAATCGCCCACAAGGCAATGAAACGTCCTCATCGGTGGCCTTTGCCTTGGCTATGCCCGACGGCCGCGTGCTTCATTCGCTTTCCGACTTCACCGAGCCCGAAGCAAGCGAAATGATGGAGGGCTATCTTCAGGAGATTGACGATTTCACTAATCGCACCGAGGCACTTAAGGTTCTTCGCAGGAAATACGCGGCCGGCGACAGCAGCGTTGCCGATGAAATTCGCAATGAAGAGGTGGAACTGGAACAACTTCGCATTCAGTTGCGCCACCTGCAAAACGATGTGATAAAGGCCGAGATGCGCAACACCGGCCTTTGATTAGCCGGAGAGCTCCGCCCCTGACATTTTGCAACAAACCAATTTTTAGAACATAAATCTTGTAATGACAAATAAATGACAGCTTTCCTCATTTCTCTTGTGGTGCTCGTGGTTGGATATTTCATTTATGGAACATTCGTTGACCGCGTGCTTGCCACCGATTCTTCGCGCGAAATGCCATGCAACACCATGCGCGACGACATTGACTACCGTCCTATGGCTCCGTGGCGCGTATTTTTAATCCAATTTCTGAACATAGCCGGCCTCGGGCCCATTTTCGGCGCCATTATGGGCATTATGTTTGGTCCGGCCGCATTCCTGTGGATTGCCATGGGAACCATTTTTGCCGGTGGTGTTCACGATTTTTGCTCGGGTGTGATTTCCGTGCGCATGGGTGGCCGCTCGCTGCCCGAAATTGTGGGCAAGCAACTTGGCAAAGGTGTGATGAATTTCACCCGCGTTTTTTCAGTGCTGCTTCTCATGCTCGTAGCAGCCGTGTTTGTGGTCACTCCGGCAGGACTTTTGGCCGCCATGACTCCCGATAATCTCAACGTCACTTTCTGGATTGTAGCCATTTTCATTTACTATATGCTTGCCACCCTGCTCCCAATCGACAAGCTTATAGGCAGTCTCTACCCTCTTTTCGGGTTCGCGTTGCTGTTTATGGCTGCCGGCATCATGGCCGTGCTGTTCTTTGGCGATGTCACCATTCCGGTAAGCTTCGGTTCCGGATTTGAAAGCCATAATGCGCAAGGACTTCCGGTGTTTCCCATGATGTTCGTGAGCATTGCCTGCGGTGCTATATCCGGTTTCCACGCCACCCAGTCGCCCATGATGGCTCGCTGTTTGACCAATGAGAAGCTTGCGCGTCCCATTTTTTATGGCGCCATGGTTGCCGAGGGAATCGTTGCCTTGATTTGGGCAGCTGCCGCAGTGGCCTTTACAGGTGGATATGAACAGTTGGGTGAATACCTTTCAACTCCGGGACACACGGCAGGGACTCTGGTCCATGACGTTTCGTTCAGTTGGCTCGGTGCTTTCGGCGGCTTCCTCGCAGTGCTTGGCGTGATTGCCGCCCCAATAACCACAGGCGACACCGCCCTGCGAAGCGCGCGCCTGTCACTTGCCGACATGCTTGGCTTCGAGCAGGCAAGCTTGTGGAAGCGACTGGCCGTTGCAGTACCTGTGTTCGTTCTAACCGCCGCCATAATGATGATGGATTTCAATGTGCTATGGCGATATTTCGCGTGGTGCAATCAAACACTTGCCATGGTAACACTTTGGGCCGTGACTGTGTATCTTTCCCGCAAAACAAAATTTTATGTCATTTCGTTTGTCCCGGCTTTCTTTATGACCGTTGTGGCTGTGAGCTACTTGCTCTCGGCCCCGATGCCCGAGGGCTTTGGACTTGACCAGCCGGTTGCAGTGTTTGCCGGCTCAGTGACAGCCGTGATTGTCACCGGACTCTTTTTCTTCCTCAAAAAGAAACCGGCCAATGCTTTTGAACTGAACTATGATTGATTTCAAGAAAATAGCTCAATCCACGGACCGGTACAACTTCCACTCTCACACCCAGTTTTGCGACGGCCGCGCCACCATGGCCCGGTTTGCCGAGGCCGTGAGCGCTGCCGGATTCCGGCATTGGGGCTTTTCGCCACATTCGCCCGTGCCAGTTGAGTCGCCCTGCAACATGAAGAGCGAATGCATGGATGCATATCTTGCTGAAATGAAGCGACTTAACACCCTATATGGCGACAAGGTCCGGTTTTATAGCGCCCTGGAAATTGATTATCTGGGCCCGCATTGGGGTCCTTCCAATCCTTATTTCAACGCTCTTCCGCTGGACTACCGCATTGGCTCCATTCACTTTATCCCAACCAAACGGGGCGAGGCTGTGGATGTTGACGGAAGTGTGGAGGGATTCAAACAGAAGTTGGAGTCCAAATTCGGCGGCGACATTGAATACGTGGTGAACACGTTCTATGACCAGACGCTTGACATGATTGCCGCCGGAGGTTTCGACATCATTGGCCACTTTGACAAAATAAGCCATAATGCCTCTCAGTGTCGGCCGGGAATTGAACACGAAGCGTGGTATGAAAAGAGGTTGAATGAGGTGTTTGACGCAATTATAGCGAGTGGCGTGGTGGTGGAAATCAACACCAAGTCACGAGCCCGCTTCGGCCGATTCTTCCCACATGAGCGTTTGTGGGGTCGCCTTAAAAATGCAGGCGTTACGCTGATTGTGAACAGCGATGCTCACCATCTTGAACTTATTGACGCCTCGCGCAGTGAAGCTCTTGAAATGTTACGCAATGTGTAGGACACTGCTTTTCACCCTGTTGATTGGTCTTGCAAGCTGCATCAACGATGATGTTCCTGAAATCATAGAGCATGTCGGCACGGGCGACCGAGTTCCCACGTTCACCCTTGGGCTGACAAACGGATTGACCATTCAGTCAACCGACTATTCCGGCGCGCCTTGGGGACTGCTTTTCTTTTCAGTAAATTGTCCCGATTGTCAGCGCCTGCTCCCTGAAATTGATAAACTCCATGCGGCACTCCCCGATTTTCCGCTGCTGTGTGTGAGCCGGGAACCGGCGTCCGACATTGAAGTCGCCTCCTATTGGAACTACCGGCAGCTTTCATTGCCTTACATTGTGCCGGTTGACAAATCAGTCTACCACCTTTTCGCCACCGCCGGAGTTCCGCGATTGTACATTATTGATGCTTCGGGCACGATAGTCCAAGCCTACTCCAATGTTGCAATCCCTGATTTTAACACTCTTGCTTCTGTTGTGAACAGTTTGGGAAGTCCCCGGTGAGTTTTAGAGTCCATTCGATAAGGAATGTTAAAGCTGGGGCGGACTATCATTGAGCA
>JAMPBC010000054.1 GCA_023666905.1 Bacteroides sp. | reverse complement strand
CCCCGGCTTTAACATTCCTTATCGAATGGACTCTAATACTGGAAGTAGATGAAAGGCATAATGTCGCTCTGACGGGCCTGAATTACAATGAATATAACAATGGCGAGAATCAAGCCCTGTACAATGAGAGGCATCGCTTCATAGCGCTTGCGTGTTTTTTCCGACCAGTGCGTGGGAAGAAAATGCAACACAAGAGCACCGACCATCAACAACACAATCATCAGATAACCGCTCACAAACTGGGGGATTACTCCGGGATGGAAGTTGGTGAAAATCTGCGTGGCCATGTCGCGCACCACGTCAAGAGAACGTGCCCTGAAAAACACAAAGCTGATTGCAAGGAGGTTGAAGGTAAGGAATACATTGAGCACCACCCTCCAGCGAGGGGCGTCGGACGCCTTCTTTTTCCGCCCGCCAAACATCACTTTGTGACCTACAAGGAAAACACCTTGCAATGCGCCCCAAATCAAATACATCCATGAAGCTCCGTGCCACAAACCTCCAACCACCATTGTGGTCATAAGATTGGAGTGATGGCGAAGCTTGCCGCAGCGGTTCCCGCCCAGAGGGATGTAAATATAATCTCTTAGCCACGATGAGAGTGAAATGTGCCAGCGATGCCAGAACTCAGTAGGATTTTGAGCTTTGAACGGAGCCCGGAAGTTATCAAGGAAGCGGAAACCAAGCAACAGGGCAATGCCTATGGCCATATCGGAATAGCCCGAAAAATCGCAGTACAACTGTATGAGGAAGCCATACATACCCATTAGATTCTCAAAGCCTGAATATAGAGCAGGATTATCAAAAATACGGTCTACGAAATTCTGACTGATAAAATCGGCCACTACAACTTTTTTAACCAGTCCGCACATTATCAAGAACAAACCTTCGGCTACCATTGGGCGGGTTGCCTCCGGATTCTGAGTTACTTGCGGTAGCATATCTTTGGCTCTCACAACAGGGCCGGCAAGCAGCGGAGGGAAGAACGTAAGATAAAACGTATAGGCCAGAAAGTCGCGACACGGCTCTATTTCCCGGCGGTAAATGTCGACAATATAGCTTATGGAGCGGAAGGTGAAGAAGGATATACCGGCGGGAAGAATAATATCGAACGCGTCAAAATCACGTGAAGCGAAATTGCAAATGGTTTCAAAAATCAAATTCAGATACTTGAAATATACAAGCATCCCCACATTCATCAACACGTTGATCCAAACCACTCCACGGCGCTGCCAATTCTTGTGGCACTCGCCCATTAACAGTCCCAACAGATAGTCGCTGACACATACGCCCAGCAAAATGAAGCAGTATTCGGCCGATGACTTATAGTAGAAATAAAGGGAGAAAAGTATCACAAAAATCATTTTGGCAATGTGATATTTCCTCATAAGCTGATAAATCACAATGAATCCGCAGAAGAGCAGCAGAAACAATCCGGAATTGAACAGAAGCGGATTGGCCTTGTCGAACTGCAACAATGTAAGTAATTTATCGGTGTTGATTGAGAGTGGTAACATTCTGAGTGTTATGTGCGTGTAATAAAATGATTCTTTTCTAATTCAAAGCTTTTGTCAGGGCATCGTAGAGCATAAAGCCCTGAAGTTTGTAACCTTTCACCGTGTGGTGAATACGGTCGCCGCCATATAAACCCTCGCCAATCCATTTGGTGGAGGCATTGTCGCCGCCGGCAATGGAATACCAGTCATAAACCGGTATGTGATGGTCTTTGCCGTATTGCATTATAATGTTGCGGATGGTTTTCACATTGTGGTTAATAACGTAGCCGCGACCGGACCGCCGCTGACATTCCATGGGAGTGGTGAGCAGTATGCTGGCATTGGGGTTGGTGCGCTTTATTTCGCTCACCAGTTTATCAATGGCATCGATCATTCTCGGCTCGCTCACATTGCCGAACGCCTCGTTGGTTCCAAGTGAAACAATAACCAAATCGGGATGCATGGAGGCAACACCCGCTCCCATACGCGGCACGCGATTATAGGAATTGTAGGTGGCACCGTTATTACCTATGACGTTGTAGTACACCCCCGGACGATTGCCGGAAAGGTAGGCGCCGAAAAGCAAAAAGTCACCTTCGGGTACAAACGTAATGGTGACATTGCCGGTTGCCTTGGGAAGCATGAGCCGGGTTACTCCGCTGAAATAATTCACGGCGGGATTGTCGATAACCTCACCGTTGTCAAGCGTAACTTTGGAGATGCTCAAGTCGCCTTTATGATAAAGCACAACATCGGAAAATGTGCTGTATGTGTCAGTGACACGGCTACCAATGTTTATGTTTACGGTGGGCGACGATGTTTTCAGCGACACTCCGGTAAATCCCATTGTACGGGGCCAGTGGGCGCTCATAAACTTCAATGGCTGCCAAGAATTGTCGCTTTTGAAAAAATAGTCGACAGGCTCGTTTGTACGTCCGAGTTTGAGCGGCACCACAAGCCCGCGGCCGGCGTCGCCATAATCGAACTGCATTTGCTGGCGCACGTAGCCGGTGGAGATGTCGGCCTGCAGGTGACTGTCGCCAATGTGCACAATGGAGAATGGCACATTGTCGTGGTTAGCCAACCGTTTTTTGAGATCATCCCAGTTGGCTCCGTTCATGTTAATGTGATTGCTGTTGAGCTTCACAAAACGGGGCACCTTTACCTCAAAATCCTCAAATTCCCATCCTTCAATAACCACGGAATCCTCCCTTACCTCGCTCTCATCGTCAATCTCCAGGCTCACCACAGTGCCGTCAAACGACTGTGCCGAAGCCACCGCGGAGACGCACGCAAGCAACGTGGCGGCGGAAAGAATCAGTGTTTTTCGGAGGAATTTCATTTATCGATGTCAGCTTTGATTGCTTTGAAGAAGGGTTCGGCAAGTTTTCGACCACCCTTGTGGGTTAGATGTATGTAATCTTTGTTGGCCAATCCGTCGCCAACCCAGCTAACAATTGCATCCTGGCCACCCATTGACTCGCGGGTGTCGTAGAACAGACAGCGTGCGCGGCGGGCTGCATCACGCTGGGCATTGACCATGTAAGGGGCAGAGGCCATGGAGTGAACTTCGCCGGCTTTCTTTTCACCACGGTCGCCAATTCCCATCATAATAATGTCGGCATTCGGGAAACATTCACGAACGTGCTTAATCACGTCGACCATGCGGTTGGAATAAACCGAGAAGTCTTTCTGCTTGGCCGACATGGCATTGATACCGAACTCAAGCACAATGAGGTCATAGTCCACAAACTTGGACATCTGATTTGACAATTCACCACTTACATTGTTCAACGTCAGGCCGGAGAAACCTCGCGATGACATGCAATCGACCGTCACACCCTTGCTGCCGTACATCCATGCGCCAAGGCCTATAATTGAAGGCGACGATGTGGAAATTTCAAAATTGTTTGTGGGTCCGTTAACAGTAATGGCCTGTACTTCAGGAGAACCGGTGATGTTGTGCGTAACCCATTCGCCTTCGCCGGTTTTAACCTTAATCACAGAGTTTTTTGGCGAAATGAAAAGGAACTGAGAGTTGTCCCAGCTGTCAAGATGCGGAAGTGCATCCGTGCCTTTGTATGATGCCGTGGAATTAGCTGTTGACGTGAAGTAATGCTGCGACAGGCCGGTGTAACGCTTCTCGGCGGATTTGTTGGCGGCATATTCGGTCCACCCCTTGCCACCCTGCTTTACACTGCGACGGAATCCGGGGAAATCGGAATGCATGTTGACGTAGCCCACACCGGAACCACCATACTGGGTTTGCAACATTTCGCGGAGGTCCTGGGTGAAAATGTCGCCCTCAATGTAGCTGTCGCCAATAACTGCTACACGGGTCACACCTCCCTGAGCAATCGACTGACGCATACGTTTCAGTCCCTGTCCGGCCTCAGTATAGTCCTCAAGCACCATGTCGGCACCCTGTCGCGACGGGAGCACGGCAATGAGCGGAGCCTCACCTTCGGCAACACCGGCGGTATCGATTGCACGTGTATCGAGCATAGCTTCCTGGAGAGCCGGGTCAATGAGTTCTGTTCCATCGGATATTTCAGTGGAATCGGAATCAATTCGTTCCATTATTTCACCCAACAGATTAAAATCACTTATCTTGCCGTTGGTCAGTTTTTCAAACGGCAGGAAAGAAAGGCCAATCAACACCACCAAGGCAGAGAGAATTATAACGACTACCCTCCAGGGATTATGATTGGAGGTTTCATTGGTCTCTGCGGTTTCCAAGTCGGTTTCTTTTTCTTCCTTTTCTTCTTCAGTCATCTTGTTATTTTCAATTGGATTAATTGATGCATGGCTCCGCAACAGAATGGCACACAAGGTTTTTAAGTGCTTGCATTTTCTGTTCCGTCTCGGCCCATTCATCGTGTGGGTTTGACATATTGTTGATTCCGCCGCCGGCAAAAAGGCTGTAGGTGAAGCTTCCGGTGCCATTGGCACACACCCGGCAGCAGCGTAAATTCACATAAAACAAGGCCGACTCACCGGACAATGTTCCAATGAATCCGCCATAACAGAGGCGGCTGTGATTCTCCACCTCGCTTATAAGTCCAAAAGCAGCTTCCCGTGGCCAACCGCAAACGGCCGGTGTAGGACTAAGTTTCAGCGCCACCTCAAGAGGGTTGACATGGCCGGAAGCAGTGATGTGGTTACACAAGTGCTCAATGGAGCCAAAACGTAGGTTGGTCAACGGTCCGGTTTGAACAGGTAGATTGAAAGAGGTGAGAGTGCGCTCTATGTAATCGGTAACCAGTTGGTGTTCGCGAAGATTTTTCTCATCCCAAGGAGTTGCGAAATCAGCTCTCGTCCCGGCCAATGACATGGTTCGGAGTTGACCTCGGTTATTGTCATAATCAAGCAAAATCTCCGGAGTGGCAACAATCCACAGTCCGAGACCAGGCACAAGGTACATGGCTCGGAAACAGGTGGGGAACCGGAGAAAATAATCTTCAGCAACCTCAACAGGGCTCCGCTCGGAATCTACGTTCTCCACTCTTGAAACAACCACCTTGCCCTCAGCTGAGCCAAGTTGCTCAACGACCGTGCGAACAGCCTTTGTGTGACTTGAACGGGAAGTTGACGGGCATGTTTCAGCTTCGGGGATAAAACGCCCGGTTGAGGATGAAGAATCCTCAATCAACCGCTCCTCGGTGTAATGAGCCCTTATTGCAAACGGATGCCGGGCATTGTCCAATCCCCAACGGGCCACAACAAAACACTCTTCTTCAGGCAACGTTTCTGAAACCTCGGAAACGGCAGAGTCGGCATAAAATTCGGCATGGCAACTCCCGGGCTTGAACACAACGGCAAATGGGAGCGAACGCTCCAGACATTTGCCCACAGCCAAGCTCAGCGCTTCATTAAATAAGGGTTGTTCAGTTGCCATTATCCTAAGGGGGTTATTCGGTTACTTGTCCAATCAGTTCAAAAGGCATTGCCTCGATAATCTTAACATTGCAGAACTCTCCCGGCGCAAGAGCAACGGATTTCTCCACCAACACTTCAGGGTCAACGTCGGGCGAATCGAACTCGGTGCGTCCAACATAGTAGTCCTCCTCCTCACGGTCAATCATCACTTTCATAACGCTGCCCACCTTGGCCTGTTGATGCTCCAGCGCAATTTCTTCCTGAAGCTCCATCAGGCTGTCCAGACGGTTCTTCTTTACCTCTTCGGGAATGTCGTCAGAGAAGTTGCGGGCAGCGTAGGTGTCCTCCTCCTCACAGTAGGCAAACGCACCCATGCGCTCAAAGCGCTGCTCGCGCACAAAGTCCATGAGCTCGGCAAACTCCTTGTCGCCCTCACCGGGAAAGCCCACCATGAGAGTGGTGCGGATGTGGATACCGGGGACTCGGCTACGGATTCGCTGCAACAGCTTGCGCGTTTGCGCTGAATCAATGTGGCGGCGCATGTTTGAAAGCACGTTATCGGAAATATGCTGTAACGCAATGTCAATATAGCGGCACACCTTGGGATTTCGTGCCATAGCATCGAGCAAATCGTCGGGGAAATCGGCCGGATAAGCATAGTGCAGGCGAATCCATTCCACACCATCCACAGCGGCTATGGCATCGATGAGTTCGCCAAGTGCACGATGTCCGTAGAGATCCACACCATACGAAGTCAGCTCCTGAGCAATGACATTGAGCTCTTTAACACCCTTGGCAACAAGCTCTTTAACCTCTATGACAATATCTTCAATCGGGCGCGAGGTGAAGCGGCCCGTGATGAGAGGAATGGCACAGAAAGCGCAGAACCGGTTACAGCCCTCGGCTATTTTAAGATATGCATGATGTTGAGGGGTGGTGAGCTGACGCGATGAAGATGGTTCAACGACAGCTTCAGGAGCAATGTCGGCAACAATCTTAGCCCAATTGAGCTTACCATACCATGCATCTACTTCGGGTATTTCGGCAGGAAGCTCCTGAGCATATCGTTGCGAAAGGCACCCCATAACTCTCAGAGTTCCGACCTGGCCGGAGCGTTTGGCTTCAATCCATTCCAGAATGGTGTTGATTGATTCCTCCTTGGCATCGCCAATAAAACCGCAGGTGTTTATAACCACGTGGTCAAAAGGGCCTTGGGAAACAGGTTGCTCGAACAGAGTGTCAAAGCCGGCTTCGCACAGCATGCTCATCAATCGCTCGGTGTCAACAAGGTTCTTTGAGCATCCAAGCGAAATAACATTCACCCTTTTCCGAGCCATTATCTCTTACCAAAAAGCGATTCCACAAATTCTTTTTTATCAAACACCTGAAGGTCTTCGATTTTTTCACCGAGACCAATGTAACGCACAGGTATTTTGAATTGGTCGCTGATGCCAATCACCACGCCCCCTTTGGCAGTACCATCAAGCTTTGTAATGGCAAGTTCGTTGACTTGTGTGGCAGCCACAAACTGGCGGGCTTGCTCAAAGGCGTTTTGCCCGGTGCTTCCGTCAAGAACAAGGAGAACTTCGTGAGGTGCATCGGGCACCACTTTCTGCATCACTTTCTTTATTTTGGTGAGCTCGTCCATGAGTCCTTTCTTGTTGTGCAAGCGTCCGGCGGTGTCAATGAGCACCACGTCAACTCCTGCAGCCTTGGCACTCTGCAAGGTGTCGAAAGCCACAGAGGCGGGGTCGGACCCCTGCTGTTGTTTCACAATGGGCACATCGGCACGGCGGGCCCACTCGTCAAGCTGCTCAATGGCTGCGGCGCGGAATGTGTCGGCTGCTCCAAGCATCACCTTGTTACCGGCTTTTTTATATTGGGCGGCAAGCTTGCCAATGGTGGTGGTTTTCCCAACACCGTTAACACCAACCACCATCACCACATGAGGCTTATGGTCAGCGGGCACTTGGAAATCATCAAGCTGGTTGTCATTGTCGGTTTCCGATAGCAGCTGGGTAATTTCCTCGACAAGACGGTCGTTAAGTTCCGATGTTGACACATATTTATCGCGCGCCACGCTTTTTTGCAGACGGTCGATAATTTTCAGAGTGGTATCAATGCCCATGTCCGAGGTGATGAAAATTTCCTCAAGGCTGTCAAGGAAATCATCGTCAATGGTTTTCTTGCCCACAAGGGCTCGAGATATTTTGTCGAAGACACCTCGCTTGGTACGTTCCAGACCTTTATCCAGTGTCTCTTTCTTTTCTTTCGCGAATAATTTTTTAAAAAATCCCATACGGTTTGTTTTAGAGATGCAAAATTACGGATTTTTTCTCAAAGCACCTCCACATTCATCCAATAAAGTAAACCCCTTTCATAAAAAAAGCCCCGAACGATTCGGAGCCTTTACTATTTTGTTGATTTGCATTATTCGTCGGTGCGCGGGTTGTTGTTAAGGGTGCATGTGCGCTCTTTCACAAGCTTTTTGTCAACCTTTCCATCATCGGCCTTGTTCACGGCAACTCCGGGATATTCATCTATTGCATCGGCGGAAACGGTTGTTTTCTTGGTTGCGCAACATTTTTTCTTTTTCTCTTCCATATCTGTGCAGTTTGTTTGGTTAAGTTTTTATTTATCAAACAACCCGGATGAAAAAAAGTTTAGCCAATATCTCACGCAGCAACGGTTAATCAAGCGGGAGCTTGTTGAGCTGCTCAATGTAGTCGAGCAAATTTTCGCGTCCCTCTCCTTTTGCAGCCGAGGTAACAAATACGGGGGGCAATTCCTCCCACTCCTCAAGCAGAGTTGAGCAATAGGCCTCGACATTGCGCTTGCACACTTCTCGTCCAATCTTGTCGGACTTGGTAAACACAATGCTGAACGGGATAGCATTCTCTCCAAGCCACCTGAAAAACTCGAGATCAATCTTCTGGGGAGCGTGACGCGAGTCAATAAGCACAAAGAGATTGGTCATCTGGGGGCGATTCAGGATGTAGCCCTCGATTATTTTTTGAAGCGCTTCGCGGCTCTCCTTGTTGCGTTGGGCGTAGCCATAGCCGGGCAGGTCGACAATGTACCAGCTGTTATTGACCAAAAAATGGTTTATGAGCATGGTCTTGCCAGGGGTCGATGAGGTCATGGCAAGTTTTTTGTTGCCGGTGAGCATGTTTATGAGCGACGATTTGCCAACATTGGAGCGGCCAATGAAAGCATATTCATGTCGGGCATCGGCGGGACACTTGGCCACATCACTGTTGCTTATAACGAATCGGGCGGAATTGATTATCATGTTTGAGGTTACGTGTTAGAGGTTAAGAGGTTGTGTCCTCGGAAAAATAAAAAAAGACAGCCGGACGATAAGCCGGGTTATGTCGGCCCCTTTTGCCTCACTGCCGTTGCCGACAGCGGACATCGGAGCGTTCCGTCATTTATCTGAGCCAGATGTTGCCACCCGGCTTTAGCAGCCTACCCCCCGACAATGGACGAGCAGCCCTTGAATGCCGGTGTACTTGGCCTTGCAACCCATAAGGCGTGCGGCGCAGCATATCGCTATGTTGCCCGGTGAGCTCTTACCTCACCTTTTCACCCTTACTGCCTGAGCATGAGGCTCGGCGGCAGCGGTTATTTTCTGTCACGCTACTCTACCGTCACCGATAGCTTCCCGTTAAGAAATATGGCGCTCTGCGTTGCCCGGACTTTCCTC
>JAMPBC010000053.1 GCA_023666905.1 Bacteroides sp. | reverse complement strand
TAGCCATTTTATTGAAACGCTTGTGACAGCACTTTAATTCATCACACATACATTTTGTTACGTACTATAGGCGGTAATGAAATTTACCATCGCCTCGGCTTTAACATTCCTTATCGAATGGACTCTAAGTGTCAAGAAGAAGATGGCAGCCTATAGAGGTTGTCCTGTCGGGGAATTTTTCGTACCTTTGTGGCATGAAGCAACGTGTGTTACTCGTCAACAAGTTCTACTATCGCCGAGGTGGCGATTGCGTGTGTGTGCTCAATCTCGAGCAGTTGCTGCGCGCTCAGGGCCATGAGGTGGCTGTGTTTGCCATGCAATATCCCGAGAATCTTCCCAATGAGTGGAGCTCTTACTGGCCCTCCGAGGTGAGTTTTGCCGGCGGAGCGAGTGCCAAACTCCGCGCTGCTGCCCGCACTTTCGGCCTTGGCAATGTGAAGCGTTGCTTTGACAGGCTGCTCAAGGATTTCCGCCCCGACGTTGTGCACCTCCACAACATTCACTCCTACATCTCGCCCGCGGTGGCCGCCATGGCCCGCCGGGCCGGTGCCCGGGTGGTGTGGACGCTTCACGACTATAAGCTTCTCTGCCCATCCTACGCCTGTTTGCGCCAAAGCAAGCCGTGTGAGCTCTGCTTCAGCGGCAAGCTCCCCGTGCTCACCAACCGGTGCATGAAGGGCTCGCTTGCGGCATCGGCTGTGGCTTTCCTCGAGGCCGAGCGCTGGAATGCCCGGCTGCTCACGCGTATCACCGATGCTTTTATCTGCCCCAGCGGCTTCATGGCCCGAAAAATGGAACAGGGCGGCTTCCCGCCCGCGAAGCTCCTTACGCTTTGCAATTTCCTGCCCGATGAATCGGCACGCCGCTTCCGGGAGCTCCTTGACGGTGGCAATGCCGCTACCCGCGAACCCTCTTATTGCTACGTGGGGCGTCTGTCGCCCGAAAAAGGGGTTGAAACACTCCTTGAGGCCGCTGCCAAACTCCCTTACACGCTCAACGTAGCCGGCGACGGTCCGCTCGCCACGGAACTGCGCAGTCGCTATGCCGATTGTGCCAACATCCGTTTTCTCGGACAGCTCTCAGGCCCCGAGGTTGTTAACCTGCTGTCCCGTTCCACTTTGTCGGTCACCCCTTCTGAGTGTTACGAAAACAATCCCAACAGCGTCATCGAGTCACTCTGTGCCGGTACCCCGGTGGTGGGCGCTGAAATTGGAGGCATCCCCGAGCTTATCGATGCCGCTTCCGGAATCACCTTCCCCTCGGGCAACGTGGAGCAACTGCGCCATGCTTTGGATGCAGCCATGAAACACACCTGGAATCATCAGGCCATTGCGGAAACCTCGCTGCAGCGCTTCTCCGCCTCAGCCTACAACCGCTCCCTCACCCGCATCTACTCCTGACATCGCCCTCTCCCTTCTAAACGACTATTAGAGTCCATTCCTTATCGAATGGACTCTTATTCACGGCTGCGCTCCATGGTGGGTGCAGCCGTTTGTTTTTTGGGGGTGATGGACATATCTGACATGTCTGACATGTCTGACTCGTCCGACTTGTCTGACCCGGGGAAAATAAGTGGGCGCGGGGGAAGTTCCCCGCGCCCACGCGCTGTTTCGGTTGGCTGCCTGCGGGGCAGCTTACCGGTTTTTATTTCTGGATGTAAACCTTCTTGCTTACGTTACCGCGACGGATAATGTAGAAGCCTGTTTGAACATTTTCAGCGTCAACGCGAACACCATTGAGGTTGTAGTATTCGGTTTCGCCTTCAATGCCGTCGAACAGGATGTCGGCAATACCGGCAACATCGTTGGAGAATGTACAGTTAACAATAACGTCGGTGTTACCAACCTGCATCATATAAAGGATGTGCTTGTCGTTATATTTGCACTTGTAGCCAAGAATGTCAAGCTGATCCTTAGTGATGGTCTGATGTCCGAGGTCAAGTTCGAAGGCCACGATGCTTTCGTACCGGTCTCCCTGAACCTGGCCGGGCATTACGTAGAGGTAGTAGAGGCCGTTCTTGTTAACCTCAGCGCCATCCTCAACCATTTCACCGGCAGGAGCCCATGTAGAGCGATCGTAGCTTGTCCAGAGCTCAACGTCACCGTTACCTGTCACAGTCTTCACGAAGTGGAGAGGAGCGGCAAATGTAGCGGAAATCTGGGTGTAGCCGTTAACAGTGTAGGTGGCAGTGCCGTCGGTTACGGTGAGTGTGCGTCCGTTGGCGGTGAGGCTTTCAAGGTGTTTGCCTTCGGCGGGGGTAACATTGATGGTCACCACGGTACCGGGTGCTACGGCGTCGCCGCTTGCAACAACAGCGTCGCCATTGAGAACTTCAATGCTGCCATTGTCGGTTGAAGCCTGATAGTTGATGGTCCAACCGAAGTTGGCAACGTAAGTGGCATCTTCAGTGGGCGTGAAGGTGTAGTCAGCTTCAGTTGAAACAACTTCGCCGTTAACGGTCCAGTTCATGAACTTGGCGCCATTGTTGGTGTTGGCTGCAGCTTTGATGGTTACCTCACCGGTAGTGGCCACTGAATTTCCTTCAACGCCTTCAATGCTTACTGTACCCATTTCACTCTGACCTTCGGCAACAGCAACAGTCACTGTTGTGCTTTGAGCTTCAGCAACGCGAAGGGTAAAGTCAATGATGGCACCGCCATTGTCAGTCATTGAGTTTTTGGAGCCATTGGGGTGACCGCAGGGGTCATTTGAACCCCAGTCAAGTTTGTAGCGCATGCGGTAGTCACCGGGCTTAAGGTCAGCGGGAAGCTGAATTTGAATGTTCATGCCATCAACGTTTTTGTTGTGCTCTTCGGCTTCGGTGTTGACAGGTTTACCATCCATGGTGAAATACTGGTCAGATTCGAACGGAGCTTCAATTACGTTGAACCAAAGGAGGTCGCCGTTAATGGATTTTGATTCGGGATCAACGTTCCATCCGTTTTGGTCAAAGTCACCATAAACGAAGGTGTGCATCCAGTTACCGTTACCTGATGAGGTGATGGTGAGCGTGGAACCGGCTTGAGCCACTATGATGGCATCGGCCGAATGGTCAACGTAGATGTCGCGTTTCCAGCTCCATGCCGATATACGTGCAGGTGCGCTGATGTCGGTGCCATTAACATTGATTGAGTTGAGGATTCGACCGCTTTGAGTGGTGTAACCGTTGTAGCCGCAATATTCGATTTCGGCAACTGTAGCCGATACGGTGAAGTCGGCTTCGGGAGCGGTGAAGGTGTTGCCTTCAATGGGCTGGCCGTCAACGGTGATGTTGGCAACGGTGTAGCCTGCTTCAGCTGCAACGGCAACGGTGAGTTCGGTGCCTGCTTCAACGCTGGCCTCGTTTTCAAGAGTTTCCTCACCGGCTTTCACGGTGACGGTGGCATGTTCGGGTTGCTCAATGGTCATGGTCACCTTGGCAACGGGAGCGGTGAAGCCAACGAGCTCAGCATCGTGGCCATTGCCGGAGATGTCCTTAACAACGTTGTTCTGGACGTCGGTGAAATTGTAACCGGCCAGCATAGTCTTGCCGGCAGCCACGCCATTGTTGAGGGCGGCCACTTCTTCGGCAGTGAGAGCCTCAGCGTAGATGTAGAGGTCGTCAAACTCGCCTTCGGTTAGCTGTTCGAGGTTGACCACATTGGGGACAGCGTCGGTGTTGTAGCGGGCTCCAACAAGGATGTCACCTTTAGGATCAACGGGGTTATACATGATGGTGCGCATGTTTGCGTAAGCGCTTGCAGCAGCCTGAACACCATCAATGTAAATTGTTATAATGCCATCGGTACCGTTAAACACCCAAGTGTAGGAGTGCCATTCACCTGCCTGAGCGGCGGTGGCTGAATTGCCTGTGAGCACGTTTTTCCAGGAACCGGCGTTCACGTTGGTGTTCCACCCGATCACGTGGGCGTTATCCTTGAAGCTTGCGTAGATGTCATAACCTGCGCAGTCATCGGGGCTTGAGGTGCTGCGGAAACGGTTAGAGATGATACCGCCATTGGCGGCGCTGGTCACCTTGGCGCGGATAGTGACTGTCTGAGTGCCGCCGGCAGCAATGTCAAACTCTTCTGAGTGAGGTATGCGCATGTACTGGCCTTCACCATTGAGGGCAAGTGTTGCTTCGGGTTCGGGCATGGTGAACACGAACGAGTTCTTGTCAACATCGGCATTCACAACAAAGTGGAATGAGAATGCTCCATCCATGTCAGTAACGGAGCAAGTAACACCGTTCACAGTTACTGATTTGAAGAGCTCGCCTTCATAGTAACCGGTTACAACAATTTCAGTACCCTCTTCAACTTCGTAGGTCTCGCCAATCTGGTAAGAAGCCTGATGTGAAGCGTCGGTAAAGTAAAGGTCGGTGATGTTGGATCCGGGGAAGTCCTCGGCATCGGGAACAGTGAAGTTGTATTTGGTAAGATTTTTCTCGGTGTCGAACACAATATCCTCGGGAGTGATGTTGGAGTTGATTTCGAACTGGCCGTTGAAGTCAATGCTTGCGGGAGTCAAAGTCACTTCCTGGCCGGCTACGGTCATGGAGTTGACGGTGTAGCCATCGGCAACATGAATAGTGGTCTTGATTACAGTACCGGGTTCAAGCTCCTTAACGTCGCCGGCTTTCCAAGGCAGGTAGTCTCCTTGGACGTGGAAGAAGGCTGTTTCAATGCCCTGTTCGGCGTAAGCGTCAGCGGCCGGCACGGTGAAGGTGTAGGTTGAGGGCACGGGAGGTTCGGGTTCGGTAGCTTCGCAAGCTTTGATCACAATGCTGCTCAAACCAAAGAAGCAACCTGAGTTGTTGGTGCCGCCCTGGATGGCAATCTTAACGAACAAGGGGTTGCTTGCAGCAACAGGCTGGGTGGCTTCGAAGTCCCACACTTTGTGAACTTTGCCATCGGTTACACCAACTTTGTTGATGTCAATGTTGGTGAGAGTCTGGAGGGTTAAGAGGTCAGAAGCGCTTTCGCCGGTTTCAACGGTCACGTTCCATTGACGGTCCATATGGTCGCCGTTGGCAACGCCGCCATCCTGATAACCACCACCACCATTGAGGGCGTGGATGTCAAGGCCTACGCCATCGAATGAATAGCCTGCGGGCAGGCCGTTGATGCAGAAAAGCATGGTCATTGTGGGGCGTGCGGCATCGTTACCGTTCTTGTCGGGGCAAAGAATTTCTGAAGTGACAGCGTTGGCTGTGCCCTTCAGAGCCTGGCTTGTTGAAACCATTGTGGCGGTTACGCCTTCAACACCTGCAACGTTCACAGCCACTGATGCGGCATCGGTGCCGGTGCGGTTGAAAGTGAGGGTGAGGTCCTCGGCGGGAACGGGCTCGGGAGCAAGCTGGGTGCAGGTGAACACGAACGAGTCGGCGGTAAGGTTGGAGACGATTTGGAATTCTCCGTTAACGCCGGTGGAAGTCTCGGAGAGGTCAACGGCAACACCGTCAACGGTTACGCCGGCAATGATGTAGCCGGTAGCATGGTCGGCCGAGAACTTAACTGTGGTGCCCTCTTCGAGTTCCTTGGTTGTTCCGGCAGCCCAGGGCGTGTATTCGCCAACGCCGTGGAAGTAAACAGAAGCAACGCCGTCCTGGGCAAACGCATCGGTTGCAGGCACCAGGAAAGTGTAAGTCGAAGGTGCGGGTTCTGCGATTTCACGACCCTCCACCAGAGTAGCCTCGATGGGAGTCTGTGAACCGTTAATCCAACCACCCCACATGTAAATGCCGGCCCACTTGTTGAAAGTGGCTTCTGATTCGGTGGCAGCGTTGGGGGCGAGGTTGTCGAAGTATCCGGCACCTTTGGCGCTCACTTCATCGAAAGTGAAGTAACCGGTGAGGCCGTCAATGCCATTTACGCCTTTGGTATAAAGGGCGGCGACTTCATCGGCAGAAAGCGCGCGGTTAAATGCGTGAACTTCGTCAATGTCGGCATTCATTCCCTGTCCGCCCACGTTGAAGTAAGCGGGACCGTCGCCACCATTCTGAAGGTTGGCGGGGAAGTACATGGCAGAAGTCATGGTGCTTTCGCCGCTGAGCTCGCCATTTACGTAAACGGCAAATTTCAGATTGGTGTTGTCAACGGTTACGGCAACGAAGTTCCACTCATTCAGGGTAACGCCTTTTGAGAATGTGAGGTTGTTGAGTGCGCCAACAGTTCCCAGGCCATGGTCGTTATCGCCTCCGTGGCCGTTAACTGAAAGAGCACCGGAGGTATCGGACATAATCACCCAGTTGCCGTTATTGTTCATGTGAACCTGAGGGCTGAGGGCCACCAATACGCCTTTGGTGCTGGAATAGACGTTCGAGGGTTTTACCCAAGTTCCAATTGTGTAGCTTTCAGAGCCGTCCATGGGAGAGCTGAATCCGAAAGCTTCGCAAGGAATGGCAAGACGGTTCTCGGTAACGTTGTAGCTACCGTAGCTGCTTGCGCGTTCCTTGTGAACAGCCATATTTGCAGCCGATGCGAAGAAGGGCAGCAACATGGCCATTAAGAAAAACGTAAGATTTTTTCTCATGAGTTAATAATTGGTTAATTAATAGATTGGTTGAAATTTATAAATAATTTAATTGTTTTCTAAATTTATTGTTGTGATGCTGTTTCCGGGCCTTTTATCCCGGGCGCGCGTTTTGCCATGGCCTTCCCTGCGGAGGTAGCGGCTTAGGGCCGATTGATGTGATAATGCGCTGGATTTCATGGTTGTAGGTTTATTGCAAGTGGTGGCAATGTTGGCCGTCAACCATGCGGTTGCCGGCTAATATTGTCTAATTTTTGGCAAACTTAGCTGAAATTCCGCTAATTACAAAATCCAAAATCTTAAATCAACAGTTAAATTCTGTTAACCCTCATCCCCCGCCCCCCACCAAAACTGAAAAATTGTGCAAGAGGTTAGTCGTCGGCGTCGGGGATGAATTTGTCGGGGTCGAACGAGGGGTCGAAGTATTCATCGTCCCACTCGTCGGAGTCGGAGAAGTCAATATCCTGGTCAAAGTCCTCGTCGGCATCGGCAGGTGCGTCGGGAGTGTCGAAAATGAATTCGTCCTCCTCGCGCACACGGTGGTGGCCGTCGAGCGGGCGGTGGGTAATGGAGGGGGTGGCAATCTGATTGTCCACATCCGTCACCGCTTCCCAAAGCATATCTTTGAGCCGGTCTATGCCCATGCCGGTCACCGACGAGATGAACACGTGGGGCAGGTCGGCCGGCAGCGTGGGCTCTATGGCTGCAATGAGTTCATCGTCGAGCATGTCGCTCTTGGAAATGGCCAACAGGCGGTGCTTGTCCATGAGCTGGGGGTTGAACTGCTCCAGCTCGCGCAGCAAAATGTGGTACTGGGCGGCGATATCGTCGGCATCGGCCGGCACCATGAACAGCAGCACGGCGTTGCGCTCAATGTGGCGCAGGAAGCGGAGTCCCAGGCCGCGCCCCTCGCTGGCGCCCTCTATAATGCCGGGAATGTCGGCCATCACAAAGGAGCGGTTGTCGCGATAGGCAACGATGCCCAGCTGCGGCTCCATGGTGGTGAAGGGGTAGTCGGCAATTTTGGGGCGGGCGGCCGAGATGGCCGAGAGCAGAGTGGACTTGCCGGCGTTGGGAAATCCCACAAGGCCCACGTCGGCCAGCAGCTTGAGTTCCAGAATTATGGTGCGCTCAATGGCGGGTTCGCCCGGCTGGGCATAACGCGGGGTGCGGTTGGTGGCGCTCTTGAAGTGCCAGTTGCCCAGGCCTCCGCGACCGCCGCGCAGCAGCTTCACCTCCTGCCCCGGCTCGTTGACCTCGGCAAGAAACTCGCCCGTCTCGGCATCGAACACCACGGTGCCGCACGGCACGTTGACAATCACGTCATTGCCATCCTTGCCCGAGCTGCGGCCGGCGCCTCCGCTCTGGCCGTTGCCGGCAAAGAGGTGGCGGTTGAACTTCAGCGGCAGCAGGGTCCACATCTGGGCGTCGCCCCGCAGAATTATGTGGCCACCGCGACCTCCGTCGCCTCCGTCGGGGCCCCCTTTGGGCACATATTTGGCGCGGTGGAAGTGGCGTGAGCCGGCTCCGCCTTTGCCGGAGCGGCAGTGGATTTTAACGTAGTCAATGAAGTTGCTGTCAGCCATGGGTGTGTGTGGTTATGTGGGGTTCGGTAATAGTAACGTTTGGAGGGAGCGAGGGGTTTTCAGCGGGCGGAGCTGAGGTGGTGGCTCATCAGCTCGCGGGCGTGGGCAAAGTCGGTGGGGGAACCTATGTCAATCCACGTTCCGGAAATGGGGAAGTAGCTCACCGCCAGGCCTTGGGCAATGGCTTGCTCAATCAGGTCGGTGGCGTCGGTGCGCCGGTCAGCCGGGAGCTCACGCAGCAGCCGGTTGTTAATGATGTAGATGCCGGCGTTGGCATAGTAGGCGTAGGTTGGTTTCTCCTCCAAGGCGGTGACGCTCCCCCGGGCATCGGTGGTGAGAATGGCGTAGGGCACGGACACGTTGTAGGGCACGGCGGCAATGGTAATCGCGGCTTGCTGCGCGGCGTGGTGCAGGTACATATCCTCGAACGATAGGGTGGTGAGAAGGTCGGAGTTCATCACAAGCGTAGCCCCCTCGTCGGGCAGGGGCACCAGGGCGGCCGAGCCTATGGTGCCGAGGGGCTGCGGCTCGCGCACGCAGTTCACCGTCACGCCGTGGCGCGGGGTGTTGAAGTGCTCCTCGAGCTGTTCTGCCAAATAGTTAACCGTCACATGAATATCCGTGATGCCGGCTCGCGCCAAGGCTTCTATGTTGTGGTCAATTATGGGGCGGCCACCGATTTCAAGGAGCGGCTTGGGGGTGGCGAGCGTTAGCGGGCGGAGCCGTTCCCCTTTGCCGCCGGCCATCAAAATGGCCTGCAGGGGGAGCCGGGTGGGGGTGAGTCGCGTGTCGATAATCTCCATCAGCGTGCCGTCGGCGCTCAAGCGGGGCACAAGCCGCAGGCCGGAGCGGCGGAAATCGCGCAGGGCTTCAAGGTCAATCTCCTTGCCTGTCAGGGCTTTGAAGTGGGGGTTGGCCGCGCGGCTCACGGCATCGGTTGTGGCCACGCCGCGAAGCAGTGCACGGCGCACGTCGCCATCGGTAAGCGAGCCGGTCACGGCACCGCGGCCGTCGAC
>JAMPBC010000052.1 GCA_023666905.1 Bacteroides sp. | reverse complement strand
CGATGCAATGCTTGCCCCCATGCTTCAGGGTTATGATGTGGCCGTGGTGTCCGAAGCCGGATGCCCCGCCGTGGCCGACCCGGGGGCTCTTGCCGTGGATGCCGCTCTGCGTCGCGGTCTATCTGTGGAGCCTCTTGTGGGTCCCTCGAGCATCCTGCTCTCGCTCATGGCCTCCGGATTCAATGGCCAGAAGTTCGCCTTTGAGGGTTATCTACCCCACGAGGCAGATGCCCGCGGGCGCCGACTTCGCGAAATGGTTAACCGAATAGAGCGCGAGGACCAGACGCAGATTTTCATCGAGACGCCATACCGCAACAACCGTCTCATTGCCGAACTCGCCCGTACCCTGCCGCGCAGGCTGCAACTCTGTGTGTGCTCCGACCTCACCGGCCCATCGCAGCGCGTGGTCCGCATGACCATAGAGAAGTGGAGCCACCACACCCCCGATTTTGATAAAATTCCCGCAATTTTCCTGCTATACCGCTGACACAGTCCCTGCCCATGCCTTCAAAACAGCCTAACAGTTCCCGCTCGCGCCGAAAGGCGTTCAATTTAACGGCCAGCCTTTTTGACTTGGACTCCGACTCTGTTCAGCCCTCGGCCTCGTTGACGCCTCCGGTGCCCGATGTCATTGACTTCGAGGTGCACCCCTCAATCCGTTCCTACGCGGAGCGCCATGCTCCGCCTGCCCCCCGGGCCACTGTTGATTCTATGGAACTCGACCGCTCCAACTTTTCCCCGCAGCGCGCCTCGCTCACCTTCTTCTCCATGGGCAGCGGCAGCAGTGGCAATTGCATCTACCTTGGCGATGACAGCAGCGGCATTCTAATTGACGCCGGAGTGCACGCGGATACCGTGCGCGACACCCTGCGCAGCCGCGGAATCAATCCGCGCGCCATTAAAGGGATTCTCCTCACCCACGATCACACGGACCATGTGAAATATGTCTACGCCCTGGTGAAAAAGCGGCCAGATATGGCCATTTTCTGCACGCCCAAAACCCTCACCGGACTTTTGCGGCGCCACAGCATTTCACGGCGTGTCAAGGACTATCACCACCCTATATATAAGGAGTTCGCTTTTCAGGCAGGCTCATTCAAGGTCACTCCGTTCGATGTGAGTCACGACGGCACCGACAATGTGGGCTATTTCATTGAGCACGGCGACATTAAGCTATGCATAGCCACGGACCTTGGCTGTATCACTCCGCGTGTGGATTTCTATATGCGCCAGGCCAACCACATTGTAATTGAAAGCAACTACGATGCCCGCATGCTTGCCACCGGGCCTTACCCCATGCACCTCAAGGCCCGCATTGCCGCCGAGCATGGACACCTGGACAATGCCGTGACCGGCGGCTTTCTTGCCGGCATAGCTTCCTCAAAACTCCGCAACATTTTTCTGTGTCACCTCAGCCAGGACAACAACACCCCCGCCGTGGCTCTTGAAACGGTGCGCGCGGCCCTTGCCGCCGCCGGCATCACCGATGTGGGCGATGCCTCCGGCTCGCTCGCCGCACCGGAACTACCGCTGCAACTCTCGGCGCTTCCCCGCCTTGAACCTTCGGCCATGTTCACCCTTGTCTGACAACCCACACCAACCCTCTGCTTCTCGATGGAACACGACCTCCGACATCAGAACGTTACCCGTTACATAATGCCTCTGCGCGAAGGCGGCTCCCTGCCCGCTCTTGCCGAGGCCGACGATGATTTCAAATATGTTGTGAAATTCCGCGGTGCCGGCCACGGAACCAAGGCTTTAATCGCCGAGCTTATAGGGGGCGAAATTGCCCGCGCGCTCGGTCTGAGGGTTCCCGAACTGGTGTGGCTTGACGTGGATTCCCGCTTCGGAATCACCGAGGGCGACGAGGAGATTCAGGACCTGCTCAAAGCCAGCCGGGGACTTAACCTCGGGTTGCACTTCCTGCAGGGTGCCCTCACGCTTGACCCATACGTGAATCCTGTGGATGCCGACACCGCCTCCATGATTGTGTGGCTCGATGCCTTCATAACCAATGTTGACCGCACCGTAAAAAACACCAATCTCCTTGTGTGGCACGGCACCGAAACCTGGCTCATTGACCATGGCGCGGCGCTCTATTTCCATCACTCCTGGAGCCCTTGGCAAAAGGCCGCCCTAACGCCCTTCCCTTACATCAAGGACCACGCTTTGCTGCACAAGGCCTCGCGCTTGCCTCAGGCCGACGAACGTGCCAGGCGCTTGCTCACACCGCAGCTGCTTGCCTCGATTGTGGCCCTCATCCCCGACGAGTGGCTCGCCCGGGAGGGCGCACCGGACACCCCCGATCGTCTGCGTCAAACCTATCTCGATTTTCTCTCCACGCGTCTTGAAAATTCCCGAATCTTTTTAAACGAGGCCATCCATGCAAGAGAATCAATTATATGAATATGCGGTGATTCGTTATCTGCCGCGTGTGGAGCGCGAAGAGTTCATCAACGTTGGCCTTGTCATGATGTGCAAACGCCGCCGTTGGATTCGGCTTGAAATCAACCCTGATCCCGAGCGCCTGCGCGCACTTGGTTCCGACCTCCCTGTGGAGCAAGTTCTCAAGCAGCTCCGTGGCTTCAAATCCATTGCCGAAGGAAGTGCCCAGGCCGGACCTCTTGCGCAATATCCCGTGGAGGAACGTTTCCGCTGGCTCACCGCAGCCAAAAGCGCCTGTCTGCAGTCGTCGCGCCCTCATCCAGGTCTCACCACCGACCTCAACTCCACTTTCAGCCGCCTCATGCAGGAACTTGTGCTCTGATTTACCGGCTGATTGTTTTTTGCCAATCATCTTTTTATCACATTTCATAATTCAATCATTAACCAAAAATCCAATCACCATGTCTGTAAAACAGCACCGATTGCTCTCCCTTGACATTGTGCGCGGCATCACCGTGGCCGGCATGATTATGGTCAACAACGGCCAGGGCGACACCTTTTACATGCTTTGTCACCCCAAATGGAACGGCCTGACAGCCTGCGACCTCGTGTTCCCATTCTTTCTCTTCATAATGGGCATCTCCATTTTCCTCTCCTACTCCCGCCGCGGATTCCACCCCACGGCCTCTAACATCGGTAAAATTCTCAAACGCACCCTGCTGCTTTTCCTCATCGGTGTGGCAATAAACTGGCTCGACAAGGTGCTTCACACGGATTTGATAACAAGCCTTGAGGAACTCCGGTTTTGGGCTGTGTTGCAGCGCATTGCCGTGTGCTATATGCTTGTGTCGCTCTTCGCTCTCACCGTGCGCCACCGTTATGCCTTGCCTGTGGCATGCTCTCTGCTCGTTATCTATGCGGTTATTCTTGTTGCCGGCGGAGGTTTCATCAACGAGCGCGAGCAAAACATCCTTTGGCTGGTCGACGAGCATCTGTTGGGCTACAATCATCTCTACCATTATCAGGCTGTTGATCCCGAAGGGCTGCTGAGCACTATCTCGGCGGTGTGCAACGTGCTCTTCGGCTTTTACTGTGCCAGCCTCATCAGTCGCCGCAAGGAGGTGGAGGGGAAAGTGCTTTGCCTGTTCACCGTCGGCGCCCTGTTGGTGTTTGCCGGCTTCATGCTGCACTTCGGCCTCCCGTTCAACAAACGCATCTGGAGTCCCAGCTTCGCATGCATCACCTCCGGACTGTGCGCCCTGTTGGTGGCGCTCGTCATGCAGTGGGTCGACGGCCGCGGCAAGCGAGGCCGCTGGCCCGACTTCTTTGAAGTGTTCGGCATCAACGCCCTGATTCTTTATGTTTCAAGTGAAGTCATAGCCATTTTCTTCGGCTACTTTGGAATAAACAAGTTGATTTTCGGTGCGCTGCAACAAATAATCCCCTGGGAACAAATAGCCTCGCTTGTATATGCCACAGCCTTCATGCTGCTCAACTGGCTTATTGGCTATCCTCTCTGGCGCCGCCGCATCATCATTAAACTCTGACCGCACACGCCGCATAATCACCAAACTCCAACCAATTTCCTTGGTTTTACCCTTGAAAACGTGAAATGCCCCCATGAAACGTAAGCTATACAGCAACTTAACCCAATGGCGTTTCTGCTTTAGATTTTTGCGGGTGGGCGGGCTCTAAATTATAGTGTTCGTTAGATTTTTTTAGAATTTATTTGTAAATTTGCAGCCGAAAAAGCAATCCCGCCAAAAGTGACTGCAACATAAACAAACAGCCTTTCGTGCCGATTACCCTCAGCGGGTGATGGCAGAAAGGCTGTCTGCTTTATTTGAATATATCTGTTTCCGAGCAATTATAACCAATCAAACATAACCCAAAATTATCCAATTAATTATGAAGAGACTCATTCTCTTAACCTGTACCTTATGGATGGCCTGCATTGTTATGGCCGCCAACTTTGTGTGTACCGGTGTGGTAGTTGATGAAACCGGCGAGCCCCTTGCCGGAGCTTCGGTCACTGTTGCCGGCAAAGCCGCAATAGGAACCACCACCAATGGCAACGGTCAGTTCAGTCTGTCTGTTCCCCAAGGTACCAAGCAGTTGCAAATCAGCTTTATCGGCTACAAGAGCTGCACTGTCAGCGCTTCTCCCAAAGTGGGCACCGTGAAGCTTGAACCCTCGGCGGCTATGCTCGCTGACGTGGTTGTTACCCAGTCAGTTGGTAAAACCCGTGAAACTCCCGTGGCAATGTCGACCGTCGGAGCCGAAGAAATCGAGTTCAAGCTCGGTAACCAGGAGCTCCTTGAAGTGCTCAAAACCACTCCCGGTGTCTACACCCGCTCCGAAGGCGGTGGCTATGGCGATGCAAAAACCCGTATGCGTGGCTTCCAGTCAGAGAACGTTGCCATGCTCATCAACGGTATCCCCGTCAACGACATGGAGTGGGGTGGCGTTTACATGAGCAACTGGGCGAACCTTTCCGACGTTGCTTCAAGCATCCAAACCCAGCGCGGTCTTGGCGCTACCATCCTCTCAACCCCCTCTATCGGTGGTACAATCAACATCACCACCCGCACCATCGACGTTGAAAAAGGCGGTTCCGTTTGGTACGGAATGGGTAACGACGGCATGAACCAGTTCGGCGTGAAACTCTCCACCGGCCTTATGAAAAACGGCTGGGCCCTCACCGTGCTCGGCTCCCGCAAATGGGCCGACGGTTACATTCAGGGTACCGCCTACGATGCCTACTCATGGTTCATTAACGTAACCAAACGCATCAACGACCGTCACCAGATTGGCCTCACCGGCTTCGGCGCTCCCCAGTGGCACGACCAGCGCAACTGGCAGAACGGTCTGACTGTTGAAGGCTGGCAGAGCGTCCGCGACTACATGCAGGATGAAAGCCCCTACCGCTACAACCCCACCTATGGTTTCCGCTCCAATGGTAAGGCCTACAACTCCAACCATAACTTCTATCACAAGCCCCAGATGGCCATAAACCACATTTGGCAAATCGATGCTTCCTCATCATTGTCAACTTCGGTTTATGCCTCTATAACCTCAGGTGGCGGTTACACCGGTCTCGGTCGCACCGTCTACTCTTACAATGCCGACGGCACCACATCTTCAAAATCATACTCCGGTTCATGGTATGGCGCTAACAATGGCGCGCTCAACATGGAGTTCCGTACCCCCGAAGGCTACTACGACTATGCCGCTGTGGAGCGCATGAACGCTGCTTCGACAACCGGTTCTAACATGGTAATGGGCAAGCAGAACAACGCCCACACCACTTACGGTCTCATCTCCTCTTACAAGAAGCAAATGGACATGCGCAACGGTGATCGCCTCAGCGTTACCGGCGGTCTGGACGTTCGCTACTATGTTGGTCACCACAAAACCATAATCGGCGACCTCTTTGGCGGTGAGTACTACATTGACAACGCCAACCGTCAGAACGTTCAGCCCTATAACAACGCCGTCTACAACAAGAATAACACCGAATGGGTGTACGAAAAGCTCCACGTGGGCGACGTTGTGAACCGCAACTACGACGGCTTCGTTTGCCAGCAGGGTGTTTACGGCCAGGCCGAATACACCATGCTCGACAAGAAACTCAACCTTGTCCTTGCCGGCGCTCTCAACAACAACTCCTACTGGCGTAAGGACTATTACTACTACGATGCTGCAAACTCACGCTCAGAAACCAAGAACTATCTTGGCGGAACCATTAAGGGTGGTGCAAACTACAACATTGACCGTCACAACAACGTGTTCTTCAACGGCGGTTACATTTCGCGTGCACCCTTCTTCTCCTACGGAGTGTTCCTCAGCTCACAACGCTCCAACATCACCAACCCCGATGCCAGGAACGAGAAAATCGGATCTATTGAAGTTGGCTACGGATACCATTCACCCAAATTGGCTGTTGAACTCAACGCTTACTACACCAAGTGGATGGACAAAACCATGAGCAAGGGCGAGCAGATTGACCCCTCTATCGCACAAGACGGGTCCAACTATTACTATTTCGCCATGTCAGGCGTCGACGCCCGCCACATGGGTGTTGAGGTTACAGCCAAATACAAACCCTTCAAGTGGATGGACATTGACGCTATGTTCTCGCTCGGTGACTGGCAGTGGGATTCTGATGCCACCGGTTATTTCTACAACCAGAACGGCGCCCCGCTTTCAAACCTAAACGGTACTGTTGCATCGGGCATTCTC
The DNA here is from genome assembly GCA_023666905.1 of Bacteroides sp. Classification (GTDB taxonomy): domain Bacteria; phylum Bacteroidota; class Bacteroidia; order Bacteroidales; family Muribaculaceae; genus Paramuribaculum. The sequence continues at coordinate 2,698 of JAMPBC010000052.1, read as the reverse complement.
GCCCCCGACCATCTCTTTGCCACTCTTGAACAAAAAGGCGTTAAAGTTTCCGGACAAGCCCAAACCACATGTGCCGTAGGCGTAACATTCCGCCCCTTCAAGGGCTTCCGCATCGGTGCCGACTGGACCGGCTATTTCCGCAACTACTCCGACATTTCACTCAATGCATCCAACCTGCAGAACGGCAAAACCATAACTCCCGGAACTCCCTGGCGCATTCCATGGGGCAACCAGCTTGACCTCAATGCAAGCTACAAGTTCAAACTCGGCGGTCTTGACGCCACAATCTACGGCAACGTCAACAACCTCTGTAACTACAACTTCGTAACCCAGGCCAGCACTGACCTTGGCGAAGTGGGCACATGGCGCAACGCCAACAAGCTGTTCTACTCATTCGGACGCACCTACAGCTGCAAACTTAAAATCAACTTCTAAGCTCATTCTCCAACATGAAACATACCTTTAACCGCCTCATGATTCTCGCCGGCTGCTCTCTGGCTTTTGCCGCCTGCGATGAAAATTCATGGAACGACAAGCTCCCCGGTTTCGAGGAATCCGGAGTGACCGATGTACAGACACTTGACTACACCCTCCAGCCTGCCGACTATAAAATCATAGCCGACAACTCCGCCAATAAGGCTCTTGCCGGTGATGACCTGGCCAAACAGCTCGCTGCCGTGGGAACGCAGTGTTATTTCACTGACCAAATCACCGCCCGCGACTATATTCCCGCGCTTCTCTCTGATCCCAAATTCCCCTACTTCGCCCTCTCTGACGGCTCCTCGATCAAAATCACCTACAATGTGGCACAGGGCATTCCCACCGAGGAAATTGCCAACGCTGCCGCAGCTGAAAAGTATGTGGTTTCCGACGAGGATTATCAGGATGTGTGGGGTAGCGCTGATGACTACACCGCCTCCTTCGCTCCCTCGCACACCGCGGCCAAGTCGCTCCCCTCTATTCTCAAAACCAACTTCCCCGAGGCCAAGGCAGGCGACTGTGTTATTGTCAACTACAACACCTCCTCCGTTGACCCCGTGTTCACCGCCACTCCCGAACCTGTTGAACCGGGCTTCCCCCTCTCGAACGTGCTCGGAGGCCTCTCTTCAATGGCCGTGGGCGACCAGATTGACGTAAACGGTGTTGTGATGGCTGTATCAACTCAGGGCCCCATCGTGGCCGATGCCACAGGCTCCGTATTCGCTTACAAGGTCAGCAACAACAACGATCTCAAAATAGGCGACCGGATTGTGGTAAGCACCACCTTGGGAACTTTCGGCTACGGCTGGCAGCTCGCCGAAGGCTCTACCTTTGATGTGCAAGGCAGTCAGGCCGTAACCTATCCTGCTGCCAAAACCTGGACCGGTGCTGAAATTGACAAGTTTGTGGCCGATGCCATGACTGAAGGTGCCTCTCCCATCACTCCGGTTTACTCCAAGTTCACCGGCAAGGCAATTGTTTCGAAGTTCATCAACATCGAACTCGACGGCACCACCGTTCAGGTTAGCCCTTACGGTGCTTCCAACGACCTCAAAGCTCTCTTCGTCGATGGCCAGACCGTTACCTTTGAAGGCTACGTAATAGCCCTTGCAAGCAAAGGTAAATATCTCAACACCGTGGTTACAAAGGTTGGTGACAAAACCATCTCTACCCTTGCCGCCGGTGCAGCTTCTCGCGCCGTGACCGTCGCTTCGACCAACGTCAACGCCATCTACAGTTTCAACGGCTCCACATGGGCTCCCATGGCCAATGCCACAATCCTTTCACATGCCGACTATCAGGCAATGGGCCAGAACTACGACAACCTCTCCGGTGAAGCTCCCGCGTCGCTCCTGCCCATCTACCTCAAGCAAGCTTTCCCCTATGCCGCTGCAGGCGACACCAAGTTTATGGTTTACTATTACTATAACGGCTCCACAACCGTTACCCGCTGCGACTACTACAAGTTCAACGGAACCGATTGGACCGTTGACAATGGCGTTGTCACCGAAACAGCCCAGTTTGTCCGCACCGCCGGCAAATGGATGTACGATCCCAACGTAACCATAACTCTCCCCGCAGGTAAAGGCATTGCCATTTCAACGCTTTACTATCAAACCTGCGTCGATTGGGTTAAGAACAACGTGCCCGACGGAGCTGCCTACGTTACCTCCTATGGCAACAACGAGTACTATTGTGGAACGTCGGCCTACCAGGGCAACGTTGACCTCCGCCCCTCCGCAGCCCGCACCCAGTATGCCGGCTACGACAGCATGACCGATGAAGAGATTGTGGCTCTTGAAAAGAAACGTTTCGAAACGGAAGTGTTCCCCGCTGCGCTCTCAATCCTGCATCCCGATGCAGCCCCCGTTCCCGGACTCACGGTGCTATACACCATCAACTTCTACTATTACGACGGCACCACCCAGCCCGCCACAATTGTTTACGAAGTTACCGCACCCGCAACCTTCACCTTCGTGAGCTGCACCTGGAACCCCGCCGCTCCTGACACCCCCGCTGAATAACATCCCCCACTGATTCCGCACAGGCAACCGCCTGGGCGGATGCATAACCCCAATGAAAGAGTGGACCGCGCTTCCCCCGCCGGCCCACTCTTTCGCATTCCCGCCCCGCTGCAACTCCTTCGCTGCAAAATTGTAACGAAAAAAAATTAACATTGCAATTGATTATCCCAAAAATATTTGCGAACTTTGCATTG
>JAMPBC010000051.1 GCA_023666905.1 Bacteroides sp. | reverse complement strand
AGGGGCGAGTATGTAACCGCTGCTGTCGGTGACTTTAGGGTTCAACACAAATTTACCCGAGGAGCCGAATTTGGCATAATATTCATCGGCTTTTTCCTCGATGAGTATGGCCGGATACCCTCCAATGGGGGGATAAAACAGGATGTTGAAAGCAAGCGAGAAATCAACAGCTGTCAACGGGAGGATTATGAAGTCGTTGCGGTTTATCCACTGCAGCCCGGATGTTTGAGCCGTGAGAGTTTCCCGGCGGCCGGAATCGTGCAGGAGATTCATTTCCACCACATAATGTTCCGACTCATGATTCATGGCGGTGCTTTCGAGCATGTAGAATGTGTCGATAATGCTGTCGGTGTGGGCAATGTGTTTATTGTAGTCCTTGCTCCATTTTCCGATAGTGGCGCCCGGATTCATGTCGGGTGCGCCGCCAAGGCTTGAGTAATCGGGAAACAGGTTCACTTTATCGGTGAGAGCCGGCTGCAGGGCTATGGATTGCAGCGTAACGCCTGCTCCGGTTTTGTTTGTCACCACAAACTGCATTTTGGCAACAAGGCGCACCACTTCAATTTTAAACTGAGTGCTGGCTTGCTGGCGCAGGTCCACCTGCACTTTGCCGGTCATGGGAACCCACTGGCCGTTTTGCGGAACGGTTGCCCATGTTTGCGTGTCGATTCCGGCCGGTTTGTCGGCACCTTCGGCAAAGCCGAAACGGGTGGCGTTAGGGTCGGAGCTGCTCATGTTGGCAAAGGCATAGATGGTGTAAAGTCCGGCGTCAATTTCCACGTTGAAATTTTCGTGCGGCACAGCCCCGGTTTTGTCGAAGGGGCGGCTTACGATTTTCACCACTTTGTTCTTGTCATTGACAAAAGCCACCCACCAGGAGTTGATGAGTTCGTTTTGCGGAGGATCGGACTCGGTGGCCGACTGAGACTGTAAAGTAACGGATGCATTCACTTTACCGACAACAGGGGTGGGTTCATCGCCGCCGTTTCCTGAACAGGCGGTGAGGAGTAATGATATGATGATTGCGGAAAGTATATGTTTCATTGTCAGTTACATTATTATTTCAGGATGACGGAACATATTCCAGGGGCGCACGAATATCTGCGGCTCTATGTTCCAGGGGTCTTCAATGGTCACGCCTTCGCGCCCGATGCCCCGGAAGCCTATGGCAACACGGTAAATGTGGTTGCGTACAATGCCAAATTCCATTGGGAACACAGGGCCGTCCGGGCGGGGTCCCTCGGTAAGCACCGTGTGACGAATCCAAAGGTTGTAGAAGCACTCGCCCGCCTTGAACTCTTTGATTTGAGCACGGTCGGCGGAATGGGCGTGGCTGTATTCAGTGGCGACGTCTTTTGTGGCAAAGTACATCACATCGGCCTCTGTGGTAGTGGAGTTTTGAGGTGTGTAGCGCCAGATGTCGGTGCCCCGGACGGGGTTCTTAATTGTTTGAGAGAGGTCAGCGGTGACGTAGATTGTTTTGGGAACGTACTGGGCCCGGATAACGAGGCCGGTGAGACACCCGGCATAGTGATTGTCAATGTGCTGGGTGTTCTCATTGGCGTATGCCAGGACCACGCTGTTTTTCAAGGTGATGTTTATTTTCGGGTCGTCGAGATTGTGCACCAATTTATTTTGGTCAGTGAAATGGCCTTTCTTTTCACTCTCGATAACCGATGCGGCTGTGCGGCCGTACCATTCTGCAGCATTGCCTATAGGGAGCCCTTTGAGCAATGAATGAGGCTCGACCACGTAAGCAGTGGGGTGACCGTCGTCGTCCTTGGGAAGTGTGCCGGTAAAGGTATAGGACATGAGGCAACTGAGGTTGTCAGTTGCCGGGGCGCTGATGCGTTTCAGGGCGTAAGAGGATTCCTGCATTGCATTTACGGGGAGCACATGGCTCACATAAACGGTGGCAACCTCGGTGCCGTCCGAAGCTAACCGGGCAGGATAGACAAGGAACTCGCCCTCGCGGCTACTGCCGGTGTAGTCAAGGTCGATTCGGGCCGAGGTGCGCTCCACCTCGATTGAAGTGGTGAGCGGATTCTCTTTGCTGCCGGGAATGGACGTGGCAAGCGGGTCGCAAGAAAGCAGACCGTCGGTTGCATTAGCGTTGGCCATGGTGAAGCCGGTGTAGCTTGACAATGTTCCGGTCCCGTTCCATGTAGAAGCGGGAATGTGAGCCTGCAAATCGCCCAAGACCTTAAAATGGGTCAAGTCGCCCATGTTGATAAAGGCGGCAAGGCGGTATCCCTCGGTTATGCTGTTGTTAGTGCTTTTGAAGCGGAGTTCGATGCTGGTGCCGGTTTGCGAAAATTCGGTGCTGGTGTTGGTAAGGTAGAAGCTTTCCGCTATGCTGTCGGCGGGATTCGAATTTAATCCGTCGGAAGCCGAGTATATGAACAGGGTTATGTCCCTGACGGCACACTCGTTGTCGAGCGCACCCTCATCGGGATGGCTTTCGCCCCTACTGCCGCCCTGCGGCATGTAGAGCATGAGCCGTACGTATTTTCCATCCCCGGAATTTCCCGTAACGGGCGCATCGGGTTCATCATCGTACGATGAACAGCCCGAGAAAACGCAGGCGGCAATGAATAATATTGTTATCAGTCTTCCAAACATAGATCAAGTTGGTTCTCTCTATAACATCTATTGGAGTGTGTTACGTTAAAGGTCGGTTATGTTAGGCACAATCATCCAGGAGTTGATGTAAATCATTGTGTTGATCCAGCGCAGGCCTTCGTCAATGAAGAACACCATGGAGTATTGGTCCTGACGGTCGAGGTATTCCTGATCGGGCATGGTGCCGTAGTTGCCTTTAACCATAAGGGCATAATCGATTACGGGCACTTTGGCCACGAGACCGCCATCGCTCACGCGGTTGATTGTGAGATACATTTTGTGGTCGGCCATCATGCGGGCCACGTCGAACTCGACAATGGCGGCGCTGAATTGAGCTTGTGCCATGTTTTCGGGCACGAAGCCGGCGGAGATACCTGTGCGGTAAATATTGGGGGTGTAGGAAATGGTTTCGTCGTCAATAAGCGAGTTGTCGTAATCCATAATGCCGTTGTTGTCAGTTATGGTATAGGTGAACGCTTTGGGGTCGACAGGCTCGCCGGAGAGATGCTGGAGCACCACCGTGATGTGGTTGGTGTTCTTCATGAGCCGCACGGTGTGAACGTGCGTACCCTGACGGTCGGGGAACTCGCGCACACTGAACTCCTGAGGGAGGTCCTTGTAGAGGCGGTGAAGAGGTGCCGACACCTGTGCGGTGCCGTCCGCTGCGTGCTCGCGATTGAGCGTGCAGCGGAATTCGGTGTGGTCATTGCCGGTATCGGCCAGGGTGAAATGCTCGCTGCCACGGTGACCGTCGCCGGCCCATGCCATGAGCTTGTAGTTGCCCGGAGCGAGACCTTCTATGTCCATCACGTAGTCCTCGTTCTTAAGAGAGTCGGAGTTTTCGGTTTTGCGCCACACCACGTTACCGGTTTCCGGGTCAATAATATATAGTGTTACGGCATTCACTTCGTTCGGGAAAGCGTTGCCCCCTTTGAGGTGGTAGTCGTAGCGGAATTTCACTTTAAAATGGGGGTCACAATCCCCTTCGTCCTGATATATCCAACCGTCGCACGACACCAGCGTGGAGCATGCGATAAAGGCACAAAGGAATGCCATAGTTTTACGGAACAGGGTAATCATCATTATTGAATAATAGGAGTGAGGTTAAAGTGTAAGCTTTTGCTTACTAAAGATTAAAGACTGTGTTTTTTGAGGAGGTTGGTGGGAGAGAGCACCGGACGGGCAAACCGCCCGGTGCTTTATGATTGGTGACGCTGTTAAGCGTGGGAGGTTGTCAAGTTAGAGGTCAACGTAGTTGTTGACAATCTTCCAAGAGAGGATGTTGACGGTTGCGCCAAGATACCAGTTGGGATCTTCGGGGTTTTCGTCGGGCTTGATGGGAGTTTCGTTGTCGTTGGGTTTGAACACACCTGTACCAAGACGCTTAACGCTGTTGATGTTAACTTCGTAAGAGTGGTTGCGGACAACGCCGAATGAACCTTCTGTCCAGCTCTGGAGGTCGCCGGCAGCGTGGCCGTCGACAGCAGCAGTGTAGTAAACCGGTGAGTTGAGGTGAGCAAGGGGCACGTTGTAGTACATTGCACCGCCTTCGAAACCAACGGTCTTCATGCCTTCGTTAACGGCCTTGAGGTCGGCGTTGAGCTGAGTGAAGTCAGTAACGGCCTGAGCATCGTCGTTGTTGCCGTTAACAATGTTACCGGCAGCGGTGAGAGCGGCGGTAGCCACTACGTAAACGTGCGAGTTGTCACCGGCGAGTTCAAAGTCGGAAGCTTCAACCTGCTTGTAGGTGTTTGTACCGGAGGTAGCAGCGCCTTCGCCGGTGGTAACGGTGGTTTTCTTGTAGTAGTTGAGCTTGCCGGCAGCCTGGAGGTTGGCGAGCACGTACTGCTTGAAGCGGTCGTAAGTGAAGTAAGTACCGTTGAATTCAACGAGGCCTTTCACAGCCTTGAAGTCGGCGCAAGTGCCGTCGGCAGCAACAGTGCCTTCGCCCACGGTAGCCTTGATGATAACCGAAGTGAGCTTGGTCTGGTTAGGCAAGAAACGGGTGTTGGCGTCGGTTGAAGAGGCGGTGGTGTATTTCAGGTCATCGTATGAGGTGGTGTTTTCGTTGCAGTAAGCAAAAGCACCTGTGGCAAACTGGCTGGTGTAAGGGAGGAAAGTGAGAGTTTCACCGATGTTGCCATAGTTAACTGACTGTCCCCAGAAGCTGCGGTGGTTGCCGGGTGAGTTCCAAAGCCAGTTTGTTTCACCGGTAGCGGTCGACTCGATAGCGGCGGCAAAATTGTCAACAGTCCAAGAGCCGAACTGTTTGTTCATGTAAGAAGTGGTCTGCTGGCCATTGATATACCATCCGTCAACGCGAACCACCAGAGGAGTACCTGCAACGCCGGGAGCTGTTTCGGTACCGCCTTGAACTTCGCCGTTAACTTCACCGGCCACGGTGGCGTGAACAGCAAAATACTGTTTTGAGGTTACGTGTACGCGGGCAGCGATACGCTCAACATAAACATTCACGGCAGGAGTGCCGGCAGCGAGCTCGGGAGTGCGCTGGAAGTTATCGGTGGTGAGCTTGGTAGCGTAGTAGTAGGTGTTGTCGTGGTTAGGATCGTTTTTAGCTTCGTCAAAGTAGCTGGTGGTTGTCATCACGAAACCGTTGGGAGTGTTGGAGCCCCAGCTCTGAGAAAGCTTGCTGAAACCGTCGAGGCTAACGTAGGTGAGCTCGGTGTCGGTCATTGTGGGACCGTTGAGCACGGTAATCATGTAAGTAGGATACTCGGTGCCTTTGAGGTTGTCGAGAACCACCATGCTTTTAGCTTTGAACTCGATGTTCTTGTCGGGGGTATCGGTTGAAGCGGTACCACCGTTCCACATTGTAGCCTGGCCAACGTATTTGCCGGAGGCATCGAAGAAGTAGAAGTGAGCGGTGTTAACTTTCGACTCGTTGTCAGTACCGTAATCGAATTCACCGGTAACAGGGTCGGTGCCGGGATCTTTTTCGCCATTGGCGCCGGCACGGCCAATCTCGTTGGCGTCGCGGAGGGTGATGTTGAGGTAGAGGGGCTCACCCGGATTGATTTCGTTTCCGTTGTCCACAACGGGTTCGTCGCTTGAACAGCTTGCGAGAACCATTACAGAAGCGAAAGCAAAAAATTTGCAAAATTTGTTCATAGTTAATAAAATTGGTTATTGATTGTTTTTTTAATTATTTTCTTGTCGGTTTAAAAAAATTATTACTTTTTCGGATTAATTCACTGTGTTATAGGTTAGTACTTATTTATTTCGTTATTGGTTCTATTAAATATTTTACTCGTGTACGCTGCATTTCGTCGTTCACGGCCGCTATGGCTGCAGGGGCTTGTGCCACACCGAGTTCGCGGGCCTGGTTCAGATAGTTGAGCGCATCATTATAGCGGGCCGTGCGTGCGGCATACACACCGCGGGTGTATATTGCTTCGGGCGATGCACCGGCATGCTTTATATAGTCGGCCGCTTCCTTCATGTTGCCGTGAGCCATGGATATGTTGGCGGCGTTGATGTTGGCAAGCTCGTCGTGGGGGTGTACCTTGACGGCCGTCATGTACACCTGCTCGAATTCGGGAGTGCCGGCTTGATAAGTCGCAGCCAGGCGCTGGAAGTCGATGGGGCGGAGCTTGTCGGGAGCCGAGTCGAAGAGACGTTTAATCTCGTTGATGTCGGTGTAGGTTTTGAATGAATACCGGATGGTATAGTCAGAGTGACGCAACCAGGGGTACACATCCTTTAATATGGTGCGATATTCATCGGGGAATCGACGCTGGATTTCAGCGTTTTTGGGGTCGGGCTCCATCTTGGAGTCGACAATGGCCAGGAGTTCCTTGCGGTGCGGTAGATTGCAAGTGAGCAACCATTCGCGCAGGCCGTCCCAGTCCTCAGGCTCGAAGTCGGTGGCCATGATGTCGGACGGGAAATTGTAGTAGTTTCGCACATACTCCTTAAGCGTTTGCGTACGTCCCATGGCGAGGCGAACGTTGTTGGAGTAAGGGCCTTCGGGCGAAGCGTAACCCTTGATTGTCACTCGGGTAATTATGGCGTCGGGATCCTCTTTAATAGGCTTGATCGATTCCAGAATCTTGGCAATCTCGCGGGGGTTCTCCATGTAGTCAGGCTTCAGTTCGGTGCGGTTCACCACAAAGTTTACGAAAGCGCGACCCTCGGCTTTGCGGGTGATGGTGCTGTCGCCCACCAGAGCAACATATTCGAAGGGCACCGGCACAGGATTGTTCCGCAGGTCAAGCTCGGCCACCGGAGTGGTGGTGACGGGAACGGGAGCATCGCAGCAGTTGCCCACATCCTCGCGCATCACAAGACGCGAGTGAGTCATCCAGTTGCTGAACGGCACCTCCTGATGAAACTCCACAAGATTTTTCGAGCCGGCCATCACAATTTTGTCGCCCACTTCAAGATCGTCGTTGCGCAGGTGGCTATAGTAGCGGTTACGTCCTGCCACCTTTATGGTGGGGAGCACCAGCGAGTCGGCCGAAGTAAGCGAACGGAGCACCGGAGTGAACACCACCTCGCGGTCGCGTCCCGGTTTCACATAGCGGGGATTGACATCAAATGTGATGTTGAGTTCATTGGTGCTGTGGCTCACTTTCAGCTTGGTCACCTTGAACAGTGATTCGGCATTTCCGGCGGCCGCTGCCAGTGGGGCTGCCGCCAGTGAAGCTGCGAGTGCAAATGTATATATTGTTGCTTTTTTCATTGAGTGTCAGATGCTATGAAATGGTCAGTATGATTAGAATGTGTAAATCAGATTGAGAGCGGCTTTTGTGGGACCCACATAATTGTGCGGACGGTTTTCGCGGATTCGCTCACCGCAGTCGCGACATTCGAACTCGTCGTAGCGCGTATAAGCCCATCCGAAACCAATCTCGGCCTCGATGTTCCAGTGGCGGTCCAGAATCCAGCTGTAGCCGTAGGCAATGCCGGCGCCCACCATCCACCCCTGGAAGCGGTGATCCTTTAGCTTGTTGAAGTCGGTGCCCAAGAACTTGAAGGGAAGGTTGAGATGTCCGTAGTTGTACTGGCCGCCGAACACGTGTGCCCCTACGAAGTGACCTGAAAAAGCCTGGCAGAACCAGTAGCGCGCCTCGGGCATCACTGACCATTGGCGCCAGTTGCGTGAGTCGATGGTCCAGGCGTTGAGGTTGCCGGAGAGTTCACTTGTCCATTTTGGTGCCAGCTTCACCTCCACAGCGCCGTTGGCGGTCAGGGTAAAATCAGACAGCAAGTTCGTCTTCACGGCAACGTTCTGGGCCGAGGCTGCGGTGATACCTATAATGGCAAGCAGTGTCACTGCCATTGCTCTTATCGAAGTTTGAATTGAGTATATATGTCTCATTAAATGCTTCATAGTTACTATTCCATTGTTCCGTTGTAATCCAATTTATTATTTTGCCGGCAGCCTTTCGGCTTCCAATATCTTCCGGTGGCTTTCGCGCTCCTCAGGGCAGTTTCTTGTAACGTACCCGCATAAACTGTTGTACACAAAACCGTGCCGCTGAGCTATGCTTTTCAATGATTCCGAGGTGGTGGCATACTCGTGGATGGCCTGTGCATATTTTTCGGCCGAAGCACGTTTCACCAGTTTTCCATTGGACTGTCTTGCCATTCCCCGGCGGGCGGCCAATTCCGGCTCATGCGTCTTCAAATACTCCCTGAATGTTTCCGGATTCAGGCCAAATTCAGCCGCCACCTCCGCCACATTGCGGGGCGAAGCTTTCAAACTTGCTATTGCCGGAGCATATTTGGCGGCAGTGGACTTCAGGAAGTGTCTTGTGCCTTGCAAATCCGGTTCGCTCTCGCCGTCCCAGCCATAGCCACGGCGGCGGAGCTTGTCACCGCGATGCCATTGGTGCAGATATCCTTTGAAACCTGCCGCCGGCACTCCGGTACGGGAAATAATCTCATCAACGGTGAGCGACGATGTGCGGTAAAGCTCCAATGCAGGGGCATAGAGCGCCACCGTTTCAGGCTTCGGCCCGTAAAGATTGCCATTGCCGGCCAACTCGCCTGGGCGACGCACCCCCACAGCCTTGCGTGCGGCTTTACGCCGGGCCGACTTCTCGGCAATAATCTCTTTGTGGTAATAGCGCATGAACTGGCAGAAACCGCTTTTTGAAACGCTGCACTTGTCGGCCACCTCTGCTATTGTAAGGTCAGTATCGCGATACATTTCAAGAGCCTCGGCGTAAGCTTCAACGCAACATTTGCGAGGGCCGCGATGCGTGTTGTCGGCAATTCCGAGATTCCGGCGCAGCTCCTCCCTGTTGGGAATAACGTCGGGGAAATGCACGCGGAGCTGCGATGCGAGCGAGCTGCCGTCGAGCTTGAACAGACGTGCTATTTGCGACACATTCAGCTCAATGTAGGCCACGTCACAGCAAGCCTCGATTGCATCCTTATATTTAAGGTGTGTTATTATGGATTGCCCCTTGGACGGCTTCACCTTCAAGGTTTGAAGACTGCCGCGGTTAATGTCAAGGCCATATCGGGCAAAGAGTAAAGCCCTGTGATGCTTTGCAATGTGAGCGCTGAGGCCGATGGCCGACACTCCGCACATCTTGGCAACAGAACGAACGGTAAGCTCCGTGGCAGCATACATAGCCACAGCCTCGGCATATTTTCGTTCGGCTGCCGGCATCCTCATGGAGGAAGGGAGCCGCTTGAAATCCATCGGGGTAATCGCCCCCTCGTATGTAATGGTTAGTGCTTCGTTCATTGCGTTCTAAAAGGCACCCACTTATTACCTTACCACACACCAGGCAGACAAAACAAATCCACATAGTTAATATGCTGTGTGTCAATCAATTGGGGGGGGGTAAAAACCCCAATCGTTATATCAGGTCTTCAATAAGTAAGAGTTGTTTTAAGTCTATCAGCAAGTTAGGTATCTCTAAACAAGAGATAATGATGCACAATAAAGC
>JAMPBC010000050.1 GCA_023666905.1 Bacteroides sp. | reverse complement strand
TCCTTCGAGGATATGCGACCCCGGCTTTAACATTCCTTATCGAATGGACTCTAAAGGACAACCTATAAAATGAGCGCGGCTCCCGGATCCCGGGGGCCGCGCTTATATTCGGCGCTTATATTATCAAAGAGATTAGATGGGGAGCAATAGGGTTTCAAGCCAAATGGTGGCCATGCCGGCAATGTATCCGATGAAGGCCATCCAGGTTATGCGCTTGGCATACCACATGAAAGGAATCTTTTCAATGCCCATGGCAACAACACCGGCTGCAGAACCGATAATGAGCATGCTGCCACCAACGCCGGCGCAGAAGGTGAGCAGGTGCCAGAAAAGGCCGTCGGCCACAAAGAGCGACATGTAGGATGGGTCGGCCGATGCGGCAATCATTGCATCCGTGGCGGCGGGATACATTTCCATGCAGGCTGCCACAAGAGGCACATTGTCCACAATGCTGGAGAGCACCCCTATAATGCCGCTTATAATGTAAACGTTGTGGAAGTTATCGTTGAGCCATGCAGCCAAGCTTTCAAGGATTCCGGCTTGTCCGAGGGCCGAAACGGCCATCAGGATGCCAAGGAAGAAGAGAATGGTGGACATGTCAATGTTGCGCACCACTTGCGAGATACGCCCTTCGATTTTGCCGTCGAGCTGATAGTGGCGCACAATGAGCTCGGTAAGCAACCAAAGGAAGCCGAGCGACAGCAGGATGCCCAGATATGGTGGCAGGTGTGTAATGGCCTTGAACAGAGGCACGAAAAGCAATCCGGCCACACCGCAAATAAGGATTATTATGGAGAGATTGCGGTGATGTTCGGACATGGCGTAACCCTTGCGCTCATCCTGATCATTCAGCTCCTCCATGGGTGTTGCGGGTATAAAGCGGGAAGCTATATAGGTGGGGATGAGCACCGACACCATGGAGGGAATCACCAGATTGACAATGAGGTCCACTGACGATACGTAGTTCTTCATCCATAGCATAATGGTGGTGATATCACCGATGGGAGACCACGCTCCGCCGGCATTTGCCGCCAGAACAATGACGCAGGCAAAGGTCCAGCGCTCCTTTTGGTCGCGCAACATTCGGCGCAGCATCATCACCATGATGATTGTGGTGGTCATGTTGTCGAGGATGCTGGACAGGAAGAATGCCACAATGGCAAGGCTCCACAGCAGTTTTCGCTTACTGCCGGCATGGAGCTTCTCCACCATTATGTGGAATCCGCCGTAGCGGTCAATCAGTTCCACAATGGTCATGGCTCCAATGAGGAACACTACAATTTCACACGTGTCGCCCAAGGCTGTGATAAGGTCTTCGGACAGATTGGGATCGTGACCGCACATTGAGTAAACGGCCCAAAGCAATCCGCACATAATCAGAGCGAAAGTGGCTTTGTTAATGCCTAACACGTGTTCGGAGGCTATCAGCAGATAGCCCACAATGAAAATTACAAGCAGGGAAGTTATCATGTTTAGAGTTCTAAGTTTCGAAGAATAATCCCAAAAGGTCGGTGAATGTTAATAAATGTGGTGCAAAAATAACCATTTTTCACCAAATTTCATATTTAAAAAGAGGATTATTCTGGCCAAATTTGCCAAAAACTTGCCCTCTTTAGTTGGAGTGGGGATTGCGGGGGTGATAGCGCCAGCCGCGGTAATCATTGCCAAGCATCCGCACGCAGCGATGCCAGTAGGCGTCCTCGGTACCTGAAAGAAGCTGGTGGGCCGAGGGGATTGAGGCAACGGCCCAAACGCTGTTGGAAATCTCCTCATCAAGCTGTCCGGGACTCCAACCGCTGTAGCCAAGGAAAAAGCGCACGTGGCCGTCGATTGGATAACCGTCGTTGACATAATCGAGCATGGAGTCGAAATCGCCCCCCACAAACAGTCCCGGGGCAATGGTGCGTGAGCCGGGAATAATGGACTCGTCCAGTGTATGGACAAAGAAAAGCCGGTCAACTGACATTGGGCCGCCGCAGAACAGCGGAATGGGTGTCTTGACCTTCACTGAATCGAGAACAGATTGAAGCGTGTGGGAAGTTTGGCGGTTCATAACCACACCCATGGAGCCTGAGGGGCTGTCGTGGTCAATCAAGGCAATCACGCCATGGTGGAAACAAGCGTCGCGCAAAAAGGGCTCGGCCACCAGCAGGGAACCTTGTGTGGGATTGGGCGACGGGATGTTGATGTTGAAAATTGTTTTGTCAAAATTAATCATGGGGAGAGATTTGGAGTTTTTCCATACCGGTGCCGGCGTTGGCGGATGCCGGGTGAAATGTCGATTCAAAATTATTATCTACAGGCAGTTTTGTTGCCGAAATATTGCTTATCTTTGTTGCAAAGATAATAATTGTAACCTAATCACAAAATATTTCTGCATGAAAAAGACGATTTCAACGGCTGCTGTACTCCTGTTGGCTACATCTTTGTGCTCTTTTGGACGCCAAAGCGTGTTGCTTGAAGATGGTTGGCGTTTCACACGCGACGACAACAGCCAATTTTCGCAAACAGACTTCAACGACAAGGCATGGCAGCAAGTGCGCATCCCGCACGATTGGGCCATTTACGGCCCCTTCAGTTGGGATAACGACAAGCAGAACGTGGCCATTGCCCAGGACGGACAGAAGGAGGCTATGGAGCATGCCGGCCGCACCGGCGGTCTGCCTTTCGTGGGCACCGGTTGGTATCGCAACAATGTCGATGTTCCCCAACTCAAGGATGGCGAACGCGTGACGCTTGTGTTCGACGGCGCAATGTCGCATGCCCGCGTGTGGGTCAACGGCAAGGAAGCCGGTTACTGGCCTTACGGCTACAACACGTTCTATCTTGACGTTACCGACCTTGTGGAGCCCGGCAAGCCTAACACGGTTGCCGTCCGTCTGGAGAATTTGCCCGAATCGTCGCGCTGGTATCCCGGTGCAGGACTGTATCGCAACGTCCACATGCTTGTTACCGACGGAGCACACATCCCCATGTGGGGCACCTATATAACCACTCCCGAGGTGAACCGCGACTGGGCCCGGGTGGAGATGGCCACCGAGGTGGTGCTACCCAAAGGAGCCAACGAAAAGAGCTACGAGCTCCGCACCACTATTCTTGACCCCGAAGGCAAACCCGTGACCGCCCTGACATCGCCGCTCGCCAACCTTCAATACACCGACAGCACCGTGCAGCAACAGTTTGTGGTGAAAAATCCGCAGCTGTGGAGCCCCGACACCCCCTCGCTTTACAGCGCCCGCACCGAACTCATTGACAACGGACAGGTCAAAGACACCTATGAAACCACTTTCGGCATCCGCTCCATTGAAGTGCGCCCCAACGACGGTTTCTATCTTAATGGTGTACGCACCAACTTCAAGGGCGTGTGCAACCATCACGACCTCGGCCCCCTTGGCACCGCCGTCAACGATGCCGCCATCCGCCGCCAGATTCGCATATTGAAAGACATGGGATGCAATGCCATTCGCACCTCGCACAACATGCCCGCGCCTGAACTTGTGAAGGCTTGCGACGAGATGGGCATGATGGTCATGGCCGAGAGCTTCGACGAGTGGCGCAAGCCAAAGGTGAAAAACGGCTACAACCTGCTTTTCGACGAGTGGGCCGAGAAGGACCTTACGAACCTTATTAAAAACTACCGCAACAACCCGTCGGTGGTGATGTGGTGCATTGGCAATGAAGTGTCCGAGCAGTGGCACGAAGGCGATGTGAAAACAGCTTATTATTTGCAGAACATTTGCCATAAACTCGACCCCACTCGCCCCGTTACTCAGGGAATGGATGGCCCCGATGCAGTGTTGAACAACAATTTCGCCGCCATTATGGATGTGGCCGGTTTCAACTATCGCCCCTTTAAATACCCCGAGGCTTACCGAAAGCTTCCCCAGCAGATTGTGCTGGGCTCTGAAACGGCTTCAACCGTGAGCTCGCGCGGCGTCTACAAATTCCCTGTCGAGCGCAAAGCCATGGCCACCTACGACGACCACCAGGCCTCGAGCTACGACGTGGAACACTGCGGATGGTCCAATTTGCCCGAGGACGATTTCATTCAGCACGATGACCTGCCATACTGTATAGGCGAGTTCGTGTGGACCGGATTTGACTATCTTGGCGAACCCACTCCCTACTACACCAACTGGCCAAGTCACAGCTCTCTCTTCGGAATAATAGACCTTGCCGGAATCCCCAAGGACCGCTACTATCTCTATCGCAGCCACTGGAACCCCGAAGCCCATACACTTCACGTGCTCCCTCACTGGACATGGCCCGGCAGGGAAGGGGAGGTAACACCGGTGTTTGTCTACACCAACCTTCCCGAGGCCGAACTGTTTATCAACGGCAAAAGCCAGGGACGCCGTAAAAAAAATTTGAGCGTCGGCATTGACAGCAGCTACACTGAGGCAGCCCAAAAGAGCTTTGAACGCCAGAAACGTTATCGCCTGATGTGGATGGACACCCGCTATGAGCCCGGCACCGTAACGGTGGTTGGTTATGATGCCAACGGAACTCCGGTTGACACTGTGGAGGTGCACACCGCCGGCAAACCTCACCATCTGGAACTTACCGCCGACCGCAACTCATATCGTGCCGACGGACGCGACATGGCGTTCATCAACGTTAGGGTAGTGGATAAGGACGGAAATCTTTGCCCCGATGCAACCAACAAAGTGAAATTCAGCGTCAAGGGCGCGGGAAGCTTTGAAGCGGTGGCCAATGGCGACCCCTCCTCGCTTGAGTCGTTCCGGAAACCCGAAATGAGCCTGTTCCATGGCCAACTCACCTCAGTGGTGCGAACAGCCAAAACGCCCGGCACCATATCATTCACAGCCAAAACGCCCGGCGTGAAACCGGCCACAATCACTCTCAATACCAAGTAACGGCGCCGGAAAATAATTTGAATCTGCAATGCGCGGTGAAAGTGGCTCTTTGCCTCAACTTCACCGCGCATTTTGTCCCTACCCCCAAAAAAAGAATGACCTCCGTGGCGGGAGGTCATTCAAGGTCTGACTATATAGAGTGTTTTATTCTGCTGTTACAGTGTGAAATGTGACTTGGCCACTGCGGGAATCAGTTAACCACTACTTTTTTCGACCACTTCTCGCACTTCACAATGTAGCAACCACGGTGAAGATCAATTGTGGCGGAGCCGTTTGAAAGCTTTATGCGCTTAACAAGCTGGCCGGTGATGGAATAAACCTCAAACACCTTTTCAACGTCGGCCGACGAGGTGATGGTGAGTGAGCCTTGGCCAACAGTCACCTTAGGGGCATCAGCTTGGTTCGCCACCCATTGCTGTGGTGCCGGCTCGGCCCACATAGCCACAGGCGCTTGAAAAGCTGCTGCCAAAAGGAGTAATATGCCAATTTTTTTCTTCATCATTGCAAAATTACTCAACTTTGCACAATAATCCAACAGGCTGCACCGTTAAAGTTCATCGGTTAGTAAAATTTAACATTTTCCGTGCAATAATTTCGCTTCCCTTGTCTCTCGCACAATGAATTTCCGGATTTTGCGCCACTTGGGGAATATGGCCCACGGACGGACATTGCTGTAGCTCAGCAACACGGCAACTGTGCACGCGATGCCTGCAATCAGCAACCATCCAAACACCTCCTTCATACTCACCACCAACGCCTGTCGCTGCACCATGCCCATGAGCTGGCCGAGAGGCATCGACGCCGCGGGGGCGGCCGCATCGATGCCTGCCGACAGCAATGCGAAATTCGAAGCCATCACTCTGCTGAAAAACTCGCCGAGCAATGCCGGCCCCAGCGTGACGCCCATAACCGCACCTGTAAATCCATTTATGGTCAGCGCCTGCGGAAATATGAAAAAATGCAGCCCGCTCTGTACAATGGACGTAAGAAACACAATGGCTATGATTACGGACGCGCATCCGCGCACAAACAGCGGAATGAACAGCATCTCCTTTTCCACTCCGTAGTCAATTGTGAAGTAAAAATAGCCTAAATAGATGCATGCTAAGGAAAAACCTATGGCGGTCATCGTCTTGTAGCGCCACTTCCGGCGTGCGAACGTGAGGTAGGTGAACAAGCACCCCACAAGTATGCCGGCAAACACATACCAGTTCAGGTCAATCAGATTGGTTGAATCGAATCCCAATATAGCCTCGGCGTAACTGTGTTCGAACAAATGTTCGGTCGACATGAGCGTATAGAACACCAGGTACACAAGTGTTGCCCTGATCACATTCCGGTTTCTCATCGCAAGAAATGATATGTAGGGGTGATGCAAAAACGTTGCGCGCCACAGATTCACGGCCAGTGCCGCCACTCCAATCACCGTTGCCGCTTGGATTTCCGGAGCCTCCCACCAATCGTAGAAGTCACCGTAGACACACACAAACGTGAAGCAAAGCATGAACACTCCCCACAGAAGCGACCCCGGCCAGTCAATGCCTAACAGCGGAATCTGCATGGGACCCTTCACCGGTTTCACCAAAAGCAGCACGGCCACCATCATCAGCGCAAGCAGCCCCGACATTATCAGGTGCATCTGTTCCCACTGGCTTATGAAAATGGTGTACACCGTGGCGATGCCCGAAAGCTGGATAACTCCGTCCACCACAAGGTACACATAGCAGAAGAATACGGCCATGTCGCGCACGGGCGTTATCCAAAGCTGTATGGTGGAGTTTATGGCAAATGTGGCCCACATACGGAACCATCCGGCAACGAAGCACGTGGCAACGAGCAGCGGAACACACGTGGTGTTGGCGCAAATATAATTTGCCGCAATGAGCACGGCGCAGCACGTCAACAGGCTCACGCGGTTCGAGAAGCGGAATTTAAGCCTGAACATCACGCAGAAATTCAGCGACATGCCAATGAGCGAAGCATAGCCGGCCATCAGAATATCCTGCCGCATGAGTGCCGTTGTCCCAACCATATCGGTCACCGCAGCCAGATAAATTCCGCCCGAAAACTGAATTATGAGTAAGAAAACAATGAACAGCCACGGCTTGAGGCGCCGGGGAATAATGTTGGGCACGTCCGGAATGTCGAACGGCCCTTGAGGTGCATGCCGGTCAGCCATGGTCAGTAACCCACCTCACATTCCACATTCATTCCGGCGCGCAGCAATTCCATGGCTTTCGGTGAGTTCTCCTTGGTGAACTCAATGCGCACGGGCACCCTCTGGCGAACCTTCACGAAGTTTCCGGCCGAATTATCCTGCGGAAGTACCGAAAGAGCAGCTCCGGTGGCGGCCGAGAGAGCGGTCACCGCACCCTGGAATGTGGTGTCGGGTATCGCATCAACGGTTATTTTCACCTTCGACCCCGGATGTATATGTGCCAGTTGGGTTTCCTTGAAGTTGGCCGTTACCCACACCTCTTGCGAGCTTACCACGTCAACAAGTGTCTGGCCCGGCTGCACAAGCTGCCCCACTTCCACCTCTTTGCGAGAGGTGTAGCCCGAACACGGGGCTGTTATCACGGTGTAGGAGAGGTTGAGTTTGGCCATCTCCACCTGCGCTTTGGCCAGGTCTATGCCGGCATTGTTCTGCGACACCCGTTCGCGAGTTTCAGCCACAACCGATCCCGACGCTGATATTTGGCGCGACAGTGTGAGCCAGCGGGCGCGTTTCGCCTCGTAATCAGTCTTCGCGGCATCATATTGCCTCGGTGTCACGGCCTCCTTTTCAAGCAGCTTTTCATATCGTTTGAGGTCGGTGGCGGCATTGTCCATAAGCACCTTTGCCTCTGCAACCGATGCCTCGCTCACCGAGGCGTTGGCCGATGCCACATTTATCGCCCGGTCGGCAACGTTGCGTCCGGCCAATGCATTCTGATAATCAGCCTCGGCGCGCGCCACCTGAAGCATCAGGTCCGAAGGGTCGATTATAACAAGCGTGTCCCCCTCGTTAACGTACGTGTGCTCCTTGAATCGGATTTCCTTGATATAGCCCTGAACACGGCTGTTCACGGGAACAATTTGACGTTGCACCTGGGCATTGTCGGTGAACTCCACGTCGCCCGTGTGAATAAACTTGGTGCTGACCCAAAAGCAAGCGCCGACTATAACGGCGGCCGATACTATGTACGACAGTATTTTTTTTGTACGGTGTTTCATATCTTTCCTGAAGTGAATAAAAGTTTGTAGTAGTGATAGATTATGTTGATTCGGGCATCCACAAGCCGCTGTTCGGCCTCCAGCTTGGAGTTGGCGGCGTCAAGCATGTCGGTTATCAAAGCCATGTCCCCCCCGTAGCGGGTGAACGTGATGCCATAGTTCCTCTCGGCAAGCTCCACCCCCTTCTGGCGCGATTTCAGTTCCTCGAAGGCTTCGAGATAGCGTATGTGGGCCGAGCGCACATCCAGCTCCACGTTTTCGCGCATGGCCTCATACTCCTCTACGGCTTTTATTGTGGTCGCACGGCTCCGCGCACGCGATTTGTTATTCTTGTAGAGCGACGATAGGTTATACTTCACCCCCACTCCCACAAACCAGTAGCTCAGATTGCGGTTAATCGGCGGAATTTCCACAAGTATCGGCCCGTCCATTGTCCAGCCTGCCTGAAGCCCTATTTTGGGCAGACGGTCAGCCTCCACAATCTTTTCGGCCGTGCGGCTCATCTCCACTCTTGTCTTGGCCAATTGCAGGGCAGGGGAGTAGTTCACCGCCTCTTCGCGCCACGTCTGTTCCGAGCCGGTGGGCAGAGCTTGGGCTAATATAGTGGTGTCCGGCATCAGTTCGGTGTCAAGCGGTAGCCCCACGGAGCGGCACAGCTCGCTGCGCAAAATTTTAGCGGTGTTGTCAACTTTCACCAAATCAAGCTCCAGATTCGACACCAGCAGCTCGTAACGTGTGATGTCGTTACGCAGTGCCACACCTTGTTCATATCGGGCATGCATCTCGTCAAGCACTTTTTGAGCCTGCTCTATGTTGCCCACTATCACTTTACGCAAATTTATGCATTTGTAAAGGTCAAGGTAAAAACCGGCAATGTAAAATCGGATGTCGTCCCGCTTCATCTCCGTTGCCAGTCGGGCGGCAGTGAGCTTCATCTCGGCCATCTCTATTCCGGCCGTTATAGCCCCGCCGCTCCACACCGGCTGACTGACGGAAACACCTAGCCCGCTTCCAAAATGCGGAATGGGCGCTTTCTGATAGTCGCTAAGGTTCCGCTTGGTGGTGAACCCCGAACCGATGTAGCTCAGCGTAAGGGTCGAATTTATTTCGGGCAGCTTATTGTTGCGCGCCTCTGAAATCTCTTCGGTAGCCTCCCTCTGTGCAGTGAAAAGAGGCTTCATCTGCAAATTTTGGCTCTCGGCCATGTCAAATAGTTGTGGCAGCGTGACACATCGGGGCGTTTCCGCCACTACTGTGAAACACCCCGCCGCCATGCATGCCGCAAGCATGCATGAGAGCAATCTGTGATTGTTCATACAGAATTAGGAAAAATTTAATGGGTGGGAATTAAATGATTGGTTCTCTGAAAAAAACACGCATCACTGCGTACTCTTCCAGCTCTCCTTAAATGAGCAGTTTTGCACCATGGCTCCCGTGGAAGCCTTAAATGAATTACTGAATGTTTGATTCATGTCTGAGCCGTTCTTTTGTCCGGCGGCGGTGCAAAATTACAAAAAAATCCAATATAGGCGGCTCCGCTTGGACCCGAAAAGTTTTTAGAGTCCATTCGATAAGGAATGTTAAAGCCGGGGCGGACTATCATTGAGCAG
>JAMPBC010000004.1 GCA_023666905.1 Bacteroides sp. | reverse complement strand
AACCCGCGACCCCGACCTTGGCAAGGTCGTGCTCTACCAACTGAGCTATTTTCGCGTTGGTTACAAGCGGCGTTTTTCCGTTTGCGATGCAAAGGTAGACATTTTTTTCATACCCGCAAAATTTTTCTTTAATTTTTCGGGCTTATTTTTTACCAGGTTGACATAACACTCAAATTATCAGCAATATTGCAAAGTGGATTTTTTTTGAGAAGGAATCAAATCATTCCGCTATGCATTTTTTTCGTAAATTTGCACCGCTATAAAGCCAAAACAGTTTTACTTTCCATGATTATGGACACATCTCTTTCTGAAAAAGAATTGAAAACGCTCAGCGACCCTTGGGACAGGGAGCACCTGTGGCACCCCTACACATCAACCATAAATCCATTGCCCACATATAAAGTAAAGGAAGCCCGCGGTGCGAAAATTGTTTTGGCCGATGGGCGGGAGCTGATTGACGGCATGTCATCGTGGTGGTGTGTGATTCATGGCTACAACAACCAGGCTATAAACGCTGCGGCAAAGGAGCAGCTTGACAAAATGGCTCATGTGATGTTTGGCGGACTTACTCACGAGCCCGCCATTGAGCTTGGAAAGTTGCTTCTGGAGTCGGCTCCGGAAGGGATGCATAACATTTTTTATGCCGACTCGGGGTCGGTTGCCGTGGAGGTTGCTATGAAAATGGCTGTGCAAGCTTCCATATCTAAAAGCGGTGACCACAAGAAGACCAATTTTGTGGCTGTGCGATCGGGCTATCACGGCGACACGTGGAATGCAATGAGCGTCTGTGACCCGGTGACAGGCATGCACACAGCTTTCGGGCCGGCGCTTCCGGTGAGATTTTTCATCAACACTCCTGCGGTGAAATATGGCCAACCGTGGGACCCGGCAGCGATGAATGAGCTTGAGCAAACCCTGAGCGAACACTCAGCGGAAATTGCCGCGTTAATTCTGGAACCGGTGGTGCAAGGGGCCGGCGGAATGAAAATTTATCATCCGCAATTTCTTGCCGAGGCGCGCAGGTTGTGCGACAAATATGGCATTTATTTGATTTTTGATGAGATAGCCACGGGCTTTTGGCGCACGGGCAAGCGATGGGCCTGCGAGTGGGCCGGGGTTTCGCCGGACATTATGTGTATTGGCAAAGGGCTTACGGCCGGCTACATGACCATGAGCGCCGTGATGACAACACGCAAGGTTGCCGATACGATTTCGCGCGGTGAAGCCGGTGTGATGATGCATGGCCCCACATTCATGGGAAATCCGCTTGGATGCGCCATTGCAATCGCTTCTTTGAAATTGCTGAACTCGCAGGACATGGCCGCACGGGTAAAACATATCGAAGATCAACTAAAGCGTCATTTAGCACCGGCGGCCAAGCTTAATGGCGTGAAAGAGGTAAGGGTTTTAGGCACGATTGGAGTTATTGAACTTGACAAACCGGTTGACATGGGTTCGTTCCAACGCCACTGCGTTGAACAGGGCATTTGGGTGCGTCCGTTTGGCCGAGTGGCCTACGTGATGCCACCTTATATAATAAGCGATGCCGAGCTGGAAGAACTGTGTACAAAGATGGTGGCAGTGATTCAATCAGACATAAGCAAGCTATGAGCTACGCCGATACATTGACACAGCTGCGAGCAAACGGCAACTTCCGTACCATTCCAAAGAGCGGAGAAAGAGAGAGCGTTGTTGACTTTTCGCAAAACGACTACTTAGGATTAGCCCGGAGAGAGGATTTGCAACGTGCTTTTTTCGCAAATGAAGCGAATCTACGCCTGGGAATGTCGGCATCGGCATCCCGACTCCTCGCGTCGGACCAAGAAGAATTTGAAAAATTGGAATCGCTGCTCGAAACATTGTATGGCAACCGGAGAGCATTGCTCTTCAATAGCGGCTATCATGCAAACACCGGTCTGATTTCGGCCTTGGCAGCAGAGAATGGCACACTCATTGTGGCCGACAAACTGGTACATGCGAGTATTATCGACGGCATTACGCTTAGCAAGGCTCCGTTTACAAGATTCCTGCACAATGACCTGATGCGTCTTGAAACTATTCTTAAGCGAGAACAAAACAAATATCAATGCATTTGGGTGGTTGTGGAATCGGTCTACTCAATGGATGGCGACCGTGCCCCTTTGGCAGAATTGATTGAGTTGAAGCAACGTTATCCCAACGTACGACTTTACATCGACGAGGCTCACGCTTTTGGAGTACTTGGCGAAAAAGGCCTTGGACTTTGCAATGACCTGCAGAATTCCGATGAGGTGGATGTGGTTGTGGGCACCTTTGGCAAAGCAGCCGCATCGGCCGGTGCTTTTGCCATAATGAACAACACTTTGCGAGACTATGCAGTGAACAGAGCCAGGAGTTTCATATTCTCCACCGCTCTGCCACCGATAACATGTGCTTGGACCCGTTTTATGGTAGGAAACATAACCACCATGGATAAGGAAAGAGAATTGTTGGGACGCTATTCCCGACAACTATCCCGGGCGTTAGGCCTACCCGATGCCCGATACATAGCTCCGGTGATAATTGGATCGGCCAGAGGTGCGATAGAGGCGTCGCAACGACTGCTTGAGCAAGGAGTGAAAGTGTTGCCTATACGCACGCCGACTGTTCCACCCGGCACTGAACGCCTGAGAATAAGCCTGAGCGCGGCAAACACGCCTAAGCAAATAGCTATGCTTATTGATGCCTTGGATGAATACTCTAACAGTTGTCCCCAATTACGAATGCAATGAAAGTGGTTCTGACATCTGAAACGGGGTCATCCCGCCTGCTGCTTTTATTCGCGGGATGGTCAATGGATTGTCATCCATTTGCCCGGTTGAAACAAGCGGACTGCGACATTTCCGTGGCTTACGATTATTCCGATGGTATTGTCAGCGACTTCAACTTTAACAGGTACAAGGAAATTATGGTTGTGGCATGGTCGTTTGGAGTTATTGCAGCGGCACACTTCATCAGTACACATGCGGCTCTTCCCATAACATCAAGAACAGCTGTCAACGGCACCGTTCACCCAGTGCATGAAAGTATGGGTATTCCTGCGGCAGTTTTTGACGGGACGCTGAACGGCCTGTCGGAATCATCGCTGAAACGTTTCTACCGAAGGATGTGTGGCGGGGCCGCGGCTGCCGACCGTTGGCTGGCTAACAAACCTGTACGCACCATTGAATCATTGGGCGCTGAACTGCGGGCCATAGCCGCAATGCCTGAGGCTACCGTGCGATGGGACAAAGCTTGGGTTGCTATGAACGACCGCATTATTCCGCCTGAAAACCAAATCCGGGCATGGAACATGGAGGGTGTGACAATACGCAAATCCGAGTGGCCTCATCTGCCCGACTTCGAGGCAGTATTATCGGAAACGCTGATTGATAAGAGCTTGGTAAAACAACGTTTCACCGCGTCGGCATCCTATTACAATGCCAATGCTTCTGTGCAGGTCGGAATTGCGGAACGCCTGTCGGAGGCATGGAAAAATGCGATAACCCCCAATCAGCAGGTAGCACGAATGATTGAAGTCGGAGCAGGAACAGGTGTTTTCACCAACCATTATATAAAATGGATCATTCCCGCGCAACTTGAACTGTGGGACCTTACTCCCCTGCCCGACACACTGCCCGGAGAACACAGGATTTGCGATGCGGAATTGGAACTGGCCACGCTTGACTCTGCCAGCGTGGATGCCATTGCAAGCTCGTGCTGCGTTCAGTGGTTCTCATCGATTACCGGCTTTGTTGAAGAATGTTCGCGCGTAATCAAACCCGAAGGATGGCTTGTTCTTTCCACCTTCGGACCGGAAAACTTTTCCCAGCTTGGCGGAAACAACTACCCAACGGAGACGGCATGGAAAAATATGCTTAAGAATGACTTTGAAATCCATGTGTTGGAAAGTTCCAAGCAGACTCTCGAGTTTCCCTCGGCGCATGAGCTTCTACGGCACATCAAACTCACCGGCGTGAACGCAGTAAGTCAAGGCGAAGGTTCCGTTGCCAAAGCACGCAAAATATTGGCCGAAGGCATTAACAAGCTTACCTATCAGCCCATTATCATTGTGGCCCGACGCAAGTAAGCGTTATCAGCTTTTATCAAGAAAAACCAACCACACTGCCACAATGAGCAGGATGCAAGCCAGAATGTGATTCCATTTTATGGTGAAGCCTTCAAAAGCAACAACGCTGAACACCATGAACACAGCTAACGTGATGACTTCCTGAGTGACTTTCAACTGCATGAGCGAGAAAGGGCCGCCGTTGCCTGAAAAGCCCACCCGGTTAGCGGGCACCTGACAGCAATATTCAAGCAGCGCTATGCCCCACGAGAACAGAATTACAACATAAAGTGGCCAGGAAGTGGAGATTCCGGCATCGGAAAGCTTAAGGTGGCCGTACCAGGCAAGTGTCATGAACACGTTGCTGACAATGAGCAACAATATTGTGATTAAAGCTGTAGACATAAAAAAATCGCTAATTTTTGCGAGTGCAAAATTAGCGATTTTTTTCATTATATCGAATCTGAACCGGGCGTATCGGTATTTCCGGATGTCGACGGTGGTGTGGGCGGCGGTGTTTTAGAACCGAAAATTCCACTGAGGTATTTTTCACGAAAGCGTTCAAGCAATTCCCAGAAGTTGGGAACAAACAGCGTTCCAACAATGGCATTGACAGCCATACCGAACACCACTGCCGTTCCAAGAGCAATTCGGCTTGCAGCCCCCGCACCGGTAGCGAAGAGCATAGGCATCACACCAAACACAAAAGCAAGGGCTGTCATCATAATAGGCCTGTAACGAATCCTGCCTGCATCAAGCGCCGCTTGACGTATTGGCTGACCCGACTTGCGGAAGTCAACGGCATATTCCACAATGAGAATTGCATTCTTGGCCGACAATCCAAGTAGAAGAATCACACCTATTTGAGTGTAAACGCTTACGCTCTGCCCCATCAGTACGCAACCCAACACGGTACCTAAAATGGCCGTTGGCATTGAGATGACTACCGCAACGGGGTCGGTAAGACTTTCATACTGAGCTGCAAGCACAAGCAGCGTGATGATTATTGCGAAGAGCATAACCATGGTGATAGTGGTACCGCCTTGAGTCTGCTGATAAGCTTCACCGGTCCAGGCATAGGAGTATTCCGCACCAAGTTCCTCCTTAACAATATCCTCCATAATTTTAATGGCAGTTCCGGTGCTGGTTCCTTTGGCGGGAGTAGCAGTTATGGAAGCGGTGCGATACATGTTGTAACGGCTGACAGTTGATTCACCCATAACAGGGTCAACAGTAAGGAATGAACTGAAAGGCACCATCTTGCCTTCCGAATTACGTACGGACAGGTTCAACACGTCCTCAACATTGTCGCGGGCCGTGGACTTACCCGAAACTATAACCTCGTATGCACGGCCGAACTCATTGAAATCATTAACATAGCTTGACCCGGTAAAAGCTCCGAGAGCTGTGTAAATGTCAGCTAACACAATTCCTTGACTTTTCACTTTGTCGCGGTCAATGTTGAGCTTAAACTGCGGCACCTCACCCTGATAGAGGGATGAAACCGAAGCGATTTCGGGATTTTTCCTTGCGGCGGCAGCCACGGCTTCAAGTGCTGTTTTCATTTGAGCCGCGCCTCGGTTGTTGATGTCAAGAAGCTGCATCTCGATACCCGATGCCATGCCCAAACCGGGAATGGAGGGTGGATTCAAACCGAATATCTGAGCCTCCTGAATGTCGGCACACACCTCTTCAAACCGGCGGATAACCGACTCTACATCGTGGTCCTTGCCCTTGCGATCCTTCCATGGTTTGAGAACAACTGACAACGCACCCAAGTTACTACCCGACCCACCGCCAAGGAACGAGAATCCACTGATACTAATCACATTTTCCACCTCGGGAAACTTCATGAGTCTCGCAGTGACCTCGTCCATTATTTTATTGGTGCGCTCAAGCGAAGCCCCGGTTGGAAGTTCCACCGAACCCATAAAATAGCCCATATCCTCCTCCGGAACGTAAGAGCTTGGCAACTTCATAAAGCCCCAGAACGCCACGGCGGCCACAGCGGCATAGATGCAAATTGCAACAGCCGGACGTTTCAGGAACTTACCGACAATTTTCATGTAGAAGTTAAGCGTGGCGCCAAACCCCTTTTCAAACCAACGGAACAGGAAGAAGCGAGAGCCAACAGTGTCTTTTCTGAGGAAAAGGGCACACAGAGCAGGTGTTAGGGTCAGAGCGCTGAAGCCGGAGAAAGCTGTTGACACTGCAATGGTTAGAGCGAATTGTTTGTAAAGCTGACCGGTGATTCCACTGATGAAAGCAGTGGGGATAAACACTGAAAGCAACACAAGTACCTCACCGATAACGGGGCCCTGTAGCTCTTCCATGGCCTTTGCGGTGGCTTCGCGAGGGCTTAGCTTGCCTTCCTGAACAATTCGGGCACAATCCTCCACCACCACAATGGCATCGTCGACCACAATTGCAATAGCCAGTACAAGGCCGAACAAAGTCAGTGTGTTGAGAGTGAATCCCATTAACTTCATGACCGCAAATGTGGCAATCAGCGCCACGGGGATTGTAATCATGGGAATTATCACCGCACGCCAGCTTTGCAGGAAGAACAGAATCACAATCATTACAATAAGAGTGGTTTCAACAAACGTCACCAGCACCTCATCAATTGAAGCGGTAACGAATTCCGAAGTGTCCAGAATCACACGATAGTGCACACCCTCGGGGAAATATTCCGAAAGTTCATTCAACTTGGCCTTGACATTTTTTGCCACCGTGAGCGCATTGGCACCGGGGAGCTGATAGACGCCAAGCAAACCGGCCGGCTGACCGGAAACCGTTGACCGTGATGTATAAGACGAACTTCCAAGGTCAATTCGGGCAATATCTTTCAGGCGCAACATCGAGCCATCGGAGTCTACGCGAATCACCATGTTGCCAAACTCCTCGGGAGTGGTAAGGCGCCCCTGGGCAGTGAGTGTGTATTCAAAAGCGGCATCGTTGTTTCCCGGAGCCTGGCCTACGTTACCGGCACTAACCTGCATGTTTTGGGAGCTTATGGCGGAAGTAACCTCGGTGGCCGTGATGTTGCGGACGCGCATCAAATCAGGATCAAGCCAAATTCGCATACTGTATTCGCCGGCACCGAACGCGCCAACCTGCCCCACGCCGTCGACTCGCGAGAGTTCATCGACAATGTTCAATTGCGCATAATTTGTAAGATAGAGAGCATCGTAGGTTTTGGGATCGTCGCTCTCAAGGGCCACGAAAAGAATAATGTTGGATGAACGCGACATTACCTGTACACCCTGCTGACGCACAGCAGACGGCAAAGTGGCCTCGGCTTCTGAAATAAGATTTTGAACTTTAACGGCAGCCATGTCGGGGTCGGTACCGTTTTCAAAAGTAATGGTAAGATTGTAAGAGCCGTCGGAGCCTGACGAAGAGCTCATGTACATCATACCCTCGACACCGTTAACCTGCTGTTCAATGGGGACACCAATGGTTTTGGCAACGGTTGTTGCGTCGGCGCCGGGATAGGAAGCGCTGACCATTACGGTTGGAGGGGTAATGTCAGGGAACTGCGCCACCGGAAGAGTCTTCACGGTGAGCAATCCCGCCAGAATCATGGCAATGGCAATGACAATGGCAAATATGGGACGATTTATGAAAAATTTTGAAAACATGACGTTGACTCAAGTTGGGAATAAAACATTGGGAATTGGACTTCACACGAAATCTGCTTTACGGTTGATAAACCGGTTTGATTTTCATGCCCGGCCTTACCTTGAGCAAAGCCTTGGTGACGTATGGCGTGCCCTCTTTGACACCAGAGAGCACCACGCGCATGGAATCGTCGACCACATCGCCAACGTCAATGTGTGTGTAAACAACCGTGTTGGAATCGCTGACAGTGTAAATGTATTTACCCAACTGATCCGTAGAGATTGACGCATCCTTAACCAAAACAGCCTCAGGGAGGACTCCTGTAGGGAATTGCACGCTCACATACATTCCGGTGCGGAGTTCGCCGAAGCGATTTGGGATATTGGCCCTCAGCTGCATTGTCCCGGTGGAAGGGTCTATTTCAGGAGAGAGATAGCGCAAATCGGCATAATAACGGTGCGGCAATGCCTCCGTGAATTGTATTGGCATTGAATCAAGTGCAAGAGTCTGCTTTTTCTTCGCATCGGTAAAATCCTTAAGGAACGAAGCATCGGTTATGTCAAACCAAGCCTCAAGCACATCGTCTTTATAAATGGTGGCGAGTGTAACGGGCGAGGCTTCTCCGTTGAGATATGCCCCCACCGAGGGTCCGGCGGCCGTGATGCGTCCGGTGAACGGGGCATACACGCGGCAGTAGCCCAAGTTGGTAGTGGCCGTTTCCAACGCGGCTTGAGCCGAAGCTATATCTGCCGCCGCCTGCTCCAATGCACTCTTGGCCTGCTTCACTTCCATTTGCGACACGGCATCGCTTTTGAGAGCCTTTTCCATAGCGGCATAGTGGGATGACGCATACTGGTGTGAACTTCGGGCACTGTTCAGTGAAGCCTGAGCCTCACGCACCGCATCGCGATAGCGGGTATCTTCAATGGTGAACAATAGCTGACCCTTGGTAACAATGTCGCCGCTCTTGTAATTGACGCTACGCAGATAACCCGATACGCGGGCAACCAATTCCACAGTTGAAGATGCATGGAGCGACCCGGGAATTTTTTTATAAGTGGTGACTGAATCGGTCACAGCCTTGCTTACATCAATCGGTTCAACCTCCTGCTCCGGGGCAGCCTTTTCTTTATGACATGAAGCAACCGTGAGCGACATGGCCACAACTGAAACCGGCAGAAATATTTTTGAAAGAATGGATATATTTTTCATAGCTGACAAAATAGGTGTGTTTATACATTAGATAGATTCAGTCCAGCCACCGCCAAGAGCTTCATAAAGGCTTATCAAGGCCGTAAGTGCATTACCCCGGGCTGTTACAAGCTGGTCGGCATACTGAAGGAAAGAAATTTGAGAATCGGAAAGGTTAGTGAAGGAGGACAGACCGCTCCTATAAAGCTCCAGCGACAATTCAAATGCGCGCTGCGCATGCTCGAGAACATCCTCCGTGAGTTCGGCTTCCTTGAGAGCCGAGTTATAGTTCACCATAGCATTGTCGGCTTCCTGCACGGCTGTGAGTATGGCCATGTTGTAGGAATCGACGCTCGCTTTCACCTGCTCGCGAGCCGAAGCCAAAGCTGCCGATCGGGAAAAACCATCGAAAATTGTCCACGAAATTGTTGGAGCGATGCTATAGGTAAAGCTTTTGGAACTGAACAGGTCGCCAATGTTGTGTGCTTCGGTGCCTATGCTTCCTTGCAAGGATAGCGTGGGGAGAAAATCTTTTTTCGCAACTCCAACAGCCTGAGCCGCAGCGGCGAGTTGACACTCAGCCTCCACCACATCGGGACGCCGACGGATGAGTTCCATGGGGACACCGACCGCCACAATCTGTCGGTGGTCAGGCAACGGTGCGGGTACTGACAAACGCGCTGCCACGGTTTCGGGGAACTCACCCAACAACACGGCTATTGCATTGATTGAAGTTGACACTGTAGCCTCGATTGTGGGGATGGAGGCAACAGTGGCATAATACGTTGTGCTTGCCTGTTCCACATCAAGCTTTGAAGCAAGCTGGGCCTCGAAACGCGCCTGGGCAATGTGGAGCACACTGTCCTGCAACAGGATGTGGGCCTTGGCAACCGCAAGCCTGGCCTGTGCGGTGCGGAGTGCGGCATAGTTCTGCGCCAGCTCGCCGCATAAGCTGACCATTGTAGCTGCATATTCAGCGCGAGTTACGTTATATTGGCTTTTGGCCTCGCGTGTGCGGGCGGCTATGCGTCCGAAAACATCAATTTCCCAACTCATGTTGACACCGGCTGAAAAATAATCGACTGTCGACACGCGCCCCGACGGAGCCAAACGTCCTGATGAGCGCTCCTTTGTCCACCCGGCGCTCAGGCCTAACGTAGGATAATAACCCGACCGGGTCTGGCGAACAGTTTGCCTGGCCATCTCAATGCGGTGTATCGCCGCAAGCACGTTATAATTTCGGTCAACGGCAATTGCAATGAGAGAATCGAGCACAGGGTCGGAAAAACTTTGCCACCACCGGTCGTCAGTGGGAACTGTCTGTAGATTTTTTGTGATGTATTGCCAGCGTTCGGGCACGGAGTCGGCCAATGTGGGAATGTCGGGAGCCGCGTAACCACGGCCCGGAATCAACGCAGCTAAGGCAACGAGGGCAAATAGAAGAGGTTGAAACGGACGCATTGTTTAGAGTTAAATAGTTGATTTGAGTAAAAGCCCGGCAATATCGTTTGCTTCGGCTTAAATCTTTAGATTTATAACATTCAAATAATCGGGAAATGTTCGCTTAAAACACCACTATATTTGCAGAGACAACAATAAATTCGTAACTTGCGGCCTAATTGGAACTGACACCTTTCTCATTATTATATATAACAATGAAACGAACCTGCCATAAATTGCGAAACCTAACATGCCTGCTGCTTGGAGCCGCATTGACTCTGCTGGGCTACTCATGTAAATCGAAGAAGGTTTCCAACAGTGCCACGGAATCAGAATCAATTGGCCGGGGCGACATGATGATAGCCATGTATGGCACACCTATTGGACGCTATGAAATCAAGCGTGTGGAGCCAATTGACTCGGCTGAAAGCGATTCATCCTCGACAGAGAAAATTTTCATTCCGGCACGGTGATTTGACAGATGCGGAAACTGTCGATTCGACGCCGACTGGCTCTTGAAATCAACCGCAAACTCCGCCATCAACGGGTGGAGATGCATGTTATGCGTCAACTTTTTTGGGAGTGTACGCACCGGTGTAATCTTAACTGCTTGCACTGCGGGAGCGATTGCAGCAGTAATGCCGACCATCCCGACATGCCCGCAAGTGATTTTCTGAATGCTCTGGATCAACTGCTGCCGCACGTTGACCGCCATGGCCTTAACATTGTTATAACAGGTGGCGAGCCACTGATGAGGGCTGACCTTGAACAGGTAGGACTTGAACTTTACCACCGCGAACTACCGTGGGGTATTGTCACCAACGGACTTGCACTGACTCCGCAGCGCTTTGACAAGTTGCTAAGAGCCGGACTGCATAACATAACCGTGAGTCTGGACGGATTGGAGGATGCTCACAACCGTATGCGAGGAAACCCAAAGTCGTTTGACCGAGCTTGGAATGCCATTAAAATGATTGCTGACAACGGCACGCTAAACTTTGATGTAGTTACGTGTGTTAACCGTAACTCATTGTCACAACTTCCCCGGATGGCTGAAATGCTCACTGAGGCGGGGGTGGCACGTTGGCGCCTGTTTACCATATTTCCTTCGGGACGGGCGCGCCGGTATCCTGAATTCAATCTCACCAACTCGGAATTTCATCAGTTGATGAAATTTATTGCCACTCTTCGCAAACAGGGTGGCATTATCCCATCGTACTGCTGCGAAGGATTCGTGGGAAATTACGAAGGGGAGGTCAGGGATTATTTTTACAGTTGCGAAGCCGGAATAAGCATTGCATCATTGCTTATCGATGGCTCCATTGCCGCATGCCCGAGTATTCGGGCCGACTATTCCCAAGGCAACATATATAAAGGTGACACCATTTGGGACACATGGCAAAACCGTTATGAAGCATACCGTAACAGAGAGTGGATGCGCACCGGAATTTGCTCCGATTGCAAAATGTTCCGCTACTGCGAAGGTAGCGGAATGCATCTTCGCGAAGCCGACGGCTCCATAAAGCATTGTTTTTTCCATCGTGACTCCATTTCATAATCATTATTCATGTGAAATTTTTTTTGTGAGTTTAAAGAAAAAATAATATCTTTGCGCCATTATAAAAACACCGTTTCCTGAACAATGGAAAAAATTGCGTTTACAAAGATGCACGGGATTGGCAATGACTACATTTATATACATTGCCCCGACGGTGTCCCCTCCAATATTTCAGAGTTGAGCATTGAAATGAGCCGGCAGCACACTGCAGTTGGTTCGGACGGCATTATCCTTATTTTACCATCGGACAAAGCCGATTTCATGATGCGCATTTTTAACGCTGACGGCTCCGAAGCAAGGATGTGTGGCAACGGCATACGCTGTGTCGGCAAATATGTCCATGATCGCGGCCTGACCTCCAAAACCACACTTGAAATCGAAACGCTTTCCGGAATCAAGACTTTGGAACTTCACATTGGCCCGGACAGAACGGTGGAGAGTGTGACCGTGGATATGGGGCAGGCCTTAACATGCGACCCGGTTCTTGGCAATGGTGAACGTATTGACAGATCTATTGAAACATCAGCTGGTTCTCTGCGCCTTACAGCCGTGTCCATGGGCAACCCGCACGGAGTGGTTTTCACCGATTGCATAACCGATTCACTTGTTCACGAAACAGGCCGCGAACTTGAAATGCACCCTTGCTGGCCGGAAAGAGCCAACATTGAATTTGCAAAGATTGACAATCCCCACCACATAACCATGAGGGTTTGGGAACGGGGCTCGGGCGAAACAATGGCTTGCGGAACCGGGGCATGCGCCACGGCCGTGGCAGCTATCATTACCGGACGCTGTGAAAGTCCGGTTACGGTGGAGCTCCCCGGCGGTTCACTTCTTATCCGCGTCACGCCTGACCGACACGTGTTCATGACCGGGCCCGCCACCACGGTGTTTGACGGCACTTATTTCCGGCCAATCAAATCAAATTAACAAGCTTACCAAAATGATTAAGGTTAACGACAATTTCACGCTTCTCTCTCCCTCCTACCTCTTTTCAGAAATAGCGAAGAAAGTGTCGGACTACCGCCATGCACATCCCGAAGCCCATGTGATACGCATGGGCATTGGCGATGTTACACGTCCGGTGTGTCCGGCAGCCATTGAAGCGCTGCAACAAGCCGCAGCACATGAAGCATCATCCGACACTTTTCACGGCTACGGGCCTGAACAAGGTTACGAATTTTTACGCGAGGCCATTGCACAGGGCGACTACAAGGAGCGTGGCATTGATGTTGACGCCGATGAAATTTTTGTTTCGGACGGAGCAAAAAGTGATACCGGAAATATTGGCGACATATTATCGGCCGACTGCAAAGTGGCGGTTACCGACCCGGTCTACCCGGTTTACGTTGACACCAATGTGATGGCCGGGCGCGCCGGCAAGCCGCTCGTTGGTGGAGGATGGAGCAAACTGGAGTATCTCCCCTGCACTGCTGAAAATGATTTTTGCCCGGCTCTGCCTACCGACAACCCCGATGTGATTTACTTATGTTTCCCAAATAACCCCACAGGGACGGCGCTCACCCGCAAGCAACTGCAAGTGTGGGTGGATTATGCTTTGGAACATGGGTGTCTGATTCTGTTTGACTCGGCCTACGAGGCATACGTCCACACACCCGATGTGCCCCGAAGCATTTACGAGCTTTCCGGAGCGCGGAATTGCGCCATCGAGTTCCGAAGCTTCTCCAAAACCGCCGGCTTCACCGGTTTGCGTTGCGGATACACCGTTGTTCCCCGCAGCCTCATGGGCTATGATTCAGCCGGCCGCCAGGTGAGCCTTCACCAACTTTGGTTGCGGCGTCAATCAACCAAATTCAACGGTGCCAGCTATCCTATTCAACGGGCGGCCGCTGCACTATATACTCCGGCCGGACGCGAGCAGGTGGCTCAAACCATTGCCTACTATATGGAAAACGCCACAACTCTCCGCGAAGGGCTTTCGCGCGCCGGACTTCAAACGTGGGGAGGAATTGACTCACCTTACATTTGGGTGAAGACACCGGACGGCCTCACCTCGTGGGAGTTTTTTGATCTGCTGCTGAATAAATGCAATGTTGTGGGAACACCCGGAAGCGGATTCGGACCTTCCGGCGAAGGGTATTTGCGACTGACGGCATTCTCCTCGCACCACGAAACACGTCAGGCAATTCAGCGTCTTGCTCTTTTATAACCAATCACATAGTTTTCAACGTACAAAAAAATAAGATTCCAACCATTATGTCACAACTCCGATTCAAAGTGGTAGATGAGGCTTTCAACCGCAAAGCCGACCCGGTGGAAATTCCACACGAACGTCCTCAGCAATATTATGGCAAATACGTATTCAACCGCCAGAAAATGTTTGAATACCTGCCGGCCAACACTTTTGCCTCGCTGATAAATGCTATTGACAACAAAGAACCTCTGTCAAGAGAAGTTGCCGATTCCGTTGCCGAAGGGATGAAGCAATGGGCCATTGACATGGGCGCCCGTCATTACACCCACTGGTTCCAGCCTCTTACCGAAACCACTGCTGAAAAACACGATGGCTTTGTGGAACATGATGGTAAAGGAGGAGTAATTGAAAAATTCACCGGAAAACTGCTTGTTCAGCAGGAGCCTGATGCCTCAAGTTTCCCCAACGGCGGCATTCGAAACACATTCGAGGCCCGCGGCTACTCGGCATGGGACATCTCGTCGCCGGCTTTCATTATGGGCAACACGCTGTGTATTCCCACCATATTCATTTCCTATACCGGCGAATCGCTTGATTATAAAACACCGCTTTTGCGAGCACTCAACAGCGTTGACCGTGCGGCTACAGCCGTGGTCCGCTACTTTAATCCCGAAGTGAATCATGTGAAGTCATACTTGGGATGGGAACAGGAATATTTTCTTGTGGATGAATCGCTTTACAGCGCACGTCCTGACCTGATGCTAACAGGGCGCACACTCATGGGACATGAATCGGCTAAAAACCAACAGCTTGAGGACCATTACTTCGGGGCAATACCATCGCGTGTGGAAGCATTTATGCTTGATCTTGAAATTGAATGTCACAAACTTGGCATTCCGGCAAAAACACGTCACAACGAGGTGGCGCCAAATCAATTTGAGCTGGCGCCGATATTTGAAGAAACAAACCTGGCCAACGACCACAACCTTCTGTTGATGAGTCTCATTGCCGAAGTGGCCCGTCGCCACCACTTCCGCGTGTTGCTGCACGAGAAACCATTTGCGGGAATCAACGGCTCGGGTAAGCATAACAACTGGAGTCTCGGCACCGATTCAGGCGAACTACTTTTTGCCCCCGGAAGCACTCCGAAACAAAATTTGCGCTTCATAACATTCGTTGTCAATGTCATGGCAGCCGTAAACCGGCATAACGCTCTGCTTAAAGCCTCCATTGCATCGGCCACAAACGCTCACCGCCTTGGAGCCAACGAGGCACCGCCGGCCATTATTTCAATTTTTACCGGTTCGCAACTGTCGGAAATCCTTGAACGCATTGCCAAATCATCGAACAGCGAGCTCTCAGACCTGTCAAACCGCGAGGGGTTACGCCTTAACGTGTCGCAGATACCCGAAATTCTGCTTGATAACACTGACCGCAACCGCACATCGCCCTTTGCGTTCACCGGCAACCGATTTGAGTTCCGCGCTGTCGGCTCTTCGGCCAACTGCGCCTCAGCAATGATTGCCTTGAATGCCGCCGTGGCCCAGCAGCTTATTGAATTCAAAAAAAGAACCGATGCACGCATAGCCAAAGGCGAAACTCTTCGCGATGCTTTGCTTGAAGAGATTAGAACATTAATAGTTGAATCATCACCCATCCATTTTGACGGTAACGGTTATTCAGAGGAGTGGAAGGTCGAAGCCGAACGCCGCGGGCTTGACTGCGTAACATCCGTGCCGCTGATTTTTGATGCATACCTGCGCCCTGAATCGGTGAAAATGTTTGGAGAGACCGGCGTGTTCTCGCCTGTAGAGCTTGCTGCCCGCAATGAGGTAAAGTGGGAAATGTACACCAAGAAGGTACAAATTGAAGCCCGCGTTCTCGGCGACCTGGCATTGAATCACGTGCTTCCGGTTGCGATTCGCTATCAATCCATTTTGCTTGACAACATTGGTAAAATACAAGCGTTGTTTCCAACCGACAAAGCCCTTGAAATGTCGGTTTCGGAAATGGACACGGTAGCTGACATCTCCACCCACTGCCGAGCCATAAAGGATGAGGTTACGGCCATGGTCGACGCACGGCGCGTTGCCAATCACATTGAAAGCGAAAGGGAGAAAGCCATCGCTTACCACGACACTGTTGTTCCACGCATGGATGTTATTCGCCGCCACATTGACAAGCTGGAACTTATGGTGGACAATGAAATGTGGCCTCTTCCGAAATATCGCGAACTGCTGTTCATTCGTTGAAATTCAGAAAAATTTCATAACTTTGCACCTTGACCGAGGGAGCGGCCGTGCCGCCTCTCTCTTTCCTCATTTCAGCACTCATAGCATTTAAAGATAAACCACTGATATATTGATGAAAAAGTTTAACGTCTACGATAACTTCAATCTTTCGGCCATAAACAAGGAGATGCTGGCCGATTGGCAAAGCCAAAATCTTTTCGGGCAAAGTTTGAACGAGCGCGAGGGAGCACCGTCGTTCGTGTTCTTCGAAGGACCGCCTTCAGCCAACGGCAAGCCCGGTATTCACCATGTTATGGCTCGTTCCATCAAGGACATTTTCTGCCGATATAAAACAATGCGTGGTTTTCATGTGAAACGTCGTGCCGGATGGGACACTCACGGACTTCCCGTGGAGCTCGGAGTGGAAAAAAGCCTTGGCATAACCAAAGAAGATATTGGTAAAAAAATATCGGTTGACGAATATAACGCCGCATGCCGCCGTGAGGTGATGAAATATACCCGCGAGTGGGAAGAACTGACCTCACTCATGGGCTACTGGGTGGACATGGAAAATGCTTACATCACCTACGACAATCGCTACATAGAATCGGTGTGGTGGCTGCTCAAACAGATTTACGACAAAGGGCTGCTTTACAAAGGCTACACCATTCAGCCATATTCACCTGCAGCCGGTACCGGTCTCAGCTCACACGAGCTGAACCAAGAGGGATGCTACCGCGATGTGAAGGACACCACCTGCATTGCCCAATTTGAAATCACCGAGCCAAAAGAGGAAATGACCGGATGGGGCAAAGCTTATTTCCTGGCATGGACCACAACGCCCTGGACTCTTCCCTCGAACACTGCACTGGCCGTTGCACCAAACATCAATTATAGCGTTGTTCGCACCTACAATCCTTATTCGGGCAATCCCGAAACAGTGATTCTTGCCGAAGCCCTCACCGAATCAATTTTCAAGCCCGAGGCCAAGGATATGCCGCTTGATTCCTATGAAAAGGGTGCAAAACTCATCCCATGGCAGGTTGTGGCCACATTCAAGGGTTCGGAACTGGCCGGAATCCATTACAAGCAGCTCATTGCCTGGGTTAATCCGGGCGAGGGAGCATTCCGTGTAATCCCGGGTGACTATGTGACCACCGAGGACGGTACGGGCATTGTGCACATTGCCGGTACATTCGGAGCCGATGACCTTCGTGTTTCAAAACAAAACAACATCCCGCCGCTGCATCTGATTGACCGCGACGGCAACATCCGCCCCATGGTTGACCTCAAGGGCCGATTCTACATGCTCGCGGATCTTGACCCGAAATTCGTGGAGGAGATGGTGGACGTTGAAGCCTACACCCCCTGGCAGGGTAAATATGTGAAGAACGCATACGATTCCACCAAAACAGAGAAGGACGAAACTCTTGATGTGGAAATTTGCATGATGCTCAAAAAGGAGGATAAGGTGTTCCGCATTGAAAAGCACGTCCACAACTATCCCCACTGCTGGCGAACTGACAAGCCCGTGCTCTATTATCCTCTTGACAGCTGGTTCATCCGCTCCACAGCTGTGCGCAACCGCTTGCTCCAACTTAACGACTCCATTAAATGGAAACCACAGGCCACCGGCACAGGCCGATTTGGCAAGTGGTTGGAAAATCTTCAGGACTGGAACCTTTCACGCAGCCGATATTGGGGTACTCCGCTCCCAATTTGGCGCACTGACGA
Organism: Bacteroides sp.; assembly: GCA_023666905.1. Classification (GTDB taxonomy): domain Bacteria; phylum Bacteroidota; class Bacteroidia; order Bacteroidales; family Muribaculaceae; genus Paramuribaculum. The sequence continues at coordinate 46,133 of JAMPBC010000004.1, read as the reverse complement.
CGCTTCAGAAGAGATTTGCATAGACTCCGTGGCTACGCTTTATAATGAGATTGAACGGGCTGTTGAAGCCGGAATTATGAAATCGAATCCGTTTAAGGACAAGGGATTCGTTGTAGGCGACTATTCCAAAGCCAACTACAAAAAAATCGACTTGCACCGCCCATACGTTGACGACATTGTACTTGTGAGCAGCACAGGCAAGCCCATGCATCGCGAAACCGACCTTATTGACGTTTGGTTTGACTCAGGTGCCATGCCATACGCACAAAACCATTACCCCTTTGAAAACAAAGAGGAGCTTGAAAACGGCTCGCTCTTCCCTGCCGACTTCATTGCCGAAGGGGTGGACCAGACCCGCGGATGGTTCTTTACCCTCCATGCCATCTCCGGAATGGTGCGCGACTCCGTTGCCTACAAAGCAGTGATTTCAAACGGACTGGTGCTTGACAAGAATGGCGAGAAAATGTCGAAACGCAAAGGAAATGCCGTTGACCCGTTCAAATCAATCGAGGACTTCGGTTCCGACCCCTTGCGCTGGTACATGATTTATAACTCATCGCCCTGGGATAATCTTAAATTCGACCCCGCCGGAGTGGTTGAAGTGAGCCGTAAATTCTTCTCGACTCTTCATCACACCTATCTTTTCTTTGCCCAATACGCTAACGTGGATGGATTTGATCCCGAAGCGTCTCAGGTGCCGCTTAACGAACGTCCCGAAATTGACCGCTGGATTATTTCATTGCTCAACTCATTGGTAGAGACAGTTGAGGATGCTTTGGACGATTACGAACCCACCCGTGCAGCCCGTGCAATAAGCGACTTTGTGAACGACGACCTTTCCAACTGGTACGTCCGCCTGAACCGCAAACGTTTCTGGGGCAAAGAGATGGACAATGACAAATTGGCTGCTTACCAAACACTCCACACGTGCCTGACCACAGTGGCTATGCTCATTGCGCCCATGGCTCCATTTTATGCCGACCGCTTGTATCGCGACCTCACACTCTCCAATAAATCCGTTCATCTTGCATTGCTGCCCGAGCCTGACATGAGTGTGATTGACAAGGCTCTTGAAAGCCGCATGCGCTTGGCCCAGCGCGTTACTTCGCTGGTGCTCTCGCTCCGCCGCAAAGCATCGCTGAAAGTGCGTCAGCCGCTTCAGCGCATAATGATTCCGGCCTTTGACGCATCACAGGCTGCCGACTTGAACACCATGCGCAATCTCATTTTGAGCGAAGTAAACATTAAGGAGCTTGAATTGGTTGGTTCCGATTCCGGTATTCTTGTCAAACGAGTGAAACCCGACTTCAAGAAACTCGGACCGAAATTCGGAAAAGCCATGAAGCAGATTGCAGCAGCCATTCAAGGACTCTCGCAGGATAGCATTGCCGCTTTCGAACGCAATGGCTATGTGGAACTTGACGTTATCGGCGCTCCGGCCAAAGTGGAACTGTCTGATGTGGAAATCATTTCCGAGGACATTCCCGGCTGGCTCGTTACTAACGAGGGAAATCTCACCGTTGCGCTTGACATCACCGTGACACCCGAACTGCGCCGCGAAGGTATCGCCCGTGAAATAGTGAACCGTATTCAAAACATCCGCAAGGACCGCGGCTATGAGATAACTGATCGTATCACACTTGTGTTCGAACCCTCCGAAAATGCTGAAGCGAATGAGGCAATAAAGGAATATTCATCCTACATTTGCCATCAGGTACTCGCCGAAGCCCTTGCAGTTAAACCGATTAACAATACAGATGCCGCTCAAGTGTCAACCCTTGACATTGATGGAATGAACATTCGCGTAATGATAACGTTATGTTGAAAAAGCATTCCCGCTAATGCGGGAGGTAACTCACTAACAATTCATCCACATCATGAGCGAAAAAAACCGATATACTGACGAAGAGCTTCTGGAATTCAAGGAAATAATTCTTGACAAGCTTGGTAAAGCACAGCGCGACTACGACCTGTATCGCGCCTACGTCACCAACACCGAAGGCAATGACACGGCCGACACATCGCCCACATTCAAAGTTCTTGAAGAGGGTGCGTTGACACTTGGAAAAGAGGAAGCCGGACGCATGGCCGAACGCCAGCTGAAGTTCATCAATCACCTCAAAGCCGCATTGGTGCGCATTGAAAACAAAACTTACGGTATTTGCCGCGTTACCGGGAAACTTATTCCCAAAGAAAGACTGCGAGCCGTACCCCATGCCACCCTTGCCATTGAGGCCAAACAGCAGAAAGGGCACTGACACTGAGTAGTTGCCCCCCCTCTGCATAAACTTTAACCAATGAACCAACAAAACGCTACAAACACAGTTGCCCCACACATAATGCCCAAGCGAGGGATTCTTGCCACCGTAATAATTCTTGCTGTGATTATTCTTGACCAGATTCTCAAAATCTGGGTCAAGACCAACTTCTATTTAAACGAGGATTTGGAAATCACATCGTGGTTCCACCTTCACTTCATAGAAAACAATGGCATGGCCTTCGGAATGGAATTCGGGCCGAAAATTTTCCTAACCCTGTTCCGGCTGATTCTTGCGGCAGTGCTTATATGGGCCTTGTGGCGCATAAGAAAAATGCCCACGGTGAAAACCGGATTCCTTGTGTGTCTGTCGCTGATTATTGCCGGAGCCATAGGCAACATCATTGATTGTGTGTTCTACGGTGTGATTTTCAACAACCCCATGCCACCGGCCATTGCCACGCTGTTCCCTGCAGAAGGGGGATATGGCACATTGTTTCATGGCCGGGTTGTGGACATGCTTTATTTCCCCTTGTTCACCATCACTTGGCCGGGATGGATGCCGGGGATTGGCGGACAGCAATTTCTGTTCTTCCAACCGATTTTCAACCTTGCCGATGCTGCAATTTCTTGTGGCATGATTGCCGCCCTCATATTCTACCCCAAGCAACTGACCATTCCGTCGCTTACAGAAAAGTCCAACTCACAATCGGATGAAGAGGAGTAAGATACTCAAAACGTTTCTTGCGCTGACACTTCCTGTAATGTTGGCGGCTTGTTCCGGACGTCCGAGCGGGGTTCTGTCCAAAGAGGATATGGCCCGGCTGCTTGCCGACATTCACACCGGTGAAAGCGTGGTGGAATCATCGTCGCGCTCGTTCCCTACCGATTCGGCCCGGCAAGCATTTCTCCAAGCCATATATGCAAAACATGGAGTTACCAGAGAGGAAGTAGACTCATCGTTCAGCTGGTATGGCTACAACATTGAGAAATACATGGAGGTCTACGACCGCACGGTGGAAATTCTGGAAGAACGACTTGAAAAAGCGCAGGAAATTGCAGGGGCGTCGGCCGATGGCGCAGTTGAGATAGATGTAAACTTGCAGGGAGACTCCGTGGATGTGTGGCCCGGTATTCGCTGGCGCCGCTTCGCCTCAACAATGCCTAATGACCATCTCACATTTGCCTTGACCACCGACCGCAACTGGGAACGCGGCGATGTGTACACACTGCGAGGAAAATCAACTGACAATCACCAACCGCTGACATTTACCATAACGGCCGAGTATTCCGACGGTCAACGGGAATATGCAACCTCGACAATGCCCGGCGACGGGTGGCACCAGTTGCAATTTGCCCTTGACTCGGCTCGGAGCGCCCAAAACGTCTATGGCCTCATTTCTTATCAGGCACGACCGGGGGAAGTGGTATTCGTTGACTCGGTGTCGCTTTACCGCACCCGGTGGGGAGGTCACTACCGTGACCTGCGCAACACGGTGAAAAAATTCTCCAACCGCACCCGTCTGGCCACTTCGCCCAAGCTTCCGTCGCCACAAACACCGCCGGCAACAACTCCACCCGGTTCGCAAAAAATGGCCGAGCCGCTTAAAACACTTAACGGGCAGCCGCTGCGCGTGGTTGAGAAAAAGGAGACGGAAACCACTCGCCCATGACACGCATTGCCGCTCACCGCATTACATTCAACGGCGAAACGTACCGAATGTCGGTCATTGAACTTGACGCGGACGGTGTTACCGTGCGTATATATCCCCTCACCAACGAGATTCACTCCACCATTTTTTTTAACGGCCACATCAAGGTTGAACTTACCGACGGCTCATTGAAAGTGGCTGAACTTTAGCATGCGCCGGACGTTGTTAAAGTATAATTAAGATGTTAATATTTAATAGCCCCTGATATGAAAAAATTATTTTTAGGCTTTTTAGCCTTGGCCACCCTCACGTTCTCCGGCTGCAATGAGGCCGATCGCCTTGCTTCGAAAGTTGCCGGCACATGGAGTTCGACGCCTCAAATGCTTGTGAACGATGCCGGTTCCCAAGCCACAATTGTTGAAAGTGTTACTTTTGAACGTGATTCGGACAAAGCCGGAGGCACAGTTGTTTTCACCGGCATGATTTCATGCACCGGAGCAATGACCGGCAGCGACGCCGTGGTTCAGCCCTTTGAAATGGCAGCATCGGCCCGCTCCACCGTCACCGGACAATGGACAGCCGTGGACGATGATGAGATTATGCTTTCGCTTGACATTGACAAAATGACTGTTGACGTTGATCCAAGCGCGCTTGTAATCTCAGGCAATGTTCTTTCCGGCTCGACAGAGTCCAATCCCGAAACGCTCAAACCCCAAATGGCTGCTATGGTACAGGCTGCTCTCCGCCGTCAGCTCGTGGCACGTTACACCTCCATGAACCGACTTGACGATGTTGACCTTAAAGACAAGGACACAGTGCTTAAATTTGAAGTTGGCAAAAAGGATTACGTGTACACATCACAAGCTCCAATGGCCAAGTAAAACCAACTTGAAACCTTTGAAAAACGCTCTGCCTTAAAATGGCAGAGCGTTTTTTTCATTCGGTGAGCCGGGTGATTATGAGAAGTACCATTACGCCTGCAACCAATGCGTAGGTTGACTGCTTTTGAAATCCATGGGCGTGAGTTTCCGGTATCATTTCATCGGACAGCACGTAAAGCATTGCGCCACCGGCCAATCCAAGCAATGCCGGAAGGAAAGCCGCGGATATTCCTCCCAAAAAATAGCCGGTGAACACACCTGTAATTTCTATAAACGCAATGCCTATGGCCACAAATATGGTGCGAACTTTCTTCACGCCAATAAGCAAAAGCGGAGTTACAACCACTAAACCTTCGGGCACATTCTGGAGCGCTATGGAAATGGTAACGGCCCAGGCATTTTCCACGTTGTGCCCGTCGAAAGTAATGCCGGTTGCCATGCCTTCAGGAAATTTGTGAATGGCAATTGCCGTAACAAACAGCAGGACACTGCCCACCGATTTTGGAATGTGAGGGTGCTCCTCCATCTCTCCCAAGCCGGAAAGATTGTGCAGGTGCGGAGTAATTCCATCAATACCGCTGATAATTGCAACGCCGGCAATCACTCCCAAAGCCACCTGCCACCAGCCGCCGGAACCGGCAACGTCAAGTCCTTCCAGAATAAGGCACACAAGCGAGGCACCCAACATCATTCCGGCACAGAATCCGAGAAATATATCATTGAGCTTATGGGGAATATTTCTGAACACAAACCCCACGGCAGAGCCGGCCAGAGAAGCGGTTCCAAGAGCAACGGCACTCACAACTACATCTGTCATATCACTGGTTTTTGAAATTAAACGCCTCCATTAGCAAAGGTGTTCAGTATGAACCTAAGTGACGGAATAGTTACAAACTGTTTACCAGCAAGCAACATATTACAAACACGTTAATTCAGTGTGCCAAATAAGTGAAAGCTTACTGATTGGATTCAATAGTGTATTATATTTGTCTACATCAAATGGCAAAATTGCAGAAATGAAAAAATTCATCACCATATTCGGAATCACAGTGGGTGTAGCTCTTCTGGTGCTTGTGCTTGGATGCATCGCAGTGTCGCGTGGCACACAACATGGCTTCAGCGTTGAGCAGCTCAGTGATGAAACTCCGCTCATGCCTCTGTCCGGCATTCCCTATTGCTTGGAGGTCATGCCGGGACTCAAGCTAAAATTCGACACCGGAGCCGACATTTCAACCCTTACCGATGCTGATGCCGAAAAGCTTCGCCAAGCAGGATACGAAGTAAAAGAAAAATTCGGGCCCATTGGCGGACGCGATGGTTACGGACGCACCGAAATCACCGCTCGGCGCTACACGGTGACCCTTCCGGTTGGAGGCTATGTTATCAATGCCGACTCCACCGGGAAAAGCAGCCTTGTTTACAGCGGCTCACCGGCCGCGTTGCTTCACAATGTGGATTTTCAAAAGGTTGAATCGGGAATCTCAACCCTTGGTCTTGACTTTCTGCGAAAATTCAAAATTGAATGTATCTACAATCTGCAGGCAGCAATGCTTGGCTCAACCATGCCGCAAGGCTACCAGAAAGTAATCGACATTACCCGCAACTTGCATTTTTGGGACTATCTGTGGTCGCCAATCCGTTCGTACATCACCGTCAACGTGAACCAAAATCCCAACATATATCTGATTGACACCGGGCTGCAACGTGCCGCCGTCAAAAAACCATATTCGCAACGAAACAGAGCAAAAGGCAACCTACACCACGATTCGGTTAAAAGTCTTGTAAACAAGTACGATGCATGGGTTGATGAGGAAGCCTGGATTGACTTCGGCGTACGTTCAGGCACAAAACCCGTTCACTATTACGACAATCCCGAGGATGATTATCAAATCAATCCCCTCAATGTGTTCCAACAGGACATTCTGTTGGACCTTGAAAATGCCGGTATATATTTCCGCCCCACATCTTACTGATAATACCTGTGTAAGATAACGCCGACTCGCCAAGGCATTGAAAACATTTCACCAACTCCTGCAGTTGTGCAGGAGTTTTTTATTATGCACCGCAACAGAGCCTGCGCTTGTGTTAAAAACGATTTAAATCAAGCTGAACTCCGCAAAGTTCTTTTGATTTTTTATCAGGAATTTTGTAACTTCGCACCGTAATATACAGGAACATCCGCCCGACCTCCCCTTGGCCGGGCATAATAACCGGATTCAATTGAATATCATTTCCAAACAATAGATTTCCAAACTTATGAGTAAAGAAAAAAAATTCTTGACTTGTGACGGTAACCAGGCAGCAGCGCATATTTCATATATGTTCTCTGAGGTAGCCGCCATTTACCCCATCACGCCTTCATCAACAATGGCTGAGTACGTTGACGATTGGGCTGCTGCGGGACGCAAAAACATTTTCGGCGAAACCGTTCTCGTTCAGGAAATGCAATCAGAAGGCGGTGCCGCAGGTGCAGTACACGGCTCACTTCAGGCCGGTGCCCTTACCACCACTTACACCGCTTCGCAGGGTCTTCTGCTGATGATTCCCAATATGTACAAAATTGCAGGCGAGTTGCTCCCTTGCGTGTTCCACGTATCGGCCCGTACGCTTGCTTCACATGCCCTTAGCATTTTCGGTGATCATCAGGACGTGATGGCATGTCGCCAAACCGGTTTTGCCATGTTGGCCGAAGGATCCGTTCAGGAAGTAATGGACCTTGCCGGTGTCGCCCACTTGTCAACCATCAAATCACGTGTTCCCTTCCTCAACTTCTTCGACGGTTTCCGCACCTCACATGAGATTCAGAAAATAGAAGTGGTTGATCAGGATGATTTGGCTCCGCTGCTTGACCGCCAGGCTCTTGCCGAATTCCGCGCACGCGCATTGAATCCCGACACACCCGTGGCTCGCGGCATGGCCGAAAACAGCGACGTTTTCTTCCAGCACCGTGAAGCTTGCAATCCTTACTACGAAGCTGTTCCTGATATTGTGGAACAGTACATGGCTGAAATCAGCAAAATTACCGGCCGCGAATATCACCTGTTCAACTACTACGGTGACCCCGAGGCCGACCGCGTGATCATTGCAATGGGCTCTGTTACCCAGGCCGCTCAGGAAGCAATTGACTTTATGCGCTCAAAAGGCGAAAAAGTGGGTATGGTTTCCGTGCATCTTTATCGTCCCTTCTCAGCCCGTCACTTCCTTGCTGCCGTTCCCAAAACAGCCAAGCGCATTGCCGTGCTTGACCGCACCAAGGAACCCGGTGCAAACGGCGAGCCGCTTTACCTTGATGTAGCCCAGTGCTTCTACGGACAGCCCGGCGCTCCCGAAATTGTTTCCGGACGCTATGGTTTGGCTTCGAAGGACACCACTCCCGCACAGATTATCTCAGTGTTTGAAAATCTTGCACTTCCCGAACCAAAGACCGGTTTCACCGTTGGCATAATCGACGATGTAACCTTCACTTCACTTCCCCCGGTTGAAGAAATCGCACTCAGCGGTGACACCACTTACGAAGCTAAATTCTACGGCCTCGGTGCCGACGGCACAGTGGGTGCAAACAAGAACTCCGTTAAGATTATCGGTGAAAACACTCACAAATATTGTCAGGCTTACTTTGCCTACGACTCCAAAAAGTCAGGTGGTTTCACTTGTTCACACCTCCGCTTTGGCGACGAGCCCATTCGCTCGACTTATCTGGTGACCACCCCCAACTTCGTTGCATGCCACGTTCAGGCTTACCTTCACATGTATGATGTGACCCGCGGCCTGCGCGACAACGGCACATTCCTTCTCAACACCATTTGGGAAGGCGAAGAACTGGCAAAGAATCTTCCCAACAAGGTAAAGAAATATTTCGCCGACCACAACATCACCGTTTACTACATCAACGCCACCAAGATTGCACAGGAAATTGGTCTTGGCAACCGCACCAACACCATTCTTCAGAGCGCCTTCTTCCGCATCACCGAGGTTATCCCCGTTGACCTTGCCGTTGAACAAATGAAGAAATTCATTGTCAAGAGCTATGGCAAGAAGGGACAGGACATTGTCGACAAGAACTATGCAGCCGTTGACCGCGGCGGCGAGTACAAGCAGCTCCCCGTTGACAAAGCTTGGAGCAACCTACCCGAAGATGCAGCCCAAGAAAACAACGACCCCGAATTTATCAATCAGGTTGTCCGTCCAATCAACGCTCAGGATGGCGACCTGCTAAAAGTGTCGGCATTCAAAGGCATTGAAGACGGCACTTGGGCTCAAGGCACCGCCGCATATGAGAAACGCGGTGTTGCTGCTTTCGTTCCCGAATGGCTGGCTGAAAACTGTATCCAATGTAACAAGTGCGCCTACGTTTGTCCTCACGCTGCCATCCGTCCGTTTGTGCTTGATGAAAAAGAGATGGAATGTGCTCCTGTAGGCGAAGATGGAACACTGCCCGCAATTGGCCGCACATTCACCGGCATGCGCTTCATTCAATCTGTTGACGTTCTCGACTGCCTTGGCTGCGGAAACTGTGCCGATGTGTGCCCCGGCAAGAAGGGCGTGAAGGCTCTTGTGATGAAGCCTCTCGAAACACAGCTTGACAAACAGGCCGAATGGGATTACTGCGTGGAGAATGTAGCTTCAAAGCAGCACCTCGTCGACGTCAAGGCCAACGTTAAGAACAGCCAGTTTGCAACTCCTTTGTTTGAGTTCTCCGGCGCTTGCTCGGGCTGTGGTGAAACTCCTTACGTGAAACTCATCAGCCAGCTCTATGGCGACCACGAAATGGTAGCCAACGCTACCGGCTGCTCATCAATTTATTCCGGTTCGGTTCCATCGACACCTTACACCGTCAATGCACAGGGCCACGGCCCGGCATGGGGCAACTCACTCTTCGAAGACTTCTGCGAATTTGGACTCGGCATGTTCATTGCCAACGAAAAACTCCGCATGCGTCTTGAAGAGAAAATGACTCAGGCACTCAGCTGCCCCGATTGTTCTGATGAAATCAAAGCTATTGCTCAGCAGTGGCTTGACAATAAAGAAGATGCTGCCGTTACCCGAGAAATCGCCGATAAGCTCGTCCCGCTGTGCGAAGCTTGCGGATGCGACATTTGCAAGACCATCCTTGAGTTGCAACACTACATTGTGAAACGTTCACAGTGGATTATAGGTGGCGACGGTGCCAGCTATGACATTGGTTTCGGTGGTCTTGACCACGTCCTCGCTTCCGGCAAAAATGTCAACATCATTGTTCTTGACACCGAAGTTTACTCCAACACCGGTGGTCAGGCTTCAAAGGCAACCCCGCTCGGCGCCATTGCCAAATTTGCCGCCTCGGGTAAACGAATCCGCAAGAAAGACCTTGGTTTGATTGCCACAACCTACGGCTACGTATATGCGGCACAGGTTGCCATGGGCGCTGACCAGGCTCAGACCCTTAAAGCTATCCGCGAAGCTGAAGCCTACGATGGTCCTTCAATCATCATTGCTTACTCACCCTGTATTAACCACGGTATCAAGGCCGGCATGGGCAAATCGCAACAGGAAGAAGCCAATGCGGTAGCATGCGGCTACTGGCACCTGTGGCGTTACAACCCCGCTCTTGAAGCTGAAGGCAAGAATCCGTTCAGCCTTGACAGCAAGGAACCCAACTGGGATGAATTTGAGAACTTCCTCAAAGGCGAGGTTCGCTACGCAACAGTGGCCAAGCAATATCCCGCCGAGGCTGCCGAGCTTTTCGCTGCCGCCAAAGCCAACGCACAGTGGCGTTACAACAACTACCGCCGTCTTGCCCAGCAGCAGTGGGGAGTTGACCCTGAAATAGGCAACCTTCCCAAATAATATAAGGTAACCCCAATTATACCCTTTACATTACGTTCACCCTGCGGAATTTTCACATTCCGCAGGGTGAACTGTTTTAAGGAAAAAGGAATCTAAAGCAATTTAATGCATAATTAATAAGCAAAAAATTTTCAGAATAAGCAAATAACCATTAATTTTGCAATTCGGAAAATAATGTCTCCGAACAAGGGGACACACCTTAAAAAGAAATAAAAAAACACAGAACAAATAACAATGGCTAACACAAACGAAAAAGAGTCGCAAAATGCAATTGACAACCTCAACGACTCTCTGACAGGCATCGAAGAAAAAGTTGCCAACAACCAAAAAACCATCATGTGGGTGTGCGTAGGAATCACAGCCGTAATCGCCATCATTCTTATTTACATGTTTGCTATTCGCAAGCCCGGCATTGAAAACTCCAACAATGCCATTGGCCAGGCCGACCTTGAAATGCTTTCAGGCAACGACTCCACAGCGCTGGTTCAATATCAGCATGTGGCCGATGAATATGGCTACGAAGCCGGCAACCGTGCACAGTTGAACTCAGCAATTATTCTTTACCGTCAGGGCAAATATGAAGAGGCAATCAACTATCTGAAAAAATATTCCGGCAAGGAATCAGTGATTGGCGCAAGCGCCAAAGCCCTTGAAGGCGACTGCTACGTGAACATGGACAAACTTGACGAAGCTCTTGCTTGCTTTGAACAAGCTGTGAAAGTATCGGACAAGAATCCGTCGCTCACACCTTACTTCCTTATGAAGGAAGCCAACGTTTACAACGCTCAAAAGAACTACACCAAGGAAGCTGAGATTTATCAGACCATACTTGATGAATATCCGGCATTCGGCCCACGAATGAACATTGATTTTGAAAAGTATTTGGAACGAGCTAAAAATAATGCAGGCAACAAATAAATAACTTTTCAAAATGATTTGAACTTTAACAAGGGCCGCTTCCTCCGCAAGGAAAAGCGGCTCTCTGATTTTAAAAGCAACAACTATGGAATCACTTAAACATGAATGCGGCATTGCAATGATACGCCTGCGAAAACCGCTTATATATTACAAGCTCAAATACGGTTCTTACGCCTACGGATTGGAGAAACTCTACCTGATGATGGAGAAGCAACATAACCGCGGGCAAGAAGGGGCCGGAGTGGGAGTGGTGAAACTTCATGCCAATCCCGGCGAAGAATACGTGTGGCGCGAACGTGCGCTCGGTTCTCAAGCCATCACAGAGGTGTTCAGCCACATATTCCCGGTTATCGAATCGGAGCACGTGGATAATATGACTCCTGAACAAGCTGCTGTTACCGCACCGTTCATAGGTGAGATTTACATGGGCCACCTGCGTTACAGCACAACCGGAAAAAGCGGCATAAGCTACGTTCATCCTTTTTTGCGCAGGAACAACTGGCGGTCACGCAATTTGCTTATGTGCGGGAACTTCAACATGACCAATGTCGAAAGTATTTTCCAACAAGTTGTGGCCACCGGACAGCATCCCCGTTTATATAGCGATACCATTGTGATACTTGAACAGTTGGGCTACACGCTTGACAAAGAAAACCACCGGCTGTATCGCCGGTTCAGAGACACACTGCGCGACCCTCAGCTTGCAACTGCAATAGAGGATAACATTGACCTTAAGCGGGTGTTAAAACAAACCGCGCCGGAATGGGATGGCGGATACGCCATGTGCGGGGCCACCGGGTCGGGCGACATGTTCGTTATCCGCGACCCTCACGGAATCCGTCCGGCGTACACATATATTGACGATGAAGTGGTGGTTGTGGCATCTGAACGTCCGGTCATTCAGACAGTGTTCAATGCACCCGCCCAAAGTGTGCGCGAACTCAAACCCGGGAGCGCCATTATCGTTACCAAGAACGGCGAGATTGAAGTCGCCCCCATAATGGATGAACAGAGCAATGCACGCTGTTCATTTGAACGAATATATTTTTCCCGTGGAAGCGACTCCGACATTTATAATGAGCGTAAACAGCTTGGCAAGAACCTTGTGGATGAGGTGAGCGATAGTGTTGACGGAGATTTGGACAATACTGTTTTCTCTTTTATTCCAAACACAGCCGAAGTTGCATTTCTTGGACTGATACAAGGTCTTGAGCAAAAACTTCAACAGCAAAAAATGAAGAGCATTGAACAGCTTTCGGCCAACGGCACAATCAGTTCTGAAAATCTCGCCGGAATCATGAGCCGGAAAGTACGCGTGGAAAAACTTGCCATAAAGGACATCAAGCTCCGCACATTCATATCCGAAGGAGACATTCGAAACGACCTCGCCGCACATGTTTACGATGTTACATACGGCATTGTACGCCCCGAACGCGACAACATTGTTGTGATTGACGACAGCATTGTGCGTGGCACCACTCTGCGTCAAAGCATATTGAGGATTTTAGGGCGGCTGAACCCAAAGAAAATAGTGGTGGTGAGTTCATCGCCACAGGTCCGTTTCCCGGATTATTACGGCATTGACATGAGCCGATTGCGTGAATTTGCTGCTTATCGTGCAGCGGTAAAGCTGCTGGAGGAACGCGGCATGGAACATGTGCTTAAAAATGTTTATGATGAGTGCATGGAGCTGCTGCAAAAGCCATTGACTTCGTTACATAATCCGGTCAAAGCCATCTACGCTCCATTCACTGACCAAGAGGTGTCAGCCAAAATGGCACAGATGCTCACACCGCCCGATGTAACTGCTCCGGTAGAAATCATTTTCCAAAGTCTTGACGGACTGCACAAAGCCATCCCGAACAATCCGGGCGACTGGTATTTTTCGGGCGATTACCCCACTACGGGTGGATTAAAACTACTGCTTAAGGACTACGTAAACCTCTACGAGAATAACACTCAACGGTCGCGTTCAGGCAAGGCGGAGTGCACCACCTCATAGCTTCGCTCGATTACAGCCACCTGCTCCTGATGATTTGACGGAGCAGCTATTGGCTTATGGATGGTGAGAATTATCTTGCCCCAATGCGGTATTTTCCCGGTGCGGGGCAACACACGGAATGAGCCGTCGATTGTAACCGGCACAATGGGCAGACCGAACTCCGTGGAAAGCAGAAAAGCGCCACGCTTGAACGGACGCATTTTACCTGTGAATGTTCGCGCGCCTTCGGGGAAAACTACGAGCGAAGTGCCACCACGCAACACATCCTCCGCACGCTCCATGGTGTGACGCAGAGCTGTGGGATTTGATTTGTCAACATAAATCTGGTGGGCTTTTTCACAAGCATATCCCACCATGGGGATGCGCCTCAGCGAGGCCTTCATCATCCAGCGGAATTTGTGAGGCAAATAGCCATAGATGCTGAAAATATCATAAGCTCCCTGATGGTTGGCAACAAACACGTAGCTTGTTTCAGGGTCAATGTTTTCAGCGCCGCGCACTGTTACCTTAACGAGAGTCAGTATGCAAAAAATCTTGCCCCACCAATGAGCGGGGTAATATCCCCACCACTTTCCCCCTCCAAGAATGCAGCCCACGGCGGTTGCGGTTGCAGCAAGAATGGTCGCCACTAACATTAGTGGCGCCATTATGAATAGTTGGTATATTCGGTAAAGAACCAGCATCAGATCAGATGTAGCGGTCAAGGAATTCCTTAAATTCGCCTGCCGACATGTAGCCTACCTGTGCCACTGGCTCTTTGCCTTCACGAAGCACAACAATGCAAGGAATGCTCTGGATTTTGTACTTGTCACCAAGTTCTTTCAACTCATCAAGGTCAGCGGCATAGAAAGTGGCCTTTGAAGCGTAGTCAGCGGCGACTTTATGGTATATGGGCTTGAACTCCTGACACGGACCACACCAAACGGCCGAGAAATCAATCACAGCAGCCTTGTCGGCCGTGGGGGCGGGATCTTCGCCCGGTTTAACATTCACAACTACATCGGCAACGGCGGCTGTGTCGGCTACCGTAGCAACAGTATCGACAACCTGCTGTTCTGTGAACGTGGAATCAACAGTTGTTGTTTCTGAAGTTGTTTCTCCACTTTTTGAATTACAAGCCGTCAGTGCCAGAAAGGCGATTGTCGGCACTAAGAAAAGTTTTTTCATAACAGGTAAAGGGGATTTGATTGTTTTGGCAAAGTTATACAAAAATGTTTACAAATCAAAACAAAGAAACAGCCCGAAAAGTTACATGTCAGAATGTGTATGTTATGCTTATGCCACCCTGAAGTCCTGCTGTTGAGGGAGCAATCCAGGTTGAAAGGTCAAGCCCTCCACTCTCTGCCATATGGTTGCGGCGATTGTCGGCTCGCCTGGCGAGTTTCTTTTGATCACCGCGGAAATAACCACAAAGTTCATTAAGTGGGTCAAGTAGAAATGCCACCGCATATCCTGCAATCTTGGAGCCGAAAAGACGGTATCCGTTGCTTACAATGTAACGCTTGGCTATGTAAAATCCTTCGCCGAGAATAGATCCTACCACCGGAGTAATTATAAGGTCCTGCACAGATGGAACCTCATTAAACGCTTCGAAGCCATATTCCCAAAAGAAAGTGGAAATGCAGAAACTGTAAAGAAACGAGCCCCACATGTTGAATCCATTGGAACGGGCTCCCATGTAATAAGCGGCTCCGGCGTAGGGATGAAGCACATAATTGAAAATGGGATTGTCGTGATCCCACACGGGGCCTTTGTGCACGTTCTGCCACCAGCGCTTGAACAGGGGGACCTTTTCGTTTTCAGTTTTGTTCCACGCCGTCGCATCGGACGGCAGTGACTCCAGAATCAACATTGTGGTCACACCGGCTGTCATCAATATGCTTGTGTTCAGCCACATCCTTCGCCAATTGGGCATGCTTCGCTCGCGGGAATACGGAAAATCATAAAGTGTAAGTTTTTCTCCAATCTCCGAGCACCCTAAGGAAAGTTCCAAATCGGAAAGTTCGCGGACCAGAGCCACTGAATCGGTTTTAGAAGGCGCAACTGAATCAACAACCAACGCTTCTTCCACCTCCACAAAGTCTGTCACACTAACCGTATCAGGAACAACGGTCAGCGTATCAGGAACAGAAGCATGAAGCCTGATTCCGCTCATTGCGAAAATCAGCACAATTATTGTTTGAAACAGCGACTTCATAGTGTGACAAATTATCTTTATTGAAAACTAAACAAACCAATAGCTGTAACAGTTTTGTAAAGTGATTGGCCAACGTTGGAGAATTTATTTGAATATAATTCCTATTCGGACCAAAAGGTGGCGTTAAGGTAACTTTCCCACTTATTATTTTGTTAATTTTGTAATGAAATTCATCACCCCTATGTTAAATCCGCTGAAATATGTTTTTGCATTGTTGCTTCTGGCCACTGCCGGCATAGCTGCAGCAGCGGCACAGTCCGACTCGGCAACTGTGGCGCAGGATTCCACGGCCGCAGACAGCATTGCGAAACGTAAGGGATTCATAGCAAAGGTGATTGACTATTTTGCATCATCGAACCGGACAAAGAAAAACAGCAAATTCGATGTCAGTTTTATTGGCGGCCCCCACTATTCAAGCGACACCGGAGTAGGCATAGGCCTTGTGGCCGCGGGATTCTACCGCAACAACCCTCGCGACACCATTTCGCAACCATCGAACGTGTCACTCTACAGCGACATTGCCACATCCGGTTTTTTTCTGGTGGGACTGCGCGGTGACCACATTTTCAGCGACGATACCCACAGAATAGATTATAATCTTTATTTCTATTCTTTCCCAAGATATTTCTGGGGGATAGGCTATGACATGGGCAACGACATGGACAACAAATCCAAGTTCCGCGAGCTCTATGTCAATTCGTCTATTGACTATCTGTGGCGAGTGAACCAACACCTGTTCTTAGGTCCGGCAATTGAGTTTTGCTACACAGATGCCCGGCGGCGTGTCAGGCCGGAACTTTGGAATGGGCAACGCAGCCATGTTACTACGTTCGGCGTGGGATTCCGTGCCCAACTTGACACACGCGATAATTTCACAGCTCCAACCCGAGGCTGGTTGTTCCAATTGGAACAACGCTTTGCTCCCCGCTTTTTGGGCAACGATAATTATGCTTTCAGCTACACCGATGTGCGCAGCTGCTTTTATCATCACGCGTGGCGCGATGCCACAGTGGCCCTGCGCCTGCATGGTCGTATGGCTTACGGCAACGTGCCTTGGAACCTGATGTCGACATTCGGAGGAAGCAGTGTGATGCGAGGCTACTACGACGGACGCTTCCGCGACAAAGGAGAGATGGATTTCACCGTGGAACTCCGACAACACATCTGGCACCGCAACGGCATTGTTTTGTGGGGCGGAGTGGGCACTGTGTTTCCCCGATTATCAGAGATTCAATTCCGGCGTTTGCTTCCGAACTTTGGCGTAGGCTACCGCTGGGAATTCAAAAAACTAACCAACGTAAGAATTGACTTTGGACTGGCCAAAGGAGAACATGCATTTATTTTCAGCATAAATGAAGCATTCTAAACAAATTTATTCACAAACCGGGTTGGCGGTGATATTGTTTTTCTGGGTTCTCATAGCAAGTGTTGCCCCCAACGTGTGGCTATCGCTGGTTGAACCTCTATCACCCGTTCAGGCTCTTGCAAATGTTTTGCTGCCCACGGGAGTTTACATTCTGTCAATGTCAATAAGCCGGCACATAGGGCGGACAGCACTGTGGATGACGTTTGTGATGTTTTTTGCCGCTTTTCAACTTGTGTTGCTCTACATGTATGGCCGTTCGGTGATTGCAGTGGATATGTTTCTGAATCTTGTCACCACTAACCCGGGGGAAGTTGGAGAATTACTTGGCAATCTGTTTCCAATCATTGCAGCGGTTGTGGTGGGTTACCTATTTCCCATAATAGGAGCCATTGTTGCAGTGGTGAAAAAATGGCGTTTGACTGAAAAATTCCAGCGAATTATGCGCATGTCGGGCTACTGGCTTACGGGCGCAGGTACTGTTTGTTTTGTCGCCGGATTCTTCTCGTCCAATCCATATAACCCGCTTACCGATTTGTTTCCGGTAAATGTGCTTTATAACGCCGGGGTGGCAATTGACCGCACCGACAGACTCGCCGACTATCCTAGGACCTCGGCCGACTACACTTTTGAAGCCGTATCCACACGTCCTGATTCTATAGCCGAAGTGTATGTGGCTGTAATAGGCGAGACATCGCGAGCCGAGAATTGGCAACTGGCCGGCTATGAACGCCCAACCACACCGGCCCTGATGAACAAGGATGGTCTTGTTTATTTTCCAAAAACGTTATCGCAAAGCAACACAACCCACAAATCCGTTCCAATGCTGATGTCGGCGCTGGATGCATCAGCGTTCGGCGATTCCATTTATCACGTGAAAAGTTTCATAACGGCGTTTAAAGAAGCCGGCTTTCACACTGCATTTTTTTCCAATCAGAACAGGAACCACTCGTTTATTGACCTGTTTGGGAGCGAAGCAGACACATGTGTGTTCATTAGAGAAGATGTAACGAACTCCACCACGACACATTATTACGACAAAGATTTGCTAAAGTATCTTGACCGGGAATTGGCCAAAGGGCATAAGAAACAATTGATAGTACTTCACACCTACGGCTCGCACTTCAGCTATATGGACCGCTATCCCAAAGAAGAGGAACATTTTAAGCCCGCAACGCCCGCCGATGCAGCTCCCGCATATCGTGATGAGCTTGTTAACGCCTATAACAACACCATCCTTTACACCTCCAATTTCCTAAACGATGTAATTGGACGTCTTGCCGGCAGCGGCGCGCAATCGGCATTGATTTACACCAGCGACCACGGAGAAGATATTTACGACGATTCCCGTCGGTTGTTTCTCCATGCATCGCCCTGCCCGAGCTACTATCAGATTCATGTTCCATTTTTGGTTTGGATGTCGAGCGGGTTCCGCAACAATCATCCGGAGATTTTCACTGCCGCGCTGAGTAATTCTGACAAATTCGTGGCTTCATCGCAAGCCTATTTCCACACCCTTTTGGACATAGCGGGCCTTAAATCGTCACAGTTCAATAGTTCCGCATCTGTTGCATCGCCCGCTTACGCTCCCGGGCCGGTGCGCTACCTCAACGACCACAACCGCGAAGTGACGTTGGAAGAAGCCGGACTTCTTGAACCTGACTTTGCCAAACTTAGAGACCATTCAATAAGGAGTTGGCTCTAAGAAACATCATCAGGCGAACCAATTGGACTCCTGTTTGTTCCTACGGTGTATGAAAACTAAAATCTTAACTCTAATCGTAGCAATAATGTCAATGACATCTTTCGCAGCATCGGCCCAAACCGAAGGCAAGGGCGATGGCTACACCTACAAGAAATTTGACAACACATACGTTGTCAGCGTAAATAATCATCAGGAAGTGGCAACCGTACTTGAGCGAGCCTGCAACGACCTGAACATTACCGGAGGCGACATCATTGGCCTCGGGGCTGTAAATTCAGCCACGCTCCGCTGCTTCAATCCCGCCACAAAGGAATATGTAGACAAAACGTTCAACGAACAAATGGAGATTGCCAACCTTACCGGCAACGTGGGCGTGCTGAATGGCAAAATCTATCTTCATCTGCACATAACACTTGGAAAGACTGACTACACTGCTTTGGCCGGACATTTGCTCAGGGCAACCTTGAACGGAGCCGGAGAGTTCGTTATCAACAAATACTCCGGCGAGGTTCCCCGCTACCACAATGATGAGGTAGGACTTAACATGTATCGTTTCTGCATGTAAACCGAAAAAATTTTGAACCTGAAAAAGGGGCTGCTTCAAATTTGAGGCAGCCCCTTGATTATACTAACAATTTAAAATTAAATCCAGCGAACGTAAGCGAAATCTTCGCGGTGGGGAAGATTGGCGTTCTTGGGATAGAGACGGAATCCGTAACGATAAACACCGGCATCCTTCAACTTCTCTTTGAGTTCGTAAGTGAGCACGCTACCGTCCTCCTTAGTAACCTTGAAAGGAAGAACCTGATGAAGTTTTTCAACTCCGTCTTCAACGCGATAGGAAACATATTCCAAACCAAGGCTGTTGCCGAGGCCATTGGTATCAATCACAGCTTTAACACTGAACTCCTCGCCGGTTGCATTATTTTTGGGGCCGTTGAGATCAAGGCTGATAACCTTGATGCCATCCCATGCCTCAACAACTTTCTCTTTCCAGTCCACAATTTCTTTGGCCAGAGCATAGTCATTGGCAGCGAGAGCTTTGAAACGACGTGCTTCGGGATCGTAGAAACGTGAGATGTAATCATCAATCATACGCTTCATGGTGAAGTGGGGAGCGATGTGACCGATGGAACGCTTGATGTACTGAACCCACTCGGGTGAATAGCCTTTGGAATTTTTGGCGAAATAGAGCGGGATGATTTCGTTTTCAAGCATAGAGTAGATGGTAGCTGCATCCAGACGGTCCTGCTGAGCCTGATCAGTGTATGTACGCTTGTCAGTGAGTGCCCAACCGGCCTTTTCATCGAACTTATAGCCTTCGTACCACCAGCCGTCGAGCACTGAGAAGTTAAGCACACCGTTCATTTCGGCTTTTTCACCCGATGTACCGGAAGCCTCGAGAGGACGTGTGGGAGTGTTAAGCCAGATGTCGACACCGGTAACAAGGCGTTTTGCAACAACCATGTTGTAGTCCTCAAGGAAAATAATCTTGCCGAGGAATTCAGGACGGCGGGAAATTTCCATGATGTGCTTGATAAGCCCCTGACCGGCACCGTCGGCGGGGTGAGCCTTACCGGAGAACACGAACTGCACGGGGAATTTCTCGTTGTTCACAATCTTGGCCAAGCGGTCAAGGTCAGTGAACAGAAGGTGAGCGCGCTTGTAAGTGGCAAAGCGACGGGCAAAGCCGATTATGAGGGCATTGGGGTTAATCTTTTCAAGAATGTTCACCACAGCCGAGGGATCACCCTGATTAGCAAGCCATTTAGCTTTAAAATCACGCTTAACGAAGTTCACGAACTTGTTTTTAAGCTGGGTGCGCATTTCCCAAATTGACTCATCGGAACAATCAAAAATTCCCTTCCATGCTTCAGGTTCGCTCTGATGTTCAAACACTTGCTCGCCAAGATGCTTGGCATAAAAAGCCTTCCATTCCGAAGCAGCCCATGTGGGCATGTGCACACCGTTGGTGACGTAACCAACATGGCTTTCTTCCCAGCTGTAGCCTTTCCAGATGCCGGCAAACATTTTCTTGGAAACTTCGCCGTGGAGCCAGCTAACACCGTTAGCTTCCTGGCAGGTGTTGAGCGCGAACACGCTCAT
Organism: Bacteroides sp.; assembly: GCA_023666905.1. Lineage (GTDB taxonomy): Bacteria > Bacteroidota > Bacteroidia > Bacteroidales > Muribaculaceae > Paramuribaculum. Next base: position 25,226 of record JAMPBC010000004.1, on the reverse strand, counting down.
GGAGAAACGCTCGTTGGTGTCGGGGTTTTCACGACCCATGTTCATCAGATCGGCCCAAGAAATTCCAAGTTTCTCGGGATAGCGGTGCATGTATTTATAGAAAAGGTCTTCATCAAAATAGTCGTGACCTGCAGGAACAGGAGTGTGAACAGTGTAGAGCGATGAGCTGCGAACCATTTCAAGAGCTTGCTCGAAATTGAGGCCTTTCTCCTGAACAAAGTCAACAAGGCGCTGCAGGTTCAAGAGAGCAGCGTGACCTTCGTTGCAATGATAGATGGTTGAGTTGATGCCAAGACGTTTGAGCATGAGCACGCCACCGATACCGAGCAGATATTCCTGCTTGATGCGGTTTTCCCAGTCGCCACCATAGAGTTTGTGGGTGATTTGACGGTCGAACTCACTGTTCATGTCAAAGTCAGTGTCCATGAGGTAAAGCTTCATGCGACCCACGTTCACCTGCCATACATGACTGTAGATAATACGGTCGTGGTAAGGCACTTCCAGAATCATGGGCTGTCCCTTTTCATCCAAAACCTGAACAATGGGGAGCTGATTGAAATTCTGGGGCTCATAGTTGGCAATTTGCTGTCCATCAACCGACAGTGATTGGGTAAAGTAACCGTAACGATAAAGGAAACCAACGGCAGTCATGTCAACACAGCTGTCGGAAGCTTCTTTAATATAGTCACCGGCAAGCACTCCGAGACCACCGGAATATATTTTCAAGCAGTTGCAAAGACCATATTCCATGGAGAAATAGCTCACCGAAGGAACATCTTTACGCATGGGCTTGGCCATGTACTCTTTGAAAGATGCATACACAGCCTCTATACGCTCCATCATTTCCTCATCCTTTTGGATTTCGGCAAGACGATCGGAGCTGATGCGCTGAAGCACCATCACGGGGTTTTCGCCCGTCGAGCGCCAAAGGTCAGGGTTAATGTCGCGGAACAATGATTTGGCTTCGCTGTTCCAAACCCACCAGAGGTTTTTCGACATTATGTCAAGTGCTTTGAGCCTGTGGGGCAATTCAGCAATCACGGTAGCGTCATGCAGCACAGGTGCGTTTGATTGACTAACTTTAATTTTCATACTGTTTATTAAAAACTGAGTTATAATTTATTTCTTATTCATTCAAGCATTTTGGCGCTTCTGCTCATTAGCTAAAGCAACTGCAAATGCCTCTTCATAATATTTTATGAATTTTTCCCACTTAGCCTCGGCAGCGGTAAGACGTGCTTTCTCCGAGATGAGTTTGGCCACGGAAGCATCACAGCAAGTGAGATATTTAAGGGAGCGGGCAATGCTGTACACCACGGCCTCATAATTGCTGTCGGTACGTTCGGTCACCTCAACGCCACATTCCTCGAAGTCACTGTTGAATGTGCGGTCAATCCACTGTCCGAATCCGGAAAGCGAAGTGGTGATTGTGGGAACTCCAAATGCAACACTTTCCAACGGAGTATAACCCCAAGGTTCATAGTATGATGGGAACACGGTTGCGTCCATACCAATAAGCAAGCTGTAGTAGTCCAGATCAAAAATGCCATCGGTGCCATTCAAATAACAAGGCACATAAATCATGGAAACATTTTCGGGAAGCTTAATTGAACGAAGACGACATGCAATGGGGTCTTCAAACGGGTTATGGATTCTGTGAGTTATCCATGGATCTGACAGTGCGAGGTGTTCGCCTTTGGCCAAAGCCAGCTGAAGGTCGGTTCGAGCTGCGTCGCACCATGCGGGCACCATAATATATGCAATAACTTCGCGACAAGGTTCCATTGTTGCCAATTTGCTAATTGAGTCAAGGAACACGTCAATGCCTTTGTTACGATATTCGCATCGGCCGGAAGTTGCCACAATAAATGCGGTGTCATCAAATGATTTCCCGGTGAGGCATCGTGCCACTTCAAGCAACGACTGACGGGCAGCCTTTCTGGCGCGGGTGAATTTAGCGCCTGAAGGAACAAAGTTATCTTCAAACCCGTTGGGCGTTACAACATCGGGAGTGCGTTCAAGAAGTTGGGAACATTCGCGTGCAGTGATGTCGCTCACAGTGGTGAAGCAATCGGCCTGATGGGCAGCTGCTTTCTCAAGCGAATGTTTGGACTCCATGTTGAGCTCACGCGCCATTTGATCGCCGTTGTAACCTGAAAGATAATCGTAAAGGGGCTTTCCGTTGCCGCAGATGCTTCGGCCAATACTGGTGGCATGTGTGGTGAAAATAGTGGCTACTTCAGGAAGCTTCCATTTAACAAACAGGAGTCCCATCCCGGTGGTCCACTCATCAAAGTGAGCCACAACGCGTTTGCCTCGGAGGTTCATAAAGTTGTAAAGGCTTTCAATAACCACTCCGGAGGCATGGGAGAATGCACAAGCTTCATCATAATCACCGTAAGCATGGAGTGAATCTACGCCGAAACGATTCCACATCTCACCATAGAACTGATCTTTAACGGCATACATGCCATCAAATTTCACAAGAATGGCAAGAGGTTTGCCGGGCACATTCCACCGCCCTACCCTTACGGAAACGCCATCGGGCAATGATGCGGTTTTGCGCCAATCCTTAAGTAAGGTCTTTGATTCCTTGAAATATGGCGAGGGATTCTCATCCGTCCACACATCGGGACCAATAAAAACCAAGCGGTCACCGTAAAGCTCGTGGAGCGTTTTTGATTTGGTGGACAATACTGCATAAATTCCACCTATTTTATTGCAGACCTCCCAAGAAGTTTCTACTAACAAATCGAGGTCTTGAAAATTTTCAATCATAAATAGTGTACCTATAATTCGCTGCAAAGTTACAATTTTTTTATCTAATCACCTAATAGATACAATTATCTTAGGCTTTTAAACGAATATATAACGTTTTTTTCATCAAAACGTGACAGGAATGTAGCCTCAACATCCACATTCACATCATCATGTCTAATCAGCGCAGCACTGCTCACCCCTACCCAACGCTCTAATTCACAGCCGTTTTTAATATTCGTATTATTATGAGAGAATATTTCTTAATAATTTAGTAATTTTGCAAAAATAATCTTTGTTAAAAAGGATAGACAAGTTTTTTCATGCCGCAAGAGCCGAACCTCACTGGTCTTACTGATGAAGAAGTCAGCCTCAGCCGCCAACGCTACGGAGCCAATGTGATTTCCTCCCCCGCCAAAGAGTCTTGGTGGAAGGAGTTTCTTGCCAAGTTTTCCGACCCTCTGATAATAATCTTGCTCGTAGCAGGAGTGCTTTCCGTGGGAATATCTCTGTATGAATACTTTGCATTGCACAAAAGTTCCGGAGTGTTCTTTGAGCCGGCAGGCATATTCATGGCCATAGCTTTGGCCACATCACTCGCTTTTATATTCGAGAAGCGGGCTAACAAAGCATTCAGGATTCTTAATAAAGTTAATGACGATGAGCCTGTGGAGGTTATTCGCAACGGTTCATCCACAACCATTGCCCGAAAAGATGTTGTGGTTGGCGACATTGTTCTTTTCAACACCGGCTATGAAATCCCGGCCGATGGAGAACTGATTGAAGGCGTTACGCTGAGCATTGACGAGTCTTCGCTTACAGGCGAACCCATAGCACATAAAACAACCTGCCCGGAACAATCTGATGCCGAGGCAACATACCCATCCAACTACTTGCTTCGCGGCACAAAAGTGATGGAGGGGCACGGCATGATGCGCGTGCAGAGCGTGGGAAATGCAACTGAAATGGGCAAAGTGTTCAAAGAAACCCAGATTGACAATTCGGTAAAAACGCCGCTGAGCGAACAGCTTGACAAACTTGCCGTATTGATTACTGACGCCAGCTACAGCGTTGCCGCCCTAATTATTGTGGGGCAGCTCATTCACATTTTGGGATTGGGAAATTGGCAATCCTACTTGCCCATGATTCCTGTGGCAGTTTTCTTCTACCTGGTCATCACACGATTCAAAAAATGGACCAAAACACGCTGCGTTACGGTCATCATTGTATTTTTCATTCTGTTTTTGGCATTGGTGACAGGAGCATTTGCAATGATTAATCCGGGAGCATCGCCCGAAATGTGGTCGGACCTCACGGACCACACGCTGCGTACCATAATGATAGCCGTCACACTCATAGTTGTGGCCGTTCCCGAGGGGCTGCCTATGGCCATAACGCTATCATTGGCCTACAGCATGAGCCGCATGCTCAAAACCAACAACCTTGTGCGCAAAATGCACGCCTGCGAAACCATGGGTGCCACAACGGTGATTTGTACCGACAAAACCGGCACTCTCACCCGGAATCAAATGCAGGTGTACAAGGCCGACTTTTTCTGTCCCGAAAACTACAGAGAACTCATATATCAAGGAATAGCAGTGAACTCCACAGCCCGCTTGGACACCACCGACGCCACCAAAACGGCTGTGCTTGGTAATCCAACAGAGGGGGCATTGCTGATTTGGCTGCGCGCACAAGGAATTGATTACCAATTGGAGCGCAATAACGTAACCGTTTTGGATGAGTTACCTTTCACAACCGAACGTAAATACATGGCAACGATTGTCAGAACGGCATCGGGCAAACGTATTCTTTATGTGAAGGGAGCTCCTGAAATTGTGTTCAGCCTTTGCAGCGACACCTTTGGAGTAACACGTAAGGAAATTGATGCCCAACTGCTCGAATACCAGACTCAGGCAATGCGTACGCTTGGGTTTGCATGTCAGGTCCTGGATCCCGGCGACGCCACCATTGAAAACGGAACCGTTGTGGCTACAGGGCTGTCGTTTCTTGGAATTGTTGCTATATCCGACCCGGTTCGCGACGACGTACCGGAGGCCGTGAAAGAGGTTACAGATGCGGGCATAAAGGTAAAAATTGTTACGGGCGACACTCCAGCCACAGCAAAAGAAATAGCTCGCAACATAGGGTTATGGAATGATTCCACAGATGGTGAAGCCAACATAATAACCGGTCCCGAATTTGCAAAGTTATCCGACTCGCAACTAACCGAACAGGTGGAACGACTGAAAATAATTGCACGTGCCCGCCCCATGGATAAGAAGCGCCTTGTGGAAGCACTTCAAGCCAATAATGAAGTGGTGGCGGTTACCGGCGACGGCACAAACGATGCTCCGGCTCTGAAAACGGCTCATGTGGGCCTTTCAATGGGCGACGGGACCTCCGTGGCCAAAGAAGCGTCGGACATAACCATAATTGACAATTCTTTCTCCTCAATAGGGCGAGCCGTGATGTGGGGGCGCTCACTTTACAAAAACATTCAGCGTTTCCTCCTGTTCCAGCTCACTGTCAATGTGGCAGCGTGTCTGCTTGTTCTTTGCGGGTCGTTCATTGGCAGCGAATCGCCCTTGAGCGTCACTCAAATGCTGTGGGTGAATTTGATTATGGATACGTTCGGAGCCATGGCTCTGGCATCATTGCCTCCATCGGCTTCTGTAATGAGTGAAAGACCGCGCCCAAGAGAGGCTTCTATCATAACCCGGTCAATGATTGGCGAGCTGATAGGTGTCGGTTGCGTGTTTTTTGCAATCACCATTGGATTCTATTGGATTTTCACTCATGCCAGCATCACATCATTGGCGCAAATCCTTCACTTCAAGCCTGTGGCTGCTCAAGTCATGTCAACCTACGAAGCCACTCTGCTCTTCTCCATTTTTGTTTGGACACACTTTTGGTATATGTTCAATGCACGGGCCTTCAGCACAAGCCGCAGTGTGTTCGCGCTTAAAATGGGACGAGGATTTTGGAGCATTGTAGCCATTATAATTTCAGGACAACTCTTCATTACCGAAATTGCATACGAGTTTTTTAACGTAGAACCGATGCTGCACACCGCATCATGGCACTTCAATGCTTCGGGAGCCATGGATCTTTTGATTATTATAGCAGCCTCATCGACTGTAATTTGGGTGCGGGAAGTTTACCTTGTTTACAAAAAACAAAAACATTATGTTTAAAAAGTTCTTTCAACACTCTGTGTGGAAATCAACCCCTATGGGGCTGGTAATAAATTTGTTTTGGATTTATCTTTGTTACGAGATATGCCGTTTTGCATTCCTTTTCGAGAACTGGAGCACATTTGGAGCCTCGCTCACATGGAGTGATTTTCTCAACATCAGCGCCGGGGGCTGGCGTTTTGATTCATCGGCCATATTCTACACCAACGCCCTCTTCATACTTCTATATCTGCTTCCAATCCATAAAAAGGAGACTCCGCTTTACCACAAAACAACCAAATGGGTTTACGTGATAATCAATGCCTTGGCAATTATTATAAACCTTGGCGATTCGGTGTTTTTCGAGTACCGAGGCCAGCGGTCGACAATGGCAACCTTGCGCGAATTCAGCGGTGAAGGAAACATTGCATCCATAATTTGGTCCGAATTGCTTCCGCACTGGTATCTGGTGCTTTTGGCAGGTGTAATGATATGGGGACTGTGGAAGCTATACCGGAATCCGGCCAAACCTAAAGCTCCGTTGTGGCACTACTATGTGACTAACGGCGTGACACTTGCCGTGGCCGGCCTGGTAACGGTTTGCGGCATCAGAGGTAACATATTCTTTCTGTCGTCAACCCGCCCCATTGGAATTGGATATGCACAGAGGTTTGTGAAAGACGCCAATCAAACCGGCATTGTTCTCAACACTCCGTTTGCCATGATACGCACCATTGGCGAGGTGCCTGAACCGGTGCCTGAATACTTCGCTTCTGAAGAGGAGCTCAACGCCGTTTACTCGCCGGTCCACCTTCCGGCCGACACGGTGAAAACGAATAAGAAAAACATTGTTATACTTATTGTTGAAAGTTTTGCAGCTGAGTTCATCGGCGCAATGAACAAGGACCTTGACGGAGGCACTTACAAAGGCTATACTCCGTTTGCCGACTCACTGCTTAACGTGAGCCTGCACTTTGAGCAGAGCTTTGACAACACCGGCTTCAGCATTGACGCTCCCCCGGCCATTTTTGCATCCATACCCCGCATGGACCGGCCCTACGTGGTGACACCCTTTGCTCTAAACAACATCAACTCCATTGCCTCAGAGCTTAAGGGCCTTGGATATACATCGGCATTTTTCCACGGAGCCGACAATGAATCGCTTGGCTTTAACGCCTTCACCAAACATGCCGGATTTGATAAATACTTCGGGCAAAACGAATTTTATGCCGACCCACGTTTCGGAGGGAAAGCGGAGTTCGATGGCAAGTGGGGTGTGTGGGATGAACCGTTCCTCCAGTTCTTCGCTTCTGAAATTGGAGAACTGCCCCAACCATTTGTAGCATCGGTGTTCACGCTATCGTCCCATCATCCTTTCGCAATACCCGAGAAATACCGCGACATTTTGCCGGACGAAGGACTCCACAAACTTCACAAATGCATTCGCTACACAGACTACTCCCTGCGCCGATTCTTTGACACAGCCTCGAAACAGCCATGGTACAAAAACACAATATTTGTTCTCACGGCCGACCACGCAAGCAGCAAACGCACCCACGATGTGTACAAAACCGAACTTGGCGGTTGCCGAGTGCCCATTCTGTTCTTTGACCCGTCAGGCGAACTGCCCCGCGGCGAACAGCCCGGCATTGCCCAACAAATCGACATTATGCCCACATTGCTTGGAATTGTAGGCTACAACAAGCCCTACATTGCCTTTGGCAACGACTTGCTCAACACACCCGCCGAGAAACGCTGGGCCATTAACTACAATCATACACCCATGTTGGTCAAGGGTGACTACGTGATGTTCTTCGACCGCAAAGATGCGGTTGGATTTTACAATTACAAAACCGACCCGCTTCTTCAAAACAATCTTTCCGGCAAAGGAATCAAAGAGGAGGGGGAGATGCTGTTGCAAATCAAGGCCATTATCCAGTCGTACATGCAGCGAATGAGCAACAACGACATAACAATCAAGCAATGAGCACTAATAAAGATTCCATAACCATAGAATTGCGCCACTCTATTGAAGAAGTGCGCCGGACTTGGACGGAGCTTGATTCCATTGCAGAAAAGCGGATAGCCAATGGGGAGATTGATTATATTCAATATTCTTTCTACCAAACTTTTGGCTGGAATTTGTTTGTTACCCTCAACCATAACAACGGGCTGCTGTCAAGGCTTGTTGACAAACGGCAGGACTACATTGTTGTGTTCCGTGATGGAAACCCGTTTGCCATTATACCTCTCCTTGTTTCAAGACTCTCACACAAAATTGAAATTCTTTCGGGTAAGACCGCCGGGATTCTCAACGCCGTATCGCCCTACCACGATTCGCCGGAAGCTCCGGAGGTATTCAGAAACGTTGCGGAATATCTTCGGACACAATATAAAGGATGGAAATTCAAGTTCAACGACATGCCACGCCAGTCGCAGTTCGCCAATGCGCTGGCCGAAAGTTTCCATAACAAAGGCTTCGGCGAACGTGGCAGCTATCATGTTGATTTGAAAAAGTTTGATTCTTTTGACTCGTACATGTCGTCACTGAGCAAAAACATGTACAAAAACATCCGTAAATCTTACAATCATATTGTCACTGACCAACGCACCATGCAAATAAGAGTGTTCAACATGAACAACTTACCCACGTCAGCTTACTTATGGAAAATATGGCGACTATACTTCCTGCGCAAACTTGCTTGGAAACATAAACGTGCAAATCTATTCTGGCGCATGGTTTGCAACATTCGTGGTTTCAAAGAGGCGAAATCAGGGCTGAAGACCAAAAGTATCCGGCAATGCCCGGAAGCGGAACTTGTAACCTTGGAAATTGACAATCAGTTAGCCGCTTTCATGCTTCTATATCGCCACGGCAAATATCTGTTAATGCCAAAACTTGCCATTGACACCAAATTCTCACGTTACTCCCCCGGTATCCTAATCATCATGGAATCAATGAAGCGTTTTTTCAACGAGGGAATGGTTGACTTTGACATGTGTCGCGGCGACGAACGTTACAAGCGTGAAGTAGGCGGTATTAATGCTCCTCTTTGCGGCATAATTGTGAAAAACAAGTAGGCCATTAAAAGCTCATTTCATAGCGGTTCTAAAACTAAAAAAAGTGGCGCTCCGGGGTTCGGGAGCGCCACTTTTTTTAGTGTTTTTAAGCTATTGCTGGGTTTCTCGTTTACTTAACGAGGATTTTGGTAACTTCGGTACCCTGACGGCGAACATAAATGCCGGGCACCATATTGTCAGCGTCAACGCGTACACCCTGCAAGTTGAAGTATTCAACAGGTGCATTGGAATTGTCAACGGCAACAGACTCAATGGCTGAGAGGTCCTGATTGCAAATCACTTCAATCGAGTTGATTTGTGAATTGGAACCGTCGGCAGGAATTGCAAATGTTACAGCCGATACTTTATCATTAGATGAAGTCCAGGTTCCAACCTTATCCGCATAGGCATAGGTACCTTTTTGGCCGTCGGCCAAAGGAATTGAAGCGGTGTTGTTGTAATTGATTACAATCTTTTCAAGAACATAGCCTTTTGAGGTTGAAAGAGTGAACTGGTTCTTTTTGTATATGCGGAGCTGCATGTCGCTTGTGCGAACGTACAGACGGGTTGCAGTGCCTTTGTCCGACTCATCAGTTGCTTTTGCCACAAAGGTGACAGGGCCGGCATAAAGTTCGGTGTTGTCAATGTTGTAGTACTTGTTGCTGTTGTCGGTTTCAGGAGCGGCAGTAGGATCGAAAGAGGGAGTCAGAGAGCTGATGTTGGTAAAATCGAAAGTAACATTCTGTTGACCCTCACGCTTAATAACGTACGATACGCTGGCAACAGCTGAATTGTTCATGTCGGTCTTCACGGCAATAGCCTTGATGGTGATATTGTCGGTGATGGAAAGGGGCGAAGTATAGAGTTCAGAAGTTTCTGTAGGCTCAGTACCATCAACGGTATAATGGATTGAAGCACCTGAAGTGGCACAAGTTATGGCAACTGAAGTTCCTTCTTCAACCATACCGCCATTCACTGAAAATTCGGGAGTGGCAACAGTTTCTTTCACCGGGCCGTCGGTGCGGTATTCGATTGGATAAACCTGCACATTATTATTGTAGATAGCTATAGCGCCGAAAACATCGTATGTACCGGCAGGGGTATCGGCAATTGTGAAGTTGTTGCGGAAGGCTACACTTGTACCACCCATTGTGCCGGTAAAGTTTGACTTGGCAGAAGGTGTTGCGCTTTCAAATACAACGTTTTTCAGAACCACAACCTGATTTACCATGTCGGCGGTGGGAGCAGCGGTTACGTTGGTATAGGTTACGGTAGTGGTGCCTTTTGCTGCAGGCATTGTGCCATTAGGCTTAATTTCATAAAGGCCATTGAAAATGTCAACGGTACCTTCCCAACCACCGGGAATAATGTCGCCTACGGAGTAAGGGAGATTGCGGCTGTAAATAAGGGTAGCGCCGGTGGCATCCTTAACATAGGTGTAACCATTGGCTGCATTTACATACACCACTGTAACATCACCGTTCATTGTGGCCACGTTGCCTTTGGCGGGAGCCTTGGCAAGGAAGTCGGCAATGTTTGATGCAACTGTTTCACCGGGTTCCACGGGTTCGGGTGTGGGCTCAACGGTTGAGCCACCCTCTTTGCTGTAAGTGATGGTAACAGTTTTAAGAGCCTTGTTGGCAGCGGCTGAATAATTGAGGATAACATCCTCGCTTGCACCGGTCCAGGTTCCATTTTCGTAAGTACCGGTTGCATCCTCAGCCAATTCAAAAGTTGCACCGGAAGCATAGGTGAGCACCACCTTGGTCATTTCGCCACCGGGAACTGCAATGGTCATGGATGCCTCAGAATTTTTATAAAAGCGTAACCCGTCGCTCCACAAACGTGAACCGTTTTTCTCAGGATTTTTGTTGAGTGTGATTTGGGCATCGCCGTTTTTAACCACGGTTCCGTTGTCAATGTACGGAGCGTTGTTTTCAGTTTGACGAGTCAAACCATAAGTGTTGTTTTCAAAGTCGAATTTCACTTCAAGGGCCGAGGCCATTGAAACACATCCGGCAATGAAAAGTAATGAAAGTAAAAGTTTTTTCATACAGTTTTGTTTGATTGGTTAATATGTTGGTTTCTAATTTAGTTTAAAGAGATTTTCCACACCGCAAAGATAACCAATTTTATTGGAATCCATGCAAGAGTTTCCTATTGATTTTTTTGCGTTCGGAATCATTCCACCACCCCCACTTATTGAAGTAGCGCACCATGTTTATGCAATGAATCCACAGCATTTTGAGAGAATGATAGGATGAGCGGCGATGTCGGTGAATAACCGTGGCCAGCGGCACGTACATTGTGCGATAATGCTGATGAATCCGGCGGGTGAGGTCAATATCCTCGGGATACATGAAAAAGCGTTCATCAAAGAGCCCGGTTTTTGCAAGTGCGTCCATGCGCAACATCATAAACGATCCCTGATGATAAGGAGCGTCAAAAGCTTGGTCATGGTCAATGTGCCGGAGTTCGTAACGATGATTCCGTTTTCTGATGAGTGCTTCCGGCAAGAAACGTCGTCCGATAAGGTCGAGAGGCGTTGGAAGCATCTTCACGGTGTATTGCAACCGTCCGTCACCGTCAACAATCCTTGGCTGGAGCGCACCAACATCGGGATGCGAATCCATGAAGTCCACCAATGGTTGAAGGGTGCCGGCATCAAACTCAACATCGGAGTTCATCACAATGTTATATTTGGCCCCTGCTTCCATGGCCATTCGCAAAGCTTGATTGTGTCCGGCACCATAGCCTACGTTGGCTGAAGCTGTATAGGACACCGCCGGAAAATTCTCACATAGGCTTCGAGTGGCAATAGAGCTCGAGTTGTCAATAACATACACGCGCTCCACACCATTAGCAAACAGCGAGCGAAGCGCTGTTTCAAGCTCTTCGTCACTGGTATGAAATGCCACTATGGAAGCCGTCAGCTTCATTTTGAAGAAGTCTTGCCGGTTTGCTTCATTTCAAATCCGGCACAGAGGCCATCGTAACTCTTCAAGAGTGACACGGCAGAATTAATGGTGGTGTTATTGGAGATTTTCCCAACGGTCTCCATAAGTTTAATCAGCTCCGACACATCAAACATCACGCTCAGATTTCCCGAAGCACTTTTGGTGACGTACGTTTCCATTTTGCCAACCTTAAGTTTTCCGCCAACGGTTATGTTGAACACAAAATTAGCCTGCGAGTCCTCCTTTTGGTCTGGAGTTGAAATTGTGCCTTTGAGCGATAGTTTGTTAAGCTTGATTTGGAAAGTTGAATCCTCGCTGACAGTCAACACAGCCTTGTCAAAGCCCGTGCGCTGATAAATTGGTTTCAACTTCTCGACCACAGCAGCCGAGGCAGCCGCGCCACCGGCCTTTTTAAGAACATTATCGGACTTGAATGTCACAGCGGGAGCTTGATATGCCCACTCCCCTACCATTTGATTGAGGGTTATTTTGTCAGTTGACAGCAATGAACCGAAGGCTGAGCCGAGTGTAGAGCCCACGGATGCGCTGTCGGAAACGGAATTGCCAATTCCCTTCAATGCATCTTTCAAATTCCAAGCATTTGCACATGGCACGGCAAGCAGAGCCGCAAATAAGATTGTAAGAATTTTTTTCATTAGAATTTGTTTATTGTGGCACGAATGGCACAGAGATGCTCAAGCAATTTTTCCAATTGATTAAGTGGCAACATGTTGGCGCCATCGCTCTTAGCCTTTGCCGGCTCGGGGTGAGTTTCAAGAAAAAGACCGTCGACTCCCACGGCCACTCCGGCGCGGGCAATGGTTTCAATCATTTCAGGTTGACCGCCGGTTACACCCGCCGATTGATTCGGTTGCTGCAGAGAATGTGTGGCATCCAAAATTACCGGACAGCCAAATTCCTGCATCTTCGGAATGCCACGGTAATCCACAATCAAATCGTGGTAACCGAAGCTGACACCTCGCTCGGTTACAGCCACATTCGGATTTCCTGCATCGCGAACTTTCTGCACTGCAAACTGCATTGCTTCCGGCGACAAGAACTGTCCTTTCTTTATATTGACAGTTTTTCCGGTGCGGGCCGCAGCGATAAGCAAGTCAGTCTGGCGGCAAAGGAATGCGGGAATCTGAAGCACATCAACAAACTCGGCAGCCATTTCAGCCTCTGCGGCCGAATGAATGTCGGTAACTACCGGACAGCCGAATGTCTGGCGCACCTTCGCCAAGATTCTCAAGGCCTCAATGTCGCCTATTCCGGTAAACGAATCCAAACGCGAACGGTTTGCTTTGCGGTATGAACCTTTAAACACATAGGGGATGTGCAGGCGATCGGTTATTTTGACAATGGTTTCGGCTATGTCCAAAGCCATTTTTTCACCTTCAATTACACATGGGCCGGCAAGGAGGAAAAAGTTTTCCCCGCGCCCGGCGGTGTGAATTATCTTATTAGTCATTTGTTTGAAATTTGGTCAATTATATGAAAAGTGTCGCAAGCGTTTATGGCGGCGGTTTCGGTGCGCAACCTGTTATCGCCCAAAGTAACCGGCACCCAGCCACTCTGAAAAGAAGCAGCGACTTCTTCGGGTGAAAAATCGCCTTCAGGCCCAATCATTATGGCAACATCGCTGAAGGGCTTGTATGTCTGCGAGAGCAAGTGACGCTCCGATTCCGCATCACAATGGGCAATGAAACGTTGTGCAGCGTTACATTGCTGCAAGAATTGCTTCACAGGCGTCATTTCGGCAATGAGTGGCAACTCGGCCTTAAGCGATTGCTTCATGGCCGAAACAGCTATTTTTTTCAGCCGCTCAACTTTTATTTCTTTACGCTCCGACCGTTTGGACAGCAGTGGGACAATTCGGTTCACGCCAATTTCGGTCAACTTCTCAACCATCCATTCCATGCGGTCAATGTGCTTGGTTGGAGCCACTGCTATGGTTATTTGTTGAGTCCAGCTCAACGGCATGCGCTCACACGCGGTAATTTCCACCGCAGCCCGCTTGGGATGTGCGTCAACAAGCACACAGCGGTAAGCCGACCCGCGTCCGTCAATCACCGTCAATTCACTTCCGGGTGTCATGCGCAACACTCTCACTGCGTGCTGCGAATCACTCTCGGGAAGTGTCCGTGTGGCTTCTATGTCGGGAGCGTAAAAGATTATCATTTCTCAGCAACGTCGTCAACAACCACAAAACCATCGGGGGACTCGGTTCCGTCATTTTCCAGTTCCGCCTTGGTAACCTGAGCCTTAGTATCGTCACGGAAAATTATCCAGAACAAGATGGCAACCACAAGAGCATAGGCTGCAAAAATGTACCAGGATGTTTGCCACCCTTCGATTTGCAATGCTTCGGGGCGTTCATACACAAAGTGGTTAACCACCTGTCCGGCAGCAAGAGTACCGATTGTAGCACCAATACCGTTTGTCATTAGCATGAACAATCCTTGCGCGCTTGAACGGATTGATGGATCGGTTTGCTTGTCAACATAGAGTGAGCCGGAAATGTTGAAGAAGTCAAATGCTACACCGTAGACAACGCAAGAGAGGATAAACAAAAGCACTCCGGGCATCTCCGGGTTCCCTATACCAAAGAATCCGAAACGGAACACCCACCCGAACATGGCAATGAGCATCACGCCCTTAATGCCGAAACGTTTCAAACAGAAGGGGATAAGAAGAATGCAAAGCGTCTCGCTCACCTGCGACAGTGAAATAAGCGCCGTGGCATTGTTAGCCACCCAGGAGTCGGCATACTGCGTTACTTGCTCAAATGCATTGATAAACGTGGTTCCGTAGCTGTTGGTAATCTGAAGCGACACGCCCAAAAGCATGGAGAAAATGAAAAATATAGCCATTTTCTTCTCTTTGAACAGGGTGAACGCCTTAAGGCCAAGTGCATCGGAAATTGAAGCGGAGCCGCCTTTATTTACCGGGCAGCTCGGCATTGTAAGCGCGTATGCTGCAAGGATAAAGCTGAAAATACCCGATGAGAAGAGCTGATAGAATGTTTTCTGCATTGAAGTGCCGCCAACCGGGAGGAAGTTTGTGAGAAGCATTGATGCAATGAAACCCACGGTACCAAACACGCGGATTGGAGGGAAATGAGTCACCGTGTCAAGTCCGGCCTTGTTCAGCGCCGTATAAGCCACGGAATTGGCAAGGCCAATGGTGGGCATGAAGAAAGCGACCGAAATGGTGTAGAGGGTGAACAACGGGCCGAACTGCAAATTGTCGCCACAGCTCATACAGTAGGCACCGGCAGCACACATGAACGCACCGGCCAAAGCATGACAAAGGCTCAACATTCGCTGTGCCTGAATGTAACGGTCGGCCAAAATGCCTATAATAGCCGGCATGAATATTGAAACTATTCCCTGAACCGTGTAGAACCAGTAGATTTTATCGCCCAGCCCGGCTCCTGCAAGATAAATGCCCAATGACACCAGATAAGCTCCCCAAACGGCAAATTCCAGGAAGTTCATCAGTGCCAATTTGATTTTGATTGCTGACATGAAGTATTTCTGTTTATGTTATTGTTTTGTTTTCTGTAATGATTGGTAAGATTTAACAGGTAACGGACAATTCCGGGACCGTCTACTGTCCCTTTTTGCGTCGGAGTATTTCGTTTACACGGGCAGCCTCCTCGTAGTTTTCATCGGCAATGAGTTTTTCCAATGTGCGCTCGAGCTCCTCTACTGAATAGTTTTCAATTTTAGGCTCTCGGTTACCAAAGCGGTTGTCATCATCTTCGTCATCTTCAAACACCGGTGCTCCTTCGGCAGCAGCCTCATCCTCATCTCTGTCCGAGGGCTGTTCCTCAAGCAAAAAGCCTGTTTCCTCAAGTATTTCGGGAGTGGTGTAGATAGGAGCTCCGGTACGCATGGCAATTGCAATGGCATCGGATGTACGTGAATCAATGGTAACTGTTCGTTCGCCGTCGGAAAATGTCAATTCCGATGAAAAAATGCCATCTTCAAACCGGTATATGAACACCTCCTTCAACTTCACACCAAAGGCGTGGGCGAAGCTCACAAACAGATCGTGGGTGAGCGGTCGCGGTGGCGTGATACTTTCCATTTTCAAAGCTATTGATTGTGCCTCAGAAGCGCCAATCACCACCGGAATCCTGTAAGCGCCCCCCACTTGAGCCAATATCAAGGCGTATGCTCCGGTTTGAATCTGGGAGTAGGAGATGCCTAAAACTTTCAAGCGAACGCGATCTGGAATCATATCTTTTTCATGTTATTCATTTCACAACTGAACGTTACGGCCGGTTATCACTCCGCTACCATAGCACAATTTGCAGTCAGGAGAATAGATGGATGTGAATTGTCCGGGCGCTATCCCTTGCACTTTCTTATCGCTCTCCACCACATACTCCCTTTCGGCCACACGAGTTAAACGACCGGGCATAAATTCGGGCGAATGACGATTCTTGAAAGCAATTTCCACACCGGAACATTCAGCCGGCCAAGGATCAAGGGTTATCCAGTGCATTTCATCGAGGTGCAAGTGGCGGCCATATTGCTTTTCAGTGTCGTAGCCGCGCGACACATATATCACATTGTCCGGGATACATTTTTTCACCACGAACCAGGGGCCTCCTCCAAGACCGAGGCCTTTGCGTTGACCAATGGTATGAAACCAGTAACCTTTGTGTTCACCGAGTTTCTTACCGGTTTCAATCTCTACAATGGCACCGGGTTTCTCGCCAAGATGGCGGCGCAGGAAATCATTATAGTTTATCTTACCCAAAAAGCAAATTCCCTGGCTATCGCGACGATAGGCATTGGGCATGTCTGCTTCGCGGGCAATTTCGCGTACATCCTTTTTGGGAATATCGCCAATAGGGAACATGAGGTGCGAGAGCTGCCCGTAAGTGATGCGCGACAGGAAATCGGTTTGGTCTTTTACAGGATCGGGCGCGGTTCCAAGAAACACCTTGTCGCCAACAGTCACCGTGGTGGCATAGTGTCCCGTTGCGGTACGGTCAAACTCATGGCCCCATCGCTGCTCAAAGAAGCCGAATTTTATCATGCGGTTACACATCACATCGGGGTTGGGAGTAAGCCCTTGCTTAACAGCATCAAGGGCATATTGCATCACGTTATCCCAATATTCCTGATGTAAGGATACCACTTCCAACGGAAGACCATAACGATGCGCAATGAGCGAACACATTTCAATGTCCTCCTCGGCCGAGCAATCACCTTCGCCGTTATCAAGACCAATGCGGATATAGAACAAGTTCACGTCGTGCCCTTGCTCCACCAAGCGGTGCACGGCCACCGCGCTGTCCACTCCTCCTGAAATCAATGCTGCTACTCTCATATCTCCTTAGCAAAACGTTAAACCTCCTCCAATTCCTCCTTTTCGTCGCGCCCCTGACGGGATATGATGAAAATGGAAAGAAAATAATCCACTGAAATTTTTCCGGGTCCGGCCAACAACAGGAACAGGAATATGCCAATGAACATAACCGGAAGATAACCGGGTTGGGTGGATGTAATGCCCCAGAGATTTATGTGAGGCATAAGGTCATTGGCAATCCACACTTCGGCAGCAGTCATTGACAGCACGGCCGGAATGGTTGCGAATCGAGTCAGGAAGCCAACCATAATCAAAAGCGAGCAAACAAGTTCAATGGTAATCATTATCACCAGACATGCTTGTGGCGACAGTCCCAACATGGATGGGAACTCGTTGACAAGTTCGTGATACATGGTGAGCTGCCGAATGCCGAACTGCATGAACATCACTCCCACAAACAAGCGCATGAAAAGTCGGGCCATGTTTGTGTAGGAGAATCCGGTGAAACGGAGATATAGTCGGATGAGTGAATCTTTGAAACTGCTCATGATGAATGTCGGATATTGGATTTTACGCTGTAATTTAAAATGGTTATGCAGTGAAAGTTGTTCGGTGAGCGAGAAAAGACTCATTCATTATCAGAAGCCGGTGCCAGCTCCACGGGTACTTGCGGCGCAGGCTCCGAAACCGCCTTTTTCTTAGGCACGCGAAGCTGTTGCATAACGGCAAGCAGCGGCTCAAACTCAGGACTTTTCTTCAATATTTTTCCTTTGGAATTAATGATATAGAACATTGGCATGACCCGTAAATCATAGACATTGGCAGCCTCGGGAGCATAGCCGGTAATCCAGCCCTTTGATTCGGTAAGAGCTCCGTTATCATCGTTCAAGGCCATGCAAATGATTTTAACCAGTCCCGATTCCACAAGTTGCGAGGTTTTGATGTCGGCATACAGACGGAGTTTTGCCATATCTGCGTAGGAGTTTCCGGGCTTGGTGAACATTATAACCGTGGCAAATTGAGTGGAGTCCGGAGCAAAATGGCCTTTAACGCCATCCAATGTCACGTAATCGAATTCCGGAGCGGTCATTCCCTCCTGCGAGTTATGCAAAATGTTGGCTTGTTGTTGGAAATGTGTGCGCGCATCCTTGTCAAGCTTTTTCACTTTCAAAGCATTGTCAAGGAAACTAGTGTAAAGTTCCTCGCTTTGATATTGGGCCGTGTCGGCATACAAAGAACCTTCGGCAAGGCGGGTGATGAACAATACATTATCAGGATTCTTGGAGATGTCGCCCATGAACTTGTCAACAGAGGCATACACGGCATCGGCCGAAGCGTATGGCATGAATGATATGTAAGTGTCAAAAGCTTGTGCCATTTTGTCACGTGACGAAAATGCCTTTTTCAGGTCACAAAAATCCCAATAATGGGTGACCATGTAATCGCAGCGACGCTGGAAATTTTCAATGGAGTCCGGAATAATGGGCAGCTGGAAAAACTGTTGAGAAACAGCACCGTTGACCTGAGCCATGACTCCAAGTGATGAAATAAGGGTGAGAAGAGAAATTATAAGATGCTTCATTTCAGTTTTTATAAAAATCGTAAAGTTTTGGCAAAATATTTGCAACCACAAAAATAAGAAATCTTGGCGAAATTTCACATAAAGCTTCAAAAAACTTTAGCCTTGAATCCAACCAAGTTTCCCCAAAGATTGTTAAAGGGATAGCTACTTTTACTGAATAACCGTTTTATACCTCTTTTCATATATACAATTAATTATGAACTTCAATAATTTCACCATCAAGTCCCAGGAAGCCATACAAAAGGCGTTTGAAATAACAAAGGGCAATGGCAATCAGGCCATTGAACCGGTTCACCTGCTTAAGGGGGTAATCACCGAAGGGGAAAGCCTTCTTAAGTTCATCTTTGCCAAGGTAGGTGTCAATGCCCAGCTTGTGGACCAACAGGTGGAGCGCGAAATAAGCACCCTGCCAAAAGTGTCGGGTGGTTCCGAACCTTATCTCAGTCGTTATTCAAACGACGTGCTTCAGCATGCACTTGACATAGCCAAGAAAATGGGCGATGAATATGTTACGCTTGAGGCTCTACTATTGGCCATTTTCGAGGTCAACTCTCCGGCATCGACGATTCTCAAGGATGCCGGCTTGAGCGAGCGCGACCTCAAGAGCGCGATTGAAGAATTGCGTAAAGGCAAAAAAGCCACTGACCAGAGCGCCGAGGACACATATAACGCCTTGAGCAAATATGCAATAAATCTCAACGAACGCGCCCGCAGCGGTAAACTTGATCCGGTTATAGGACGTGACGATGAAATTCGCCGCGTGCTCCAGATACTTAGCCGACGCACAAAAAACAACCCCATGCTCATTGGCGAACCCGGCACCGGTAAAACAGCCATTGCCGAAGGTTTGGCTCAGCGAATTGTGCGTGGCGACGTTCCCGAAAACCTGCGAAGCAAACAAATTTTCTCTCTCGACATGGGTGCACTCGTGGCGGGAGCCAAATATAAAGGCGAATTTGAAGAGCGCCTCAAAGCCATTGTGAACGAAGTGACCCAGAGCGATGGCGAAATAATTCTGTTCATTGATGAAATCCACACTCTTGTCGGTGCAGGCAAGGGTGAGGGTGCAATGGATGCAGCCAACATCCTAAAGCCCGCGCTTGCCCGCGGAGAGCTCCGAAGCATTGGCGCAACCACACTCGATGAGTATCAGAAGTATTTCGAAAAGGATAAAGCTTTGGAGCGCCGCTTCCAGAAAGTTATGGTCAATGAGCCCGATGAAATGAGCGCCATTGCCATTTTGCGTGGCTTGAAAGAGCGTTACGAAAATCACCACAAAGTGCGCATTCGCGACGAGGCTATCATTGCAGCCGTACAATTGTCCGAGCGCTACATCACTGACCGCTTCCTCCCCGACAAGGCCATTGACCTTGTTGATGAGGCAGCCTCCAAACTGCGTCTGGAAATTGATTCCGTGCCGCAGGCCCTTGACGAAATCACCCGCCGGATTGCCCAGAAAGAAATTGAACGCGAAGCCATTAAGCGCGAGGGCGACAAGGCCAAGGTGAAAGACATTGAGCGTGAACTTGCCCAAATGCGAGAAGAAGAAAAGGAATATACCGCCAAATGGCGTGCCGAAAAAGACCTCATCAACCGCATTCAGCAGAACAAAATTGACATTGAGCAGCTCAACTTCGACGCAGACCGTGCGGAGCGCGAGGGCGACTATGCCAAGGTGGCCGAAATCCGTTACTCCAAGGTGCAGCAGAAAGAGCAGGAGAATGCCGAGATTCAGGAACAGCTGCACATGATGCAAGGTGAAAAGGCTTTGATTAAGGAGGAGGTTGACGCCGAAGACATTGCCGATGTTGTTTCGCGCTGGACCGGAATTCCGGTTAACAAAATGGTGCAAAGTGAGAAAGAAAAATTACTCCACCTGGAATCGGAACTTCACAATCGTGTCGTGGGACAGGAAGAAGCCATTCGCGCCATTGCCGATGCCGTTCGCCGCAGTCGTGCCGGTCTTAACGACCCGCGCCGTCCCATTGGCTCGTTCATTTTCCTCGGCACCACCGGTGTGGGTAAAACCGAGCTGGCAAAAGCCCTTGCCGAATATCTGTTTGACGATGAGAACATGATGACCCGCATTGACATGAGCGAGTATCAGGAAAAGCACACCGTGAGCCGATTGGTTGGAGCGCCTCCGGGATACGTTGGTTACGATGAAGGAGGACAACTGACCGAAGCCGTGCGACGCAAGCCCTATTCCGTGGTGCTGTTCGACGAAATCGAGAAGGCTCACCCCGATGTGTTCAACATTCTGCTTCAAGTTCTTGACGACGGCCGACTCACTGACAACAAAGGCCGCTTGGTCAACTTCAAGAACACCATTATAATAATGACCTCCAACATGGGTTCATCAGTGATTCGCGACAACTTTGCCAAAATGACGCCCGAAAATCATGCTGAAGTGGTGGAGAAAACCAAGAACGAGGTGCTTGAAATGCTCAAGCAAACCATTCGGCCCGAGTTCCTCAACCGAATTGACGAGACAATTATGTTCACCCCTCTCAACGAAAAGGAGATTGAAGAAATTGTTGGTTTGCAAATCCGGGGAATCCAAAAAATGCTGGCCACCAATGGTGTCACACTTGAAGTCACCCCCGCAGCATTGCATTATCTCGCCGAAGAGGGCTATGATCCCGAATTTGGTGCACGTCCCGTGAAACGCGCCATTCACAGACTGGTACTCAACCAGTTGTCAAAAGACATCCTTGCTCAGAAAGTGGATAAGGACCGCCCGATTGTTATTGACGTAAAGGATGACGCTCTCACATTCAACAACTGAAACATTACACAATTATAATAATACTATGCACACAATGAAAAAACTGTTATTCATCCTTTTGGCATTGCCCTTGCTTGCCACATTCACGGCTTGCAGCGATGACGATGACATGCCCCAGGTGAACATTGACATCACCTATGGTAACACTCAGGTGGTAAACGGCGACATTTACGTTGTTCAGCCTGACACCTTTAAAATCACTGCCATAACAGTAACTGCAGCCCGCGAAGGCCACAAAGCCACCAACGGCCCTGTAAGCTACTTCCTAAATGCAGTTCCACTCGGCACCAACCCGGTTATGCCCTACGGCATTGACCTGCCAACTGACAATCTGAAAACAGGCGCTTACGTTCTGCAAATCTACATGCCCATTTACGAGGAGGGCTGTGAGCTTGCAAGCGCATTCAGTCAAGTTAATATTCATGTTGTGGCCGATGCTGCCGACATTCCTGCCGATGCAACACCGTCGACCGGCCAAAGAGTGGACCACACATTTGAATAAAAGAACATAACAGCTTTCATCCTGAAATCTGCGGCTTTATTACGGACCGCAGATTTTTTTTTGCAATTTTTGTTGCAGAAAAGAATTTTTGTATTACTTTTGCGGTGTACTATTATACTAATACACCGCAATGCTTAAAATTAATAACGTAACATTTGGCTATTCACGCCACAAAGCTCCGGTTATAGAGAATTTCAGTCTTGAGATTCCAGCCGGGGGCATCTACGGGTTGCTCGGGCCCAACGGAGCCGGCAAGTCAACCCTGCTTTATCTCATTTCGGGTGCACTGACGCCGAAGAAAGGAGAAGTGCTGTTCAAGGATAAAAATACGCGCCGACGTTTGCCCTCAGTACTGTCTGACATGTTTTTGGTTCCGGAAGAGTTTTCGTTGCCACCCATATCATTCGAGGAGTACGTGAAATTGAATGAGCCGTTTTTCCCCAACTTTTCCAGAGAGGATTTAAAACGCAATCTTGAAACCTTCAACCTGAGTTTGACAGATAACCTGGGAAATCTATCAATGGGACAGAAGAAAAAAGCTTATATGTGTTTTGCACTCGCCACCAACACATCGCTCCTGCTGATGGATGAACCTACAAATGGCCTTGACATTCCCGGCAAATCAAGCTTCCGCCGGTTCATAGCATCGGCAATGACTGACAACCGCACCATTATAATTTCCACCCATCAGGTTCGTGACATAGAGCGGCTGCTTGACCATGTAATAATTATGAACCGTAACGAGGTGCTGTTCAACAAGTCTATTGACGAAACAAGCCGCCGCCTGCAATTTTTTGTCACAGACAATAAAGATGTTATTGACGGTGCGCTCTTTACGCAACCCGGACTCGAGGGTAGCCAGGTCATAACAGCCAACACCGATGGTTCAGACACGAGCGTGAATCTTGAAACACTGTTTGAACTCGCCCTCAGTAATCCCGTTTTGTTAAACTCTCAATTCAACCACCACCATGCTGACAATGAATGATTCTTTCAGTCCGGCACGCATAGCGGCCTTGACTAATAAATATCTAAAAGAGAACTGGCGCGGTCTTCTTCTAAAGACCGGCACCATGTATGGCATGATGATTCTTATGGCTTTGCTATTTGTGTGGGGCTTTAATGAATCTTACAACACCACATTTTACCCCGCCATATATGAAGCTGAATCTTCCGGCGTGGAAAAGGATCCGGCATGGCTGTCGATGTTCAACGCTATGATTTTCGGTTCCTACCTATTCATTTCAATTTCAGCTTCGCTCACGTTTTCCGACATGAGCTCAAAGCAGGGACGCCTTGGGGTGATAACATTTCCATCGCGGAACATTGAAAAATTCATCACCCGCTGCATTGTGTACATTATAGGGGGTACATTGTTGTACATAGGTTCATGCTTAGTTGCTGAAACAGTGAGGGTGGCCTTTCTCAAAGCCATTGTTCAGGAACCTTCAATGGTCCACTTCCTGAACTTCAACATCATGTTCACTGACATGTTAGGCAATAACGGCACCACTGCTGTGATTTATTTTCTCCTGCTCAGTCAAGCTCTTTTTCTGCTTGGAGGAACCGTCTGGCCAAAATTCGCATTCGTTAAAACATTCATATTTCTCAGCGTCCTGGTCATTGCCTATGCTTTTATTTTCTATCTTACCACCGAGAGCTTGGGAAAATTTTCGCAATTGTATGTTGCCTATTCTGACAGCGTGGTATCGTTGATTCTGAAAGCAGTGGTGTGGACCGTGGTGATTTTCTGCTATGTCACATCATTTTTCCGATTCAAGGAAATGGAAATAATTAACCGTTGGTGAAAATGAATTTTAAAGAAAACAACAAAGCAATATTCCTTCAAATCGCCGACCGCATTTGCGATAATATTCTAAGTGGTGAGTACGCTCCTGACAGCCGCATACCGTCCGTAAGAACTCTCGCTGCCGAAATCGAGGTTAATGCAAACACTGTGATGCGTGCCTACGAATATCTGTCGCTACGCGGGGTGGTGACAAACAAGCGTGGCATTGGATTTTTTATAGCCCCAAATGCCACTGAACTCGTCACCGATATGCGGCGAAGTGAGTTTCTTGAATCGGAGCTGGGCAATGTGTTCCACCAGCTTCGCTTGCTCAACATCTCTCCCGAACAGCTTAAAGACATGTACAACAACTACCTTGACTCAAAATGAAAAAGACCACATATATAATAATTGCCGCCGTAGTTTTGGGCGGAGTAAGTCTCTCGGCTCTTACGGCCTTTTTGTTTGACTTCGGCAATTCAAAGAACATTCACATGGACATGACTGCTGTGGACGTTTCACAGGACAACTCTGATAGTGAATTCATAGCCACTGAACTGGAGCCCTTCAGCTCACTTAATTTTACGGAATTCCGCGATGATAATGTCCGGGTATATTTCAACAATCCTTTACCTGAAATAAAAATAATTGAATCGGACACCGTTACCACTCCGAAATTGATTGCCGAAGCTCGCTGGAAGCCTTTTTTAAAACATCATGTCTACAAAAACGAAATGGAAATATGGATGGATTTCCGTTCTCTCGCCAACAAAAAAGGTGGGCGTGTATCCGTTTCATTCAACATAGACACGGCCATTGTGCTTCTTGTTCCTCGAAATAAGATTGATTTGGTTAAGTTGGCCGAACCCGAAATAAGATATACTTTATCCAAATTTGAAAGCAAAAAATTAACAATTGAGGGAAACTCAAATGTTAAGTTCAGTTATTGCACAATTGACACAATTGATTTCCAGGACATCCATAACAGATATGGAGCATACCCCCTGGACTGGTGGTTAGAAACAACCACAATAAAAAACATGAATGTAACACCATCGCGATTGAGATTGGGCACTGACCTCGCATCGGCCATTGACAATCTGGTGTGCTACGGTGTGGACGATACCACCGTTGAGTTGGACATTGACAATGCCATAATCAGAAGCTTCCGCTGGTCACCGGCACGAGAAAGCAAAATAATGTTGACATCCGAACAATCGTTCAGTTTCTAAAGATTAAGAGCCTGTCCCATAATATATGTTAACGCTGAGGTCGCATATCTCGGTG
>JAMPBC010000049.1 GCA_023666905.1 Bacteroides sp. | reverse complement strand
CTCAATGATAGTCCGCCCCGGCTTTAACATTCCTTATCGAATGGACTCTAAAAAAATGTCTCCGGATTCAACCCCATTGAGGTGAATCCGGAGATATGTTTTTCAGTAAACCGAATTGTTTATCAGCTACCGCTACCGTTGTGGTCGCGGTTTGTACCGACTGTGCGTACGGTCACGGTGCCATATTTCTTAGCGGTAACAGTGGTTGAGTTACCGGCAACGCTGATGTTTTCAACATCCTGGGTACCGAAGATTTCAAGAGCCTGACCGGGCAGAAGAGTGAGGTTGATGGGGTAAGTGCCCTGAAGGGTACGTGAAGTAGGGCCTACGAGACGGGCAATGTACTCGATCAACAGACCTTCAAGTGAGTTGGCGCCACGAGTGTTGTAATCGCTACCAACTTTGTAAGAGAAGGTTGCATCGCCAATTCGTACGGACGAAGTACCATAAAGGTTATCCCATTTTGCAGTGGTGAATGTGAGGTTATCCTTAGTGTTGGTTTGGGTGATGTTCACACGGAAGAAAAGGCCGATGGGCGAGAAAGTCTTGGTGGGGACAACAACGCCGTTGGTAGTAGTGCTGTGCTCAACAGTTACCCACTGACCATTGATGAGCTGACGGGTTTCAACTCCGCTAACAACGGTTTGGTCAACATTGAATGACACGTTAATGGGATTTGAAAGAACCAAATCAGGATCGCTACAGTTGATGTCGGCACCGATAAGAAGGATCTCGTCGGCAGCACGGCCCTGAATCATAGCACTCTCTTCAGTGTAGATGGGGGTGATTACGATAGTGGTGTTCTCGGGAACGGTGTTGGCGGGAACGTCAACTTCCATTTTGATTTCACCTTCAGTGTTGCCCTTGATAGCGTCTGATTCAACTTCGCCCTGACCACCTTCATCAACGGTTACATTAACAGTCTTGGAGTTTTCGCGGGGAAGAGAAACGCTCCAGAACACGTTCTGGGTGTTGGATGAATTGTCAACGACAATGGTGGTTGTGGAGGTTACCATGCCGGGGGCGCTGATTTCAGCTTCATATTCACCGGGAGCAATACCGGAGATTTCATAACGGCCTTCGGAGTCAGTTGTGGTGGTGTAAGAACCGATTTTCACAACAGCATTGGCAATGGGTTCACCATCAAGATTGGTAACAATACCTGAAACAGTGTTGGGAGCTGCAGGCACTACGGGAACCTCGTTGATGGGACGGGGATCGTCGTCGTGGCATGAAGTCAAACCGGCAAACGCGAGCGCAGCAGCTGCAAATAAAACAAGTTTGTTCATAATGTTATTTAAAAGTATTGGTTAAGTTTACGTGAGAAATAAAGTTAAAACTCGTTAGAAGGGTGTTCGTAATCCACTTTCAAGGTGCAAATTTACTGAATTAAATTGGAATAACAGCATAACAGCACTTTTTTTTCAACAAGCATAAAGCAGGAAAGTTCAAAAAAAATTATCGGTGAATCAGAACAGGTTTACAACATAACATATACCGCCCGATGGATAGCGGCCGTCCTGCAGCGATGCTTGCAGCAACAAGTGCTTCCAAAGCAGACAATCCACCCCGAAGTTAACATCGCATCCGGTCCATTCAACCACGGCGCGCAGATTTCGTGCAAAGGCAGGCCTGAAGGTCACACCTCCAACCAGCCCGTTCCAGCGATGATTGTAAATGCTGATGAAATGGCGATATACGGCAGTTACACCAATGGTGTTGCCCTTGATGGAGAAATGTTTTGTCAGTGCGCCATAGTAGTTACGCCAATAGCCGTTGCCTCCGCTGACGTCGTTGCTTTTAAAGGGCTTCGATGTGAGACAGTCGTTGGAGCCTATGGCAACCGAAGGCCACCACTTCCCTTCCTCCAGCGGGCGGATTTTGATGGAGAAGTATCGGTCCTTGGCCGTGTAGCCATCCTTGTCTTTGGGAAATTGGGGATCGGCATGGCGCTTGAACAGGGTCATGGTGTAGCCAATGGAAATCCACTTGAACGGGGTTAGCGACAGATACATGTCGCCGGTGTCATACTTTTTCCCATCGTAGTGCCACACCGGGTGATTGGGCGTGAACTCGTGGTTGAGAAAGTGCACTCCAATGCGGGCGTCGCCGGCTGAGTCCATATCGGCCGATGGCACGTGGATGAGTCCGCTCATACCGGTGTACTGCTGCGAAAATGCGTTCAGTGCGGCAAATAGTATGATTGCTGAGAGTGTGAAGATGCGTTTCATTTCAGAGAATCGGCTGCCTCCTTCACAGCATCTTGACGTTTTTCGCGATAAACGAAGTCAGGTTCCATGGTGTCGGTGCCCCACGGGAGCATGTCGCGGTCAAACCACGATGTGCGTTCGTTTTGTTCAGGGTCCGTTGCATACTCGCGCAAGCCGTACATGTTGGCATCATTGCGATAGGTAACCTTGAAGTTGGACGCAGGGCGGAAATTAACTGTGCGGCGCGTGCGCTTGTAAGGCGGGAGCATCACAACGATTTTGAAACCGGCATTCTCCTTGGTCAGATTGCCATAGCCGGCAAAAAGGCCCACACTAACATGGCGGAAATGGCGGAAGCCTTCAGCCATCACGCCATAATCGCCGTAAGTGAAGCGTCCTCCCCTGACCCATATTTCAGAGTTCCAAGGGGCAATCCAGAAATCCGGTCCGGCAAGAAAAGTCAGGCGGTCAAGCTGACTTGCATGCCAGCCATCGACCATTGAACAATAGCCTGTGAAGCCAACTTGTCCGGTGAATGCGAGCCAGCGGTTGGCAATAAGCATTGCTTTGGCATCGAATCCATAGCGATAGAAACTGAACAGGCCACCCGACAATTTCAGTCTTAGCCGGTTGAGAAAGGCGAACTGTTTTGAAACGGAAACTATGTTTGGCCGGATGTACTTATAGTCGTGACCATATTGGTTGATAACCGGGATGAAAACCTGCCCGGCAACTTCCCACCGGTATGGCAAGCGCCATTTCACGGAGGGGGTGAGGTTGACAAGGAAATCAAACACACGGCCGTTCATGTACATGTCGCGGTAATTGAAATCCACGCCCATGAAAATGTCGACCTGTCCGGGCTTCATTTGCGCCGAGGCATTCCGCGGCATCATGGAACCAAGAGCGAGGATTATGATTGCAGCAATGCCGTGGCGGCAAAAGCACCGTCCAACAACACGCGGCCAATTTATATGTTTATTTGTCCAGTGCTTCATATTTGGAGTGTTGGCTCTTGAACTCGGGCACAATAGCCTTCATAAGTGCCACAATGCTCATGTCGTCAAGCTCTGACGCTGTGGTTATGAGTTCGGTGATGCGCACGTTCACTTCCTGATAGTCATACTCGCGCACCTTGGCTATTTTTATTTTCTGATGGAATGTGGGCAAGGTCACTTCTTTGTCGTTGAGAACTTCCTCGTAAAGTTTCTCGCCATCGCGAAGTCCGGTGTATTTTATTTCAATGTTCTTGGCCCCGCTCATCATAATCATTCGCCGTGCAAGGTCGGCAATGCGGACGGGGTTACCCATGTCGAACACATAGATTTCGCCACCGTTGCCCATGGTTCCGGCTTCAAGCACTAATTTGCAGGCTTCGGGAATGAGCATGAAGTAACGTATGATGTCAGGATGCGTCACGGTGACAGGTCCACCGGCTTTGATTTGCTTCTCAAAGAGTGGGATTACCGAACCGTTTGAGCCAAGCACGTTACCGAATCGTGTTGTCACGAAACAGGTTTCGCCTTTCACCTTGCCATCTTTTATGGCCTTGTCAAGTGACTGCACATAGATTTCGCAAATGCGCTTGGAACACCCCATAACGTTGGTGGGGTTCACGGCTTTGTCCGTTGACACCATGACGAATTTCTTGGTGCCGTGCTTCACAGCCAGGTCGGCAATTATGCGCGTTCCGTTCACATTGTTTTCAATGCTTTCGTAGGGGTTGTCCTCCATCATGGGCACATGTTTGTAAGCTGCGGCGTGGAACACATATTCCGGTTTGTGAACGCTGAACAGGTCCTCCATTCGCTCTTCGTTGGCAATATCGGCCACCACGGTGTGGGCCTTGATTTCAGGCCAGAAGCGTTTCATCATCAGGCGGATGTCGTGAAGCGGCGTTTCGGCCTGGTCAACGAGCAGCAACTCAGCCGGTGAATAGACGGCTATCTGGCGCACCATTTCCGAGCCGATACTTCCGGCAGCTCCGGTGATGAGAATGCGCTTGCCGCGCAAAAGGTTGCCAACGGCCTCCATGTCGACTTCAATTTTTTCACGCGGCAGGAGGTCCTCCACGTTCACATCCTTCAGTTGCGTATAGCTCAACTCACTCTTTCCGTCCCATTCCTTTGCCTCGGGAATGGCCATTATGCGGATTCCGGCCTCAATGAGGCGGTTCACCATGGCCTCGTTGTTGCGGAGATTTTCACTTTTGAGAGGTGACACCAAAAGTACCTTGGAGAAGTTTTTCTTCATAACGTCGACCAGATGCTCATCGTTGGCATAAACCGGAACATCCATAAGTCTACGTCCAACCATGTCGGAACCATCGGAAATGAAGCCGGTAATCACGTAGGGCGAGTCGGACTGGGAGTTAATGCTTTTGGCCAAAGCCACTCCTCCGGCACGGACGCCATAAATGAACACGCGCACGTTGCGATGAGCCCGGGAGGCGGTATCGTAAAGTGTCTTTACCCATATTCTTGTGGTCCACATCATGGCAGCGGCAAGCAGCGCCGACAGCACAATGTCGGCAATGCGCACGGGCGCAATAATTTTAAGCGGGCAGAGGGAGAATTTAATAACCAAGTTAACTACCACACCGAAAAGCATGGCAAACCCTATGCGGCGAAGGTCGACAAACGAAGAGAAACGAATGATTCCCGAATAGGTGTGGAAAATCCGAAATCCCACAATGTAAGGAATGAGATAGACTGCCATGGTCAACGAAACATTCCAAAAATTGTGAATTGTGGTGCTTACTCCATGGTGAAGGGTGTAGACCGCCATTTCCGAAAGAAGAATGAAAAGACAGTCGAGGAGAAGAATACTCCAATAGGGCAATGCCTGACGTGAAAAGTAACGTGATGCTGCTCGATGAATGAATTGCATAAATAACTGAGGTAGAGTTGATGATGAACTATTTTATAATTGAGCTTAGAGAGTGCGCCATATCTGAACGCACCTTGTCAAGTAACGGTATGTGTAACGAATGGTGTATGTCGCTGCCCACATGGGAGTACAGACCCTCTTTGGCAAGTAGCTTTGCCTTGGCTTTGGCCTCAGGACCGTAATGCCCAATCAGCGACATCAGATTCAGTTGAAATTTAACACCTTGCTTGTGGAGAACGCGATACTGTTCCATGTCCATGTAGCGGTATCGCTCGGGGTGAGCCAACAATGGGGTAAGGCCCACGGAGTGGAGTGAGAACAGAAGTTCCTCAAGCCCGGTTGGCGGATTATAGAATGAAGTTTCCACCAGCAGCATGTCGGCGTTCGGACCTATGGGCAGGAAGTCGCGCCGGTCAAACCGCTCGGTGAAGATTGTGTCGAGCATATTTTCGGAGGCCAAATGGAGTTTTATGTTTCCTTTGTAGGCCTCGGTGAGTTCAGAAAAGCGGTGGCGCAAGTCCTGAGTTGTGTTGGGCATATCCTCCATGATGTGGGGAGTGAGCCACAATTCGGTAACGCCGCGCTTTTCAAAAGCATCAAGTATGGACAGGGATTCATCGAGGGTTTGCACGCCATCGTCGACACCGGGCAGCAAGTGCGAGTGCCAATCAGTGTGCCCGCTGAGAATATATTCAGAGGACCCACCGCCAAGCATGCTTTTTATTTTCGATAAGAATCCCACGATTTGTTATTTAGTTGAAGTGTAATGACTGTAGTTTCCGTAGCCATAGCCGTAACCATAGCCATATTTGTAACCGTAGCGCGAGCCTTCGGCCTCGGTGGCATTGAGCACAATGCCCATGTTGACGAATTTCTTCTCTTCATAGAGGCGATTAAGCTCGGGAAGCATGGAGCGTTCCAGCAAGCCGGCGCGGATAACAAAGATGGTGCGGTCAACAACCGTATTGATGATTTGGGCATCGGCCATCATTTCCACAGGCGGGCAGTCAATGAAAATGTAATCGTACTCACCGCGTAGCTTAGAAATAAGTTGCGAGAAGCGTGGGGTTTCCAGCAATTCGGTGGGGTTCGGAGGAATGGTTCCCACAGGGAGTACCGAGAGTCTCTTGTTGGCAGAATCGTTCACAATGAGAGAGTTGACATCGTCCGTTTCCCCCACAAGATAGTTGCTCATACCTTTGGAGGGGGAGTTGACGTAGGCCGAAGTAGAACCGCGGCGCATATCGCCGTCAATAATGAGCACACGCTTGCCATTTATTGCCAGACTGACACCGAGGTTGAAGGTGATGAATGTTTTTCCGGAACCGGGGTTGAACGAGGTCACCATGATAACTTTGCAGCCGGGCTCCTTCGACGACATGAAGCTGAGATTGGTTCGCAACACGCGGAATGCCTCGTTTATGACATCGCGCTTGCCTTGCTTCACAACAACGCGCTCGGTTTCCTTCTCGCCCTTCTTGGTTTTCTTCATGGGTATTTCGCCAATGAACGGGAGCTTGAGGTCCTCCACATCTTTGCGTCCGCGAACGCGTGTGTTGCTGATTTCAAGTACGTACGTAACGCCGAAAGGTATTATCAGACCAAGGGCAAATCCCATCATAAGAATGCGGTTGGCCACGGGTGCCGACGGAGCATTTGTTCCGGTGGGGCGATTGACCACCTGAGTGTTGTAAGCTGTAAATGCTTGTGACAATTCATTTTCCTCGCGCTTTTGCAGCAGGAACAAGTAGAGCGACTCCTTGACCTTTTGCTGGCGTTCCATTGAGAGGAGGTCCTTGGCCTGAGCCGGGCTTGCGGCAATTTTTTCAGTGGCATGCGCCTTGCTGCCCTGCAGGTTGCGCATTTCGGTTTCAAGAGCTGTAATCTGATTGTCGACCGAGGATATAATGGACGAACGCATGGCTGCGAGCTGTGTATCCATCTCGCTTACAACCGGATGCGAGTCCGATGAATTTGATTCAAGTTGATTTCGCTGGAGCATCAGGGTGTTGTATGCTCCAATCTGAGACTCAATGGCTCCGTTGTTAATTCCGGAGTTGGCGGGAAGCACATTATTCTTGTTAACCTCGTTGCCAAGGTAAGAGCGCAAGTAACGTGTCATTTGCAGCTGGGTTGTCAGATTCAGAATCTGAGCGGCGGCAGTCTGATTCTCGCTCATGTAAATGTTTGCAGCAGCTTGAACGTCAGGAATAAGATGTTCGCTCTGATACGAGGAAATGTCGCGGTCCACGTTTCCAAGCTCACTTTCAATCACGCCGAGGCGCTCGGTGATGAAATTGGATGTGCTCACCGCAATTTGGTTTCGGTTCTCAATCCATTTCTCGTTGTAGACATCGATAATGGTATTGATGAGATCCTCGGCCCGCTGGGTGGATTCATCGACAACGGTGATGTTGATGGTGCTACCTTTATCACTTTTAAGAGCCGCCGACAACTTGCCTAAGAAGCTGCCAACAGCGCTCTTGACCGGTATTTGCGTCACATACAAGTCACATTCCGTTCCGGGAACATAATAGGGCGTGGTGGAGATTTCAACAGCTCCGCCGGTGGTGGGAGTCGGCTGTCCCAGACGCACCTTGCCATGTGCAGTTGATTTGGCGCTTTCGCCATTGAACAGCAGGTCGGTAACGGTGTAGGTGCCATCCTTGTTCACTTCAATCCGGGCTGCGGCACTGCCGGTTTCGGTGAGCGAAGGGAATTTCACATTTATAGGAAGCGCCGGACCATAAACCACGTCTTTGCGGAATTTACCGTCGATATAGTACACCTTATTAAGATTGAGGCGGCGCACAGCCTCCTCGATAACATCGGGTGACTGGAGTTTGTTAATTTCATCCTGAACGTTGGAGTTCGACGTTACAAGCCCCATGCTTGCAAAGTCAACCGCCCCGGACACAGAGCCACCTTTGGATTCATCCTTGATAACAACGGAAGCTGTGCGGGTGTAAACTGGCGGAGTGCGCATGATATAAAGCTGCGCAAGCCCCACACATACCACCAACGACAACAACAACCATGGCCAACGTTTCAACGTGATAAAAATCACATCGGTAATCTTGACTTGCGAAAGCGTGTCTGCTTTCTTTTCAGCTTTTTCTTCTTCTGACATAACTCTGCAAATTACTTAAAGATTAACACTGAAATTGTGGTGAGGAACGAGGCAACCGATAGCCAGAAAGCCGGCGTGAGAACCGTGTTGCCATTCACCGTGGCCTGACGTTTCTTGGTGTCGTTTGGCTCAACATAAATCACGTCGTTCTGCTGCAGATAATAAGCCGGTGATTGCATGAGCTGCTCGGTTTTGGTCAAATCAAGTCTGTAGGCCACATCCTTGTCGCCTTCGCGGCGCACAAGCAGCACATTGGGACGCATACCGGTTATGCTGAGGTCGCCAGCCTTGCTTATGCCCTGAAGAATTGTAAGCCGGTCGCGGTCAAAGGCATATTCACCGGGGCTGCTCACATCGCCGAGTACGGCAAACTTGGCATTGTCAAATTCAACCGTTGCAATGGCGTCGTTCAAAAGCTTATTGCTAATCAACTTCTTCTCCAAATCCTTGGCCAATTCCGAACGAGTCATCCCGGCTACTTTCAAGCGGCCCAGCATTGGAAACTCAATGTAGCCTTCGGGATCAACCGTATAGGACGATGTGCCGGAGTTGGATGTTGACGACGATGCACTTCCCGCACCAAGGCGACGCTGGGGCGCAATAAGATTGAAAATCTCGGCCAGCTCGGCATCTTTGGAGCTGACAATGATTGACAGGCGGTCATCGGGCTGAATTGTAAGTCGGCCCTCAATCACAACGGGTTGGGAGTCTCCATTCTCGAACCCTTGCAAATAGGTTATATTCTTCGGAGCCGTACAACCCGTTGCCAAAAGCATGGCAACAACGGAGCCGACCGTGAGCTTTGCGATTATATTCATTTTACTATAATCAAATTTTCAAACAAATCATTAATTAACACCATAATCGCCTCCCTCATCTCGCCGGCGTTGTAAATAGTTGTAACACAGGCGGTTAATGGGGGGGGGTGAAAACACAATCAGTATCGGCTGAAACCAACCGACAATTTGGTGGCAAAGTTAACAAATTTAAATCATTAAAGCAAAAATGTTGAAAAATTACGCATTTCGGAACAAAATGAAAGAACCGGGAGCAACCGCCGGCCACCCAACGGCCAAGCAAAGATACACCTTGATTAAGCCCGGGTTTCGCACCCCTCTCGGCCGGCAACGTTCAAGATAAATGTTAAAATCCTTGGAAAACGAACGGAGATGTACTATATTTGCATTTCCAAAACAGGGGCTGACCGGTTTTGACAGCGTGTAGAAGTGGTGTGTAAGCATGCAGAGCCATGATGTAAGGTGCTCTTTAAACCCCGACATCGACTTTTTTAAATGGCGAAAACAACTACGCTCTTGCTGCTTAATCGAAGCATAGTAGATTAGCTTAATCGCCGCAACAGTTGCAGCGACAAGACATCGCCCGATTGTCCTGGTCCCGAGACTAATCGACAAGGCGGTGCAGATAAATCGGGAATAGCGCGGTTCACTCCCCGAGGACAGCGCGAAATTCAGGGGATAAGGAATCGGTTGGTGGTTTCTTGCCTGCCGACTCACGAAAACCAAGTAGAAACTAAGCATGTAGAAAGCACATTAGTTCCGCGTTTGGACGAGGGTTCGAATCCCTCCAGCTCCACTTG
>JAMPBC010000048.1 GCA_023666905.1 Bacteroides sp. | reverse complement strand
TGAAAAATTTTTATTAATTTTGTAACCTAAACCGCGCTCGCGCAGACAAAGGCCGACAATGTAAGTAATAACTTATATTCAACATATTAAGGAACTTCCTTGTAGTCGCTAAAGGTTTGGTCACCTGTCTGCCTACAAGGAAGTTCCTTTGCTTTGATACTGCTTAATGACAAACATTAGTTTCCGAAGTGATACTTTTGACCGCACCAGTCCAATGTCTATTTTCAATTTTAGTAGACATTTGATTGGCCATTCCCTCCGTTCTCAGCTTGGGGATGCAGTCATTGAGCAAAAAAGAAAAGGTAAAGGTGGTCTCGGTCAGATGGTTGAAGAGCTATTTTTCAACTATGATGTAAATTCTAATCGCGAAGCTGATTTTGCAGATGCACACGTTGAGCTGAAATGCACTCCTTTGCTTAAATCAAAATCTGACAATTCGTATAGAATTAAGGAACGTCTTGTATGCACCATGATTGATTATTTTGAAATAGTGAATACCTCATTTGAGGACTCACATCTGATTTCAAAATGCCAACTGTTGCTGCTTCTTTTCTACCTCCATGTAAGCGGCAATGCCATATATGATTATGAATTTTTATTCCGTATTCTATGGCAACTCCCGGAGAAAGACTTAATCCTTATCAAAAAGGATTATCAGACCATTGCTGATAAAGTTCGGAGGGGTGAGGCTCATCTACTTTCAGAAGGTGATACTATATATCTTGGAGCTTGTCGTAAAGGTCAAAAGGGAGATAGCCCTCAATCGCAACCAAACTCAGATATCAAGGCCAACAAACGCGCATTTAGCCTGAAACCTGCATATATGCGCTATATTCTCAACCATGTAGTTGAATCCGGGAATAATTACTTCACGAATTATACGGAAGTTGAGAAACCAAAATTTGAGCTTGTTACAAGCGCGGAGTTACAAGAAAACACATTTGAGGATGTTATCTTGAAACGTTTTGCACCGTACATAGGTAAAAATTTTGTTCAAATTTGCGATATGCTCGGTATTGAAGCATATCAAGCCAAGAATAAATATGCCGATGTTAGCGCATTGATAGCCTCTAATTCCGAAAGCAAACGTTTAAGTTCATCTGAAGAATTTATAAAGTCCGGTATAATAATGAAGACGGTTCGTCTTCAAAACAATGGAATGCCCAAAGAATCTATGTCCTTCAAAAATATAGATTATTGTGAGGTCTATGAAAATGACGATTGGATAGAGTCCGAGACCTATGAAGTTTTCACAAATAGGTTTATGTTTGTGGTTTTCAAGCCTGTTATAGGAGAAGAGATTACGGTTTATAACAATAAAACAAAAAAATCCGTTACCGAGCAATCATATGTACTTGAGTCTGTATTCTTTTGGACTATGCCATACGAAGATTTGGAAGTAGCCAAAGAGTATTGGGAGAATATCCGCTATGCGGTATTGACTAACAATATCAATCCGGACGCATTTTGGAGCATTGCCGACCATCGCAAATTTCACGTTCGCACCAAAGCTCGCGTTAAAAGCGACAAGGCAGTCAATCCTAATGGTGGATATTGCGACAAATATTGTTACTGGTTCAATGCCGATTACGTTAAACAGATTATTGACACCGCAAATACAAAATGAGTTATTATACTGAAATAGAAAACAACGTTTTATGTGAACCTCTTGTGGCTTATAGTAATTCTTGCCATACGCAGTCTTTATTCCCGGAGGAAACCGTGGAAACTTGCAAAGACGATATTCGTGTTATGGAGTTGTTCGCTGGTGTTGGAGGATTCAGAATTGGTCTTGAAAGAGCATCCAATCGCTTTAAGACCGTTTGGAACAACCAATGGGAACCATCTACCAAGCGTCAGGACGCTTCGGTAATCTATTGTAAGAATTTCGGTGCTGCCGGACATTCAAATTCTGATATTGCCTCTGTTGATGTTGATGACATTCCGGATGCTGATATGTTGGTGGGCGGTTTCCCCTGCCAAGATTATTCTGTTGCAACTACTCTTAATCGCTCCGGAGGTATAGAGGGGAAAAAAGGTGTTTTATGGTGGCAGATTCATCGCATTTTGAAAGACCACAAAAATCCACCTAAATACCTTATTCTTGAAAATGTTGACAGATTACTTGGCTCTCCGGCCACACAACGCGGCAGAGATTTTGCTATTATACTTGCTTCTTTAGCTGATTTGGGCTATTGTGTAGAATGGCGAGTAATAAATGCCGCGGAATATGGTATGCCACAACGCCGTCGACGCACTTATATGTTCGCCTTCAAGCAAGACTCTACATTTGCTGACTCTATTGATAATCCTAAAGATTGGCTCTATAAGGTTGGCGTTATGGCGAAAGCGTTTCCTATTATTATGGATGATTGGCAACCAACACAATTCTTAATTAAGGGTTCACTATCTGAAGTATCAGAGTCTTTCAACAGAGGCAAAAAGGTTTCACCTTTCAAAAATGCAGGGCTTATGGTTAATCGCGCCGTATTCACTATACAGAGCACTCCTAAATATGATGGTCCATTCGTTACTCTTGGAGACATACTTATACCTGAGACAAATGTCCCCGGAGAGTTTTTTATAAGAGATTCAGAAGTTGAAAAATGGCGTTATGCCAAAGGCGGTAAGACGGAAAGACGAGTCAACAAGACAACAGGATTTGAATATAATTATTCTGAAGGTGCTATGGCATTCCCGGATGGTACGGACAAGCCTTCCAGAACAATTATTACGGGAGAAGGAGGCGCAGCTCCATCCCGGTTCAAGCATGTAATTCTTACCGAATCCGGACGTTATCGCCGACTTGTTCCTATCGAGTTAGAACGATTAAACATGTTCCCCGATAATCATACACTTGGTTCTTCTGATATGCGCAGAGCTTTCCTCATGGGCAATGCTCTTGTTACCGGTATAGTAGAACGTATAGGCATACAATTTATAAAAGCGATAAATGGTTAGAGTCGTTCACAATGGGTCACTGTCAATAGCGTCTACAAAACCGGGCGGTTGCAACATTTGATTGAATAATTTTGCTTACTTTTGTGAAAAATTGAGTTTTGTGGATTGTTATGCCCCGAACTCGCATGAATAACCCATACCGATGAAAAAAACCGTTACTGATTTCCAGCTTAAGGAAAACGTTGCCGTGAGCCCAAGCTGCTCATTGCTTAAGCTCACCCCCGTACGGGGACAGCTGCCACAGTGCAAGCCGGGGCAGTTTGTGCAGGTGAGGATTGATGGCAGTAAGTCGACATTCCTCCGCCGTCCCATTTCAATTTGCATGGCCGATTATAATGAAAATTGTTTGTGGCTCCTTGTCCGCCTGGCCGGTGCCGGGAGTGCGTCGCTACTTAATTTGCAGCCGGGAAGCATTGTTAACTTGATAATGCCTCTTGGCAACGGTTTCACCCCCTCTAACCCACAGCAGCGGGTGCTCCTCATTGGAGGTGGCGTTGGAGTGGCACCGCTGTTGATGCTCGGCCACTCTTTGGAGAAGGCCGGTGTCGACCCCGAATTTCTGCTCGGAGCCAGAGATGCATCGGAAATTCTGTTGGCCGATGAATTTGCCAAGTCCGGTAAGGTTCATATTGCCACCGACAATGGCTCGGCCGGACACGCAGGTGTTGTTACGGTGCATCCTGTTATGGATCAGAAATGGGACAAAATTTACTGCTGCGGTCCTGCACCGATGATGAAAGCTGTGGCCACAAAGGCACGCCAGGCCGGAACGGACTGCGAGGTGTCGCTGGAAAATATGATGGCATGCGGCCTTGGCGCATGCTTGTGTTGTGTGGAAAAAACTGTTAAGGGAAATGTGTGTGTTTGCACCGAAGGCCCTGTATTTAATATCAATGAACTGACATGGTGAATTTAAATGTCAACATAGGGGCGCTTGAACTTAAGAATCCGGTGCTCACGGCTTCAGGCACTTTTGGCTATGGGAGCGAATTCAGTGACTTCATTGACTTGAACCGTCTTGGCGGTTTCATTGTCAAGGGAACCACTCTTGAACCGCGTGAGGGAAACGACTATCCCCGCATGGCCGAAACTCCCTCGGGCATGCTTAATGCCGTCGGTCTGCAAAACAAAGGAGTGGATTACTTCATTCAGCACATTTATCCTGAAATACGCGGCCTTGACACTAACATCCTGGTCAATGTTTCCGGAGCCAGGCTGGAGGATTATGTGGAAGTAGCCCGGCGCCTTGCCGAGCAAACCGACATAAAAGCCATAGAAGTGAACATTTCCTGCCCCAACGTAAAACAAGGCGGAATGGCATTCGGGACCACCGCCGCCGGTGCGGCACAAGTAACCAAAGCCATCCGGAGTGCATTTCCGCGAACCGTGATTGTAAAACTCTCGCCCAACGTAACAGACATTGTTGAAATAGCCAAGGCTGTTGAAGCCGAAGGTGCCGATGCTGTTTCACTTATAAACACCCTCATGGGCATGGCCATAGATGTGGAGCGTCAGCGCCCCTGTCTGTCAACTGTTACCGGTGGATTATCGGGTCCCGCCGTCCGTCCGGTGGCAGTACGTATGGTTTGGCAAGTTGCCAAAGCCGTCAACATCCCGGTTGTAGGGCTCGGTGGCATTATGAACGGCCGCGATGCTCTTGAGTTCATTCTTGCCGGCGCAACAGCCGTGCAGGTTGGAACGGCCAACTTCATCGACCCCACTTGCACCGTAAAGATAATTGATTACATTGAAGATTACTGCATCCGTCACGGAGTGAAGGATGTCCATGAACTGATTGGAGCCGTCAATCGCTGATGGCTCCAACCTGATTCTTTATCTCCTCAAGCGAAACCAGCTTGCTGACAATGGCATAGATTGTGAGACCGGCCGGCGAATGAATACGCAGCTTCGATGCTATGTTGCGCCTGTGAGTCATCACCGTATTCACCGAAACGTTTATTTCCGAAGCAATCTCCTTGTTCGACAGGCCTTTCACAATGCCTCTGATTACTTCCCGTTCGCGCGGAGTGAGGTCAGTCGATGCGGCCGCCTCGGCGTTAATCGATATCAGCCGTTTCAGCACCTCATTCAGCGTCTCCGAATCATCGTATATAGAGATAGTTGCGTCAACTGTTCTTGTTGTAGCAGGTGTGAGAGCCGAATGATATATGCCAATGATGGCTGTGTCCGTTTTCATCTCGCTTCTCAGAACCTTCAGCTCGTTAACAGCGCATGCATCGCACATGTCGGCAATCAGGGCTGCCGGCGAGAGCTTGCTCACGGTCAATGAAATGTCGCGCGGATGAATGTGAACCGGCTCCAAGTGGACATCCTTTATCGACGTCAGAAGCGTTTTCAACCCCGACGCTATTATTTGCGATTCGGTGGCAATTGCCACAGTCAGTCTCTTCATTCTCCTTGCAAGCCGTTTGATTCCAGACTCTCCACCATTGGAACCAGAATGTGGTTCTCAATAGTATGATGGGTGTTGAGGTCCTCCTCGCAATTGAAAATATCCACCAGCACGTCATACATTCTGTCCGGCATCGATGTGGTATAATAGCGCAAGATGATGTTTTTTAAATCATTCAGCTTATCGCTGATTTCATCGTGGTGCTGTCGGAACACGTCTATGCTGTAGGCCGGATGCGTGTTCGACGACAGTGAGCGTATGTAGGGCCACACGTACTGCTCCTCATAATCGAAATGATTCTTAACCTGCATCACATAGTCGTCAAAAAACTGTATAATTGCAGGGTTGATGTCGCTATGGCTCGGATCCAAAGCCTCGATTAAGTTTTTGCGGATGTGCGGAAACTTGTAGCCCAGAAAATAATCATGCGAATTATGAAGAAAATCCACAATGCTTATGGCCGATTCCGCTTTGGGTTCATCGACAGGAAGTACACCCGATAAAATATAGTTGACCAGAAGCAGAAAAATGCGGGAGTCAATTCCGGCCTCGGAACAAACCTCGCCAATTGTCTTGTTCCCAACACCAAGCGGTATGGAAAATCGGCTCAGTATGGGGAGGATGTTGAAATCCTCCTCCACCAAGTCTATCAACGAGTCGTGAGCCGTGAATGTGTGTTTGACTCCTGACTGCATTATTTTACGGTTTGGGCCTCGTCAGCTTTCTCAGCTGCTTCGGCAGCCTGGTCTTCCTCAATCTCCTTATCCTTGAACTCTGTCACGCCCGCTGCAATCAGCTGATTGTACCAGGCAAACACTTTGCGGATGTCGTTGTTGTAAACGCGGTCGCGGTCAAAGTCAGGCAGAATCTCGCCAAAATACTCGCGCAATTCGGCGTCCGACATCTTCTTGTAGTCCACCTCTTTGCCCTCAGTTTTCTCGCGGATGCTTTCAAACACATCGGTCAGAGGCACATCTTCAGTGGGAGTGTAAATGGAAATGTCACCGAGCGAAACCACTTTGTCGTGAGCGTAAGCCGGAGTGCGTTTGCCCGTTGTGAGCGATTCAACAATGAGCATGTTCTTACCTTGGCTAACCAATTTAAAAAGTCCGGGGCGTCCGGCTATTGAAAGAATTCTTTTAATCATGGCTGATATAATAATGATGTTTTACGTTGCAAAAATACTAAAATTTGACTTTAAAACCACTCCTCAAAAAATATTTTTGTGTTGTGCCGCAAAAGTCACTATCTTTGTAATAAATTTATGTAGCAGTTAGTTCAAGCTAAACCATTATTTAACGTGTTTTTCAAGTATATTTTGGATATGTTGCAACTAATCCTGTCGCCAAGAAGGGGATGGGAGGATGTCGCTGTCGACAATTTTCCATCGCAATGCCTGCTCAAATCCGGCTTCGTTCCGTTGATTATATTGGTGTCGCTCACATGCCTGCCATCGCTTTGGTATCATTCCGACGCTACTTTGGCCGCTGTCCTTGAGCGCATGGTGGCTTATTTCGTTACATATCTGACAAGCTACTACATTGCCTCGCTCGTTTTTTCGCTCTACATTCCCTCATGCACCGACGGGGTCATGTCGCTGAACAAAAACAACACCTTCATCCTTTATAATCTTGGAATCCTGGCTGTGTTGAACATCCTCACCAACCTGCTGCCCATGGTCCCCGACATGCTCTATCTCCTGCCGGTCTATGTTTATTTTATAATGTGGCGCGGAATTGCCTACATGGAAGTGAAGTTCAACGGCGTAATCCTCTTCATGGTCCTTAACCTTGTCGCGGTTCTCTTGCCACCATTCCTTCTGCGCTATCTGTTCAACTTAATCATCGGGTAAACAATGAAATTCTCTGAAGTCAACATAAAAAACAAGCGCGCCACTTTCGATTATGAAATAGGCGAGACTTTCACAGCCGGGATTGTTCTCACCGGAACCGAAATCAAATCCATCAGGCAAGGCAAGGCAAGCCTCGTCGACACCTTCTGCTATGTTGCCGCCGACGGGGTCTGGATCAAAAACATGTACGTGGCCGAATATTTTTATGGTTCCTACAACAACCATGAGTCGCGCCGCGACCGCAAACTCCTCTTAAACAAAAAAGAGATAGCCAAGTTAGCCAAATGTGGCAAGGAAACGGGAATGACCATTGTGCCCATGCGGATTTTCATCAACGATCGCGGCCTGGCCAAAATGGTCATCGGAATAGGCCGTGGTAAGAAAGAGTACGACAAGCGCCAATCAATCAAAGAGCGAGAGGACAAACGCGCAATGGCCCGCATGTTCGAACGCCGTTAAACTTTCCGGCTACCTACCCTTTCAGAGGCGAGGCAATAATTACAATCGCCTGCCTCCCTGCAAGCGATGTCGCAAACAGTCGCCGCTCGCCTCCGGTTTTAATTTTCAGCTTCTTAATCAACGCTTCGGCCGTTAGGGGCGAGTTCCGGGTGGAAACATCAAACCGCTCTTCCATTCCAGCTATTATTTTAGCAGTCTTGTTGTTTAGTGACATCACACTGTCAATTGCAAACCTGCTTCCCGGAAAACGCTTTTCATCAATGTTTGAAAAATACAAATGGCTGTTC
This sequence comes from Bacteroides sp., assembly GCA_023666905.1. Classification (GTDB taxonomy): domain Bacteria; phylum Bacteroidota; class Bacteroidia; order Bacteroidales; family Muribaculaceae; genus Paramuribaculum. The sequence goes on along the minus strand of JAMPBC010000048.1, from coordinate 1,921 downwards.
GGCGCCACCTTGTGGAGTCCGAAACGCTGCGCAAGCAAATTGAAAGGGCCCGTTTTGAGCACAGCCGGGTAGGGGTCAAGCAAAATCTGCCCCGGCTCCGGAGCTGTAAACTCAGCAACAGCTTCTTTTTCCTCCGCGCCGCTGAACTGAAACTCGCTCACGTCACCATCGCTCAAAATGGTTGTCGCGTGGATTTTCGGCACGGCCGTATAGCCCCTCCTGCAACTTATAACCAACTCCTTACATTCGCGCGTGGTGCCAATGGCATAGACCGTCTCCAAATTCTCTAATTCAGCTATTGTGTGACTGATGTCGAGCATCGGCGACGCCTTTATCATCACCCTCGGAGCAACCTCCAGCATGCGTGGAAGCAGTTTCGTAACGTCCGGCTCGCAGTCAGCCAAGGCGAAAAGTCGCTTCCCGTGGTCGCCGCGCCGTGCCGGGTCAATGAAAATAACGTCAAAATCATCATCCTTCATCCCCTCCAAGGCCTTGACGCTGTCGCCGCAAATCACCGTTACGTTATCCAATCCCAGCAACTTGGCGTTATGCTGCGTGGCCGCGGCAGTAGCTTGATTTATGTCGTAAGCCACCACCCGCTTGCTTTTGCTCGCAAAATGAAACGCATCAATCCCCAACCCGCACGTCATGTCAAGCACCGAGCTTTGAGGCGGCAGGAGCGAAGCATGGTAACGCGCCAGTGAATCAGACGTCGACTGCTCGGCCGATAGCCGCGACGGGAAATAAAACCGCGGTGCCCGGGCCAGCGTCTCGCCGAGCTTCTTCGAGCAATGTTGTCTGCAGTCAATTTGATTTATGACGGCGGCCATGGCCGCATCGTTGTGATAACGCATGCGCAGTTTCATCACATCGGCATGAGCCTTGCCGGCAACCATTTCCCACTTACTCTCCGTTAAACCTTCCGCTCTCATTAATTTCAAATTATCCATTTTTATAATGCATTCCATAATGCAGGAATGCAAAGTTACGCATTTACCTATTGCCGGAAAAGAACAATTTCGTAAATTTGCCATTATAATATAAAGATTCAACTCATAGCCAAAACATCACATCATGAAACGTAAACTTGTTATTTCATTGGCCCTTGCCGCTGCATCCATAGCTGCGCAGGCTCAAACTGTCATTGCCACTCCCCGATTTGATTCCAACTGGTCAGCCGGTTTCGACGGCGGTGTCAGCACCCCGCTCGATCATGGTCATGCCTTCTTTGGCGATATGCGTGCCATTGTCGGTGCCCATGTGCAAAAGCAAATTTCTCCCGCATTCGGTCTTGGAGCCGAGGCCACTTTCGGCATCAACACCTCATCCTGGTACGGTCATCATCAGGTCACCGCGTTCGATAACTCCTACGTGGGCCTCTATGGAGCCGTGAACCTCATGAACCTGTTCGGTGGATTCAATTGCGCTGTCCGTCCTTTCGAAATTGAAGTTGTAGCCGGTGCTGGCTGGGGGCACGATTATGCCTATAATGGCCCGAACGAAAACTACGGACGTCCTGATTGGAACTACTTCGCCACTCGCGCAGGGCTCAATTTCAACTTCAACATCAACTCTCATGTAACCATCTCCGTGAAGCCTTACATGATGTGGAACATGACAGGAAGCCCCTATGAGCCCGAATTTGACGTCAAGTTTACTTCGGCCGCATACACCCGCAAGCTCTCCACATTCAATTGCCTCGTCGGTCTTACTTATAATTTCGGACCTCGCTTCCAGTGCGTTACCCCCGGAAATTCCGCAGAAACCGATGCTCTTAACGATGAGATTAACCGCCTGCGTGCCGACATTGCCGCCTGCAACGCAGCTACCGCCGCAGCTGCCGCCACTGCCGCCGACCTTGCCACCCAGCTCCAGGCTTGCCAGAACCGCAAACCCGAGGTTGTCAAAGAAGTCAACAACA
>JAMPBC010000047.1 GCA_023666905.1 Bacteroides sp. | reverse complement strand
TGCTGAAATGTTCATCAACAACTTCAAGAAATTTGAGAACAACCCCGCCGGTAAAGCACTCGTAGCTGCCGGTCCCCAGCTCTAAAAAGCTCATCCACGCAGAGACCATAGTGCCTCTGCCTTGAACACCCATACAACTCCGCCTCGGGCATCGGCCCCCGGCGGAGTTTTTTATGTACCTCAATCATCCAACCCGCCTCTCCACCTGCAGAACCTTTATCAAATTTTTTTTAAGTTAATTTGACCGCAAATATGAACTGATTTCAATTTTCTCGTTATATTTGTAAATTCAAGCAAAAAATCTTTCCTATGAAAAAAGTAATCTTGCTAATACTACTCTCCACAATATGCTTCACCGGTGCTCTAAGCGCGGCCACCGCTAAAATCAACAAAGTGTGGATTGAACATGGCGTGACAATCAACAACCGCTCCGCCATGAAAGTGCATTGCAACTTCGATGTAACCGGAATGAAAAATCTGAAAGGCGACATGTGTATATGGATCAAAGGGCCCTCAGGCAAGTGGCACAAAGTCAATTCTCCACACAGATCAACCACAGGCACAAGCTATTTCAAATGGTCGTATCAACCTTCCGTCAACACCGCCCACTACAGCGACTTCTGGTATGCCCCTTACGTTGACGACCTCCAGCTGCTGTCAGGCAAGAACACCTACAAGGTTGTTGTGACAATCAGCGACAACAAAGGCAACAATTTGGCTCAAAGCAACGAAATAGAATTCACCGGCACCGGCAACAACAATGGCAATAATAGAAACAACGCTCTTTCTCCCGACAACAAACCAAAATCCGGCAACAGGAACAACATTGTGGACCGATCTCGCAAGCCGTTAAGTTTCGGAGGCTTTGCCATAGTTGAGAAATACGCCAACGGATTCAAAACCGAGACCAACTACGGTAAATGCATCAGCTGTCAAGGAACCGCCAGCTGCGGACTGTGTCATGGCACGCGCACATGTAACATTTGCTATGGAAGAGGAGGCATAGTGTCGGCCGGTTACGGCACATTCTACCCCTGCGCTTCCTGCAGTGGCACCGGCCGATGCAGCGTTTGCAACGGATCCGGACAATGCGTATGTTCCAACTCTGCTTATCCCGGCTACGCAGCCATAGGAACACTATATTATGACTCCAACGGAAAGCCTATAAACTACTCCAGTTTCCGTGTCAACACATTGGACGACTCGGATAATAAAAACACGAATCGCAACAAAAGCAAAAGCACATGTCCGGATTGCGGGGGAACCAGACTTTGGCGCAGAGGCGCCGAACCGGAATATGGCCGTCCCCGCTCTGATCTCGTTGGTGTTTACAATGCAAGAGGAGAACGTTGCCAACACTGCGGCAAATACACCGAGCACTGGCATTCGAAATGTACCACCTGCATTTACATTTCAGGGACAGACAACCCCTACAGATAGACGCCGGACATATTCATCCAACCCTTTTGATTCCACTTATGATGAAGCAATCGGGCAATTCATAATCCGCCACAACGCCCTCTCCAGTCCATCCCGCCTTCATAAAAAATAAAGCCGATCGGCAGCGGGGCCGGTCAGCTCTTCAAAGTTCATGGCTTGCACACAATGCGCGCAGGCCGCATGTTAGTTCTCATCACGGTTATGAGGCAATAATTTCCGCCACGTCCTGTGGCGACGGATTCACGGCTACAATATTCCCCTTGGGATCTATGAGGTAGGATTGCAGACCGTTACCCAGGTTGAAGGCTCGCTCAACGGCTTGTACGTGCGAAGCCGACACCGTAAATTGTTGCGCTTCATTCAATCCGTCTCTGCGCACTATCTCACGAAAAAGGCGCGAACTCGGGTCAAGGTTGACCTGCAAGAGACGTAGTTGTTCCGGTGCGAACACTCGCATGGCACGTTCGTATTCGCCGGCCGCAACACGCGATTCTGCATCGTAAGCGGCCCAAAAATTCACCATCACGTAATGGCCTCGCATATCAGCCAAATTAACAAGGCTACTGTCAGAAAGGGTTGTGAGACTCATTTCGGGAACTGCGTATCCAACCGATGCACGGTAGTCGCGGTCCGTACGTGATGACATTGTGAAAATCAGAACAACGAAGAGCGCAATGATAATCATTGTTTTCTTCATTTCATTCATGTTATGTTAACAAATAAGGCCGGCAAAATCCCTGCAAAGTCTCCCGCTCTGCTCCTCCGGTGCAAACGCTCCGGACTCCATTCCGGCCCTGCCGATTTTCGGCGCAGCGCTCACCTCTGTGGCGCCGTTGCATGATAAAAACAGCGCAAAATTACAAAAAGATTCATTAATTGGCAATTTTGCAGTCCTTTAGCACTGGCCAACGGTTCCACTTGCCGCTTCCACAGCGGCATAGAGAGTATGTTAAATTTATTTAATAAAGCTTACATCACGGTGCGTAGCGGGCCTTATGGAGCACCTGGGGCAATGCATAAAACTGCGCTGACAGGAGCTCGGCCGGTGTCGCTTCGGGATTCGACTTCAGGTATGCCTCCACAATCTTAAGCCCTATGTAACGTCCTATCCGGCCCGGGGCGTTGGCATTGACAAGCAGAGTGCCGGGAGCCGGCGCCACAAGCTTGTCGGCCACAGCCGGGTCCGTGGAAAAGAGCATCTCGCTCTCCACAAGCCGCTGCCAAACGCGCCCCTCGTTAACCCTGGCCCACTCCATTTGTTGCGGGTCGTAGCCCATTAGCAACGCCTCGTCAGCCTCCGGCAGAGCACGGTCCATTGCATAGAGCAGCGCCCCCTCGTAGAGCAGCCGCGAGAGCACCGTGGCATTCGGTCCGGGCGCATAAGGATTATTCGTTGCAATCACTGCCTCAACCACATCGGGCACCAACCGCTCCGGCGTTTTCAGTGCCCGCCTATACTCCTCGAAACCCTCGTATCCGGCATAGTCAGCCCCAAGGTAATGATTCAAGCCAATGAGCAAAACAGTGTCCACCACCACAACCGACTGATTGTAAGGCGTGGCATAACCATAAACAAAACTCGGGAACCGCATCTCGGGGAACTCCTCCTGCAACCTTGCCCTGGCTGACCCGAGCTCCGATTCCGCCGCCGACAAATCGCTCAGACGCTCCTTTATGTCGGGACCGAAAACCCGCTGGGCTGCCGAAGCCCTGTAACGCGCAAGCACAGAATCGGGCGATATGCCACCCGCCACGCGGCTAAGCGCCTCCAGCGCCGGGCGGAAAACATTAGTAACCGAATCGGTGTTTTCACAGCGGGAGGCTAAATCCAACCGCCCGATTGCCACCGGCTCACTCTTGCCGGCACATCCGGCCAGCAATGCCACGGCAATTAATGAACAAACAACAGATGATTTTGACATGATTCTTTAATTTTGTTCATGGCTTGATTCTCCAAAATTACGCATAATTGAGCATTAAAGCTCTCTTTTTTGCCCTTTTTTGGCTTTATTCGCCACATTTTAGTAATTTTGTAACGTAAATTGGTCATAATATGAAACGTTGTTTCCGAGCCATCTGTTTAATTGTGCTGCTCCTATGCGGCATGGCCTTGGGTGTCGCTGCAAAAAATAATGCCGACGCCTTCACTGTGGTCATCGACGCAGGCCATGGCGGACACGACATTGGCGCGCCCGGAACAATAACCAATGAAAAAAGCATCAACCTCGCCGTAGCGCGCAAGCTTGGCAGCTTCCTTGAAAAAGAAAAAGGTATCCGAGTGGTCTACACCCGAAACACCGATAAGTTTGTAACCCTTCAGGGGCGTGCCGACATTGCCAATGCCGAACATGGCAATCTCTTTGTGTCAATCCACACCAACTCCGTCGACACCAAAGCAAAAAACCGCTCCACAGTGCGTGGAGCCGCCGTCTACACCCTCGGACTTGACAAGACTGCCGACAATCTTGCCGTGGCAATGCGCGAAAACTCGGTGATGAAACTTGAAAACGATTACACCACAACCTATCAAGGCTTTGACCCCACAAGCGCCGAAAGCTACATAATCTTTGAAATGAGCCAGAATAAGCACCTGGACCAAAGCGTACGCGCCGCCAAGGCCGTTGCCGCCAACCTGGCATCCACCGCCGGCCGCAAGAACAACGGCGTAAGGCAAGCCAACTTCTGGGTGCTTCTGAAAACCGCAATGCCATCAATGCTTGTGGAACTCGACTTCATCTGCAATCCCACCGAAGAGCGCTTCATGGCCTCCGAAGCCGGACAAGCCAAATTGGCCAAAGCCATCTACAACGGCATTATGGAATACCGCAACGCCTCTTCCGTCCGCACCGACGGCACAGCCGGCGCCAAACGCACTTCCCGCCGCAACAAAACCGAAGTAACCGACATGGAAAAAAACGCTGCTCCGGCCATTGAAAACACCGACAGCAGCCCCGTCTACAAAATCCAATTTCTCACATCTCATAAAACTCTCCCCAACGGAAGCCGACAATTTCTCGGACTCTCCCCCGTGGAATATTACACTGACCGCGGCGTGCGCAAGTACACCTACGGCTCCTACTCCTCTCCGGGCGAAGCCGCCGCCGACCTCAAAAAAGTGAAAGCACTTTTTCCCGACGCGTTTGTTATTAAAACAGTTGGAGGCGTACGGACCCCCTGAAACCGCCAACACCCCTTTTGTAACTATCACCGAAATCAACATAATCAAAATAATGAAACGATTACCAAAAACATTCATCATAGGGCTCTGCGTCATCATTGCCCTGCTCGTTGTGATATTCGGCATCAACTTCCTCAAGGGAGTTAACATGTTCAAAGCATCCAACTATTATTACGCCTCCTACACCAACGTAGCCGGCCTCAACCTCTCGGCGCCGGTCACCATCAACGGCTACAAAGTTGGTCTGGTCCGGGAAATCCAATATGAATACGACAATCCCGGCCACATAAAAGTAGAGCTCAGCCTCGACAAGGAACTGCGACTCACACGCGGCACCAAAGCCATTCTCGTAACCGACATGCTCGGAACATCGTCCATTGAACTCGTAATGGGCCCCGACAAATCATTTCTTGAAGTAGGCTCCGAACTCATTGGCCAAAGCTCCACCGGCCTCATGGACAACGTTAGCAAAGACCTCCTCCCCGGAATCACAGCCATGATTCCCAAAATCGACTCCTTGCTCACAGCCCTCACCGCCGTAGCCGCCAATCCGGCAATCGGAACATCGCTTGACCATCTCAACTCCACCCTCATCCACTTGGAAGGCGCAAGCCAACAGCTCAACACCCTCATGGGTTCCATGCCCGCCATTGTGAGCGATGCCGGTGTTACAATGACAAACGTCAAGTCAATGTCGTCCAACCTCAACACCATTTCAGGCGATCTCACCTCAGTGTCCGCTTCGCTCAAAAACATGCCTTTGGACGCCACCATGAACAACGTTATGGAAGCATCTAAATCGCTTAATGAAGTTCTGGCCAACCTCAACAACCCCAACTCTTCGTTAGGCTCGCTCCTCAACGACCGCCAGCTCTACAACAATCTATCCAATGCATCGGCAAGTCTTGACTCCCTGCTCATTGACGTAAAGCGCAATCCCAAACGCTACATATCCCTAAAACTCTTCTAAATAGCCCTAAAGGCTTCCAAACATAGCTCCAACAGAAAAGGCACCCGGTTTCTCGCCGCGGTGCCTTCTTGTTATCCTATGGTTCTTTGATATTATATTGTGTTATAAGATGAATTAGTAGTTTTTCATGTCATTGACAATATTGTCATCACCTTGAGCATAAAGCACAATGCAACCGGCTCCGGGATTATCGACGTAAACCAAAGCAACCACACGGCCGTTATTAAGCCGTGAAGCATAACCAATCATACTATTGCCGTACTCCGATTTGGAATTGAGCACCTCCGGATCAGTAATCTTAGAAAGAGTTTTCTCAACCTGCGCAACAGTTGAATTGTCGACACCGATAAACATCACAATTTTACCCCAATCCATACCCTCTTTTGTACAATCATCTTCCGGCACATCCGACAACGTGGCACCCGGTATGGCAGCAATCTGATTGTAAGCATCTCCAATCGTAATTGCATTTAATTCAAAAGCCGCAAAAGCCACTATCATCAACATTAAAATCTTTTTCATAATCTTTTTACTTTATTTAATTTCATGTTTCAGTTTATGCGATACTTAATTTTATCCACATTGAACTGATTTAAATCCACTTACAAATTAACGCTTCGGGGTTAAAAGTTACGCTTATTACACAGACTGACGGATATTTGGACAGGATGCTACTTAGCTACAAACTTATACGTAATGGTGCCTGATTGGCGCGAAGGAGCATCAAGTTTCACGGAGAACTTTGACTTACGGGCGGCCGCCACACACGCCGAGCGCACCGACTCCGTTGCCGCTGCCCCGCTGGAACCTGACACGGATGCCTCCACAACCTGTCCCTGCTGATTAACAACCACGCGCACCGTAACAACCCCGTTGGGCGCAGTTCGGGCAGGCAGTTCCCAATGGGCCAATGTGCGCCCTGACAAGCTGTAGCCCGGTGCACCCGAGAGCGAGCCGGTGGCCGAATTGCCATCCGTTGCTCCGCTCTTTCCGCTACCGGTGGAGTTGTTTGACCCGAATTTAACCTTTCCGGCAATCTGCTGACGAGTCTCACTCTCAGCCTTTTCGCGTGCCTTTTGTGCTTCAATTTCAGCCTTGGTCGGACCGGTTTTCTCCTCCGCAGGTTTAGGTGCCGGAACCTTCATGGGCGATGTCCGTTCCGACACAATGGGCGGAGCTGGAGTCTGTGCTTGTGCACCCTCATTCTGCATGTCGTGACCTTCGGTAGTCGGTTCCGCCACATCAGCTTCAGCTGAAGGCTCATCGCCGGTTTGCTCCGGCAATTCCACATCGCCTGCCACAACATATTCATCGGCCAGGAGTAGTTCCGACGAATCGGCCGGTGGCCACGTCTGTTGCCCCGCAGGAATGTATGTGAGATGCATGTAGCCCACAAACAGGCCTATGGCAACACACAGCACCAGAGTGACAGCCCCGGCAACAATCCGGGCACGCTGCTGCGGGCTGAGCGACTCTATGTAACGGCTCACATTCATTGCGGCATGGCTGAATTGGGGGCCGGTTTGGTGGCAAGCACCATCTTAAGCCCGTTTCGCGAACCAATGTCAAGTATCTCCACCAGTGTGCCGTAGGGCACCTCCTCATCAGCGTAGATGGCTATGAAATCCTCGGCCGCTCCGTTTTGGCGCATCAGCTGAACGAATCCGGCGAGTTCCGCAAGCGTCACCGCCTGAGGTTCAGCCTTATCTTCGGCCATGGATACATAAATAACCTTATCTTTGTCCACAAACACTCTGGTCGACGGTTTGATGGCTGTCTGTTCCGAGCTCTGGGGCAGATTCACCTCCAAAGCGGTGGGAAACACAAATGTGCTTGTCACCATAAAGAATATGAGCAACAGGAAAATGACGTCGGTCATTGAAGCCATTGAAAAAATCGAGGTCATGTCATATTGACGTTTCAGTGCCATAATAGCTGTTTGTTTGAGTGTCTACGTTGTTCTTTGTGTGTCAGGCAGGTTCATTGAGTAGGTCCATGAACTCCATGGTCTTGGTTTCAAGCGAGTTCATTACTCCGTTAATGCGGGCCACCAGATAATTGTAGGCAAACAGCGCTACGATGCCCACAATCAATCCGGCCACTGTTGTAACAAGTGCCTGATAGATACCGCCGGCCAAAACATCGATGTTTGCGCTCGAACCGGCTTTGGCCAAATTATAGAATGCCTGAACCATGCCCCAGACTGTGCCTAAAAATCCCAACATAGGAGCACCGGCGGCAGTTGTTGCAAGCCACGGCAGGCGTTTGCCAAGATTTGCCACCTCGATGTTTCCGGTGTTCTCGATTGTGACAAGCACATCGTTCATGGGGCGGCCAAGGCGCGATATACCCTTGGCAATCAAGCGGGCGTAAGGTGTGTCGGTGCGGTTGCAAAGAGTCTGCGCAGCCTCCGGGTCGCCCGAAAGAATGTAATCCTTGATGCGCTTCATAAAAGTCTCATCGTCGGCCGACGCACGGCGAATAACAATCCAGCGCTCCACAAACACATAGATTGACACCACAAGCAGTAGCGCTATGGGCAGCATAATGAAGCCACCCTTGGTGCAAAGCTCCCAAAACGAGAGCGACTCAGCAACAGGTTGAACTGCAGCGGTAACCGGAGCAGCTGCCTGCGCTACAGGAGCGGCAGCAACGTCAGTTGCAGTTTCCACTGCCGACACCAGCGTGTCGGTCACTTCCATGGTTTGTGTTTGAAGAGAGGTAAGAATGGTGAGCATAATCAGCTGTTATTGTTTTTTAATTGTGATGATTTAAAAGAATAGTCCCTTAGTGGAGGCATCAGCCCTTAAGGCATTGCTTGTATTGCTTGATGGTCTCGGCCAGGCCCAAATAAAGGGCATCGGATATGAGCGAATGGCCAATTGACACCTCATTGAGGTAAGGAAGCGACTTGTAGAAAAACGCAAGATTCTCCAGATTAAGGTCGTGACCGGCATTCACGCCCAGTCCCGCACTGTGAGCTGCGCGGCTCGCCTCGATGTAGGGCGCCACGGCGGCTTCCGGATTCGTGGGATATTGGTCGGCGTAAGGTTTCGTGTACAGCTCTACCCGGTCAGTGCCCGTGGCGGCGGCAGCCTTGATGTTGTCCACGTCAGTGCCAACGAAAATCGAAGTGCGTATCCCGGCCTCGCGCAAACGGTCAACAATGCCTGTTAAAAATTCCATGTTCGGTGCCACATCCCAGCCTTCATGGCTTGTCAGATCGCCCGGCGAGTCAGGCACAAGTGTGACCTGCTCGGGTTTTACCTTAAGCACCAAATCCATAAATTCGGCCGAAGGATACCCCTCTATGTTGAACTCCGTTTTCACCAAAGGGCGAAGCAGAAACACATCATCATGACGGATGTGGCGCTCATCGGGACGGGGATGAACCGTAATGCCATCTGCTCCAAGACGCTCACACTCCGATGCAAATCGCTGCACATCAGGCATGTTTTCCCCTCGTGCATTGCGCAGCGTGGCCACTTTGTTAATATTTACGCTTAGTTGGGTCATTCTACACTGTCAACTTTCTTCAATGGTTAAATAAACTTGCAGACGGGTGTCTGCGTTTGATTTATAGCTGAATTTACAAATATTTTTGCTAAATTTGCAATCCGCCAATAAATTTCAGTGTACAAATTTAGTCAGAATTAATCACAAAAAAAAAGATTGAATCCAAAAGATAACATATTATTTGACGGCACCCTCCCTCCCGCACCCGACACGCTCCACAGCGAGGTGCGCCTGTTTCCCCCGCAGCCCGAAAGCTGCGAAATCTCCGTGGCCTGCACCAGAGCCGATTACAGCGCTTCCCGTATTGGCCATGCCGTGGAGGATGCCGACGCTCATCTGCTTAACCTCAACGTCACCTCCGAAACCCTCCCTTCCGGCCAGCTCGTGGTCGACCTCCGCGTCAGCCATCGCGATGCCGGCGCCGTGAGCCGCTCGCTCGAGCGCTACGGCTACATCCCCGTGCAAGTACGTCAGGGACACGACCAGCTCAAGGACTCGATGGCCGATCGCGTGGCCTCGCTCATGGCCCAGATGCAAGTCTGAGCCCCTCACTCCACACACCCTTTCCACACCAATTACAAATGGCACGAATAGACCTTTACGGCAACCCCACGCTCACCTCTCACCTCGAGCACCTCAAACTTTTTTTGAACGCTCTCGTTCAGGAAGCCCCCGTCGGCACCCTGTTCGCCGAACCGGGATTCCTTGAGTTTCTCCATGGCATCGCCCCCGACATTGCCCGTCAAATCGCGCCTCGCACCCCCACAATGGAGCCCGCCACTCTGGCTCTGAGTATTGGCGGCGACGGCACTTTCCTCACCACAGCCAATCTCATCTGCTCCTCCGCCACTCCCATAATGGGCATCAACGCCGGTCACCTCGGCT
>JAMPBC010000046.1 GCA_023666905.1 Bacteroides sp. | reverse complement strand
GCTTGACCTGTCATACCCGCTCCGAAACCGGTGTTGCTCACGCAGGAGAATGATGAGAAGAATGAATCGACTATAGGCAGTCCTAAGGCGGTAAGCGCAATGCCACCTATAGCTATTACCATCACGTAGATACATAGAAAGGCTATTACCTTGGAAACCAATGGGGAAGGCACAACCTTGTCGTTGATACGTACGTTGGTAACTGCGTTCGGGTGAACACATTTGTACAGCTCATTGTGGGAGTTTTTTACAAGGAAGAGCATGCGGTCAATTTTAGCCCCGCCGGAGGTGGAACCGGCGCAAGCTCCGGTGAACATCAGAACCATGATCAGCGACAGAATGAACGGGCCCCATTTTTCAAAGTTGCACACCGAGAGTCCCGTGCTGGTTATTGTGGAGACAATTTGAAACAGCGGGTAGATGGTAACGTCGCGCCAGTCGCCAACCTGATGGCGGTAAAAGAGGCTGCATACAAAAGCCACGTAGAATGCACCGATAATAAAAATGTAGGTCTGGAAAACGTCGTTATGCCAAAGCGCTTTGCGGTCGCCTGAAAAAATCTTGAACATCAAGGCAAAGCTCGTGCCTCCGAAAAACATGAATATGGTCACCACAATTGTCACATAGTCTGAATTATAGTAGGCCAGTGAGTTGTCGTGGGTGGAGAAGCCTCCGGTGGACATTGCCGAAAATGCGTGACACACGCTGTCAAAAATATCCATAGGTCCGAGCCAGAGCAGAAGTATAAGCAATGCCGTGAGGCTGACATATATTAGCCAAAGCGTTTTGGCTGTGGAACTGATGCGCGGGCGCAGTTTCTCGTGCACAATACCTGTTACCTCGGCGTTGAACATCTGCATGCCCCCCGAATAGTTGAGCATGGGAAGCACGGCGAGTGTGAACAGTATAATCCCCATGCCTCCAATCCATTGCATCAAGGCTCGCCACAGCATTATGGAATGTGACATTCCCTCAACCGAGGTGAGAACGCTGCATCCTGTGGTGGTGAAGCCCGACATGGCTTCAAAGAAAGCGTCGCTTAAGCTTATGGGTGCGGAGCAGAACATAAATGGCAGCATGCCGAACACAGAGAACACAACCCACACCGAGGCGGTGAGCAGGAAACCCTCGCGGCGCCCCATGTCGGTGCGCTCGGGTTTCAAAAACATGGTAAGCAGTCCGCCAACCAAAGCTGTGACACAAAGTGTGCCAACAAAAGCAATTGCATCCGTTTCGCCGTAGGCAAGAGCTGTGACGGTGGGAATGGCCATGAAGCAGCTCTCGATGAGCAGCAGCCATCCGAGTACCCTCAGCAGCATGGGGTAATTCAAGTGTTGAATTCTGTATTTCATCAGTTGAACAGGCGTTCTATTTTATGAATGGTGTTGGCCAGGCAGAACACAAGCACGTGGTCGCCGCTCTGGATAACGGTGTTACCGCTAACGAGCATTCCCTTACCGTTGCGAATCAATCCGGCAATGGTCATGTCGCGCGACAGATTCAGGTCCTTTACGGCAGCACGGGTCACCTTGGAGCGGGGTTTAGCTTCAATTTCAGCCACATCGGCATCGGCCAGGGCCATGAACTTGGACGATTCCACGTCGGCATCAAGCAGCATCTGGAAAATTTTGCCCGATGCAAGTAGCTTTTTGTTCAGGATTGTGCCGATGTTCAGGTTCTCTGCCTGGGAAATGAATTGGATGTTTTCCACCTCGGCAATGGTTTTCTTCACGCCATATTCCTTGGCGGTGAGGCAGGTAAGTATGTTGGTTTCCGACGAGTCTGTCAGTGCCACAAAGGCATCCATTTCCGAAATGCCTTCCTCCATGAGCATTTCCACACTGCGGGCGTCGCCGCAGCTTATGCGTGCATCGGGGCAGCGTTCGGCCAGATATTCGCAGCGGTCGCGGTCAACCTCTATGATACGGAACCTGTATTTGTCGCCTGCAAGGGCCAAAAGTCGCACGGCTATTCGCGAACCGCCCATAATGAGCACCTTGCGAATGTCGGTTTTTGTTTTTCCGCAAATCTGCCGCAGACCCTCGATGTGTTCGCGCGTGGTGGTGAAGTAAATTATGTCGCCTGCCTGCACAAGGTCATTACCGCCGGGGATAATGGTTTCCTGATTGCGCTTTATGGCCGACACGTGATAGAAGTGGTTAGTGGCTGAGATTTGTCGGAGTGTTTGACCAACAATGAAAGCATTGTCGCGGATTTTTACCCCCACCACAATCAGCTCGCCATCGTGGAGTTCAAACCAGTTTCTAACCCAGTTGCGTTCAAGTGATTTGAGCACCTCTTTAGCGGCAAGAAATTCGGGATAAATCATTGCGTCAACGCCGTGGGTGGCAAACAACCGTGCATTTTCCGGCTGCATGAACTCGTAGTTGTCAATGCGGGCAACCGTGCGACGTGCGCCAAAGTTTTTGGCCAGCATACAGGATATGACGTTGGTTGTCTCTTCGGGCGTTACGGCAATGAACAAGTCGCAATAACCGTCAATGGCCTGTTTGAGTGTCGCCGCCGAGGTGGGTTGGCCAATTATTGCAAGCAGATTGCATGACGAGTCAAGCTTTTCCACTTTGCTCTGATTGGCATCTATAATTATTATGTCCAGATTTTCGCGGGAGAGCAGCCTTGCCAAATGGCTTCCCACTTCGCCTGCACCTGCTATAACTATTTTCATTTTCCTGAAATTTTGATTATGGCTTGGGCAATGGAATCGGGGTCCATGCCGCACAGCTTATGCAGCTCGCTGACGGAGCCGTGAGTGACGAATTGCCCTTCCGGGGTGCCTATGCGTGTCAGCGGCAGCGAATGTCCATGGATTGCCATCCATTCAAGCACTGTGGAGCCGAGGCCTCCTTTCACGGAGCCGTCCTCAACGGTGACAATAGGTTTGCCACGCTTCACTGCTTCTTCAAGAATGGACTCGTCAATTGGCTTGAGAAACACAATGTCGTAGTGCGCGGCGCTTACACCGGCTTCCGCAGCAATCTCAAGTGCTTGGGTTACTGACGACGCTATGGGGCCTATTGACAGGACCGTAACATCATTGCCGTCGGCAAGTTTCTCTCCGCGGCCTATTGTGAGCTGCTTCATGGGCTGGCGCCAGTCAACGGTTTGTCCGTTGCCGCGGGGATAGCGGATGGCCATTGGGCCCTTTCGGCCGGGCAGTTGGGCGGTGTAGAGCAAATGGCGCAGATACACTTCGTTGCGCGGAGAGGCTATGGTGATTCCCGGCACATCCGAGAGATATGACAAGTCAAACAGTCCATGGTGGGTGGCGCCATCTTCGCCAACAATTCCGGCGCGGTCAATGGCAAACACCACCGGGAGTTCCATCAAGGCTACGTCGTGAATAATATGGTCGTAGGCACGTTGGAGGAACGAGGAGTAGATTGCTACAAAGGGAATCATCCCCTCTTTGGCCAGCCCGCCGGCAAAGGTCACGGCGTGCCCCTCGGAAATGCCCACATCGAAAGTGCGTTCCGGCATTGCTTGCTGAAGTTTTGATATGGATGTGCCCGATGCCATTGCAGCGGTGATGCCCACGATTTTCGGGTTTTCCTTGGCCAGCTCCACAAGCGTTTCGCCGAAAACATCCTGATACTTTGGCGGTTTGGTCTCGGATGTTTCGGAACTCTGGCGCTTGCCGCTCACGGTGTCGAACTTCCCCGGAGCATGCCAGTGGGCCGGGTCCTCTTCTGCCGGTTTGAAACCACGTCCCTTCACGGTGCGCAGATGAAGAATTTTTGGGCCATTCATCTCCTTTATGTCCTGAAGCACGCGGATAATGCGAGGCAGGTCATGGCCATCGAAGGGTCCGAAATAACGTATGTTTAGGCCTTCAAACAAATTTTGCTCCTTGGAAATGAGCGATTTGAGCGAGTTGTTGAAGCGCAGTATGCGACCGCGGTGCTTCTCGGCCAGCAGCTTAGAACCGCGCAAGGCCTTGTAAGCTTTGTAGCGCAAGGCGTTGTAGGCTTTCGAAGTGTTCAGGTGGGCCAGATAGGAGTTTAGCGAGCCAACGTTGTGGTCAATGGACATGTCATTGTCATTGAGTATTATAAGCACGTTGGCATTGGCATTGGCGGCATTATTGATGCCTTCGAATGCCAGGCCGCCCGAAATGGAAGCATCGCCAATTACGGCCACCACATTGCGCCGGGGTGTTTCGTTTTTCAGCGAGGCTGCCACAGCCATGCCCAAAGCTGCCGAAATGGAGTTAGAGGCATGTCCGGCGGCAAAAGTGTCATATTCGCTTTCGGCCGGTGTGGGGAAGCCGCTGAGGCCTCCGAGCGTACGGTTGGTGTGGAAACGGTCGGCGCGGCCGGTGAGCAGTTTGTGCCCGTAGGCCTGATGTCCCACGTCCCACACAATGCGGTCGTAAGGGGTGTTGAACACATAGTGCAGGGCCACGGTGAGTTCCACGGCTCCCATGCTCGAACCGAAGTGGCCCGGATTCCGGCTCAACTGATTTATGAGAAAAGTGCGTATGTCAGTGCACACCTGAAGCAACTCATCGGGGGTGAGCTTCCGCAAATCGGCCGGTGACTGGATGCGTGCCAGCACGGGATATTGCTCCTCGCTGAGAGGGATTCTCGAGTCGTTGGGCGTGGCGGTGACGGTTGTTGTCATTTCTTAATGTACTTTTTGTAAAGCGGCACAAACACCACTATTCCTGATGCCAGAATCACGAAACCCACCCACGGCGTGAATCCCCGGCCCGAAACGAGCAGGTAACAAAGTGCCAGCCATAGGGCGGCTATGAAGCCCAAACGGATTTTCTGTGATGTTGTCATGGTTAGAAAGCGAGGCACGTTTGCTTCGCAACCGCAAAATTAATCATTATTTGTAAAATCTCACACATCATTGTCCGTAAATGTGAACAATCGCCGCCGGCCGGCCCTTATATAGGTATGAGACATTATGCAAGTTCCAACAACGGTTTCATTGAAATAGCCGATGCCTCGGGCGACGGCTGGATTAATGTTGATTGCCCTGACATGGAGGAGCTTAAGGTGCTTACCGGGAATCTTGGAGTGCCTTCAAGCTTCATCAGCGATATTGCCGACGTCGACGAGCGTCCGCGTGTGGACCGCGAAGCAGATTGGACAATTACCATTCTTCGCATTCCGGCCAAAGGGCATGAGCAGGATGTTCCGTACGTCACCGTGCCCATCGGTGTGATTTGCCACGAGAACCTTATAATAACTCTCTGCTTCCGCACCAACGATGTAATAGACTACTTTATTGATTACACCCGCCAACGCGGCGTGTCCATTGACAACCGGCCCGATTTCATTCTCCACCTTATATATAGTGCTTCGTTTTGGTATCTTAAATATTTGCAGGATATTAACCGCGACGTCGCCCAAGCCGAAGGCAACATGGTGCGAACCGTGAAAAATGGCGAACTTATTCGCCTGATGCGCATGCAAAAAACCTTGGTCTACTTTAATACCTCGCTTCGGGGTAATGAGATGATGTTGGAGCATCTGCAGCGGCTCTATGATGGCCAGTACAACGTGGACTTGCTTGAAGATGTGGACATTGAATTGAAACAAGCCATCAACACCGTGAACATCTACACTGACATCCTTGAAAGCACTATGGATGCGCTCGGCTCGGTGATTTCCAACAATGTGAACGCCGTGATGAAGCGTATGACGGCAACCTCAATCATTCTCATGGTGCCCACTCTCATTGCCAGTTTCTATGGCATGAATGTTGACATTGGCCTTGCCGACATACATGGCGCTTTCATGGGCATAATAGTGCTCTCGCTGTTACTCACCATTATAGTGCTTCTGTGGCTGAAACGCATAAAATGGTTCTAAGAGTCCATTCCTTATCGAATGGACTCTAAGTTGCCAATGTGGCATAAAATGCTTACCTTTGCGGCTTACAATTTCGTAACACACGCAACTATTACTTATGAAATCCGATATTGAAATTGCCCGCGACGCGGAGCTTGCCCCTATCTGCCAAATAGCCAGACGTGCGGGAATAGGGGAGGAGCGCCTTGAGAATTACGGACCTTACATTGCAAAGGTGGCACCCAACCGTAAGGCCGACTCTGCCGGTGCGCGCGGAAAATTGATTCTTGTCACCGCCATAACAGCCACAAAAGCAGGGATTGGAAAAACTACGGTATCCATTGGTTTGGCCGAAGGGCTGTGCCGCTTGGGATTCAATGCCATTGTAGCGCTTCGCGAACCTTCGCTTGGTCCATGCTTCGGAATGAAAGGCGGAGCTGCCGGAGGCGGTTATGCCCAGGTGCTTCCCATGGATAAAATAAACCTTCATTTCACGGGCGATTTCCATGCCGTTACCTCGGCCCACAACTTGTTAGCCGCTATGCTTGACAATTACATTTATCAAAACCGACGCACCGGGTTGGAATTCAAGCAGGTGCTGTGGCGCCGCGTGCTCGATGTCAACGACCGTTCGCTGCGCCACATTGTTACCGGGCTCGGGAACCCCACCGACGGACTTCCGGCGCAAAGCGGCTTCGACATAACAGCGGCCTCGGAGCTCATGGCAATTCTTTGTTTAGCCAATGATGAGGCTGATTTGCGTCGCCGCGTGAGCAACATTATTCTTGCAACCTGCGCCGACGGCACTCCATTCACCGTTGAGCAACTTGGTGCTACAGGAGCAGTGATGGCTCTGCTTGCCGATGCCATAAAACCCAATTTGGTTCAAACAGTGGAACAGACGCCTGCCATTATTCATGGAGGTCCATTTGCCAATATTGCACATGGTTGCAATTCCGTCATAGCTACCAAGTTAGCCCTCGCACACAGCGACTATTGCATTACCGAAGCCGGCTTCGGTGCCGACCTCGGAGCTGAAAAATTCCTTGACATAGTTTGTCCAAAAGCCGGATTCGCACCTGACCTCACCGTGATTGTGGCAACTGCCCAAGGTTTGAAAATGCATGGTGGTGTGCCGCTGGAACTGATTTCACAACCCGACCTGGAAGGCTTGGAGCGCGGTCTTGAAAATCTGCGCCGCCATGTGGAAAATCTGCGAAAGTTCGGCCAGTCAGTCGCAGTGGTTTTCAACCGATTCCCCTCCGACACCGATGCCGAGATGCAACTGCTGCATTCCTATTGCACCCGCACTCTCCGACTCCCATTTGCCGAGAACCTCTCGTATGCACTGGGCGGCCGCGGGGCCGAGGATATGGCACGTATGGTTGTGACGGCCATCGACACCAATCCCTCCAAGCCGTTGCGCACCATCTATAACAGCGACCTTCCCTTGCGTGAAAAAATTGAGCGGGTGGCTTGCGAAATCTACGGTGCCTCGCAAGTAACCTTCTCTCCCCATGCATTGCGGCTACTCGAGTATGCCACCGAACAAGGTATGGGACACTTCCCTGTGTGCATTGCCAAGACGCAATATTCATTCTCCGCCGATTCGTCGCGCTACGGTGCCGTGTCAGGCTTCACGTTCGACATCAAGGACATTGCCATTAACGGAGGTGCTGAAATGATTGTGGCTCTGGCCGGTGACATGATGCGCATGCCTGGCTTGCCTAAGCGACCTAACGCATTGGGCATTGACTGCCGCCACGGAAATATTTCCGGATTGAGCTGACTCCACGGCTTTATATATATCGCGAAATAAGCGAATTAGCTGTGTTTAACAAAATTTAACACGGGGGGGGTGGATACTATTGCACTATTTACCTATCTTTGCAAAAATTATCTAAGTAGGGCCGATTTGTAATGACACACTGTTGAAATAACGTGCGCTTTTGGGTAATTTACATATTGATATAAAACAAAACCATTCAATAATTTAAGTTCAGGCTTTCCTTAGGGAGAATTAAGACTTTGAAGCCGCACTCCCCACGGAACCTGACATGCAACGCAATGAAAGCACTTCGCTATTTGATGCTATGCATCATTCTTTCAACCACGTCTGTTGCTTTTGGCCAGACGGTTGCTCTCAAGAATAATCTTGTTGGCGACGCTTTGCTAAATGTAAATGCAGGAATAGAGGTCGGGCTCGCGCCCAAATGGACGCTTGATGTTCCTGCCAGCTTCAACGCTTGGACCTTGAGCCACGATCGCCGTTGGAAACACTGGGCCGTCCAGCCCGGGGCCCGCTATTGGTTCTGTAATCGCTTCGCCGGTCATTTCGTTGGCTTTCATGCTCACGGCGGCCAATACAATATTGGCGGTTTGCATAACGACATCAAATTCCTCGGAACCGATTTCTCCAAGCTTCGCGACACCCGCTATCAGGGTTGGTTCGTTGGCGGCGGCGTGAGCTACGGTTATGCATGGATTTTAGGCAAGCACTGGAACCTTGAAGGGGAGATTGGAGTGGGCTACAGCTACACACGCTCCGACCGCTATCCATGTGCTCACTGCGGAACGGCCATTGAAAAGGACAAATCACACAACTACTTCGGCCCCACCAAAGCCGCAATCAACATTGTTTATCTTTTCTAATCTCCGCACACGTCCCACCCACATCAAAAAAGAACACTTCCAGCAATGAAAAAGATATATATTGCACTTTGTCTGCTCGCACTTGCAGCCACTGACCTTTGTGCGCAGCGCATAATTCAGAAGTCACTCCCCATATCGTCCATTGAGCTTCTGCCCCATAATGGCGAAATGAAACTCAACATGACCATTGATGCCGCGAAACTCAATCTGTCGAAGGACAGGGAATACGTTATAACCCCCACGCTTGTGTCGGCTTCCGGGCTTGACTCCGTGGTTTTCGAACCCGTTGTCATCTCCGGCCGCAACCTCTATTATCGCCACATCCGCAACAACGACCTTCAGGGAGTGCCCATGTACAGAGGCAAACAATCAATTTCCTATAAGCAGTCAGTGCCGCTGCAGGATTGGATGGATGAATGTACGCTGAAAACCAACACCGAGAAGTGCGGATGTTGCGACGGCGTGCTCGCTCTTTACTCCGACCCCATTGCACGAATCAAAAAGGTGACCTATGAGCCCGAGTTCGGCTATGTCAGCCCTGTGGTTGATTCCGTGAAAGAATTCAAACTTGAAGGCTCGGCTTTCATCAACTTCCCGGTGAACCGCACTGAGCTTTATCCCAACTACATGTCCAACCCCGCCGAGCTGCTCAAAATCACCGGCACCATCGACTCGGTCAAGAACGATCCGGATGTAACCATCACCTCCATATTCATTAAAGGTTTTGCTTCGCCCGAAGGTCCGTTCAGTAACAACGTGCGTCTTGCCAAGGGACGTACTGCTACACTGAAGCAGTATGTGGAGAATCTCTACAAGTTCCCGACCGACTTCATTAAAACCGATTACATGCCTGAAAACTGGCCCGGTTTACGCGCTTATGTGGTGAAGTCAACCCTCGCAAACCGCGACGGAATTCTGAGCCTCATTGACTCCAATATGGAGCCCGACGCAAAGAACGCTAAAATTGAATCGAGCTACCCCGCTGATTATAACTTTCTTTTAAAGAATGTGTATCCCGGTTTGCGCCGTTCGGACTATGTGATTAACTACAACGTGAAGTCCTACACCACTCTTGAAGAGATTCTGCGCGTGCTCCGTACAGCGCCTCAGAAACTTTCCCCCTCCGAGTTCTATCGCGCCGCCCAGAGCATGACTCCCGGTTCCGACGAGTACAACGAAGTGTTTGAAACAGCCGTGCGCATGTATCCTGCCGACGAGGTGTCGAACCTCAATGCCGCCAACACAGCCATGCGCCGTGGCGAATACGTTGCCGCCCACCGCTATCTCAACAAAGCCGGCAACTCCGTGGAGGTAACTTACGCCCGCGGTGTGCTTGCAGCCCTGCAAAAGGACTATCCGGCAGCCGAAAGCTACTTCTCGCATGCGCTTAAACTCGGCTACACTCCCGCGCAAATGGCTCTTGAAAAAATAAACGATATGAAACGCTTTGCCAATGGCAAGGTGGAAATTATCAAGTAGTAACCAACATAGAGAGAAATCAACAATCATTAATTCAATAGTTCGTTAATTTTTTAATTTCAGAAGATATGCTGTAAAACATAT
>JAMPBC010000045.1 GCA_023666905.1 Bacteroides sp. | reverse complement strand
TGTGGATACCGTTGCGCTCCATGAAAATGTAAGGAGCCATGGCAGGATTCCATTTTCTTTTAAGGTGACCGAAATGGCAACCTGCTTCAAGTAATTGGTCGAATGTTGGTGTTGACATTTTATTAATGTGTTGTTTACGTTCTGTTGGTTTTTACAATCCTGCGGTAGGGAACGTGTCCATCTGCGGGATTTAGATACTAAACACTTGTTTTTGCTTTCATGCGGCCTTGGCCGTTGTCAGGCAGCAAGGAAAGCGGTGGAGGATGAGGGGAGTGTTAACGTTTCGAGAATTGGAAACGCTTGCGTGCCTTGGGCTGACCGGGTTTCTTGCGTTCCACCGAGCGGGGGTCGCGGGTCATGAAGCCATGGGCGCGGAGGGTTGATTTGTCGTCGGGGTTGATTTTAACGAGTGCGCGGGCAATTGCAAGACGAAGAGCTTCGGCCTGGCCTTTGTAACCGCCACCGTCAAGGTTAACTTTGACGTCATATTTTTCGGCGCAGTCAAGCACGCTCAGGGGCTGCTTGACAATGTACTGAAGTATTGAAGAGGGGAAGTACACTTCAAGAGGGCGTTTGTTGATGGTGATTGTGCCATTGCCCTCGCCAACTATTACACGAGCCACGGCGGCCTTGCGGCGGCCAACTGCATTAACTTTTTCCATACTTCAGTTTATTTTACCTTGTTAATGTCTATTACTTTGGGGTTCTGTGCTTCGTGGGGATGGTTGGGACCATTGTACACGTGCATGTTCTCAATAAGCTTGCGGCCAAGACGGTTCTTGGGGAGCATGCCCTTGACCACCTTGATGTACAAGGGGTGGTAACCGGCTTTGATGTGCTTGTTGAACGATTTCTTCATCAGAATCTCGGGAGTTGCAACGCGCTGTCCGCCGGGATAGCCGGTGTAACCGAGATATTCGCGGTCTGTCATCTTTTTGCCGGTGAGCACGCACTTGTCGGCGTTGATGATGATAACGTTGTCGCCACATTCAATGTTGGGCGAGTAGCTTGGCTTGTTTTTGCCACGCAGAATCTTTGCCACTTTCGAGCAAAGACGTCCGAGATGCTGGTCGGTGGCATCAATCAAAAGCCACTCCTTTTCAATGCTCTCGGCACTGGGGGTTAATGTTTTGTAACTTAAAGTATCCACTTTTAAATATTTAATTAATAGTTAATTAATTGCGACCACCACCGCAGCAATGCCCGGCCAAAAGCATTCCTTTGGCAACGGTCAGTAATCGGTTTTGGATATAATCGGACTGCAAAGGTAGTGATTATCCAACACTTAAACAAATTTTGTTCGTAACTTTTTACAAGTCTTTTTACAAGTCTTTTTACAAGGCGTCACTCGGCCACCTCGGGCCGGGGTGCGTGGTAGGGCGATTCCTCCGGAACGAACCCTCCCGAAGTGAGGTGCTTGTAAATGTGCAGGCATGCCCATGCATCCAGCGCCGCATATCGTTTTTGCGGTTCGGTGAGCTCGGCTGCCTCCCAGTTGGTGAGCCGCTGCCCCTTGCTTATGCGCTGCCCGAAAAGAATGCCGTAAATTTTCTGAAGGCTTGAGTCGGTAATGGCATAATCGCGCACCATGTTTTGCAGCTCAATGAATCCTTCGGGGTTGAACTCGTTTATTTTGTGAAGGTTGTGGAAGTCGTCCTTCAGCGAGAGCCCTATTTTGGTAATGTTCGGGTTTTCAAAAAACTCACACATTTCCGGCATGAGCCCAATGTTGCAAAGCCTGAACAGAAAGCAACGGTTTTCAGTGGAAATCTGCACCAGCGCCACCTTGTGGTTCTGCCCCTTGCGGAAATTGGGGCGCGTTTCGGTGTCGAAGCCCACAATGTCGCGCTCGGAAAGAAAAGCAAGCGCCTTGCGAGCCGCTTCCGGAGTGTCAATAAGGTTTATGGTGCCTTGAAATTCCACTGTCGGCATCCCTGCCAATGTCTCTTTTGGTATCGCTATTGTGAATTGTTCATTCATGGTGGTGTGAGTCATGATTTTGTTGCGAGTCTCAGAGAGAGGGAATGTCGATTATGGGAACTCCCGGATGCATCCGGGCCACATAGCGCTCTATGAACGCCCGCGTGTCCGAGGCAATCACGGAGTCGGCCGAGTCAAAATAGGTGTTGTAAAGAATGCTGTGTAGCGGAATTTGCCTTGAAGCAAGTGCTTCGAGCGACAGAATGGTGTGGTTAATCGAACCCAACCGGGAGTTGGTCACCAATGCCACGGGCAGTTGCCGCGAGGCCACGTAATCAATGGTGAAATAAGTGTCGGTTATGGGCACCATCAAACCTCCGGCACCCTCTATGAGCACCACATCGTAGCGCTCGCTCAGCCGCGCAGTGGCATTGTCAATGGCTGCAAGGTCAATCTCCTTGCCGTCCATGCGCGCCGCCAGCTGGGCCGAAGCGGGGTAGCGGAAAATAATGGGGGCCGTGGTGTGGTTCAGGTCCTCCGGCAGCGGGTCAATGCCCATCAGCCGTCGGTGGGCATCTATATCTTCGGAAAACCCGTTGCATCCCGTTTGGATAAACTTCTGGGTCACCACGTTTTTCCCCTCTTGCATCAGCAATCTGGCCAAGTGGGCCGTGGCGTAGGTCTTACCCGCGTCGGTGTCAATTCCGCTTATGAATATTGTTTCAGCCATTATAAATCTGTAATCTTATCTGTATCTATTATAAATAGAGAGGTGTGAGCCTTGTGTTATTTTTTTTTCTTCTCCGTCTCCTCATCGGCAAATCGGTTAGGGAACGAAAGCTTCACCGGCGGCCTCATCAACGAGTACACAACCATGGCAACTCCAAGCAGAATGAACGGTATGCTAAGCAGCTGGCCCATGTTCAAAACCATGTCGGCTTCAAACGCAACCTGATCGTTCTTTATGAACTCAATGAAGAAACGCGGAAGGAAAATGCCAATCAGGAACACACCGAAAATGAGTCCCGGACGGCTCTCCAGATTCTTTTTCCAATACATCCACATCAGCAACCCGAACAGAGCCAGATAACACAATGCCTCGTAAATCTGGGTGGGATGGCAAGCCACGCCTTCGTAAAGCGCATGCCACTCGCGCGAGCGCACAAACCACATGCCCCAGGGCAGAGAGGTGGGCCCGCCGTAAATTTCCGAGTTCATCAGGTTGCCAATGCGTATGAGCGCGCCAACAAGCGCTATGGGAATCACCAATCGGTCAAACGTCCACAGCGGGCTTCGCTTGGTGGTGAACAGCGAGAAGCAGAGCACTCCGAGGATAACACCGATGGTGCCGCCGTGCGAGGCCAGGCCCCCGTTCCAAATCTTTATGATTTCGCCCGGATGCGACCCGTAGTAATCCCATTCATAGAAAAACACATGCCCCAGTCGGGCACCCACAACCGTGCCCAACACTGTCCAAATCAGCAACACACCCAACCATCGCTCGGGAGCCCCCTCATGCCGGAACATGCGGCTTACAATCTCATAGCCAATAAGGAAGCCTATGGCAAACATAAGTCCATACCAGCGAATGGTTATGGGGTGGGAAATAAGGTTGGGGTTTGCGTTCCAGATTATGTAATTGAGCATGGTTTGAAAATGGCGTTGGGACTAATGTTGAATTTCGGGTGCAAAGTTAAGCAAAATTTCTGCTTTAATGAAAACCTTATGCCCCCATTGAGCGTTTTGAAATCATAAAACAATTATTCAAAAACGCATATTGCGCCGCCGGCATCAACTCATCCCGCCCGGCGGCGCTTTTGTGTAACCGCAAACGCCCCCATCTATAGGAAGCAAACTTTATTTTTGAGGTAATTTGATGGCGGTTAAAGAAAAATTTCGTAGCTTTGGCCTTTGAACACTACCCTTCAATAACTTTTATTGACATTACCATAAAAACTTCATAACCATGTTAAGCCAGGAAGATATTGCTTACATTGAAGAGCGCGGCATGGACCTCGCTCAGGTTGAAGCGCAACTCAAACGCTTTGAAACCGGATTCCCTTATTTGAAAATCAAAGACGCTGCCCGTCAGGGGCAAGGCATCACGGTGCTTGATGCCGAAGGCGAAAACAAAGCCATTGAACGTTGGAAGCAGTTCCTTGCCGACGGTGGCGACGTGTGCAAATTCGTCCCCGCCTCCGGCGCGGCTTCGCGCATGTTCAAAGCCCTCTTTGCTTTTGTCGACGGCGACGCCCAGGTGCCTGCCGAAGGCTCCGATGTGGCAAACCTCATTGCCAACATTGAAAAAGTGGCTTTCATCGACGACCTTAAC
Source organism: Bacteroides sp. (assembly GCA_023666905.1). Taxonomy (GTDB): domain Bacteria; phylum Bacteroidota; class Bacteroidia; order Bacteroidales; family Muribaculaceae; genus Paramuribaculum. Next base: position 5,875 of record JAMPBC010000045.1, on the reverse strand, counting down.
GCGACAACCGCCCGCCTCTATGCCAAGAGCGTGGCCGAGCTCAAAGCCGAAGGCCGTTACAAAGAACTCATCGCCGCAATCATCAAGCCCGAAGGCATGAACTACGGCGGTCTCCCCAAAGGATTGCTGAAATTCCACGCCTATCCGCAGGGAAGCCGCACACCCGTCGAGGAGCAGCTTGCCGAAGGCGCGCAGACTGCCGCAAACGGCCACGGCGACGTGAAAATGCACTTCACCGTATCGGCCAATCACCGCAAACTCTTTGAGGAAAAAATTGAAGAAGTGGCCGACAAAATGGCTGCCGAACGCGGTGTGAACTATCACATATCGCTCAGCGAGCAGAAACCGCAAACCGACACCGTTGCAGCCAACCCCGACAACACACCCTTCCACGAAGACGGCCACCTGCTTTTCCGTCCCGGCGGTCACGGCGCGCTCATAGAGAATCTCAATGACATCGATGCAACCGTGGTGTTTATCAAAAACATTGATAACGTTGTGCCCGACTCCCTGCGCGGCGCCACCGTACGCTACAAGCAAGTGATTGGAGGCTACCTTATCGAGCTGCATGACCGGGTTGTGAAATATCTCGACATGCTTGCCACAGGCAATTACACCCGTGGCACTCTGCAGGACATGCTCCACTTCCTCCACACCGAATTTTCAATCTCCGACCGTTCTATCGATGGAATGAACGATGTCGATGTGGCCATGTACTGTCACGAAAAACTCAACCGCCCACTGCGTGTTTGCGGAATGGTGAAAAATGAAGGCGAACCCGGCGGCGGCCCGTTCATCGCGTTCAATCGCGACGGCTCGGCCTCGCTTCAAATCCTTGAAAGCACCCAGATTGACCCCGACAACGCCGAGTACATGAAGATGATGGCCACCGCCACCCACTTCAATCCCGTCGACCTCGTTTGCTACGTCAAGGACCGCAACGGTGACAAGTTCGACCTGCGCCGTTATGTTGACCCCGACACCGGTTTCATTTCATCGAAATCAAGCCACGGCAAGGAACTTCGCGCCATGGAACTCCCCGGATTGTGGAACGGCGCCATGAGCGATTGGAACACCGCCTTTGTCGAAGTGCCCATTGACACCTTCAACCCCGTTAAAACGGTCAACGACCTTCTCCGCCCCGCTCATCAGGGGTAACACCTACCGATAATTATAAAACTTTAGCGCCCATTGCCGCCATGGCTTTGGGCGTTAAACTTTATAGCCGTCGGGCGCGTTTCATAGTAAATTCACAGCTATGAAACACCTCGTTTTATCTATTTTTGCATCTCTGGCGGCGCTCTCCTGTGCCGCGGCGGTGAACATTCCCCGCACATCGCTCACATACGACGTTATGTACCATCTGGGGCCCATCAACAAAATCGCCGGAAATGCCTATGTTGATTTTAACACCGCCGGCAATCGGTTTTATGCCTCGTTGCAAGGCCACAGCATCCCCTGGGGAGGTAAAATCTACACAGTCCACACCTCCCTTTCGGCCACATTCAGCTCGCCGCGCGGTGGAGTCAGCACCGAAAACGTCAACGGGATTCAAGGCGTCTACACAAAGCCCGAAGTCGGCCAAAATCCCCGCACAGCACCCTATCGGACCATCAGTGGCGGCGGCACGCTCGACGCTTCAGGCGGCACCATGGAAGCCGTAACCATAATGTCGGACATGCTCAGCATCTATTATTATGCCCACCAGCTCGGCTTCGGCACCATGCAGCCCGGTCATCGCGTTGAAATCCCCGTTATTGAAAATGGTCGGGAACAGACTCTTTACATCACTTACAACGGCGTGGAGCAATATAGTTACAACGGCTACTCCTCCGAGGCCTATTCCATTACCTTCCAGTACACTTACCACGGTGCCCCCGACCGCTACCCGGTTACCTGTCTCATAGGCACCGACAACCGCATTCCGCTGCTCTTTTCGGCCCACATTCTCATAGGGCATGTGGAGATGCGCTACATCCCTTGAACCGAAAACATTTTCGTGGGTTATAAATAATGCGTATATTTGCTCAAACATTCTTAACTCATGAAACACTCCATGCTATTTCTTGCTGATGGTTTCGAGGAAATCGAAGCCATTGCAACCACAGATGTACTTCGCCGCGCAGGCATGATTGTCAACACCGTTGCCATCAACCCCTCCGGAAATGCCACGGGTGCCAACGGCGTAACAGTCACGGCCGACACCACAATTGACAAAGTGGAACTCACCCCCGACACCGACTGGCTCATTTGCCCCGGCGGTATGCCCGGTGCCTCCAATCTGGCTGCATGCGGCAAGCTCTGCAACATGCTCACCGAGCACTTTGAACGCGGCGGACGCATTGCCGCCATCTGTGCAGCTCCCGCAGTGGTGCTCGCCCCGTTAGGCATTCTCAAAGGCCGCACCGCCACATGTTATCCCGGCTTCGAATCAATGGTCAACGATGCCAATATGACCGGTGACCCCGTTGTGGCACTTGACACTCTTGTAACTGCCAACGGTCCCGGCAACACAATACCCTTTGCACTGGCCATTGCCGCACTGACCTGCGGCACCCAAAAAGCCGCTGATGTGGCTGCCGGCATGATGGTCCGAAAATAAGGATATTTCCTTCGCGGAAAACCTCAAATGTTAAAAAACATTTTTCAGCGTCTGAATTGTGAATAACTTTTCATAATTTTGTCGCCAATTAGTTTTACACCTCATATTATATGGCAACAATCAACAATCTTGTTATAGTGGAGTCGCCCGCAAAGGCCAAAACAATTGAAAAATTCCTTGGAAAGGATTTCAAAGTAATGTCAAGCCGGGGCCACATCCGCGATTTAAGTAAAAAGGAGGTAAAAATTGAGGAGGGTAAGGATTTTGAACCCGAATATGAAATTTCGCCTGATAAAACCGAGATTGTTGCATCGCTGAAAAAAGCTGCCAATCAAGCTAAAATGGTTTGGCTCGCTTCCGATGAAGACCGCGAGGGTGAAGCCATTGCATGGCACTTGTATGAGGTGTTGGGGCTGAAGCCCGAAAATACACGGCGCATCGTGTTCCACGAAATCACCAAGCCGGCCATTCTCAGTGCCATTGAGCACCCCCGCAGCATTGACCTTAATCTTGTTGATGCGCAACAGGCCCGCCGACTGCTTGACCGCATTGTGGGGTTCGAGCTCTCGCCTGTGCTTTGGAAAAAAATCAAGCCTTCGCTCTCGGCCGGACGCGTCCAGTCGGTTGCCGTACGCCTCATTGTGGAGCGTGAGAACGAAATTCGCAACTTCAAGCAAGAGCCTTATTTCAGAGTAACTGCCCGCTTCCTTACTCCCGATAATCAGGTGGTGAAAGCCGAGTTTTCACGCCGTCTTGAAACGGAAGCTGAAGCCCGTAAACTTTTGGCCGACTGCGCCGAAGCAACATTCACCGTTGGCGATGTCACCGTGCGTCCCGTAAAAAAATCCCCGGCACCGCCGTTCACCACCTCCACACTCCAGCAGGAGGCAGCCCGCAAATTGGGATTCACCGTGTCGCAGACCATGATGGTGGCACAGCACCTTTACGAAGCCGGTCACATCACATACATGCGTACCGACTCGTTGAATCTTTCCAACTTAGCACTTTCCGCCATCGCCTCGGAGGTAAAATCGGTCATGGGCCCCGATTATCTCAAGGTACGCAACTACCACACCAAATCAAAAGGCGCCCAGGAGGCTCACGAAGCCATCCGCCCCACTTATGTCGACAAACACGACATTGATGGGACACAGCAGGAAAAGCGTTTGTATCAGTTGATTTGGCGGCGCACTGTGGCATCGCAGATGGCCGATGCCGAACTGGAGAAAACCACTGTGGAAATAGCCGTTTCGGGTCATTCCGAACATTTCACCGCACAGGGCGAAGTGGTGCGCTTCGACGGTTTTCTCAAAGTGTACAGCGAAGGAACCGACGATTCCGTTGCCGACATGCCTGAAGGCATTCTCCCCTCCGTGAAGAGTGGCCGGCTGCTCGGTTTGGACGAGATGAACGCTGCCGAACGTTTCACGCAGCATCCACCCCGCTACACCGAAGCCTCGCTTGTGAAAAAAATGGAAGAACTGGGCATTGGACGTCCCTCCACCTACGCTCCCACAATCTCAACCATTCAACAGCGCGACTACGTTACCAAAACCAATCTTGAGGGGGAAAAGAAACAGTTCACAACCCTCACATTGCGCAAGGGGGGCGACGTTGAATCGTCCGTTACCCTCTCCACTGTCGGCGCCGACAAAGGTAAGCTCATCCCCACCGATATAGGCGTGGTGGTCAACGACTTCCTTACGGCCAACTTCCCCAATGTGCTTGACTATAATTTCACCGCTGACCTTGAGGAGCGTTTCGACCTTGTGGCCGAAGGACAAGCCAAATGGAAAAAAGAAATCGGCGAGTTCTACGATGTGTTCCACCCCGAAGTTACACGCGCCAACGACATGCGCCTGGAACACAAGGTGGGCGAGCGTATGCTCGGAACAGATCCGCAGAGCGGAAAGCCTGTGTCGGTGAAAATTGGCCGTTTCGGCCCCGTGGTGCAGATTGGCGACAGTGCCGATGACGAGAAACCCCGTTTCGCTCCCCTCAGAAAGGACCAGTCGGTGTTCGACATCACTCTTGAAGAAGCTTTGAAGCTTTTTGAACTCCCCCGCGCTCTCGGCGAGTTCGAGGATGCCGATGTAAGTGTGGCCGTAGGTCGATTCGGTCCCTACATCAAGCACGCCGGCAAATTTGTGTCGCTGCCAAAGGATTTGTCGCCCATGGAAGTGACACTTGACCGGGCCATTGATTTGATTAAGGCCAAACGCGAAGCCGACAGCAAAAAAATTGTCAAAACTTTCAGCGACGACCCCGAACTTCAAATTCTCAACGGTCGCTACGGTGTCTACATCAGCTATAAGAAAAGTAATTACAAAATACCCAAAACGGTCTCTGACCCGGCCTCGCTCACTCTGCAGCAGTGCATGGACATTGTCCGGGACCAGGACGCCAAGCCAAAGCGAACCGTTACACGTCGCAAAGCAAAAAAGTAAATATTCATGGCAAAACAGTCGCACTCGTTCCTCTCCGGCAGGCGCGGAGGCATAAAACCCGAGGTGGTGAAAGAGTTACCCGTGCCGGCTCCCACAACACTCATGGAGCATCTCATGGCATCGCTTCCCGATGCCAAACGCACCAAAATCAAGCAGTATCTTGCCCATAATCAGGTGGCTGTCAACGGCCGTCCGGTGCGCCAGTTCAATCATCCCATCACTTCGGCCGACTCTGTTAAAATCAATTTCACCCACGAGTTCAAAGTGTTCTACAATCGCCGCCTGAAAATTGTCTATGAGGACAACGACATTATTGTGGTGAACAAAGGCTACGGATTGCTCTCCATGGGTAATGAAAAGAAATCGGACGGTACCGCCTACTCCATTCTTAAAGAATACGTGAAGTGGTCCGACCCGAAAAATAAAATTTTCATTGTTCACCGCCTTGACCGCGACACCTCCGGCCTGATGATGTTTGCAAAAACCATGGAAGCCAAGGAGCGCATGCAGCACAATTGGAACAACATGGTCATTAACCGCACCTACGTGGCAGTGGTGGAGGGTGAAGTTACTCCGCCTGACGGTACCGTGCGGAGTTACCTTGTTGAAAACTCGCAATATGAAGTCTATTCCACCGACGACCCTGCCAAAGGCCGGCTTGCCGTTACCCGTTACAAGACCTTGCAGGGCAACGGTAAATTCTCACTCATGGAGGTGGAACTCGACACCGGTCGCAAAAATCAAATTCGCGTGCACTTCAAAGACCTCGGGCACCCCATTTCGGGCGACCGTAAATATGGCGCCGAGGCATCGCCCTTACATCGTC
>JAMPBC010000044.1 GCA_023666905.1 Bacteroides sp. | reverse complement strand
TGCTCAATGATAGTCCGCCCCGGCTTTAACATTCCTTATCGAATGGACTCTAAGTATATTCTCCTATTGTAATGTTATCGCTGCGGTTAAATATCCCTGGTCGATTTTTTCCTGACTATTATGCTCGTTTCCGTAATAACCATATCCACCGGAACATCCATCTCATCAACTTCCAACTCATCAAATAATTGGAAATCGTAAGCCACCCCTATTCTGTAGGCATTGCTCCGAGGCAGCAATCGGTCATAAAACCCCTTGCCGCGCCCTATCCTGTTTCCGGAACGGTCATACGCCACAGCCGGCACAATAATTAGTTCCATCTCTCGCGGGTCTGAAATGTCATCGCCCGTGGGCTCTTCAATGTGAAAAGCCCCCATTTTCAGCGAAGTCTTTTCGTAGGGAAGCAAATCCAAGTCAACACCGTTCACCCTTGGAAGGAAAAACCTCTTGCTCCCGCTCCACTTATCAATGAAACCGCGGGTTGAAAGCTCGTCCGGCAAAGAATTGTAAATTAGGATATTGTTACTTAAGGCAAAGGCCGCAATCCGTTCAAGCTGTTCAAACACCCGGCTTGCAGCCTCGTTGCGCTCAATCTCTGTCAGAAGTCTTTTGCGAGCCTTAACCCGCCTGCGTATGTCATCCTTGTTCATTTCGATTTAAATTTATCAATCACCACCGGAAACTTCGTGTTCGCGGTAGAAAACTGTTTTTTAGCCTGATTGAAAGCCTTGTCCGAGTCACTTATCACCTCATAGTAGGCCGACGTGCCCAAAGCATCCCTTGCAATCAGCGCTTTCAGTTGATTAACAATCAAATCACGTGAAATGTTTATGTAGTACCACCTTGGTGCTATTTTATTATTCTTATAAGCATAGTCGGCAAAATCCTGAATCAGAGTGTCGTCCGACGGCAACAGCGTCAGCAGCTCTTTCACCGATTTAGCTCCGCGCAGTCGGTTTCTGTTACTGTTGGCATAATTAAATGCAAACTTCTGAAGCAGTCCGGCGTTAAACACATCAATATAATAGCTCGTAATCCCGGTCGTGTCATTGGGAACATATATATCTGGCATTATTCCGCCACCGCCGTAAACGGTACGGCCGCCAAGCGTTTTAAATGTCTGCGTGGCGTCAAACTTAATGCTGTCCGGATTAAAATCCTCGCCATGTCGGAATCTGTCGGCAATCTCCATGCTGTAGCTCAGGTTGCTGCCCAACTCGTATGGCTTCTGTATGCAGCGTCCCGACGGAGTGTAGTATCGCGCCGTCGTAAGTCGCAAGGCGCTCATGTCGGGCAAGTCAATCTGTCTTTGAACCAATCCTTTTCCAAACGAGCGCCGTCCAACAATCAGTCCGCGGTCATTATCCTGTATGGCCCCGGCAAAAATTTCGCTCGCACTGGCCGAAAACTCATCAAGCATCACAATCAGTTCAGCATCCTGGTAAGCTCCGGAACCGTCGGCATATATCTCGCTTTCCACATCCTCCACGCGTCCGTGTGTGGCAACAATTGAGCTCCCTTTCTCCAAAAACTCATTGGCCATGAAGATAGCCGGTTCCATGAAACCGCCGCCATTACCTCGCAAGTCAATGATAAACTTCTTGGCCCCTTTGCCCGAAAGCTCCACCAATGCATTAAGAAATTCCATGTAAGTATTTCGGGCAAACTTGTTCACCTTCACATACCCTATGCCATCCTCGGCCACAAAGCTGGCATCAATCGACGTCACCGGTATGTCGCCGCGTGTCACTTCAAAATTGAGCAACTTGTCCGTATTATCTCTTGCCACGCCGAGTTTCACCTTGGAGCCCTTTTCGCCACGCAGTGTCTTGATAACTTTCTCGTTCGACCATCCCATGCCGGCCACAATCGTGTCATTGATTGAAATCACCCTGTCGCCGGCCAGCAATCCGACTTTTTCCGACGGGCCGCCCGAAATAACCTCAAGCACCGTAATGGTGTCCGTCAACATGTTGAAAGATATGCCAATACCGCTGAACGAGCCGTCAAGGTCCTCATTCACAGCCTGAAGGTCTTCCGCCTTGATATAACTGGAGTGTGGGTCAAGCTTCTCTATTATCTCTGTAATCGACGCTTCAAGCAAACTGTCCGTGTCAATCACATCAACATATTCATCCTCCACAAGCTGCATTATAGCGGCAATTTTATCATAAACAGGACCATACGATTTCCTGCTGCCGAAAAATGCCGAACCAATGAAAATTCCCACAGCCAGCGAGGCCGCTATTATCAACGGCATCCAAACCTTGATGCCTCCCGTGTTTTTATCCATCACTTATTCTAATGTGTTTTCTTACAAATCCGGTACATGCACGCACTCAACTCCGGCGCGTACAAGCAAATCTATTCCATCTGAAATCCGATAAAGTTCATTATACACCACCCTGCGGATTCCGGCCTGGATAATTAACTTCGAGCACTCCACGCAGGGCGAGGCCGTAACATACAGCGTCGAACCCTCCGACGAGTTGTTGCTCCGCGCCACCTTGGTAATGGCATTTGCCTCGGCGTGAAGCACGTACGGCTTCGTAAGTCCGCTCTGCTCATCCTCACACACATTCTCGAATCCGGCGGGCGTTCCGTTGAACCCATCGGAAATAATCATCTGGTCCTTCACCAATATCGCCCCCACCTTCCGGCGGATGCAATATGAATTTTCGGCCCAAATGGTAGCCATGCGCAAATAGCGGCGGTCAAGAAGCTCCTGCTTATCCATTGATTTATCCAAAGCCCTTCATCAAAGCCATGCTGAAGCCAGCTTAAAACACTTCGATTTCCGGGCACAATTCCGTTTAGTAGTCTATAATTATTTGCAAAATTACGCAATTTATTCCGCATGTCAGCTATTATTTAACCCTTTCTTTTCACACAGTTCGTTCATTAACGTGAAAATGGTTAAAATTCCATGTTAATTCTCTCAAAATTCCCTTATGTTACCCTAAAAACCAAAACATAATTCCCCCCTCAGGAGTTAAAGTTTTACTAAAAGGAATTTATCATCAAATACGCTTCAACAACTAACTCTAAACCTCTCTCATGCTACACAAAATTTTCCAACAACAGCTTCTGGGCATGCAGACCCACCTCTATAATTTTGCTTATCTCCTGACCTCCAACAGAGAAGATGCAAGCGATCTGCTTCAGGACACAACCCTGAAAGCCCTTGACAATGAAGACAAGTACCACGATAACACCAACTTCAAAGGCTGGGTGTTCACAATCATGCGCAACATCTTCATCAACAACTATCGCCGTGCGGTGAAAAGCGTCGTAACCCTCGATAACTCCGATGATTCTTACCAACTTAACACTGCCGATGACCGTACAACCTATCCCTCACCCGAAAACTCCTACACCGTAATCGAAGTCCACAATGCCATCCAGTCATTCCCCGATGGTTACCGCATTCCCTTCTCCATGGCATTGGCCGGTTACCGTTACAGCGAAATAGCCAAGCGCATGGCGCTCCCTGTTGGCACCGTGAAAAGCCGAATCTTTTACGCCCGTCACCGCCTCCGCGACATGCTCAAGGACTACGCTTGACAACCGCGTTCCCCCACGGATTTAAACGTTTGCTCAGCACTATCCCGGTAGCCGCTTCGAGGCCTTTACGCCGAGTTCCCTAAGCTTCTCCGCTCTCACAATCAGCGAGCCCGTTCCGTCGCGTAACTTCTTCATTGCCGACTCGTAAGCTGCATTGGTTGTTTGGAGTGAGCGTTCAATCTTCTCCATGTCGCTCACAAAGCCCACGAACTTGTCGTACATCGCCCCGGAGCGCTCGGCAATCTCAATGGCGTTACGCGTCTGTCGGTCTTGTGTCCAAAGTTGATAAACAATTTTCAGCGAGGCCACAAGCTGCGTAGGCGAAACCATCAGCACCCGTTTCTCGTAGGCGCGTTGCCATAGTCCCGGGTCAAGCATCATGGCCGTGGAGTAGGCATTTTCGTTCGGCACAAACATCATCACGAAATCAAGCCTCTGCCTGCCCACGTAGTCCTGATACTTCTTCTCCGCAAGCTCTGTAATGTGTTTCAACATGCTGGTCAAGTGTAGTTTGCCAAACCGCTCGCGCTCGGAATCGCCCGTGCTGTTCACATATTCCACAAACGCCTTCAGCGACACTTTCGAGTCAATCACCATAACTCTCCCGCCGGGATATTTCACCACAACGTCCGGACGCAGCTGATGCCCCGTGTCATCTTTCAAAACCCGTCCGGCATCATCGCGTTGCTTTTGAATTTCATACTCCTCCCCCTCTCTCAGTCCGGAATCCTCAAGAATCCGCTCCAGCACCATTTCGCCCCAGTCCCCCTGTATCTTCGAGTTCCCACGCAAGGCGTTCGACAGCTCTCTGGCCTCCAAGCCTATGCTTCGGTTGGCTTCAATCAATTCTTTAATCTTCTCCTGTAACGAAAAACGCTCTGCCGCCTCCTTCCCATAAAAATCAGTAACCTGACGTCTGAATCGCTCAATGTCATCCTTCAGCGGCGTTAGCAACTGATTCAGCCCCGTTTCGTTACGCAGGCGCAACTGCTCTGTATGAGCCGAAAGCAATTCGTTGGCCAGCAGCCTGAACCTTGTTTCGGCTTGTTGTGCATCCTCCTGTTGCCTTCGGGTCGTTGCCGCATCAATCCTCGCCTGCTCCTGCTGCATCTGCTTCAACATCTTTTCCGCCGCATCGGCTCTAACCTCCTCACGGGCCGCACGCTCACGCAGCTCCGGAATCTTGCTGTAAGCCTCAATCAGCTGTGTCTGGGTTTTCTCGCTACGGGCATACAGAGCACCTGCAGCAATCATCAGCCCCAAGCATGCTATTGAAAGAATAATTATTGCTCCAATCATTGTTGTCCTCCTTGAATTTTAAGAGTAAAGATAGTAATAATTTCAACATATCTCAACTTTTATTTTTAACTTTGTGGCAATTTTGTGAGCATCATGACAAGCAACATTGAAATCAAAGGAGTTAAGCTCAATTACACCCGCTCCGGAAGCGGACAGCCCATTGTGCTCATGCACGGTTGGGGCTGTAACAATTCCACCCTCGCATCCATTGCGGCCGTGGCCGAAGGCCATTGCGAGGTGTTCAACGTCGACTTCCCCGGGTTTGGCGACTCCCCCGAACCTACCGATGTTTGGGGTGTGGAGCAATACACCGAACTAATCGAGGAATTTGTCAGCAAACTCGGCATTGAAAACCCCATTCTGCTCGGCCACTCATTTGGCGGACGTGTAGGCATTCTTTACGCTTCGCGCAATCCTGTCCGCAAGCTTATTCTGGTAGATGCTGCCGGCGTGAAGCCAAAACGCTCCCTCAGGTATTATCTCAAAGTCTACAGCTTCAAGACCTCCAAGCATCTCACCAAGCTGCTTTTTGGAGCTGAAAAAGCCGAGAAGATTATTGAAGCAAAACGCAAAAAGCGGGCATCGGCCGACTATGCCGCGGCTTCCCCCCGCATGCGCGCCATTCTCAGCAAAGTAGTTAACGAGGACCTGAAACACGTCATGCCGCTCATCAAAGCCCCTACCCTCCTTATTTGGGGCGAAAACGACACCGCGACTCCCCTTTCCGACGCCAAAACAATGGAAAAACTCATCCCCGATGCCGGTTTGGTCAGCTTCCCCGGATGCGGTCATTACAGCTTTCTTGACAATCCTCACCAATTTGCAGCCGTTCTTAATAGTTTTTTAACAGCTTGATTGAATTTTCAATGGTATTGATTTTCTATATCCTCGTAGCAGCCGCCCTGGTCACCAATCTTTTGGCTGAATTTGCACGCGACCTTATGATGTTGCAGCAAAACTCCTATCGTAACGAACGCTATCTTCGCTGGTTGCGAACTTCCGGCGATTCCACTTCCTATCCCCGACTAATCGGGCTCTGCGTTGCTTTCCTCTCCATGGTCAGCTTTGTCGGCCAGTTGCCCATAATGATTCTCATGGGCATCTTCGGTTTTGTCAATGCTTCGTTCCTGTTGCGCAAGAAATACAAAAAACCACTTGTGTGGACCCGTCGTGTGCGCCGAATCTTCACTGCAATGATTCTGCTCGCACTCATTGTCTGTGCTTTGGTTTTCTGCATCAGCCGTAAATTCGGCTCAATTGACTATGCCGCATTCAATTGCTTGATTGCCATTTTGTTCAGCTACTGCGCCTCCCACATTTTCGCCATGCTGGCAATCATAATTCTCTCCCCTGTGGAGAAAGCGATTAACCGGAAGTTCTACAATGAAGCCGCCGCCAAACTCCGCTCCATCCCGGGGCTTACCGTGATTGGCGTCACCGGCAGCTACGGCAAAACAAGCACCAAGCACTACCTTGAACGCATACTCTCCGAAAAGTTCGATGTGCTTATGACCCCCGGCAGCTTCAACACCACCCTCGGCGTTATCCGCACCATCCGCGAAATGATGAAACCTTACACCGAAGTGTTTATCTGTGAAATGGGTGCCAAGCAACCTAACGACATCAAAGAAATTTGCGACCTTGTTCATCCTCAAATAGGCGTGATAACCGCTGTCGGTCCCCAGCACCTTGAATCATTCAAGACCATTGAAAACGTTCAGCGTACAAAATTCGAGTTAGCCGACGCTCTTCCCGCCGACGGCCTGCTGGTTGTCAACAACGATTTCCCTTTCATTGCCAATCGCGAAGTAACAAACACAACGTGTGTTCGTTACGGCGTGGCCACCGGCGGCTCTGCAGTCGATTTCCGCGCTGAAAACATCACCTACTCCCCCACCGGCACCACATTTACAATCAAGGGTGGTGAACGTGAAATACAGTTCCACACCCGCCTTGTTGGCGAGTGCAATGTGTCCAATCTCCTCGCTGCCGTCATTGTGGCTCTCTACCTCGAAGTCCCCGAAGATAAAATCCGCTATGCTGTTGAAAAAATAGAGCAAGTGGAACATCGCCTTACCATAAAGCGTACTCCCGGCGGAATCACCATCATTGACGATGCCTACAACTCCAACCCCACCGGTTCAGCCATGGCTCTCGACGTTCTTGCCGCCATGACTCAGGGCACCCGCTTCATCATCACCCCCGGCATGATTGAACTCGGCCCCGAGCAGTTCGCGCTCAATAAAGCTTTTGGCGAAAAAATTGCCCGTAGCGTCGACGTGGCAATCATCGTAGGCAATTACAATCATCAGGCCATAACCGAAGGCATTGAACAAGCAGGCGTGTCAAACGTTAAGGTTATCTCCGCCGCTACATTCAATGAGGCTCAGCAAACAATGACCTCAATGGCCCGTCCAGGCGACACCGTGCTCTACGAGAATGATCTCCCTGACACTTTCAAATAACTCCGAATTAATCAATCATCCTTTATACATCCAATTCATAAACCAACAATGAAAACAAACATAGGCGTGTTTTTTGGAGGATGCTCCACTGAACATGAAATTTCGGTAATATCCGCCTCCCAGGCCATGAGCGCAATTGATCGCTCTGTCTACGATGTAACCCCCGTCTACATCACCAAGCAGGGACGGTGGTACACCGGCGAGGCTCTGCTCGATGTGGCCAATTATCGCAACATCCCCGCTCTTCTCGAAAAGTGCAAAGAGGTTTACATGGAGCCCGTGCGCGACGATTATAACCTATATCTCCGTAAACGCAAGCACTTTGGCTCTAACGTGGCTGCCAAACTCGATGTCGTTATCCCCGTGCTTCACGGTTCCTATGGCGAGGATGGCACCTTCGAAGGCATTCTTGACGCCATCGGTATTCCCTACGCCGGTTGCAACGTTCTTGCATCGGCCAACGGCATGGACAAAATCACCATGAAAATGATTCTCCAGGCTTGTGATGTTCCGGTGGTTGACTACGTTTGGTTCACCGACAAGCAGTGGTTCTCATCTCGCGATAAACTCATTGAATCCGTGGAATCCAAGCTTGGCTACCCCGTCATTGTAAAGCCCGCCAATCTTGGCTCAAGCGTTGGCATCGGTCGCGCCGTTAACCGCGAGCAGCTCATTGACCGCGTAAACGATGCCGAGCGTTACAGCACTCGAATCATTGTCGAGCACATGATTGAAAACCTTCATGAAGTCAACTGCTCCGTGCTTGGCGATTGCGATGACTATCAAACTTCCGTGTGCGAGGAGCCCATCAAGAGCGGCGAAATCCTCTCTTATCAGGATAAATACATGGGCGGCACAAAAGGCGCAAAAGGCATGCAGGCTTCTCAAAAACGCATCCCTGCCGATCTCCCTGGCGATGTCAGCAACCGCATCCGTTTCCTTGCCGGCGAAACATTCCGCGTTCTCTCATGCCATGGTGTTAGCCGCGTAGACGTCATCATGGATGCCGACAATGGCAACATCTATGTCAACGAAATCAACACCATTCCCGGTTCACTCTCGTTCTATCTTTGGGAAGCGACCGGTATTTCCTTCGATAAACTTATGGACCGCCTTGTCAAGCTGGCTCTCAAACGCAAACGCGAGCAAAGCAAGAAAACCATCAGTTACGACCAAAACATCTTCGCAATGGGCGGCGGTGTTAAAGGTGGCGTAAAGGGTGGCCTTAAAGGCGGTGTTAAGGGTGCGTAACCTGTTCTGAAATCACACACACACATTTCCCGGTCATCAATCTGCGGTGGCCGGGATTTTTTTGCGCCTTGTAATCTTGTAAAGGATTGCTAACATTGTGGCGGTAACAATCACACTTGTCACTACCAATAGCGGCGACTCAGTCCCGCACTTGTTCAGTTCAAGCATTCCGTCGGTTGCTCCTCTCGCAGTTAACCACATGCTCGTGGCAGCAAGAGCATTGTTGGTAACGTGGGCCGCAACTGAAAGCCAAACCGAGCCGCTCCACCATGCCATGTAACCGAACATCGCACCGAGCAGTAAGCGGGGCACAAATCCAAAAAACTGAAGATGCACGGCGCTGAAAATAAACGCAGTTACCCAAATGGCCACGTGTGCATTCACATTAGCCGTTATCATCATTCGCTGAATAGCGCCACGGAACAACAATTCCTCCGAAAAGCCTGCAAAAACGCCAACCACAAGCAATGCCATTATGAGATTCATCACGCTCCCGTTGCCAAACAGCACTTTAAGCGTATTGTTGGCCGACTCCTCCATGGCCCGCATCCAGTTAGCCATTTCGCCAAGTCCGCGCGGCAACTCCACGTTGGCATTCCAATCCACCACCATATTCATGGCCGGTATGGAGCATAGCAAACACAGAAGAGCCACAATTACTGCCGCTGCCCCGGGGCGTACATCAATGCCTAACAGCTCCGCCGGACGGCGGGTCGACAGCAGTGCTGCCACCAGTGCCGGAACAATAAAAACAAATATGTCTTGCACCACTGTCACAATGCTCACCCTTGCCGCCGTCACCTCACGACCGAGCACCAGTGCCGAAAGCACGCTTGCCACAACGTAGCCCAGCAGCACAAGAAGCAACAACAACAGTCCTCGCTGAACCGGACGCAACATAAATCTCAAATTATTCTCTGTAGCGTTATTCATCATATCCAAATGTAGTAATCTTTTGTAAGTTCCTTATATTGTTCTGTAAACTCCCCCGCGCTGTTTCTTATGCAGAGTCGTTCCGTTTGAGGTTCACATGCGTCGGTGATTATTTCCCACATAATTCTGAATGGTTGTTTCCCTTCCTTACTCGTTACAAAGCATCTGCGGCTCACATACAGCTTCTCCAGTGAGCAATGCCACTCTATTTCATCCTCGCGGTCGCTGGGCGAAATCAGAAACAGACGTCCGCCCGGCAAAAGCTTTTTCGCTGCAAGCTTAATAAGGCTCACTGCTGAAAGTCGCCCCTCCCGTCTGGCCTTGTCGCGCGCATCGCCCAAGGCCGCCAACGAACGTTCCGTTGCATAAAATGGAGGATTGGAAACAATCACACTCGGATTCTCTTTTACATCCTCCGACGTTTGAAACACATCCCCCTCTACAACTGTCAATCTCCCGTTTTTTATAGGGAACTCACGGAAGTTGCGTCGTATAACCTCGCATGCCTCCGCATCACATTCAAAAGCCGTCACACTGTTGTTGTAGCGTTGAGCAAGCATCAGGGAAATCAATCCGGTGCCGGCACCAACATCCCACACATCGCCGGCCGATGCAACGCCGGCCCAGGCTCCCAACAAAACACCGTCAGTGCCAATCTTCAGCCCTTTCACATCATTCAACATTGTGAAATGCTTGAACCTGAAAAATTTCTCGCCCTTTCCGCTCATTTCCGCAACAAATTTAAGCAAATTATTCCACTCAATTTTAGAGCCTGTCCCATAATATATGTTAACGCTGAGGTCGCATATCTCGGTGGG
>JAMPBC010000043.1 GCA_023666905.1 Bacteroides sp. | reverse complement strand
CCTTCGAGGATATGCGACCCCGGCTTTAACATTCCTTATCGAATGGACTCTTAATAAAGCGGGGTAAAGAATTGAATTCTTTACCCCGCTTTATTTATTGGAATATTTTACTGATCTCAGATTACGCCTTGACCCATCATGGCATTTGCCACTTTCATAAAGCCTGCAATGTTGGCGCCTTTCATGTAGTTGATGAAGCCATCGGGCTCGGTGCCATATTTCAAGCACTGGGCATGGATTTCACGCATAATGCCGTGGAGTTTCTGGTCAACTTCTTCGGCCGACCACTGAAGGTGCATGGCATTCTGGCTCATTTCCAATCCGGAAGTGGCAACGCCACCTGCATTTACAGCCTTACCGGGAGCATAGGTTGTTTTTGAAGAGATGAAGGTGTCAATTGCTTCAGGGGTGCATCCCATGTTCGACACCTCGGCAACCATTTGCACGCCGTTGGCAACGAGCATCTTGGCATCTTCGCCATCAAGCTCGTTCTGTGTAGCGCAAGGCAAAGCGATGTCAACTTTCTGTTCCCAGGGCTTCTTGCCGGGGAAGAATGTAGCACCGGGGAACTGTTCAACATAAGGCGCAACAATGTCATCGCCGGTTGAACGGAGATATAGCATGTGGGTTATCTTGTCGCCGGAAATGCCGTCTGGATCGTAAACATAGCCGTCGGGGCCGGATATTGTAACAACCTTGGCGCCGAGTTCAGTGGCCTTGAGAGCTGCGCCCCAAGCCACGTTACCGAATCCGGAAATGGCAACGGTTTTGCCTTTAATGTCATCGCCTTTGGCTGCGAGCATGCTCTGTACGAAATAGAGGGCACCGAAACCGGTTGCTTCGGGACGGATGCGTGAGCCGCCGAACTCAAGAGCTTTTCCGGTCATTGAGCCGTCACATTCATTGCGAAGCTTTTTGTACATTCCATACATGTAACCTACCTCGCGTCCACCAACGCCTATGTCGCCGGCAGGAACATCGCGGTCAATGCCAATGTTTTTCCAAAGTTCAAGCATGAAGGCTTGGCAGAAACGCATGATTTCGGCATCGCTTTTACCACGGGGCGAGAAATCGGAGCCACCTTTGGCGCCACCCATGGGAAGAGTGGTAAGTGCATTTTTAAATGTCTGCTCGAATCCGAGGAATTTAAGAATCGAGAGATTGACCGAAGCGTGGAAACGGATGCCGCCTTTGTAGGGGCCAATGGCATTGTTGAACTGAACGCGGTAACCGATGTTGGTTTGCACTTCGCCGCGGTCGTCGGTCCAGGTGACACGAAATGTGAAAATACGGTCGGGTTCCACCATGCGTTCGATGATACGGGCCTTTTCAAATTCGGGATGCTGATTGTAGACATCTTCAACGCACATCAACACTTCCTTGACGGCCTGAAGGTATTCTTTTTCTCCGGGATGTTTCATCTCCAGAGAACTCATAATTTTATTAATATCCATAGTTAGGTTGGTTATGATTCAAACATGTTGCAAATATATGAAATATTACATTATCAAAAACCGAAAACAGGTCCTTAAATTTAGTTAAATTTCGCATGCTCGGTTGCAATTTGCTATTCAAACAGACGAATACGCCCTCTGGTCTACAATGATGGCTGCTTGAATGAGTGTAAATTGAAGTGAAAAATAAGAGCCTATCCCGTAATATATGTTTACGCTGAGGCGGTCAGCCATTGAGCAGATTTGTTAGGGCGACGAGGGAGTGTGTTTGATGTACACGACCGAAGAGCACGGACAAAGATGCCAAAGGATGGCCGAGGCGATGGGAACTTCCACCGCCCGTAAATGTAATATGTGATTGGTTAGTTGAAACGAGGATTTTTTCGCTTACGGCCTTTATGCGTTTACGTCTGACGTTGAGCAAGTGTTTTGGCATTCGGCTAAACCACAGGCCCTCACTGATTCTTCTGAAAGAATGATAAACGCTCTTCCAATTGCCGAAACGCGGAGGCAATAATCTCCACCGGCTACCGCTCTTCAAAATATATATTATACCTTCAAACTTTCTTATATTCAGCTTAATACCGACTTTTAAACAGTAGGATTTAAGCCAACGCTTTTGTTTGATGTTTAGGAGAGTATAAGGTTTCATATACAACTAACGCATTGCAGCAAAGGAAATTACTCTCGTCTCGCATCACCCGGGTGCTTTTGAAGCTGTCGCTCAGTCACAATGCCACAGCATTGCTCTCTCACGTCAACTTCAAAATCCCTCCGAGATATGCGACCTCAGCGTTAACATATATTATGGGACAGGCTCTAAAAAAATATGTTGTAATGAGGTGGATTTTTCAAAAAATAGGATTACTTTTGCACAGTAAAAATATCATTCGTAAAAACATTTATCTAACTAAAAAATTATCATCATGGCTTACGTAATTACTGACAAATGCGTTGCTTGCGGAACTTGTCTTCCCGTATGCCCCGTTGAGGCTATCTCTGAAGGTGACATCTATCACATTGACCCCGACACTTGCATTGAGTGCGGTTCATGTGCTGAAGTATGCCCCAGCGAAGCTATCATTCCGGGCTAAAACTCATGCATGCAAATAACAAACTTATGTTCGCTGCTAACATAGCGAACCGGGCAAGGAGAGCGTCAGTTTGGCAGCTCTCCTTGTTTTAATTGAAGCCTATATAATGAAGCCTAACCGAAGAATAACATGATTGAATATATAAAAGGTGATATTGCCGAACTGACCCCCACATACGCTGTTATTGAAAACAAAGCCGGCGTAGGCTACATGGTGTGCATAACTCTTCCCACGTACACATCGCTGAATGGGCTGAAGGAAACAAAGCTGCTTGTTCATGAAGCTATTCGCGAGGATGCATACCAGCTCTACGGATTTCTCTCGGAACAGGAGCGGGCTCTGTTCCGAGCATTGATTGGAGTGTCGGGGGTTGGAGCCAACACCGCCCGCATGATTTTGTCGTCAATCCCGGCACCGGAACTGGAGTCGATAATTGTGGGCGGCGACCACAGCAGGCTTAAAACCGTGAAGGGAATAGGGGCAAAAACCGCCCAACGCATCATTGTTGACCTTCGCGATAAAATAAAACCGTCAGACAATACGTTATTATTGCAGCCCGCACCCGAAACGGAAGTGTTTGAGGAGGCTTTGGCCGCTCTCACAATGCTTGGATTCACACGCCAGCAGAGCCACAAGGTTCTGAAAAAGATTTTCGAGGTCGACCCGCTTGTCAAGGTGGAGACAGCCATAAAGAAAGCTCTGGCAATGATGTAAGACAGGCAATGCCCAAAACGGGATGCGCAGCAACCTGCACAAACCCGAAAAACCTTGCAGTGGTTAATAACGACAACGACATAACTCAACAACATAACCGCGTGACCGAACGCGGACTTGGAATAGGCCGATGGCTGATGCTGACATTGCTGGCAGTGTTGGCAGTTGGTGCGTCGTTGTTTGCCGATGCACAATATTATAAGCCTCAGGCAACTCCCCCGGCTCCCCCACCCCCTCCGCTACCATTGATTGATTCGATAATGTTGCCCTCGCCCGTGATGCAAACCGTGCCACAGGGCTACGAGGAGCTCATGGGGCGCGAGTTTGCCAATGACCTTGCCACACCTTCAAACGTGCGCACTGTAACTGACTATGACCCGGAAACGGGTCACTACATTATACGCACGCGCGTGGGCGACATGGACATCACCACTCCGTTCATTCTCACTCCGCAGCAGTACAATGACTGGCAGACACGCAAATCAATGCAGGAATATTACCGCAAACGCAATTCCGAGGCATTGACACAAAAGGAGAAAAAGCCATTTGATATTCTTGACATGAATTTTGCGCTGGGTCCGCTTGAAAAAATTTTCGGTCCCGGCGGCGTGAGACTTAAAACACAAGGTTCAGTGCAGATTGACATGGGCATAAAGTCAAACAAGACGGACAATCCCGCACTGTCGTTGAGTTCTCGCCGGCACACATTCTTTGACTTCGACCAAAAAATCCAGGCAACCGTACAGGCATCGGTGGGCGACCGCATGAACTTCAACATGACTTACAACACCGATGCAACCTTCGATTTTGACTCAAAAAACATCAAGCTTCAGTACGAAGGTAAAGAGGATGACATTGTGAAAAGCATTGAGGCCGGTAATGTTAGCCTCACCACCGGGTCGTCGCTCATACGCGGCTCGTCGGCCCTGTTCGGTTTGAAAACCAAACTGCAGTTCGGCAAACTCACCGCCACGGCCCTTGTTTCGCAGCAAAACTCCGAGTCCCGTTCAATATCCACCAAGGGTGGAGCTCAGACCACGGCATTTGAGGTTCGCGCCGATGAGTACGACCAAAACCGCCACTTCTTCCTAGCCCATTATTTTCGCGATAACTACGACCGCTGGGCTTCAAAACTTCCTTACGTTGCTTCAGGCATCCAGATTACTCGCGTGGAGGTGTGGGTCACCAACAAAACCGGCAACTTCAATCAGAGCCGAAACGTGGTGGCATTCATGGATTTGGGCGAAAACTCCGTTCTTGCAAACAACTATTGGATTGGCGACCCGGCCTACCCTAACCCATGCAACGCTTCCAACAATCTGATTTCCACAATAAAAACAGAATATCCCGACGCAAGAAACATCAACGACGTAACTCAGGTTCTTCAACCCTTGGCAGCATACGGCATTGAAGGCGGACACGACTACGAAAAAGTGGAAAGTGCCCGCTTGCTCAGCGAAAACGAATACACGCTTAACTCCACACTCGGCTACATTTCGTTCAAAAGCCAAATGAATAGCGACGACGTTGTGGGCGTGGCTTACGAGTACACTTACAATGGCAAAGTTTACCAGGTGGGTGAATTTTCAAGCGACATCACCACCACGGCACAGTCGCTGTATGTGAAAATGCTTAAGGGAACCACCATTTCAACATCGCTTCCAATCTGGAAACTGATGATGAAAAACGTGTACTCGCTTGGAGCCTATCAGCTGCAACAACAAAACTTCAAGCTGCAGGTGAAATATCTTTCGGACACCACCGGTACACAAATAAACTATCTCCCCGTGCCGGGCATTTCCGACAAGCCTCTTCTTCAGGTGATGAACCTTGACCGCCTTGACTCCAATCAGCAGTCGAACTCCGACGGCTTTTTTGACTATGTGGAGGGCTACACAATCCTGTCCTCATCGGGCAAGGTGATATTTCCTGTTGTAGAACCGTTCGGCTCGCACCTGGCTTCAAAGATAGGGAATCCCGAACTGGCCAAACAATATGTTTATCAAGAGTTGTATGACTCCACGTTGGTTGTGGCCCGCCAGTTTGCCGACAAAAATAAATTCACCCTCACCGGTGAATATCAAGCCTCGTCGGGCTCTCAAATCCGACTCAATTCCATGAACGTCCCCCGCGGTTCGGTTGTGGTTACCGCCGGAGGTGTGGTTCTTACCGAGAACTCCGACTACACGGTAGACTACTCAATGGGCATTGTGACCATTACGAATCAAAGCATCATTGACTCGGGTCAAAGCATCAGCGTGACACTTGAAAACCAATCAATGTTCTCCACCCAACGGAAAACGCTCCTTGGATTAGATTTGAGCTACAAGTTCAGCGATAATTTCACTTTGGGGGGAACCTTGCTGCATTACGGAGAGAAAGCACTCACGGAGAAAGTGAACATTGGCGATGAAACAGTGAACAACACCATGTGGGGACTGAACTTTGCCTACAACAAGGATTTCATGTGGCTCACAAATCTTGTCAATAAAATCCCCACGGTCAATGCCACGGCGCCATCGCGCATCACACTTCAAGGTGAATTTGCCCAACTTATGCCTCACCAGCAAAAGAGCGGCAGTAACAAGGGGAGCTCTTACATTGACGACTTTGAGTCGGCCCAATCAGGCATTGACTTGCGTTCGCCCTACTCCTGGTTCCTGGCATCCACACCATACGACAACTCCTCGAACGCATTGTTCCCTGAAGCAGGTCTGTCGAACAATGTGGATTATGGCAAAAACCGTGCGCTGCTCAACTGGTACTATATTGACCGCATGTTCACCTCACGCAACTCATCACTTGCGCCGGGTTACATCCGCAATGACCTCAAGCAACAGAGCAACCCCTACGTGCGCGAAATCAACTCCCGCGAAATTTATCCCGACCGACAGCTCACCTACGGCGAATCGTCCACCATCCAAACACTCAACCTCTCTTTCTACCCCTCTGAGAGAGGTCCCTACAACCTTGATGCCACCAACATTGACGAACAAGGCAACCTTCTCCAACCGGAGAAGCGCTGGGGTGGCATTATGCGCCGTCTTGACAACACCAACTTCGAGCAGAGCAACATTGAGTACGTTCAGTTCTGGCTTCTCAATCCGTTCCTTGACCCCGAGAACCCCAACTATGAGGGTGGCGACCTCTACTTCAACTTTGGCGAGGTTTCGGAGGATATTTTGAAGGATGGTTTGAAAAGTTATGAAAACGGTTTGCCATATAACGGGACAACTGAAAACACCAAAACCACTGTGTGGGGACGCGTAAGCTCGGAAAACTCGCTGACATACGCCTTTGACAACAATAATGATGCCCGCTTGAATCAGGATGTGGGATTGGACGGACTGCGCAACGATGAAGAGTTCAACTTTGACTCCTACTCCAAATATCTTGAACAACTGCGCATGCGCCTCTCGCCCCAGACCGTGGCCGACATGGAGGCTGACCGCTTCTCGCCTTTCAACGACCCGGCGGGCGACAACTATCACTTCTATCGCGGCTATGACTACGATGAGGAACGCCTTGGAATCATTGACCGCTACAAACGCTACAACGGCGTAGAGGGCAACTCACTTTCGCCCGAAGATACCGGCGAACCGCTGTATCAGTCATCACGCGCACTACCTGATGTGGAGGATATTAATCAGGACAACACTCTCAATGAGTACGAGCGCTATTACCAATACAAGGTTTCAATCCGCCCGGAGGACCTTGTGGTTGGCCGCAACTATATTACCGACAAACAAGTGTCTGTCCAGCCCACTCGCGACGGAGGCTCAATTGAAGTGGAATGGTATCAGTTTAAAATTCCTCTCGACGATTACGAAAAAATTGTGGGCTCAATCAGTGGCTTCTCAACCATCCGATTTGTGCGCATGTTCATGACAGGATTCAAGAAACCCACACACTTGCGTTTCGCCTCGCTTGAACTTGTTCGTGGCGACTGGCGTGTTTACGATTTCAATCTTAACAATCGCGGCGATGCTCCGGCCGATGGCAAACTTGACGTTTCTGTGGTTAACATTGAGGAAAACTCCGGACGAACCCCTATTAACTACGTGCTTCCACCCGGGGTTACCCGCATCTCCGACCCGGGACAATCGCAAATTGTGCAGCTCAACGAGCAATCGTTGTCATTGAAAGTGACCGACCTCCAGGCCGGCGACGCCCGCGCTGTGTATCGCAACACATCGCAAGATTTGCGTAACTATGCACGACTCCAAATGTGGGTTCACGCAGAAAAACTGATTGACGATACCCGTTCGCTTGCCAATGGCGACCTCTCCGTGTTCGTACGTCTGGGCTCGGACGTAAAAAACAACTTCTATGAATATGAAGTGCCTTTGCGCCTCACTCCCGAAGGTCACTATAGCGACGGACCCACTGACCGTGCCATTGTGTGGCCCGAAAGCAACTTCCTCAATTGCAAGTTGCAAAACCTCGTTGACCTTAAAAAAGAGCGCAACCAGGCCAAGCGCGAAGGAGTGGAAGGCGTTGGATTCGGCATTGAATATTCCGGCCGCGACCCGGACAATGAAAACAACCGTATTTCGGTGAAAGGAAACCCGTCGCTCAGCGACGTGCGCGTTATTATGGTTGGTGTGAGAAACAATTCTCCATCAATCAAGGATGGAATTGTGTGGGTGAATGAGCTCAAGGTCACCGACTTTGAAAGTTCGGGCGGCTGGGCAGCCGACGGTACGGCCCAGATAGCCGTGTCGGACATTGCCACACTTAACATGACGTATCACCATGAAACTGCCGGCTTTGGTGGCGTGGATCAGGGACTTAACGACCGACGTCTTGACGACTACACCCGCTATTCTATGGCTGTGCAGGGCGATGTGGGCCGTTTCCTTCCTGAAAAAGTGAAACTAAAAGCTCCTATTTTCTACTCGTTCACCAAAGAAACCACCACTCCGAAATATAACCCTCTTGATCAGGATGTGCTTCTGAAGGACGCTTTGGAAGGAGCCTCGAAGCATGAGCAGGATTCAATCAAGGCCTACGCTCTCGAGCGGTCAACCCAGCAGAATTTCAGCATTTCCGGACTCCAATTCGATGTGCGGAGTCAGAATCCAATGCCGTGGGACCCTGCCAACTTCACCGTTAACTTCTCGTTCAACAAATCGGCAAAGTCCGATCCCACCACAGAGTATGAAAACCTTAGCGATTATCGCGGCAGCTTTCAATACTCCTACACACCCTACGTGAAAGCAATCAAGCCTTTCAAGTTCATAAAGAGCCGATCCAAAAATTTGCAATTTATCAAGGACTGGGAGATAAACTGGCTGCCGAATTCAATTTCGTTCCTCACCACCATGAGCCGCTACTATTATGAACAGCAGACCCGCAGCGAAACCGATGTCGACTTCCAACTCCCCGTTTCGGTAAGCAAAAACTTCCTTTGGGACCGCCAGTTGGCCATTACCTGGAATCCTTTGAAATCGCTTCAGCTCACATTCAATTCCAACACACAGGCCCGAATCGAAGAGCCAGTTGGCGCCGTTAACCGCAAACTGTTCCCCGACAAGTATCGTGAATGGCGCGACACGGTTTGGCAAAGCATTCTACACATGGGAACGCCATGGGCCTACAACCAAACATTCACCGGCTCCTACCGTGCACCGTTCAATCGCATTCCGGTAATTGATTTTATTTCAGCCAATGCCACCTACAATGCCACTTACCGTTGGGACCGTGGAGCAACCGTGGAGGATGTGAATCTTGGAAACACCATCAGCAACCAGGCAACATGGAACATTGACGGCCGCATAAACCTTGAGGGTCTTTACAACAAGAATGCATTCCTGAAGAAGGTAAACACTCGGTTTGCCTCAACGCGCCGCAACTCCACTAACCGCAACCAACGCGGCGGACGCAACAACCAAACGGCCAATGCCAAGCCAAAACCGAAACGGTTTGAACGCACATTTGCACTGAAGCCCGACACCTCAACCGTGATTAAGCACAATCTGCGCACCAAAAAGGTAAAAATCAACGGTGTCAATGTGAAGACCAACGAGCCGTACGTGCTTCGCACCAAAATTATTGATGCGAACTCTGTTGAAGTGCTCAACCGCGACTCGGTGAACGTGAAGTTCACCATTGTGGAGGTTATCAAGGAGCGGACATTCTGGGATGAAGCGGCTGAATATGGTGCACGCTTGCTCATGTCGCCCCGTTCGGTTACAGTGCGCTGGCGCGACACACACTCTCTGTCGCTGCCTCTGTTCATGCCCGACATAGGCAACATATTCGGACAGACACGCAGTTGGGGTCCGATGGCTCCGGGCCTTGACTTCGCCTTCGGATTCACTGACGATTCCTACATTGACCGTGCCAAGGAACGTGGATGGCTCTCCGGTGCCGACGGCCAAACCTCGCCCGCCTTGTATGCCCACACGCAGGAGTTCAATTTGGAAATAGCTCTTGAGCCGGTGCGCGGACTCAAAATCCAACTCACCGGGAACCGGACTGACAACCGCACCAAACAAGTGCAGTTCATGTACGACGACATGCCCACAACGCTGGCCGGCAGCTACACAAAAACCCACTGTGCAATTGCCACCGCACTCAAAACGTCGTCGGCTGCCAACAATTATCAAAGTGATGTTTTTGACCAGTTCCTGGCCAATATTCCTGTAATAGCATCAAGAGTCGAGAACCAATACCGGGGCCTGCACTATCCTACTTCCGGATTTATGAACGGCAATCCGAATGCCGGAGCCGCTTTCAATCCTGAAATAGGCACTGTGAGCCGCACCGGTTCCGATGTGCTCATCCCTGCGTTCCTCGCTGCCTACACAGGAACGAACGCATCATCCCAGTATCTCAACCCCTTCCCTTCGCTGTCTCAAATTCTGCCGAACTGGCGAATTACCTACGACGGGCTGACTTCGCTGGGCGGAATCGGCAAAATTTTCAAAACGTTCACACTGTCCCATGCCTATCAGTGTACCTACTCCGTAGGCTCTTTCTCCTCCTATCTTAACTGGATTTCGGCCGACGGCTCAACTTTGGGATTCACGCTCGATGAAATAACGGGGCAACCTATTCCCTCCTCACCTTACAACATCTCGTCCGTTGCAATAACAGAACGTTTTGCTCCACTTATCGGAGTGTCAGCAACGCTGCACAACAACATGTCGTTCAATGCCGAGTTCCGCGATGCACGAACATTAACCCTCAACACATCGGCCGGGCAGATTGTGGAAGCCAATCAGCGCGGAATAACGGCCGGAATGGGCTACAAAATCGTAGGGTTCAACACCGTGCTGAAAATGAAAGGCTCGCAACAGGGCATAAGCAACGACCTGACAGTGAACG
>JAMPBC010000042.1 GCA_023666905.1 Bacteroides sp. | reverse complement strand
TCGCCCGAAACCATGATGGTGTTCAACCGCGCTACCGGCCTATACGAAGCCGCAATGCTACTCAAGCAGGGGGCTTACAACTACCAATATGTGACCGTGCCCTCCGGCTCTTTGAAAGGCGACGCGGCCCAAATTGAAGGAAACTTCTACCAAACAGCCAACGAATATCTTGTGAAAGTTTATTATAGGGAACCGGGCGCCCGCTATGACCGTCTTGTGGCAGTGACCTCGGTTACAGCCGGAATATGACTTCTCTCCCACCCCGAACAAAGCAATGGAACAATCAACCGAAGAACAGATTATGCTTCAGATACAGGACACCCTGGTGACGCTTGACGTTGCCGAACAGTTTTTTATATGCGACCTTGACAAATGCCTTGGCGAATGTTGCATTGAGGGCGATGCCGGCGCGCCGATAACCGAGGCCGAGTACCAACAGCTGAAACAGATAAAGGACAATCCGGCGGTGTGGGACCAACTGCTCCCATCGGCAAAGGAGCGCATTGCCGAAGCCGGAGTGGGCTACATTGACGAGGAGGGCGACTTGGTTACTCAGATTGTGGATGGCCGCAACTGTGTGTTCACCACTTACGGCCCCGGTGGAAAATGCCTGTGCGCCATTGAGAAAGCCTATCGCGAAGGGAAATGCGCCATGCGTAAACCCATGTCGTGCTACCTTTACCCTCTGCGTTTGACCAAATACCCCACATTTACGGCCGTGAATTATCACCGATGGAAAATTTGCCGTTGCGCCGAAACACTTGGACGAGCCAAAGGTGTAAGGCTATACCAGTTCATGCGTCAGCCGCTCATCGACCGATTTGGACAAGAGTGGTACGACGAACTGTGTCAGGCTTGCGAAGCCTATCTTGAAGAGTACAGCAAATAAAGCACCACTCCCCTGATAGCCAGATAACCTAAAAAGGCAATCCATAGCCCGTGATTGCCGAGCATCGGGAAAAGCACAACGTAAAGAAGAAAAAACACTGCGGCTCCTACCGCCATGCTGGCGAGCATTGCCCGCGTACGCGTAAGACCAATCATAACACCGTCCCACACAAAAGCCATAAAGCTCACCAGCGGAATGCTTAGAGCCCACCCGAAATACTCGGCGGCCGAGTTGACCACAAGCTTGTCGGAGCTGAGCAGCCCCAACAGAGCATTGCCTCCAAGAAGATAAACCACGGTGAAAAGAAGCGCTCCCCCAAGGCCGAATCGCATCAGAGCCTTCACAGAACGGTTGAGAGCAGCTTCATCGCGCGCCCCTTTAAAACGACCGCAAATAGCCTCACCGGCGTAGGCAATGCCGTCCATCATGTACGAGAATATGGTGAACAGCTGCATGAGCAGCGTGTTGGCGGCAAGCATAACAGTGCCCTGTCGCGCTCCGGTGCGGGTGAACCAGAGGGTGACCACAACCAAGCAGAGTGTGCGGAAAAAGATGTCGGTGTTGATTCGGAAAAAGCTCTTGAGCTCAGTCACGTTAAATAGGCGTTTCCTTGCCACACGGGGCCATCCGTAGGCCACAGCCCCGGCCACCAAAGCCATCACAAAACCAACCCATTGAGCCGAGAGTGTGCCAATGGCCACTCCCTCAATTTTCATACCGAAACCACGGGTGAGAGTGAGCGATGCTGCAATATTGAACACATTGATTACTATTGACACCCACATGGGAATCCTTGAGTTTTGCATGCCAATGAACCAACCCGTCAAGGCAAAGGTTCCAAGTACTGCCGGAGCTCCGAAAATGCAGATGTGAAAATAGTTCATTGCGAGCAGGCGCACCTGTTCCGAAGCATCAATGAAACGAAGCACAAGCCGGGCCAGCGGAGTGCTGAACAGAATCATAAGCACCCCTAATAGCAGTCCAACGGCCAAAGCGCGGCGGCAAATGGCGTGAGCCCCTTCAAGGTCGGAGGCACCCACGGCCTGGGCCGTGGTGCCCGACGAGCCCATTCGCAGAAACCCGCAAAGCCAATAGAGCATATTGAACATTGTTCCGCCCACTGCAATGGCGGCAATGTAGACGGCATTCCCCATGTGGCCCACAATGGCCACATCGCACAGAGCCAACAGCGGAGTGGTCACATTGGTGATTACCGCCGGCACAGCCAGGCGCAGAATAGCCTTATACACGCTCTAAACCGTTATGGCTCACGCGTTGACGCGAGCACGGAGCGAATCGTAAATCAAATAACAGATTAGTCCGATGTACACCACAAGGCCAAGCAGTTGGTTAACCCATGTTTCCATGGCCACAGTGCCATTGAATCCAACAAAGCGTGTAAGAGCCGAGAACACACCGAACAGGGCTCCGCCGGCAATCAATCCGGAGGCAATGAGAGTGCCACGGTCGCGACGAGCATTGTTGAGAGCGACATTAGAGCTACGGGTGCTTACAAACCATGAAATGGCACCGCCCACCAGCATGGGAGTGTTGAGAGGAAGCGGAATGAACATGCCAAGACAGAAAGCAAGTGCCGGAACACCGAGCCAGTTGAGCAGAAGCGAAAGCACGGCACCCACCATATAGAGAATCCAGGGAGTGTCGCCACCCATCATAATGGGCTCGATTACGCCGGCCATTGCATTTGCTTGAGGGGCCACAAGGGCGTCATCGCCCGTGAATCCGTAAACATCGTTGAGCAACAGAATCACACCGCCCACCGTCGCAGCTGAAACAAGCGTACCGAGAAACTTCCAACTCTCCTGACATTTGGGAGTGGAACCAAGCCAATAGCCTATCTTAAGGTCGGTCACAAAGCCACCGGCCATTGAAAGCGCGGTGCACACCACGCCACCGATAATCATGGCAGCAACCATGCCGGAAGTGCCGTTAATGCCGATGGCCACGAAAATAGCCGAAGCCACAATGAGTGTCATCAGTGTCATTCCCGACACGGGATTGGAACCCACAATGGCAATGGCGTTAGCCGCCACTGTAGTGAACAGGAAGGCTATTACGGCGACCACAAGCCATGCCACAACAGCCTGGAAAAAATTGTGAAGCACACCGAGCCAGAAAAACAGGAACACAGCCACCAGGGCAATGGCCATGAAGAAAACCACATGCTTCATGGAAATGTCAAGCTGCCAGCGTACAGGTTTCTGATTTGAGCTTCCGCCTTTGAACTCCTTCACAGCCAGTCCTGCCGCTTGGGCAATTATGCCACGAGATTTCACAATGCCTATGATTCCGGCCATGGCAATACCGCCAATGCCAATCATGCGGGCGTAGGTGCTGAAAATCTTGTCGGGAGCCATGGCCACAATTTCGGCCGAACCATAGGTGCCCATAAGGGGAATAATCACCCACCACACAAAGGCCGAACCGGCAAAAATTACGAAAGCATATTTGAGACCTACAATGTAGCCTAATCCCAACAGAGCAGCTCCGGTGTTACAGCTAACCACAAGCTTGGTTTTCAGTGCCAGAGTCTTGCCCCATGTCAGTGCATAGGTGGAGATGGTTTCAGCCCACAATCCGAAAGTGGCTACCACATAATCATAGACACCGCCAATCAAAGCGGCAACAACGAGCAGTTTGGCCTGTCCGCCTGACGACTTCACTCTCTGGCCGCTCATGAGCACCTGAGTGGTTGCAGTGGCCTCGGGGAAGGGGTATTTGCCATGCATATCCTTCACAAAATATTTGCGGAAAGGAATGAAGAAAAGAATCCCCAAAACACCTCCAAACAGCGAACTTAGGAAAATTTCAAGGAAGTTGACAGCTATTTCCGGGTGAGAGTTCTTTAGAATATAAAGTGCGGGAAGAGTGAAGATGGCACCGGCCACAATCACACCCGAGCAGGCTCCTATGGACTGGATTATGACGTTCTGTCCCAAAGGATTTTTCTTGCCAAGCGCACCGGAGAAGCCCACGGCTATGATTGAAATGGGTATAGCCGCTTCGAACACCTGACCAACCTTGAGCCCAAGATAGGCGGCAGCTGCGCTAAAAATCACAGCTAAAATAAGGCCCATAGTCACGGAATAGGGTGTGGCTTCGGGCACGGAGTGAGCCGGATGCATTACCGGGCGGTAGGTTTCATCGTCGGCGAGTTCGCGAAACGCGTTCTCGGGGAGTTCAACCGGATCGGCGTATTCATACACCTCTTCGGGCATTTTTTCGTTTCCTTGCATTGGAATATGTGATTTAAATGATTGTTTATAATTACAGTATAGGAGAATATTCAGCAGCTTTATTGAGATTCGCCTGCAGGACGCGAGAGCAGTTCAATTACGTCGGCATAAATTTCTGTCACGGTGTGTTTAATGGTATTGCGGTCCTCCCAGGTTCTGGTGCGGAGTTTACCCTCGACATAAATTTTGGAGCCTTTGCGTATGTAACGCTCGGCAATGGAGGCATTGGCATCCCACGTGACAATGCGGTGCCACTCGGTGCGCTCGGTTGCGGGAGTCTGCTCTCCTTCGCGGGCGCGGACACGCTCGGATGTGGCCAAAGTGAACTCAGCCACCGGGCGGGTGCCTACGTATCGCACTTGCGGGTCGCGGCCAACGTTGCCAAGCAGAATAACTTTATTTACTGACATATATCTAATTATCTACTGAAAAACTGTTTGTTATGAATCTCCGGCCGTCATTTTGCACCGAAGTGAGTACAGACCATACGGTTCAAAAACGCAAATTTAAGCATTACACCACACATTTACAAACCAAATTACGCAACGAAAGCGTTTTGTGATAAATTTCGTGCGAAACGAAACATTAAGCCACTCTATTTTTTGCCCTTATGCTTTCAAATGGCTATATTTGTCCGATAAAACCAATCATCATATTCAAAAAGCCAAAACAACAATGACACGTCGCTTCGCAGCACTGCTGACTCTGTTTCTATTACCAGCCCTTGTATGGGCCGAGTCAACCGCACCCGAAACCGCAGCCCAAGACCTGGCCCGAAGGGTGCTAGGCACCGAGGCCGCATCCAAATTCCGCTTCCACTGCATAGACCCGGTCAAGAAAGGCAAATCGCCCGACGTGTTTACCCTTGAGCAGGATGGCGACAAAATTCTTATAGGAGGCAACAATGCCAACTCCATGGCCGCCGGACTTAACTATTATTTGAAGAATGTGGCGGGCACAACAGTGTCCTGGTACAAGGACGACGCCGTGTACATTCCCCAACAGTTTCCCGCGGTTAAAGAAAAAATCAGGGTTGAATCATTAGTACCGCAGCGTTTCTTCCTGAACTACTGCACCTTCGGCTATACAATGCCTTGGTGGAAGTGGGCCGACTGGGAACGATTCATTGATTGGATGGCACTCAATGGAGTGAACATGCCTCTTGCCATTACCGGACAGGAAGCCGTGTGGTACAATGTGTGGCGCTCCATGGGAATGACTGACAACGAAATACGCAGTTATTTCACCGGACCTGCCCACTTACCCTGGCACCGAATGTGCAACATTGACTCCTGGCAAGGACCTCTGCCCATGGAATGGATAGAGAATCAGGGACGGCTGCAGGCCAAAATCGTGGAACGGGAACGGCAACTGGACATGAAGCCCGTGCTACCCGCTTTTTCAGGCCATGTGCCCGCATTACTGAAAAAATATCACCCGGAGGCAAACACCCATCCGGTGGGCGATTGGAATAAATTCGACAGCGCTTATCAATGCACATTCCTCTATGCCAATGACCCTCTGTTCAAAAAAATTCAGCGGCAATACCTTGAAGAGCAAACCCGCCTGTATGGCACTGACCACATTTACGGCGTGGATTGTTTCAACGAAGTTGCACCCCCGTCGTGGGAGCCGGCCGACCTGCGCAATGTGGGACGCACTGTTATGGAATCACTAACCGACGTTGACCCGCAAGCCCGCTGGCTTCAGATGACCTGGCTCTTCTACTACGACAAAAACTGGACACCGGAGCGCATAGAGGCTTATCTTTCAGGGGTGCCTAAAGGGCGCATGATTCTACTGGACTATTTTTGCGACAACACCCCGCTATGGGAACGCACCGACAACTTCCACGGTCACGATTACATTTGGTGCTTCCTTGGTAACTTCGGAGGCACCACCTTCCTTATTGGCAACCCCAAGGAAACATCTCAGCGAATTGACCGCTGCAGCCGCGAGGGAGGACGCAATTTTGCCGGAATCGGCTCCACGCTCGAGGGATTCGACGTGAACCCTTATCTCTATGAATTTGTGTTTGATAAAGCCTGGAATCGTCCGTTGACAGACAGCGAAACCTTTGCCAACATTGCCCGCAGCCGCTCAGGCAGCTCCCCCTCGGCTGCCAAAGCATGGCAGCTGCTTATTGACAGCGTGTACACCCAGCGAACCGGAGTGGGTCACGCCACACTCAACAACTCGCGCCCATGCCTCACCGGCAAAGGTTGCAGCTACGTGAAGAACAGTCTGACCTACAGCAACGCAACGCTTGTCAACGCATGGGAATTGCTGCTTGAAGCTGACGGCAATGGCAGAGACACTTATCGGTTTGACCTGGTAAACGTTGGCCGCCAAGCTCTTGGTAACTATTTCCGTGATCTTCGTGATGACTTCAACCGCGCCTACCTGTCGGGCAGTGTGGACTCGCTGCAGATTGTAGGACACCAGATGCGCGAACTGCTCGCCGACATATCCACACTTCTGAGCTGCCATCCCACATTCTCTCTACGCCGCTGGCTGGAAGAAGCCCGCTCTATGACCGACGATCCGACTCAGAAAGATTACTACGAACGCAATGCCCGCACACTGATAACCTACTGGGGCGGCGACCGCATTTTCGACTACGCCAACCGCGCTTACGCCGAACTGAACCGCGACTTCTATGCCCAACGCTGGCATCGCTTCATTGACCAGGTCACCGCATCGGTCCGTCATGGACAAAAATTTGACCAGAAGGCCTTCAATGCAGCCATATCGGAATTTGAACACAGCTGGACCGAGCCCACCTCACATCCCGTGAACTACATGGCCCAGGGCGATGCCACGGCCACGGCACGGCAAATGTTTGACAAATACGCCAATCGCATGCGCGCTTCGGCTGCAACTCATTAGAAATCTTCGGCATTCATTGCTTCACTTTAGGCGCCGTATCATAATATCCGGCGCCTTAACAAAATTTCACAGCAAAAACCGTTTGGCTAAACCCTTGAGGGAATTAAAATGTTAGTAATTTTGTAGCAACAAAATTCGTGTTTCAAATTCCCTCATAAACCAAATATGTCAAACGTAACCAAAGAAGCCGCCCTTGAGTATCATCGCGAGGGTAAACCCGGAAAAATAGAGGTGGTTCCCACCAAACCGTATTCCACCCAGCATGACCTCGCCTTGGCCTACTCGCCCGGTGTGGCCTATCCCTGCAAAGAAATTGAGAAGTACCCGACCGACGTGTATGAGTACACTAACAAAGGCAACCTCGTAGCAGTGATTTCAAACGGCACTGCCGTGCTAGGACTCGGCAACATAGGCCCTCTTGCCGGGAAGCCGGTAATGGAGGGCAAGGCATTGCTATTCAAGATATTTGCCGGTTTGGACTGCTTTGACATTGAAGTGGCCGAAACCGACCCAAAGAAATTTGTGGAGATTGTCAAAGCTCTTGCCCCCACATTCGGAGGCATAAATCTGGAGGACATAAAGGCTCCGGAATGTTTTGAAATAGAGCAACGTCTTAAACAGGAGCTCAACATCCCCGTGATGCACGACGACCAACACGGCACGGCAATAATATCGGCCGCCGGACTGCTCAACGCCCTTGAGTTGCAAGGCAAAGAGATTGGCAAAGTGAAGCTTGTGGTTAACGGCGCCGGAGCCGCAGCCATTTCCTGCACCAAACTCTACATGGCCTTGGGAGTGCAAAAAGAGAACATAGTGATGTGCGACAGCCGCGGCGTGATAAACTCGCTGCGCACCGACCTCAACGACCAGAAAAAAGAATTTGTGACGCAGCGCGACATAAGCACCCTGGCCGAAGCAATGATGGATGCCGATGTATTCCTGGGCTTGTCGGTGAAAGACGTCGTGACCGTAGAAATGGTCCAGTCCATGGCCCCGAAACCCATTGTGTTCGCACTGGCTAATCCCGATCCGGAAATAGCCTACGAAGCCGCCATGGCATCGCGTCCCGACATTATCTTCGCCACCGGTCGCAGCGACTACCCCAACCAGATTAACAACGTGTTAGGATTCCCCTACATTTTCCGCGGAGCGCTTGACTGCGGCGCTACCGAAATAAACGAACACATGAAACTGGCTGCGGTCCATGCCATAGCCCGACTGGCCAAAGAACCGGTTCCCCCGGTGGTGAACACAGCCTACGACATGACCGATATTCACTTTGGCCGCGATTACATTTTACCCAAGCCTCTTGACCCGAGGTTGCTTACAACAGTGGCTCCGGCCGTGGCCCGCGGAGCCATGGAAAGCGGTGTTGCCACCCGCCCAATTCGCAACTGGGAGGAATATGACGAAAAGCTGCGCCGCCTTATGGGCTACGATAACAAGCTTATGCGCCGCATTTTCGAGCAAGCCAAAAAGAACCGCAAGCGCGTGGTGTTCAGCGAAGCCAACACCGACAAGATGCTCAAAACGGCCGTGATTGCTCGCAAAGAGGGGCTCCTTGAACCGGTATTGCTGGGCAACGAGGAGATGATTGCCAAACGTGCCAACCGACTGGGGCTGGACATTTCAGGCATAGAGATTGTGAACCTGCGCCACGACCGTGAAGAGAACCGACGTCACCGCTATGCCGAACTGCTGGCCCACAAACGTGAGCGCGAAGGCTTGACAATGCCTGAAGCCCTTGAAAAAATGTTTGACCGCAACTACTTTGGTATGATGATGGTGGAATGTGGCGACGCCGACGCTTTTTTAGGAGGCACCTACTCAGCCTCTAACACCATGGGCGACATTGCTGTGGAAGTTGTTGGCATACGCCCATCTTACAAGCACTTCGCCGCAATGCACATTGTCAACACCAAACAAGGCACATTCTATCTGGCCGACACCCACGTGAACAAAATTATCGACACCGATACGCTGCTCGACATAACCCGCCTGACCCGCAACTCGGTGGAATATTTTGCCGAAAAGCCGGTCATCGCCATGCTCTCCTACTCCAGCTTCGGCTCAAGCAACGAACCGGAGTGCAAGCATCCGCACGAAGTGGTGGCCATTATGCAGCAGCGCTACCCCGACCTACTCATTGACGGCGAAATGACCATTCGCTACGCCCTCAACAACGAACTGCGCGACAAAACCTTCCCCTTCAACCGCCTGGCCGGCGAAAAAGTGAACACTCTGGTGTTCCCCAGTCTAAGCTCAGCCAGCTCGGCCTACCGTCTCATGCTTGAGTTGGGCGTCGGCGACACCATTGGTCCAATCCAGATGGGTCTGAACAAAGCCATTCACTACATAAGCGTGGATGCCCCCGTGCGAAGCATTCTCAACCTTGCCGCTATAGCCGCCCTGGATGCACAAGTGGCTGAAATTGGTACAGGCACTGACGACAAATGAAACGCATAGGCCTGCTATCTGACACCCATTCGTGCTGGGATTCTCGTTACGCCCTCCACTTCCAAGGCTGCGACGAAATTTGGCATGCCGGCGACATTGGTGACGCAACCATACTCCGGCAACTGGAGGAGATAGCCCCGGTAAGGGCCGTAAGAGGCAACATTGATCATGGAGAAGTTGCACGCCGCTGCCCTGAAGTGCAGGAATTTGAACTGGAAGGAGTGAAAGTGTGGATGACCCACATAGGTGGCTATCCCGGACGCTATTCACGTGGAGTGAAACAATTGCTGCGCGACAACGGAGTGAAACTTATGATTTCAGGCCACAGCCACATCCTGAAAGTGATACCTGACAATGAACTTGGTCTATTACACGTGAACCCCGGAGCCGCCGGCTATCACGGATGGCAAAAAGCGCGAACCCTCATTCGGCTTACCCTTGACTGCGGACAGATAACCGAACTAGAAGTAATTGAACTGGCAAAGAAATGAAAAAATTAGTCTACGCAGCTATTATAGCCATCATTGCAACCATGGTAGCTTGCAAACCGACAGAAGCGAACTACCGCTCCGCCTATGAATCGGCCAAGCAGAAACAGCTCACCGGCGACTCGCTAATTGATCAGGGTCTAATTGACCAGCAACGGCCGAAACCACTGATTGTGGGAGCAGACACACTCCCCGTCCGCACTGAATACATTGGCTACACAAAAGGCGGAGGAGCCGACTCAGACCGCTCCGTGGTGAAACGTTACTGCGTGGTTGTGGGCAAATTCAAGCAAACTTTCAACGCACGCTCCATGCGCCAGCGGCTCATTGATCAGGGCTACGATAACGCTCTTGTGCTCCACAACAGCCTCAAAGACTACTACGTGATTGCCAACACCACACCCAACGCCCATACAGCCCGATTGATGCTTGACAGCGTACTGGCCGACACCACACTGCGCCTAAAAGCCCCCTATCCCTACATCCTCCGCCCCGGCCACCTGGTTCGCTAACCTGATGCCTACGCTTGATGACAACTTAAATCAACACGTGCAAAAAAGCTGCCAATAAATTTGCACGGTAAAAAAAATAATTCTACCTTTGCAAACGAAAATCAACAAGCCAAGGAGAGATGGCAGAGTGGTCGATTGCGGCGGTCTTGAAAACCGTTGAGGGT
>JAMPBC010000041.1 GCA_023666905.1 Bacteroides sp. | reverse complement strand
TGCTCAATGGCTGACCGCCTCAGCGTTAACATATATTATGGGACAGGCTCTAAGAGCCTCGTTTGCCTGCCGGATAATCCGGGTTGTGGGACGGTCTGTTGCAAACACCGAGTAGAGGCCCTGTGGTTCCTGAGCCGGGTCGCCGGTGTATGGGTCGCCGGGCTGCCAGGTGTCGTGCTGTGGAACAGCTACTCCTCCCCACCCCCAAAAATTCACACCGTTGAGCTGTCCGGAATCAAGGAGGAGTTTGAACACAAAATCATAGTAATCGTCGCGTGCCCGGGTTGAAGAATCAAGGCTTATGGCCATGGAATCGCGCGGATAGCCGAACTCTTCAAGCACAAGAGGCTTTGATGTGAGACTGCGGTGGCGGGTAACATAGTCGGCCGTCAGTTGCTTGGCTTGGTCCATTTGCGAAGTAAGGGTGGAGTCGGTGACCCAACGCCAGTTGTAAGGCCAAATGTGAATGTTGGCATAATCAATGGCATCGGAATTATGAATGCGCGCCCACAGGTCAATGTCGACCTCACACCCGTTTTCGCCCTCGCTGCCGGTTGAAATCAGATGATTGGGGTCAATGCTCTTTATGAGGCGTCCGGCATTTATGATCCACTGCTCGAAAGCGGCTTTGTTGTTTGAATCGAAACAACGCGGCTCGTTGCAGATTTGCCACGACATGATGGCCGGCGACTCGCTGTAGGGGCGACCGGTAATACTGTTGGTGCGTCCAACAATGTTACGAACATGGTTATGATAGAGAGCTGTGGCGGCGGAATCGGTGATGAAATTGCGGGCATAGTCAATGTAGGTCCGGTAGCCGTCGCGGCTTGGAAGCGGTGCCTCGCCATGTCCGGTCCATTCAAGGTAAGTGCCGTAGCCACCGCTCCATTCCCAAGAGTTGGTGAGATACAGCACAGCACGCATGTCGCGCCGTTCCAGCTCCGCGAGCAGATAATCCAGTCCCACCAATAAATCGGGATTGTAAACACCCGGGGCGGTTTGGAGGTTAGGTTCTATGTGACAGCTCACCGAGCGGTTGCCGTCGCCCCCCACAAGTATGCGCAGATTGTCAATGCCAAGGGCACGGAGCGAATCGAGCTCGGCAGCGAGCCGCTGGCGGTCACCGCCCTCACCTGCAGAGCCAAGAATGGCACCATACCAAAAATTTGTACCAAGGAAACGATAAGGTTTCCCGCGCAGAATGAAATCGCCGTTTTGAACGGTAACAAAATCGGAGGAATAAGCATTGACCCACAACAAACTGACAAGGGCCGGAAAAAAGAAGCGGAGTGAATTAAATTTCATGGTTATAAAGCGAGGGTGAAACATGGGCTGTGCAAAGTTAGAAAAACTTGACAATTCTGTGATTTTTCAAAGAAAAAAATTACCTTTGCATGATGGATAAAACCATCATAGAACCCGTTTAACAAGCAAGAAAACAGCATAAACACCATGGAAGTAATAAATTTTGCGGAAACCCCGTCGCTCATATCGCAGTACATGACCGAACTGCGCGATGTTAACGTGCAGCATGACATGCTTCGCTTTCGCCGTAATCTTCAGCGCATTGGCCAGATAATGGCCTACGAAATAAGCAAGCGCACAAAGTTTGACCAAACTCAAATTGAAACACCGCTTGCCAGCTGCCAGAGCGAGGTGGTTGGCGAAGATATTGTGTTGGCCACCATTTTCCGCGCCGGAATTCCTTTTCATCAGGGATTTCTGGATTACTTCGACCATGCCCAGAACGCATTCGTGTCGGCTTACAGGAAATATAAGGAGAAGGAGAATTTCGATGTGTTCATTGAATACATAGCCTCACCCCGCCTTGACGGCAAAACCCTTATATTGGTTGACCCGATGCTTGCCACCGGAGCCTCCATGGAGCTGAGCTACCGCGCACTGCTGACCAAAGGCACCCCTGCCAAAATTCATGTGGCTTCGGTCATTGCCTCGCAGACAGCCGTGGACTACATTCGCAGCACAATGCCCGAGGATAAAACCACAGTGTGGATTGGTGCCGTAGACCCCGAAATAAACTCACACTCCTACATTGTGCCCGGTTTGGGCGATGCCGGCGACCTTGCCTACGGCATAAAGGAGTAATATCCCCCATTCTATGCTGACCGCAGCTTTGCTGCATGCATCAAAGAGTAACACCATCACATTATCACACCATGACATACGAATATGATTATCTTGTGATTGGCTCGGGCATTGCCGGCATGAGCTTTGCCCTTAAAGTGGCCAATGAGAATCACCGGGTGGCCCTGATTTGCAAAACGGGCATTGACGAGGCAAACACAGCCCTTGCACAGGGTGGCGTGGCTTCCGTTACCAATTTGGAAGTGGATGATTTTGACAAGCACATAAACGACACCATGATTGCGGGCGACCAACTCAGCGACCCTGCGGCTGTGAGAAAGGTGGTGACAGAAGCTCCCGAGCAAATCCGCCAACTGCTTGAATGGGGTGTGGACTTTGACCGCAAGGCCGACGGCAGCTTCGACCTTCACCGCGAGGGGGGGCACTGCGAGTTCCGCATACTTCACCATGCCGACAACACCGGCTATGAAATCCAACAAAGCCTCATTGAGCGCATAAAAGCCAATCCGCACATCGACTTGTTCGAGAACCGGTTTGCAATTGAAATAATTACCCAGCACCACTTTGGCAAAATAGTGACCCGCCGCACGCCCGACATTACTTGTTACGGAGCCTACGTTCTGAACTCCGAAACGGGTGCGGTTGACAAATTCCTGTCGCGCGTCACGTTGATTGCCACCGGAGGCATCGGAGCCGTTTACACCACAACCACCAATCCGCTTGTGGCCACGGGCGACGGCATTGCCATGGTTTATCGTGCCAAAGGAACTGTTGCCGACATGGAGTTCGTTCAGTTCCATCCCACCGCTCTGTATCATCCCGGTGACCGCCCCTCGTTTCTGATAACGGAAGCCATGCGCGGCTACGGTGCCGTGTTGCGCAACCTCAAGGGTGAAGAGTTCATGCACAAGTACGACCCCCGCCTGTCACTTGCTCCGCGCGACATTGTGGCCCGCGCCATAGACTCTGAAATGAAACTTCACGGCGATGACCATGTGTATCTCGATGTCACCCACAAGGATGCCGAGGAAACAAAGCGCCACTTCCCCAACATTTATGCCAAATGCCTGTCACTGGGCATTGACATAACCAAGCAATACATACCCGTGGCTCCGGCTGCCCACTATCTGTGCGGCGGAATAAAGGTTGACCTCGACGGGCAATCGTCAATTCAGCGGCTTTATGCCGTGGGCGAATGTTCCTGTACGGGACTTCATGGAGGCAACCGCCTGGCCTCCAATTCGCTGATTGAAGCCGTGGTCTATGCCGATGCGGCGGCCCGCCATGCGGCAGCCAACATTGGCCATTACGACATTCGCCACGACGTTCCCGACTGGAACGATGAAGGCACCACCCACCCCGAAGAGATGGTGCTGATTACGCAAAGCATAAAGGAGGTTAACCAGATAATGAGCACCTACGTGGGCATTGTGCGCAGCAACCTGCGCCTGGACCGCGCCTGGAACCGCCTCGACATTCTTTACGAGGAAACCGAGCGCCTGTTCAAACGCTCAAAAGCCTCACGCGAAATATGCGAACTGCGCAACATTATCAACGTTGGCTACCTTATAATGCGGCAAGCCAAGGAGCGACACGAATCGCGCGGACTGCACTACACGCTCGATTATCCGCCGGTGCCACACAATGTAGAGGCTTGATTCCGCGTTATTAAAAAGTACATCTGCAAGTTGAACCAAACAGAAGCAGGTTTGTAATAATAGAAGCCCAAGCGGCTATAAAATAATAAATGTGAAACGATTAATAGCACTCTCCATATCAATCCTTTCAATGGTGGCAATGTTTGCCGCCGAACCGGAATTGCTTGACATTCCCGAGCCCGGCTCCGGGCGCATACGCCCTGTGAAGGGTTATTATGTTACGGAAATGGACGGTGAGGAGGTTACAATGATAGTGCTCAGCGACGTTGTGTGCTATCCGCCGCTTGTTTTCAAGAACAAAAAGGAGGAGGAGTTTTACTGGCGTACGGTGCGAGATGTGAAGCTTACACTCCCATACGCCAAGCTTATTTGCTCAACTCTGCTGGAAACCTACGAATATATCGAGACCTTCCCCACCGTAAAGGAGCGCGAAGACTATTTGAAGCGAATGGAATCGGCCATATTCGACCAATATAAACCTGTGCTGAAGAAATTCACCAAGTCGCAGGCTAACATGCTGTGCAAGCTCATTAAGCGTGAAACCAATCAATCGGGCTACAATATAATAAAGGCCTTTTTAGGCTCGTTTCGTGCCGGTTTTTGGCAAACGTTCGGCCGGTTCTTCGGAGTGAATCTGAAAACCGATTACAAGCCTGACGAGGAGCACAAGGATGCCATTATTGAGCGCGTGGCCTCATCAGTGGAACTCGGACTGCTATGATTCATTTTGACTCAACTTAATAAACCAATAGGAATGAACGTTACGAAATGTCCGGCTTGCGGAGGAAAAATGTGGACCGGAGCCGAAACTTGTCCACACTGTGGATACCAAAACGACGATACTATAAATCAATATCAAAATGATGCGCCACAGAGTAACCGGGTTGGAGTTTCTCCCTTGATTATTGTGGTGATAGTGGCGCTGTCATTGATTTTGGGTGGATTGATTTTCATGATTCTCACTCACAATGGCGATGCGGGTAATAACAATGCCGGAAATAATGTCAATGCCGTCATTGAAACACCCCAAATTCCCGCTGTTGAAGAGTCCGCTCCCTCAATAGGAAGCATTGGGAAAGCATCAGTAAGATTCCAGGGAAAACTTGGCGGCGACTCCAACGCTTGGTTGCAGCTCAATGGAAAGCGCGGCAGGTATCACTTTGTAAATTATGAGCGCAATGTGAGGCTAACGGAGTTCAACCGCTCGACGGGAACTCTGCTGCTTGAAGCCTATTCGGATAAGGGCGACTATGTTGGAGTCTTCAAAGGATCTGTTTCCGAGACCTCGGCGGGCTTGGTTTATAAAGGTGTGTTCACCAACTACAAAAACAGCTCCATAGATTTCAGCTTCACTCTACGATAATCTCGTCGAAGTACATCCATGTGTTTGTGCCTTCGCGGGCCATTCCGTCGGGTATTTTACCCGGACTTTCAGCCCGGACTTTCAAGTAGCGGACCTCGGGCAGTGACAAATTGCCGAAATCAAAATCGACAATCTTTGCGGGATGTGCCAGCACTACGTCGGAATCAACTTCAATTTCACCGGCCGGAGTGAAGTTAACGCCATCGGTTGAGGTAAGCAGCTGCATGCTTTTCGGTGCCACGACACATATATCGCTGTTAATCAGCGTGCCTAATTTTACGGAATTAACCGGAAGAGCCTCTCCGAGATCAATTGTGAACTCGGCATCGCCGTTCCACCATCCTGCCCACTCGAAATCGGAATTACGGTTGCTGCCGCGCAAGCCGTTGGTCAGTCGGTTGGCTAAATTATTGCGGCAGTTGGCTGCTTCCACTCTCGCTCCGGTTGCTTTGTTGCGGTTTATGTCAAGGGTTAGCGTGCGTCCCATCTGTACACCATCTTTGAATGTAGCCGCGTGTATCACGGAATTGTCAGTCACATGCAAGGGAGCGGTGTAAAGAGTTTGGAAAGTTGAATCGCCAATGCTGTAACGGATTTCAACATCGGGGCGCTCGCACTCAAGAGCAACCGTCACCTCGCCCGGAGCCGCAGGTGTTACAGTGTGCTGAATGTTCCACATTGACCGCGCGTAGTTAATGCCCAAAGAGTCAAGCACAGGCATGAAATTGTCTACTCCACTAAGGAAGGAATCAAGATTGCCTGTTCCCTTCTGACGCCAACCCACATCGGCCACGGCAAGCAGGCGCGGGAACACAAGGTACTGGACATCGGAGGCATCGGAGCAAAATTCACTCCACAACGACCCTTGCACCCCAAGCAGATTGCTCTCCATTTCAGGAGTCCACGTTGCGGCTACAGGCTCGTAGGCATGAATGTCGGTGAGCGTGTTGTTACCGAAATATGTCCACGGTTCAAACCACTGCGGACCTTGATAGCGAATGAGATAAGTGGTTTTAGCCGGAGTCATTATGAATTTGCGACCGGTGCGTCGCGAGTATTCCGAAGCGGTTGTGCCGTCGCCCTGCCAGCCCAAAATCACCATATCCTCTTTGGGATTACCGTATGTAACTTCATCCCACCCCATAGCCGTGCGGCCGTGGGAACGGACATAGTGGTTTATGCGGTCCATGAAGTAGCCCTGAAGCTCTTCGCAATCCTTCAGATCCTCAGCGGCAATGCGTTGCTGACAAAGTTCACACTTTTCCCACAAAGCCTTGTTGGCTTCATCGCCGCCGAGGTTGATGAGGGGCGATGGAAAAATATCCATAACCTCATCAAGCACATCCTCGTAGAACTTGTAAACGTCATCATTTCCGGCACACATTATTATAGAGGCGTCCTTACCCCCGATGCCGGGGAACACGCCCACAAATTTATCATTCACCGGACAGGCGAGATTGGGGTAAGAAGCTATTGCCGCCGCCGCATGGGCCGGCATTTCAATTTCGGGAATTATGTTGACATGGCGTTCGGCAGCATATTTTACAAGCTCACGCATTTCCTTCTGAGTGTAGAATCCTCCCACCGGTGTAGGCTCTTGAGCCGAGCGCTGGTTAAGCCGGCCGGGGAAAAGTTCGGGGCGATATACGCGCCATGCACCCACCTCGGTGAGCTTGGGATATTTTTTTATTTCAAGTCGCCAGCCGTTGTCGTCGGTGAGGTGCAGATGCAAATTATTTATTTTCA
This sequence comes from Bacteroides sp., assembly GCA_023666905.1. Taxonomy (GTDB): domain Bacteria; phylum Bacteroidota; class Bacteroidia; order Bacteroidales; family Muribaculaceae; genus Paramuribaculum. The sequence goes on along the minus strand of JAMPBC010000041.1, from coordinate 3,846 downwards.
AGCGCGCAGCCACATCAATAAATTTCTTAATCTCATCAACCGGAATGTAGCAGCGCACCACATCGAGCATAAGTCCGCGGTAGCCCATGCGAGGATGGTCGTTTATTTCACATACCGGCAGCTCACGCCCTTTGCCCACTATTTGCGCCAGAGTTTGCGCGGCATAATAAGCACCTGTGCCGGTGGCAGCTTTTATGGTTATGCCGGCAGTGGTAACGGCCAGTGAATATTGTTCTTTACCCATTGCCGCATCTGAAACCACGGTTATAGAAGGTTGCTCGGCAGTTATGGTTGACTTATAGCCGGCTTGGTTGAGTCCGGAAACAACTTCGCGGGCCAGAGAATCGGCCCCATGTTCAAGTGGCATCACCTTCACCTCAATCGGCAAAGTGAAGCTTCCCGCAAGAACGTTCATTTCAGCCGGCCGGGGAATTATGTTGATATTTTTCGACGTTCCGGCAGCTTGCATTAGTAAGGTTGCAGCCACCATCAAGCAGGTTATGATTCTTTTCTTCATGACAATGGACAATTTTTTGCAAAATAGCACTTTTATTTTTATGAATAAACCTATGTTTTAGTTAAATAAAGTTAATTATATTTTATAAATTTTTACTTGTTGCTCATGTATCTTGCTGATTTTTATTTGTATAGTTTTTTTTTTAATTTTGTACCCATATACTTATCAAATAAAAAATACCTTACAAAACCAATCATAAAATTTCATTATGACATTAAGACTTTACGTTCTGGCGCTGTGTATTGGTGCTATCCTGCAGTCGGTTAATGCTCAAGGTAAATTCAGCATGGTGCAACAAACCTTGCCTAACCCGGACAATGAACCGGCTGAAGTTTTCCCGGTGCCACATCCACGCCAGCTGCAGTGGCAGGAAACCGAATTTTACGCATTTTTTCATTATGGAATGAACACTTATACCGGTCTTGAATGGGGTAACGGTGGCGAAAGTGAGTCGCTATTCGCACCCATAGCCGCTCCAAATCCCCGCCAATGGCTTGAAGCAGCCAAGGCTGCAGGCATGAAAGGCGGCATTGCTGTGGTGAAACACCACGACGGATTCTGCCTTTGGCCCACCGAAACCACCACTCACAACTGTACAAACAGTAGCAATGAATTTGCCAAAAACACCAACATTCCCCGCGATTTTGCCGATGCTGCACGTGATCTTGACATGAAATATGGTTTCTACATTTCGCCATGGGACCGCAACTCGGCCGAATATGGCCGGGACACATACGTGAAAAACGTGTTCATGAAACAGTGTGAAGAACTTGCCAAATATGGCTCTGACCAGTTTGAAATGTGGTTTGACGGCGCCAATGGTGGCGACGGATACTACGGTGGCTCCTACGGTACACGCAGCATTGACCGCGAAACATACTACGACGTGCCTAACTTACGCGATTATGTTCACAAAATTTGTAAAAACTGCGTGATGTGGGGGGTTGGAGGCGAAGCCCGCTGGATTGGTAACGAGGACGGCTGGGCCGGACAAACCAACTGGTCGCCCGAAAACCGCGGAACAGCCCCTGAAAGCAACGGTATGTATGGCGCGGAAGAGGGCTGGTTCTGGCTTCCCGGCGAAAGCGATGCCAAATCAACGTCGGGAGGATGGTTTTATCACGACGGCCAGTCATATACATCGGCCGAACGCCTTTTCCAAATGTATCTTGAAACAGTTGGCCGCAACGCAACACTTATTCTGAATATACCCCCCAACAAAGCCGGCGTTTTGCCCGAACAATCAGTGAAAGTGCTTGCCGACCTCGGCAAAATGCTCACCGACCGTCTTGGCAACGACCTTGCCCTCACCGCCAAAGCAGAGGCCTCAAACACCCGTACACCCGGTCAAAACCGCAACTACAATGCCTCCAACCTCATTGACGGCAAAAAAGACACTTATTGGGCCACCAACGACGGCACCAACACCGCCACCATTACCCTGACATGGGATGAACCCCAGCAAATACGTTACGTTGAGCTGATGGAACACATTGCCAAGGGTCAGCGAGTGAAAGGCTTCACCATTGAAACCTCTGAAGATGGCTCCACCTGGACACGCCGTGCCCAGAACATTGAAACCACCACCATCGGTTACAAACGCATTATACCTCTCAACGGCAGCACATCATCAAGCTACACCGCAACCCCCTACACCGCCAAAGCCGTGAGAATAACAATCAACGACAGCCGCGCTTGTCCGCTGCTCTCTTCAATTTCAGTTTATTAATCCGAAAGCTATACACAACAATGAAAATCAAACAATTAACTTACTTGACTTCAATAGTGCTGGCTTCGGGTGTTCCGGCACAGGCCGATGCTACAGTAAAAGTAACCTTCGAAAGCAACGACTATAAGGCTTTGGGCGTGTACGACACCTGGGAAGCCTCACCTTTCCGCACAGGCGCCCTCACCGGCAACTGCGCCGTTACCGCCAATCCTTTTTCAAACGAAATCAACAACTCGGAAAATGTGCTGGCCGTTCAGCGTTCGCGCTACGGCTCCAACACATTCGGTGCGAGAATTGACCTGAAAGAACCGTTTGAACTCACCCCTACAACCCAATTTGTTCATGTGATGCTCAACACTCCCCGCCAGGGCCGCGTAATGCTCGTTGGTCTTGGCAAACGCACTGACCGCGAAGAGCAATCAAGCGACGTGGAGCAATTTTGGGTAATGTCACGCAACGACATCACCGCCAACGAGTGGAGCGACGCAGTGTTCGGCATCAAAGGTGCCGGTGGCATTGAAATACACTCGCTTGTGGTGGTTCCCTACGCTGAATCATCGCACACGCTTTCAAATGACTTCGTGGCTTACATAGATGACATCGAACTCAACTCATCGTCAATGCCCCGTGCAGGTTCCGAAGACTATGTGCTTAACTTTGATGCCGATGCCACTAACTCACGTTACGGCGAACGCAACATCAACAGCGTGAAACTGGACAACGCCACCATCGCAGCCTCGGACCGCACATATTACCAATCAAAACTGGACAAAACGTTTAACGTAAAAGCCGGCCAGAGCGTACGTCCTGCAATTGATTATAAAGGCGCAGGGATGCATGGCTACGTTTACATTGACCGCGACAACGACGGCCGGTTCAGCTACGACCTAAATGGACGAGTACCCGCCGACGTAAGCGACCTCGTGGCATATTCATACTTCAACGGTTATAACCACAAAGGAACATCATCAAGCAACCAAAGCCGGACCATGACCAACTTCACCATTCCCGCAGATATGCCTGTGGGCATGTATCGCATGCGCTTCAAAATTGACCGGAACTGCGTTGACCCGGGTGGTAACACTGAATCGGACAATCTCATCACTTCAAATGCCGGCGGTATTATAGACGTGATGCTCAATGTTCATGCCGACAAAGTTTCAGTGTCGCAAGCCAACCGCAACGGTGAAGTTGTGGCAGCCGACGGCACTAAACTTGAGCGTTATCAAACCAACTTCGGCGAACCTCTGAAAATAAAGATGATTCCCGAAAACGGATTCGAATATAGCGGAATCCTTGTGCGCCACGGCTACAACCTCGACGGCAAGCAATACATTCACGGCAATCCGCAGTGGAGGGAAATAACCTATACCCACGACCTGTTCAATGCCGACGACACTTTCACCATTCCCGCCGAAGTTATGGACGGCGACGTTCTCATAGAGGGTCTGTTCATTGAAACCGGAAACAAAACAAAGTAAGTTCAAGTAATCTACATCCAACAAGAACTAACCAATATTAGCATTAGCTGATATTCGCACATAAGCTTAGAGTCCATTCGATAAGGAATGTTAAAGCCGGGGTCGCATATCCTCGAAGG
>JAMPBC010000040.1 GCA_023666905.1 Bacteroides sp. | reverse complement strand
GCAGATTTGTCCGTGCTCTTCGGTCGTGTACATCAAGTACACTCCCTCATCGCCCGAACAAATCTACTCAATGGCTGACCGCCTCAGCGTTAACATATATTATGGGACAGGCTCTTAAGGATTTATGTCGCAGATTATTGGTCCTCGTAACGACGGGCGCCGTCACTTACAATAACAGGATAAATCATTGGCTCATGGCCATACTTCTCGTTGAATTTAGTCTTTACTGTGGCAATGAACGGAACATAAACATCGTCCTTCACAAGGTTAACGGTGCAACCGCCAAATCCGCCACCCATGATGCGCGAACCGGTAACGCCACACTCTTTGGCAACCTCGTTGAGGTAGTCAAGTTCCTCGCATGAAACTTCATAGAGTTTCGACATGCCTTCGTGTGTACCATACATGCAAGCTCCAACGGTGTCATAGTCGCCACGGGTAAGGGCATCGCAAACGTCAAGCACGCGCTGTTTCTCCTCGATAACATATTTTGCTCGCTTGTAGTCCTCTTCCGAGATTTTATCCTTGGCAGCATCGAGCATGGCCATGTCGGCATCACGTAATGTTTCAACGCCAAGGGTTTTGGCAACACGTTCGCAGGATTCACGACGTTTGTTGTAAGGAGAGTCCACGAGTTCATGCTTAACGCGGGAGTCAACAAGCACCAGCTTGTAACCGTCGAGCTTGAAGGGGAAGTATTCAAACTCACCCGAGCGGCAGTCAAGACGCATCAAGTTGTCCTTCTTGCCATGAACGGAAGCGAACTGGTCCATGATGCCGCAGTTCACGCCGCAATAATTGTGTTCGGTTGACTGTCCGATTTTTGCAAGCTCCATTTTGGGGAACTTGTTGTCGTTAAACAGGTCGTTAAGAGCAAAGGCAAAGCAGCTTTCAAGAGCAGCCGATGAGCTAAGGCCGGCACCAAGAGGCACATTGCCGGCAAAAACGGCATCGAAACCTTTAACTACACCTCCACGCTTGATAATTTCGCGACATACTCCGAAAATGTAGCGGGCCCATTGCTGCTGAGGAGCATCCTCTTCACGGAGACCGAAAGCCACCTCTTCGTCAATATCGATGGAGTAGACGCGAACCACGTCCATGCCATTGGGGCGGATTTCAGCCATTATAACTTTGTCAATTGCGCCGGGGAACACAAAACCACCATTGTAATCGGTGTGTTCACCAATGAGATTAAAGCGACCGGGAGCCACGTAAAGTGTTCCTTTTTCACCGAAGCGTTCAGCGAACACTTCCTGAATTTTTTCTTTCATGGGAAGGATAAGAATTTTGATTTTATGGTAAAGATTAATTTGTTAGCAAACTTAATAAAAAAATTTTTCATTCCAAAATTTCAAGCCTGTTAACAACTTTCTTTATGAGTGTACACATGGAAACCGGAGCACTGAAATCCAATGCTCCGGTTGTAAAAGGGGGTGCGATAATAACCGCGCCAATATGATTCTATTCCGTAATGTGACTCCGGCGATTAGTTTTTGGAGAGGGCTACACCTTCAAATGTCACAGCCATGCTGGCAGTCATTGAAGTTGTACCATAATAAGTTCCATTTCCAATAAATTGGCCGCCTTCATAGTTGAATGTGATGTCCGACTGAACATTTTGTCCGGACGTCATATCGCCATTGCCAACAGTCACATTTTTGAGGGTCAACACATTGTTGGCAAATTCATAATCCACTTCCGAGTGGATGGCCGCTGTGCCCATGCAATCCACATCAATTGTGGCTGTAGCATCAGTAACGGTAAGTGTCAAAGTGGCTTCAAAGTTTCCAAAAAATGAGGACACCGGAGCTTTGCCGGAAAATGTGCCGGTTATGTCAACAGCGGGTTCGGGCTCAGGTTTCTCCACACCTTCGGCATAAAGCACACAATCCTGACCGGTGACTACGTAGCTGCCATCTTTTGCATTGCGGAGATAATCGCCAATCTCTTCATTGCCGAGATACATTGACTGCATATCATCAGCAAGGTGGAAGGTGAGACTGCGGCGACCATACTTGTATTCAGTTCCGTTCCAGACATAGGTTGCAACATTGGCCACGGTGATGGTTTTGGCTGAAGAATCGAACACGTAGGTTCCACTCATTTCCATTTTGTGGGTGTTGTAATCGTTGGGGCGGGGTATTTCTACAATAATGGCTGCACTGCCGGGGGCATCGTTTCCATTCGGATATTTGTCAAGGTTAACTGTAATGGTGGCATTTGCCTGCGCAGTGTTCCCGGCGTAGGAAGCCATTACATTTGTGCCTTTGAAAGTCTTGGCACCTGTCCAAACATCGTTAGATTTTTCCTTATATGTTTTTGCAGTGGTGTCGATGATTACCTGTATTTGTCCTGAAGGAAGTTTGATTGTAACAATACCGGTTTCAATTGTGTAGTCACACTCTGTTCCGTCAATTGTGGCTGTTCCGAATCCGTCAAGTACCAAAGTGGTGTGTGAGCCTGTGCCATTGTAGGTGTAGGTACCGGCCTCAGCGCCTTTGACAATCATTGAAGGCTCCTGAGCGGAAACGCGCACATATTTAACCTGACGGACGCCATCGTAAACAAGGTAAGCCACCGCATTATCATCGGCAATTGATGTGCCCTGAACAAATTCAGCAGTAACAGGAGTGCGCTTGTAGCCATTGTTTTCAAAGAAATAGTAAAGTGTTTTGCCCCCTTGAGGTTTCAGTTCAAGGAGCATACGGCTTCCTGAAGTTCCGTCGTCAGCAACGGTGAATGTGCTGTTTAACGGGGCAGCGAAATATCTGCGATTGTTACTTGTTACTGGATCAGGAATATACTTTGCTTCAAAGAAAAGCACATTATTGTCATCGACAATGCCTGAGAAACCCCACTTTACATTAAGGTAATCGGGATGGACATTTACGTCGTCCGGATCGGGTATGTTGGCAAATGATTTGTTTTCATCATTGTATGTATAGCAATCAACAAGTTCAATGGCGCCATCCTCATCAGTAGTGTTCACCACGAAGGTTGTGTTGGCTTTGAACTGAAAAGAAAACTCATCTGAGTTCCCAGAACGTATTCCGTTGCCAAGAGTGGAGAGTCGGCCACCATGGTATGTGCCAAGAATGGGCAGACCGGCATAGTCATTAAGTTCAGTGGCGCTGATTGTCATCACTGTAGGTTCAAACGGCATAGTGTACATCAAGCAGTCAACGCCAATTCCGAATTGAGCGGTAACCTCACCGGAAAGTTCGGTAACAAAGTTACGTATGTTTAGATAATCAGTGCCGGAGTAAACACCCTTAACGGTATAGTCGGCAGTATAACCTTTTTCAGGTGCAAGAAGATAAAGCACCGGAGTTCCTGCCGACGCACCGCGCCACCCGTAAGGTTTAGTGGGGTCGATAGCATCGGGAGCATCGGGGTTGTTATGGTTGTAGAGCATGCGGAATTTTGCATGTTCGGCATCCACAACTTTAATTTCAAATGCAGTTCCGTCAATAGCCGAGTAAACAAGCTGATGAAGGCCATCAATGGGCATATTAACAGTGCCGGAGGTGGTTTCGATTACAATGTGAGTATAGCCCGAAACAGGGTCACCCATATATTTTATGGTCTTGATGTCGTCAACCATAATGGACTGGAATTTATCAGGCCCGGTGTAGGCATCGATACGGTCGCCGGGGGTTGTTGTAACGGCTGCTGAAGCCATTGCGGCACATGTGCCCGCAATTAAAGAAGCGAGTAACTGTTTTTTCATTTCACCGCAATTTTAAAGGTTGAATTATTCACTTTAACAACATATATGCCTGAGGTGAGTGATGCAAGGTTGAGCGTAAATTCACCCTGAGCCTGCCGGCTGAGTACCTGACGGCCTGCAACATCGTAAACTTCCACCACTGAACCGGCAGGAAGGTTCGAGAATGACAGGTTGCCATTGTCAAATACCGGTGTTGACGCATCGGTTGCAACATTGTCAATGGCTGCTGTGGTTTGATGTTCGAACTTGTGGATGTTCTGCTTGGGAATCACCACTGTCTTATGGAGACTCGAGCCCATAACGGTCATTTCAAGGTCATTGAAACGAACGGTCAAATCCTCGCACAGGTTAATTGACATGGAGGTTTTGTCCTTAAAGTGCACGGTAACGCTGTGATACTTTGCCGAGAGAGACATTGCACATGTGAAAAACATGGCAACCAGCGACAGCACCGCAATGGTTCTTTTCATTAAATTAATTGGTTTAGTTTGGTTTATGGTTTTCAAAAATTTCACAAATATAGCAAGAATTTACAAAATCGCAATTCTCGCATGCCATTTTAACTGTCAAAGTTGTCACATTGCATATTCTGAAAGCATTTTCAGAAGTTTCAGAGCGTAATCAACGGCGTCGGGAGGAGCCTGGACCGTGACGGGTGAGGCTGTGGATTCAGTCCATGGTTTTTCAATGGCATAGAAGTCAATTTGAGGCTCCACGCCTGACTCCCAATTTTCAAGGCGGGAATCAAACCACAATTTCCATCGCGGGTAATAGAATTGCCCGAGTAGCCCCGACCATTCCCGGTTGGCGTAGTCGTGCAGGCGCCCCGTTTCCGATGCATTGCGTGACCCCCAAGTAGTTATTAGTTTACGCGCATCGCGTTCCATAGCATCGGCAAGATTCTCGGAGGCAGCAGCTTTGCGTGCCGACTGAATCCAACTGTCGACACAAAATGCCGGGATGGTTGACAGCAGAGTGTCCTGCACGCTCATCAGATTCATGAATTTTTCCGCTGCGTTGGCATAGGCTGTCTTATCCCCATGGCGAACCGCTTGGGAAAAGCAAGCGGCTTCTATGCGGCCGGCCTCGGCCACTGCTTGACGGGTAAAATCCACCAAATCATAAACATAATGTGGATTCTGCTTAAACCGAGATGCGTCGCGAGCAAACAACTCCGCAGCTTTTATAACGGCCCGCGAGTCGTAATAAGGTTCTGAATTGGCCCATGCTGAAGCTGTTACGGGATTATCGGATGGACGGGCACAGAACAACGATTCCGTTGTGCCTTGCTGGCGGTTTGATGCAGGAGCGTTATAAATTGACTCAGCCAACAGTGTCCATGCACTGTCAATTGCCGCTGACGGCGATCCATAACGAGCCAACGCATAGTTCTTCAACCAAGCATCAACATTGATTTCCGCATTGTACCAGGGCAACTCGCTAACCAGCTCGAACATGACGGGATTGTTTTCAATTCCCTCCATGGTAAACCCTACACCGATTGGAGGATTGTCGCTTACACAGGCCGCATTATAGGTTTCAGGAATATGGCGAATTTTACCGTGAAGTCCCACATTTCCACCGAAATTAAGGAGCATGCACCACACCCATGGGTGTCCGCGGTGACGATTGGCAACCCATTGGGGCGATGTTTCGCAATGTAGGTCAAGCACGGTCATGCGATCCGGCTCCACGGCATCGATAATCTCGGCTCGCGGATTTTCCTGCCAACCCTGTATGAGCCACACGCTGCCGGGGGAAGCAGCTTCCATTTCACTTTCAATTGCCCGCGCAGCGGCTGTGAGATTTACGCCCTCGGTGTTTCCACCCTCATGAAAAGGGTCCATACTGTAGTATTTGGCCGTTCCATACAGCCGCTTCTGCTCGCCATAATATGTTTTGGCCACCAATGAGTAGGCCGAATCCGTGGGCTGAAGAAAAGCAGGCCGGTTATATCCGCACCATTTTCCAGGCGAAGCAACATCGAAACCGAGCTGCTCATTCGCATCGTGAGGAATCATTCCGGAATAACCGGGAAACACGGGTTCAATGTCAAGAGCCCTCATTCGTTGCACAATAAATTGCTGCAAACGAGCCTGTCGTTCCATTTGGGCCGGAGTCATTGTTGCCCCCTCCCCTTCAAGATTGTTCATTAACCACCAGGCCTGATAGGCTGGAGAGGCAATGAAAGAATCAATTTTATTTTCATTGTAGCCCAACTTGCGCAGTGTGGCATCCCACACCGCATCGGTTCCCGTCACCGTTAGCACGGCATTGATACCATGAAGCGCCATCCAATCGATTTCGCGTTGCCAACGGGCTTCATCCCAAAAGGGCATGGAGTAAGAATGTGTGCAGTAGTTAAGATAGTAGCGCAGCGGACGATATGATACCATGGTGATAACGGAATCAGGCAGTGGCAACACCTCCGGCAGCGACAACTCCATGCAATCCCACGTTGGCATGCAATGAGCCACATATTTAAGATAATGATTCAAACCCGAGGCAGCGCTTACGCGATTATCAGCTTCAATGAGCGGTTTGCCGTTCAATCCGGACAAACGGAAATAATTCACGGTGTCAGGGCGCAGTGAAACTTCAATGCGTGAGGCCAAACCGGGGCTGAGCCGATTCATTAGATCGTTGAGCGCCATATCGCCTCCGGCCATAACCGAGAAGGAATAGCAAATAAAAATGCAAAAAATGATTGGAAACTTTTTCATGGTGACACAAAAGTAACACAATTTGCATGAACTGACAAATTGAGCAGCGCAATAAACCCGGAGCGAATCACGTTATAAAATGAGAGCGTGACGTAACGTTGCCTCAAGCAACCACCAACAAAAACTAATGTTTCCACACTGAAAAATGAATAAATCAACACTCGCAACCATTGCCCTACTCAGCGCCAGCTCGGCAGCAATGGCCTGCACCGGCCTTATTGCAACACCGGGCGCAGTGGCCGACAGCTCCTCACTTGTAACTTACGCAGCTGACTCCCATACACTTTATGGCGAATTATATCACAAAACCGGAGGCAAGCATGCCAAAGGTACCATGCGCGAAGTAATTGATTGGGACACCGGCAAGAAACTTGGCGAGATTCCCGAAGCTGAGATTACATACACCCGCATAGGCAACATGAACGAACATGGCCTTGCCATAACCGAGAGCACCTGGGGCGGCCGGCATGAACTGGCCGGCAGCGGCATGATTGACTACGGCTCGCTGATCTACCTTGGGCTTGAACGGGCCAAAACAGCCCGCGAAGCCCTTGATGTGATGACATCGCTCGTGAAGGAACACGGCTATGCCAGCGAAGGGGAATCGTTCACCATTGCCGACCCCAACGAGGTGTGGATTATGGAAATGATTGGAAAAGGGAAAGATGACAAAGGAGCCGTGTGGGTGGCCCGCCGGGTACCCGACGGCTACATTGCCGGCCATGCCAACCACAGCCGAATACACACCTTCCCGCTAAAGGACAAGAAGAAAGAAACCATCTATTCGCCCGACGTTATCAAATTCGCCCGGCAGAAGGGATATTTCGACGGCAAGGACGAGGATTTTTCATTTTCACGTGCCTACGCTGTTTACGATATGGGAGCGCTTCGCGGCTGCGACGGTCGTGTATGGGCATTCTATAACCGCTTTGCTCCCGACATGGACAAATACCTGCCGTGGGTTCTCAAGGGCGAAGGAGAGCCTCTGCCCCTTTGGGTGAAGCCGGCAAAAAAGCTCACCGCCAACGACATGAAGTGGATGATGCGCGACCATTTCGAAGGCACCCCAATGGACATGACTAAAGATGTTGGAGCCGGTCCTTACAAAGTTCCCTACCGCTGGCGCCCCCTGACCTACACTGTCGATTCCGTGGAATACACCCATGAGCGCGCCATTGCCACCCAACAAACCGGATTCTCCCTTGTGGCTCAGCTTAACGCCAAGGCTCCTGAAGCTATGCGCGGTGTGCTTTGGTTTGGAGTTGACGATGCCAACACCAGCGTGTATGTGCCCATGTACTCATGCTTGCTCGAAGCTCCCTACGAATACCGTAGCGGGAACGGCGACCTGCTCACTTTGAGCTGGGATGCAGCTTTCTGGGTAACCAATTTCGTTGCCAACCAAGCCTACAACCGCTACTCTCAAATGATTCCCGACATTCGCCGGGTGCAAACCGCCCTTGAGGATTCAATTGAGCAGGAGGTGGAAATCCTTTACCGCGAAGTGCCATATCTTGAAGCCGAAGCCGGGAAAAAGCTTTTGCGCGAGCGCAGCGCTGACTGGTCAAAGAAAGTTACCGACAGTTACCGCAAGCTTGGCGAACGCCTGCTTGTGAAATATCTTGACGGCAATGTGAAGAAAGAGAATGCCGACGGCTCTTTTGCCCGTACCGAAGAGGGCATGCCCGCATCTCCCAAATTCGAGGGATACGATGAACGCTACTATCGGTCCATTGTCAACGACCCCGAAGGAGGCCAACGTTTGAAAGTGATTGATGTGCCGCAAAAATAAGCAGAAAGCCAATATGAAGACAAAAGATATTGTATGCCCCATCCAGGCATACACATACGAAGAGTTACCTGCCCGGGTTGCATCGTTAATGGAACTTGCGCGTGAAGCCACCTACCGCTCATACGCTCCTTACAGCCATTTCTGCGTTGGCGCAGCCATACGCCTGTCAAACGGCGAGATTGTTACCGGAGCCAATCAAGAGAATGTGGCGTACCCCTCAGGCACATGCGCAGAGCGCTCGGCATGCTTTTATGCTCACGCCCGTTATCCCGAAGCCAAATTTGAGGAAATAGCCATCGCCGCCCGCGGCACCGACGGGGAATTTGTGGCCGAACCAATCGCGCCCTGTGGAGCCTGCCGCCAGGCTTTGCTTGAATATGAAACTCTTGCCGGACATCCGGTAACAGTATGGCTTGCAGGCCGCAACGAAGTGTACCGCATTCCCTCGGTGGCCTCACTTCTGCCGCTCGCCTTCTCGGAATTTGACTGACCTCCAGCGCGAATACAACCTTAGACATTGGCCCGCTTACTGCCGCGAACACTGTAGGATTTTTTAAGATATGCAAATTTGCATATTTATAAATTCTGATTTATTTTTGCGAGTGAATAAGATGAAGCATACAAATCCTGCATAGAGCCATGAATAAGCGCCAAGCCCGACTTGCCCTCATTGTCAAAATTCTGCTCAACAACTCAATTGGCAGCCAGGAGGAACTGATGGAACTTCTGGAACGCAACAATTGCGTTGTGACGCAAGCCACGCTCTCGCGCGACTTGAAGTCACTCCGCACATCGAAAGTGTCCACAGAGATGGGCGGCTATCGCTATGTGATTGCAGCCAATGGCACAGCAGCCGATGAAGTCGCCACGCATGCCATGGACACAGTGCGTCAAGCTGCCATTCTTTCCGTGGCCGTAAGCGGCTCCATGATAATAATTAAAACGCGAAACGGATATGCCGGAGGCGTGGCCTACGACATTGATGAAATATCCTCGCCTTACATATTGGGCACCATAGCAGGAGCCGACACCGTATTCGTTGCAATAAGCAGCGACGCCCAACTCCCTGAAATATATACTCTTTTCTCAAATATATTGCCGACTTCAGTGCTTGAAGCCGGCAAACATCATTTTTTTGCTAACAACACCATCAATACATCTTTAAAATGATACGCGCTGGCATTACCGGCGGCACTTCGCAAGTGGCCGGTGAAATAATAAAACTGCTTATTAATCACCCCGATGTGGAACTGATGTGGGTAATAGATCCCGTTGCTGAAGGTGCAATGGTTTCTGAAGTTCACAAAGGGCTCCGAGGAGAAACCTACCTTAGATTTGTGGCAGAACCCGCTGACCGCACCGATGTTATGTTTCTATGCTTCGAGGACCCCGGAGAAGCCAAAGCCTTTGTGGAGCGCAACAATGTGGGCAGCGACGTAAAGCTTATAGACCTGTCAGGCGACTATCTGAAGCAAAGCACTTTTGCCGATGGCGATGATTGGATTTTCGGACTCCCCGAGCTGTGCCGCAAACCGCTTGTGCGCGGTGCCAACAAAGCGTCGCTCCCGCAGCCGCTCACATCGGCCGTGCTGCTGGCCCTCACTCCTTTGGCAAAAGAGCAATGGCTCACATCGGATATCAACATCACCGCCGTGGTTGCCGAGGAAAATGCCGAGCCGGGTGAAACGCTTGCGCTTATTGACACCGAACAGGCCGACGACATTGCACGTTCCATACGTTCGCTCCAACCTGATTTCGCACCGACTCAAATGATGTTCGTGGTGGTCAACGGCGGTTGGCGTCATGGTATTTCCATCACCGCCTATTTCACCACCGACCACACCGAGCAAGAAGCCATAGAGGCTTTCAACGACTACTACAACGACCACAACTTCGTGTTCCTGTCAGAATCGCTCCCCAATCTCACTGAAGTTCGAGGCACCAACAAATGCATCATCAATGTGCAAAAGGTTGACAAACGCCTTGTTGTCACCGCTGTGATTGACGACATTATAAAGGGCTCCTCGGCTATGGCCGTCCACGACATGAATTTGCTGTTCGGGCTGCAGGAACGTGTGGGACTCATGCTAAAGTCCAATTGTTAAACATCTTTTAATCACTTTTAGCCAAAAGCTGTGCGACATTGCTCCGGCCGGTTTGTTTTAAATAATGAACCGATGAATGTTGCATGCTGTTGCTTGCAGAGCAACTTGAATGAGATACATCTCTCTCTGGCTCCGCAAACCGGATAGTGATTATTAGGTTCGGAGCACTCATAATAAATAGTTGAAACGGCAAGAAAGGACCTGTCTCGAGCGCGAGACGGGCCTTTCTTTGTGGCAGAACGTCCGACACACTGCAAAATCATGCAAAAATCCCGCAAATATGTAAAGAAAACAGCCCGCTATATTTGTTATAATTGAAGATTTCAATTAAATTTGCACAATTCTAAGCACAATAGTTCGTTAATTTTTTGATTAATCAGGCAGAATCTCGGACCCCGAAAAA
>JAMPBC010000003.1 GCA_023666905.1 Bacteroides sp. | reverse complement strand
TCCTTCGAGGATATGCGACCCCGGCTTTAACATTCCTTATCGAATGGACTCTAATTATGCCGAATGGGAAAAAATGATTAACTTTGCTATCGTATCAGTAGTTACGAAAGTTTACAACGGCGTTTCTACGTTGATTAAAATTAATGCTATACAAGATTCACCTCAATGAAATTCAGCGACATACCCGGCCATGACAATATAAAGCAGCGAATGCGTCAAATGGTAGCTACAGATCATTTACCTCATGCAGTACTGATTGAAGGTCCGGCCGGAACGGGTAAGCTTTCACTTGCGAGAGCTTTTGCCCAGTACATACAATGTGAGAACCGGGATTCCAACGGCGATGCCTGCGGAGAGTGTCGGTCATGCAGGTTGCATCAATCATTGAATCATGTCGATACGCATTATTCTTTCCCCGTGGTGAAATTGGACAGCATGAACACGGCTCCGGTATCGGAGGATTTTTATCCCGAGTGGACCGAGTTTTTGAACTCTAATAAATATTCCGATATTGCGGCTTGGGCTGCGACTTTCAACAAACGCAATGCTCATCCCATAATTTATGTGAACGAGAGCGAAGCCTTGGTGAGGAAACTTGCATTCACGTCGCATGTGTCACGTTATAAAATAGTGATTATGTGGTTGCCGGAACGATTGCATGAAACTGCAGCCAACAAGCTGCTTAAAATGATTGAGGAGCCGTTTGAGGACACGGTGTTTATTCTTGTGAGCGACAATCCGGCTGCGATTTTGCCAACTATATATTCACGTGTTCAACGATTGGTAGTAAAGCGGCTTCCGGACTCATTGGTTGCGCACAACATAATGAAGATGTCGCCAATGGCCGAACAAGATGCCTTGGCAATAGCCCACAATGCCGATGGAAATATGATAACGGCTTTGGATTTACTTCACCAGGACAAAGACAGCAAAACTTTTTTTGACAATTTTGTGTCGTTAATGCGCTTAGCTTATATGCGCGATGTTGCCAAACTGCGAAACTGGGCTGACAATCTTGCTGCATTGGGCCGTGAGCAGGAAGTTGAGTTCTACGTCTATTGCACGAGAATGGTTCGCGAAAATTTTGTGATGAATTTTAATGTTCCCGATTTGAATTACCTTTCAGGAACCGAGCGTGCTTTTGCTTCAAAATTTTCGCGCTTCATCACAGTAAATAATGTGGAAAAACTAATTGAGGTTTTTACTGACGCGCGGCGCGACATCAGCGGAAACGGAAATGGCAAAATTGTTAATTTTGACGTGGCCATAAAAACCATTTTACTGCTGAAACAATGACGCCTTTTCTACAACAGGTTGCGCGAGTCTATGCCCGTAATGAGACGGAAAACTTATTGGACTATTGTTTTGTGTTTCCCAACAAGCGAAGTGCCACATTCTTTTCGTGGTATCTTGACAAGGAGCTGAAGGGTACGGTTATGATGCCGGCTGCGATAACAATTTCAGATTTTGTCGCATCGTTGTCGCCACTTGTTGAGGCAAACAGGTATGAGCAGTTGTTTACTCTATTTTGCGAGTACAGGAAACTGCCCGGTGTGGACATTGATTTTGACCGATTCCTTTTCTGGGGTGAAATGTTGATAAATGATTTCAATGATGTTGACCGCTATCTTGTTGACCCCAAAGCTCTGTTTGTGAATGTTAAGCGACTGAGAGAAATATCATCAAATTATCTTACACCTGAACAGTTGCGCGTTATAGAGCGATTTTGGGGTGAGCAGGCTCCGCATCAGCATGTGGAACATTTCTGGCGGCATCTTGATTATGGCGATACCACGCTCAACAGAGAAAAATTCCTGAAACTGTGGGAGGTGTTGTTGCCGCTATATAAAAGCTTTAATTCAAGCCTTGCTGAAAGAGGGTTGACAAGCAATGGAATGCTTTATCGTAATGCAGCGAATGTGTTAAAGATAGGGACTGACACTGTGGTGAAGCGCTATGTTTTTGTGGGTTTCAATGTGTTGTCAACATCTGAAATAGAAATTTTTTCATGTTTGCAAAAGCGCGGCATGGCCGATTTTTATTGGGATTTCAATTCTCCGGCGTTTCGTTTAAAGGACAATCGGGCCCGGCGCTTCATTGTGAAAAACATTGAGGAATTTCCATCGCTGTATGCTCTTGATGAGCCGCAATCGGAACACATGCCTGTCATTAACATCATTGGCGTGCCATCGGCCACCGGTCAGGTCAAAGCTGCAGGGGAGCAGATCCGGCAATGGGTTGCTGATAAGAATATTGCCGATTGCAACAATGCCATGGAGACAGCTGTGGTTCTTCCGGATGAATCATTGTTCATACCCATGATTCATTCCATACCCTCGGAAATAACTAATCTGAACGTTACCATGGGTTTCCCTATGCGTTTATCGCCAGTTGCAACGTTTGTGAATCAGATTATCAGCTTGCAAATGAGAATGCGTATGGTCCATGGTGAACCGGCATTTTTTCACGAAGATATTCGCCCATTGCTGACGTCGGCAATAATCGAGTCATGTGACCCTGATGGTTCTGCCCGGCTATCGGCATACATTTCCAAAAATCACCTTTTTCAAATCCCGATTTCAAAAATCCATGAACTACTTCCGGGCGCAGAGGCTATTTTCAAGCCGTTGGGAACAAAAGCGAATGTAGATGAGGTGGATGCGTATGTTGAGAGACTGTGCGAATTTCTTTTGAACCATATAGGCGAGACTGACAAGATTGGCCGAAAGTTTGTGGAAGCTTACAGCAATGCCATGCGTAATCTGTGTGCCGCCGCCCGCGATTATGGTATCGAACTTCATGGTCACGCTCTGTTCCAAATGGTGGAGCGTGCGGTTAATTCAGATTCGGTGAATTTTGTGGGAGAGCCTTTGAAGGGACTGCAGGTGATGGGTGTGCTTGAGACACGTGCACTTGATTTCAAGAATGTGATTATGCTTTCAATGAACGAAAGGGTGTTCCCACGAAAGCTTTACACACGCTCGTTTATTCCTGACGCTCTGCGACGGGGTTATGGAATGGCAACTTTGGATTTTCAAGAGAGCATTTTCGCTTATTATTTTTACCGATTACTCTCGCGCGCCGAGAAGGTGACATTGGTTTACGACGCCCGCAGAGTGGGGGGTAGCCGATCAAACGAGATTTCAAGATATGTAGCGCAGCTGCTTTATGTGTTCGGCGGCAAGAATGTGAAACACTCGTTGGGAGTGTATAGCAGCATGCCTTTTGAGACGATACCTATCGTCATTCCTAAAAGTGAAAGGATTTTGGGACTTTTGAAAAAGTTTACTCCAGGTGGTGGACGGAAAAATCTCTCGGCTACTGCTATAAACTCCTACATCAACTGCCCTCTTGAATTTTATTTGAGATTTGTGGAGGGGTATAATGGTGAGGACGAAATAACTGACTATGTTGACTTTTCAACCTTCGGCTCTATTTTACACGATGTTATGGAGCGGTTCTACAAGCAGTATCAGAATAATGACGACAACGGAAAGTTAATGCCTGTTGTAATAACGGAGAGTTTGCTTAAGGAAACAATCGAGAGTCCAAGCTCGGTGAAGCTTGACCGACTTATTACTGAAAGCATAAACCGATTGTATAATAACTACCCGCCTGATAAACTGCTGACACCGTTAGCCGGCGAAACCCTGGTTTTGGGCAGAGTTTTTAAGGAGACCATAATAGAGATGTTAAAGGTGGACATGGCTAATACGCCATTCACTTTTGTGGCAGCGGAGTTTGAAATGGCGGGTACGCTGAAAATCAACAATGAACTCTCGGTTAATGTGCGTCAGATAATTGACCGAATTGATGTTGTTGACAACCGGATGCGATTCGTTGACTATAAGACAGGCGATGACACAATTGATTCAAGTTCTGTTTCGGAATTGTTCAACGGCTCCAATCCCAAGCGAGCCAAGGCTTTGATGCAGCTGTTTTTATATTGTCATATTTACCGGAATCTGATGGACGATGCGCGTGCAATAGAACCGATTGTTTATAAAATGAGGACGCTGATACGCGATGGTGTCAAGCAATCGGTTATCGGCAGTCGGTCCGAACGGAAAACGGTTACGGATTACAATGATTTCTACGAGGAGTTTTGTGGAGAATTAAATGCAAAAATCGAAGAGATGTTTAATCCGGATGTACCTTTCACTCAGGCCGAGACAGAGCACTCATGCAAATTCTGTCAGTTTAAAAGTTTATGTGGCCGTGAAGAATAAATGCGGATTGTACATACATGTCCCTTTCTGTCACTCCAAGTGTGCATACTGTGACTTTTATTCTTTGCCACGGCAAGGGGATGTGTCGGAGTTCGTCGAGGCTTTACATAAGGAGTTTACGAAGAGAAATGAAGAAGCCGGTTGCCCTGAATATCACACTATATATATAGGTGGGGGCACCCCATCTTCGCTATCGATTAAACTTTTGGATGATTTGATGAGGTGGCTGCCAGTGGACAATGCCGTTGAGATAACAATGGAGATTAATCCTGAAGATGCTACACCGGAGTTTGCGCAATGGATTGTTCAGAGTCCGGTAAACAGGGTGAGTATGGGGGTGCAATCTCTTAACGACGGCGAATTGGCTTTTGTCGGGAGGCGCCATAGCGCATCACAGGCAATTGAAGCATATTTTAATCTGAGAAATGCCGGGGTGGAAAAGATCAGTCTTGATTTGATTTATGGATTGCCCGGCCAGACTATTGAATCATGGATGCGTTCATTGGCCGGTGTGCTTGAACTTGAGCCGGATCATGTTTCGGCCTATTCTCTTATGGTCGAACCGGGTACGCGGCTATGGGCCATGATGAAGACAGGAAAGTTCGTCGCAACCGACGATTCAGATGTTGAAAAGATGTATTTTGAGTTATGCTCATTGATGGGCGAATATGGTTTCGAGCACTATGAAATATCCAATTTTGCTAAACCCGGTCGTCGTTCAGTTCACAATTCATCCTATTGGAATCTTACGCCATACATTGGCATCGGGCCGGGCGCTCACAGCTATTTCAACGAGATGAGGTCCTGCAATCCACCTAATTTGAAAAAATATTTAGCTAACCCTACCGACGCCAATATTGTTGAAAATGAGTCTGCCACAGAGCGTGTGAATGATTATATTATGATTCGTTTGCGCACGGCTGAGGGATTGTCGTTAAATGAATTTGGCAGGATGTATGGGCATAAAGTTCGTGAGAATGTGGAAATTGCAGCCAAGTCACATTTATTAAAGGGAAATCTTGTAAGACAAGGGAACAACTTGCGTATTCCTGAACGGAAATTTTTAATTTCCGATAGCGTTATCTCCGATTTGTTTTTAGAGGAAGCTGATTGAATTTTTCATTAACTTTAAATTGCCGAGGCCGATTTTAATCGTCGGCATGAATTTCAGCTTCGGCCATTTCCATATACTCAGCCCATTCGGGATCGTTTTCGCAATAAATTTCAAGCGGCAAAGTGGGCAGTTCCTTCAGTGCTTCGTTGAGCTTTTTCCCAAAAATGTTGGTGCTGAGTGTATAGAAAATCCAGTTTCGTTGTCCATCGCCGGTGAAAATACCTGTCATCACAGCCACCGGGTCTTTCCTGAAAGCATCCAACAGGGCGTCGGTAACCTTTTCAAACATTTGTGAAGTAGGTAAATCAGGCATCCCGTCAGGAAGTGGTTCGTAGTTCCAGGTAACTTCCACTCTGATTGAAAATTTTTTGTTGTTTCGGAATTTATCAACGTCTTTTCGTCCCGTAACAAGTACGAGATTACCATTTTCGCTTTCTTGCGGAGAAGTCCACCATTGACCTGAATTTTCCATGTCTGTTTAATTTTTGGCCAAAATTAAGAATAAATATAAGTGGTAAATCAAATGTTTAGTTAAAATGCGTTAAATAACGATTGGGGTATTTGGTGGATAACGATAAAAAGAGTAATTTTGCACCAGTTTTTCATGGTATTAGATTTAAGGTAAGAAGATTATTTGTCGTGAGACAAGTAATTTTTTTTTGTCCCAGCGGGTTGTCACATGTTTCTATATATTGAAGTGAGCAAAAAAATGCGTAACTTTACGGCCGATTCTTAAAACCAATGAAACATTAACACTCTTAGAGAGATGCTCAGAACAAATACATGCGGAGAACTCCGCCTCAGCGATGCCGGCAAAACTGTCACCCTTGCCGGCTGGATTCAGCGTATTCGCAAGATGGGTGGCATGACATTTGTTGATTTGCGTGACCGTTACGGAGTTACCCAACTTGTGTTTAATTCCGACACAGATGCAGATTTATTTGAAGCTGCAAATAAACTCGGACGTGAATTTGTGGTGCAAATTACCGGTGTTGTTGCAGAGCGTTCAAATAAAAACGCTAATCTTCCAACGGGCGACATTGAAATAATAGCTTCGGATTTAAAAGTGCTTAATCGGTCGGATGTTCCGCCTTTCACCATAGAGGATGAGACTGACGGCGGCGATGACCTTCGCATGAAATATCGTTACCTTGATTTGCGTCGGCCCTGCGTTCGCAAAAACCTTGAACTTCGTCACAGAATGGCTTTTGAGATACGCCGTTATCTCGATTCCAAAGGCTTTCTTGAGGTTGAAACTCCGGTGCTGATAAAATCAACTCCTGAAGGAGCCCGCGACTTTGTTGTTCCCTCACGAATGAACCCCGGTCAATTTTATGCTCTGCCGCAGTCGCCCCAAACATTCAAGCAGTTGCTGATGGTGAGCGGCTTCGACCGTTACTTCCAGATTGTGAAGTGCTTCCGTGATGAGGATTTACGAGCCGACCGTCAGCCCGAATTTACACAAATTGACTGTGAAATGTCGTTTGTGGAGCAAGAGGATGTGCTTCAGATGTTCGAAGGACTTGTAAAACACATTTTCAAATATGTGAAAGATATTGATTTCACTGAGCCATTCCCGAGGATGACATGGGCCGATGCCATGCGTCTGTATGGCAGCGACAAGCCCGATACGCGTTTCGGCATGGAGTTTGTGGAGCTTAAGGACCTGACGGAAGGCAGTGGATTCTCCGTAATGGACGACGCGGCTTATGTTGGTGCCATTGTGGCTCCCGGATGTGCCGGATACACTCGCAAGCAACTTGATAAGTTGACTGACTTTGTGAAGCGTCCGCAGGTTGGCGCCAAGGGCATGATGTGGGTTAAACTTGAAGCTGATGGCTCGATAAAGAGCTCGGTGGGCAAATTCTTCACTGACGACCAATTGCGCCAATGGCTTGAACGCGGAAATGCCAAGCCCGGTGACCTTATGCTCATTTTGGCCGGTGAAACAATGAAGACTCGCAAACAACTCTGCGAACTTCGTCTGGAAATGGGTTCGCAGCTTGGACTTCGCGACCCTCAAAAGTTCTCTTGCCTGTGGGTTATTGACTTCCCTCTGTTTGAGTGGGATGAGGAGACTCAGCGCTATTATGCAATGCACCATCCGTTTACTTCGCCTAATCCGGAGGATTTTGACCTATTGGATTCCGACACCGGAGCTGTGCGTGCAACTGCCTACGACATGGTTGTGAACGGAAATGAACTCGGTGGAGGCTCCATTCGTATCCATGATTCGGAGCTTCAGGATAAAATGTTCCGTCTTTTAGGCCTCACAGAGGAAGAGGCTCGATATAAATTTGGTTTCTTGATGAATGCATTCAAATTCGGTGCTCCTCCTCATGGTGGACTTGCATTTGGATTTGACCGATTCGTGTCGATTCTTGCAGGCCTGGATTCTATCCGTGACGTCATTGCATTCCCCAAAAATAATGCGGGTCGCGACATGATGATTGATGCGCCTTCCGAAATTGACGATTCGCAATTGGACGAGCTTTGCATTAAAGTTGACTTGGACAATAAATGAAAGTAGGCCACATAGTCAATGCCATCGAGGCATCGGTGCCACCTGCTTTTCAGGAAAGTTACGATAACACCGGTCTCATTGTCGGAAATCCCGGCAATGAGTGCACCGGTGTGTTGGTAACGGTTGATGTTACGGAAGCCGTTGTCAAAGAAGCTGTTGATAATGGGCTGAATGTGATTGTGGCCCATCATCCGGTTATATTTGGCGGTATCAAACGTTTAACCGGCGCAACTCCACAGCAACGAGCTGTTGTAGAGGCGATAAAGAATGATGTTGCGATATATGCATGTCACACGTCACTTGATTCGGTTTCCGGAGGTGTGTCGCAGCGCATGGCCTCTAAACTTGGATTGACATCAATTGTGCCTCTCGCTCCTGCCGAAGGGAAACTGTTGAAACTTCAGGTTTATGTTCCGGAGCGGGATGTTGATGATGTTCGTTACGCTCTCTTTGATGCCGGTGCGGGTAAGTTGGGCACGTACGATTCATGCAGTTATAGTGTGAAAGGCGAAGGGACATTCCGCGCGCTTCCGGGCGCCAATCCATACGTGGGCGAAATTGGCGAATTACACACTGAACGAGAAGAGTGTCTGCAAGTGATTTTACCACGCTGGAAACGTGGTGCTGTGGAACAAGCATTACTTCAGGTACATCCTTACGAGATGCCGGCTTATGAATTTACCGCAATTGAAAATGATTATCCTAATGCAGGACTTGGAGCCGTAGGTAATTTGGAAAAAGCAATGACGGTAAAGGAATTTTCTCAACTTGTTAAGGAGTGCTTTGATTCGCCGGTGGTTCGCACCAATGCTTCAGACTTGGAGGCACCGGTGCGCCGTGTGGCGCTTTGTGGAGGTTCCGGAGCATCCTTTATCAAACGAGCCATAGCTGCCAGGGCACAGGTGATGTTGACGAGCGATGTAAAATATCATGATTTCACGGACTATGCCGGCCGGATAGACATACTCGATATAGGCCACCATGAAAGTGAAAATTGCAGCAAATCGATTATTTTTGATATTATTTCAGAAAAATTTCCTAACTTTGCAATCCGGTACTCATGTGCCGATGTTAATCCGATAAAATACTTGTAAGCATATTTCATTTATGGCTACAGCAGAGAAAAATAAAAACGAACAGACACTTTCAGTGGAGTCGCGTTTGAAATCTCTTTACGAACTTCAAACCATCCTATCGCAAATTGATCGTATCCGCACCGTGCGCGGTGAACTACCTCTTGAGGTTAATGACCTTGAGGACAGCATTGAAGGCCTTAACACCCGCATAGCCAACTTCCGTCAGGAAATTGAAGATCTTCGCAAGAAGTCGCTGGTGGAAAAGGAAAAAATCAATGAATCGCAGAGCAAAATTGAAACTTACAAGACTCAGCTTGACAATGTGCGCAACAACCGCGAATTTGACTTGCTTTCAAAAGAAATCGAGTTCCAGACATTGGAGATAGAGCTCTCGGAAAAGCATATCAATGAGTATCAGCGTGTGATTGACACTAAAACAGCTGAAATAGCCGCTACAGAGGAGACATTGCAGGATCAGCGTCACATCCTTTCGGAAAAGAAAGCTGAACTTGATGAGATTGTTTCGGAAACCAAACAGGATGAGGAGCGACTTCGTGAACAGGCCAAAGCTCTTGAACCCAAAGTTGACACCCGCACGCTCACGGCTTTCAAGCGTATTCGTAAGAATGCCCGCAACGGCCTTGGCATTGTGTACATTCAGCGTAACGCATGCGGTGGCTGTTTCAACCGCATTCCGCCTCAGAAGCAGATGGAAATCAAGATGCACAAGAAAATCATTGTGTGTGAGTACTGTGGTCGTATTATGATTGACCCTGAACTTGCTGGCGTAGAACAATAAAATTCACATCCGGTTGATGCCTATGTTGCGGTGTGAACCGGTTTTATATTTAATGCGGTAGTAGCTCAGTTGGTAGAGCATCAGCTTCCCAAGCTGAGGGTCGCGAGTTCGAGCCTCGTCTACCGCTCCGTTATAAATCAGGCAGTTGACCAAATCAACTGCCTGATTTGTTGGTGGCCGATTTTGATAAACCTTTAGGTAGCTTAATTCGTTAAGAATATGTTAGCTATAAATTGATTATTAATTAAGCACAACACAATAATGGAACAAGACTTTATACTGAACAATGGAATACACATACCGGCAATAGGGTTCGGAACATGGCAAACGCCTGATGGCTCTATAGCTATTGAAGCTGTGAAGTGTGCATTGGACAATGGGTACCGACACATTGACACCGCCGCAGCTTATAATAACGAGAAAAGTGTGGGTGAGGGTATTGCCCAAAGCGGAATTCCGCGGGAGGAGCTATTTGTCACAAGCAAGGTGTGGAACACAGAACGTGGTTACGATTCCACTCTTAGAGCTTTTGACAAATCATGCTCGGACTTGGGGCTGGATTATCTTGACTTGTATCTCATTCATTGGCCGGCTGTTGAAAATCAGTTCTCTGACTGGAAAGAAATCAATGCTGCAACGTGGAAAGCCATGGTTGAGCTTTATAAACAAGGGCGTATCCGTTCCATTGGTGTAAGTAATTTTATGCCACATCATCTTGAGGCTCTTATGGCTGATGCTGAATTGATGCCAATGGTGAATCAGATTGAGTTTCACCCGGGTTTTATGCAGAAACAATGCGTGGATTTCTGTGAGAAGAATAGCATACTTGTGGAGGCTTGGTCGCCACTTGGTCGCGGAAGGGTTTTGAACAATGAACTATTGCTATCACTCGCTGACAAATACGGCAAGACTGTGGCTCAAATTTGTATTCGATGGGCACTGCAACATGGTGTTTTGCCTCTTCCCAAATCTATAACAACCTCACGAATAAAAGAAAATATAGAAGTGTTCGATTTTGAAATCTCTAAGGATGATATTTTGAAAATCGATAATATGGGCCAATGCGGAGAGTCGGGCCTTGATCCGGACACGATTGACTTTTGATAACTAACAGATAACAACTAATAACCGAACCTCGTTGACTCATAGTCACGCCGGTTTCTGATGCAATTTTTGACAACCGGCTTTTGCATCTGACCCCAGTTTTGGGTGAGAGTGGGTGGGAGGAATTTTTGATATAAAAATCATGGCGCGAATCTGAAAATCAGATTCGCGCCATGATTAGAGGTACCTAGCAGAATCGAACTGCTGTACACGGTTTTGCAGACCGTTGCCTAACCGCTCGGCCAAGGTACCGTTTCGGTTTTGCGATTGCAAAGTTAGTGTAATTTTTTTTGTTTCGCAAGCTTTTTTACAAAAACATTTTTCTTTCTACGGGATTATCAGCGAGGACTATTAAAACAAAGTTGTTGCGAGGGTGTCTGATACTTCTGTAAGATAATCCTTTATGCCTTGTAAATAACTGTTGGCTGCTTCGGCGCCAATATGAAATTGTATGTTTGTTGTTCTGGCGTTAATGTCAAGGAGTTCGTCTCTTACTTCTTCGGTTGTACGGCATTGCTCATGAAGATGTTTTGCATGCTTGCGTCCCATGCGGTAGGGTTCAGAATCCTTATCAGCGTCAGTGCCGGTTAAACGTGATGATGTTGTTGTCGGTGACTGCTTAGCTTCCGTTATATTGGCTTCAGGCATCTCGGCGGTGATGTCGTAGGTCACGGAATCATCATTGCTGTTTGTTTGACAGGCCGTTAAGGCAATGGGTATGAAAAGTGTGGATTTGAAGATGAATTTCATAAAATTGCAAGGGCTATCTTGGCGCATGCTTCAGCATCGGCAAGAGCATTGTGGTGGTTATTAAATGGTATTCCAAGGAATTGAGCGAGAAATGGAAGAGAGAATGATGGGCACAGTTGACGGGGAAATGTACGCCGTGCTTTATTGAGTGTGCAATGAAAATCATTGTCCGGGAAATCTATGCCGTAAGCACGAGCTGTGGCGCAGAGCACATTGCGGTCAAATGCTTTGTTGTGAGCAACGAGAGGCAAATCGCCGATGAATGCTTTCAGTTCTGGCCAAACATGAGCGAAATCTGGTTGCGAGTCAGTGTCTTTTCGCCCAATACCATGTATGTTGTTTGTGAAATGGCTGTAATAATAGTTGGGCAATGGCTTGACAAGACGGTAGAATTGGTCTGTGATAACTCCGTTAACAACTTTCACGGCGCCTATGGCACAAATACTTGTACGCTCGCCATTGGCAGTTTCAACATCTATTGCAACAAACGAATCCATTGGCCGTTGTAATTTATTTTTGATTTTTCAAGATGTTTTGAACGGTGTCACGCACATCTTCCATGAGCCAACGTGGAGTAGATGTGGCTCCACAAATCCCTATGCTTGTGGCTTGTTGAAGCCATGCAGGGTCAATTTCTGTTGCGTTCTCAATCAAGTGTGTGTTCGGATTGGCATCTTTGCAATGACCATAAAGCACACGTCCGTTGCTGCTTTTTTTACCGCACACGAACAGCGCCACGGAATGAGACCTTGCAAACTCGCTCAGGCGTTCGGCTCTATTGGCAACTTGCCGGCAGATGGTGTCGTGATAGCTCACCGAAACTTTACCTGCGGCCTTTTCGGCAATGGAATTGCACATGTTTCTGTAGCCGTCAAGCGATTTGGTGGTCTGGGAGTAAAGTGCGATTGGCTTGTTGAAGTCAATATTGTTAAGAGAATCGGAATCTTCAACCACCAATGCTGTTCCATCAGTCTGTCCAACCAATCCATTGACTTCGGCGTGGCCGGCCTTACCGTATATTACTATTTGAGGCGGTTGTTGCGATGAATGATAAGCCGAATTAATTCTTCGTTGCAATTGCAAAACCACAGGGCATGTGGCATCGATTATACGAATACCGTTACGGCGGGCAATTTCGTAGGTTGAGGGAGGTTCACCGTGGGCACGAAGAAGTACGCTTACGTTATGAAGATTTTCAAGATCGGCATGAGTGATGGTGACAAGACCTTTACTGCGAAGGCGTTCCACTTCGTCGGAATTGTGAACAATGTCGCCCAGACAATACAGCGGACGTTGTTTGGCGAGTTCGGCTTCTGCTTTGTTAATGGCGGCCGTTACACCAAAACAAAATCCTGAGTCATTGTCAATTTCAACCTTTATCATTCGGAAAGATTGCTGATTGTGTTGCGGAACTGATTGAGCAGCCATTGGTTCTGAGCCTCAACCGACATTGTCGAGTTGTCAATAACTATTGCATCCGGAGCTTGGCGCAACGGGCTTTCTTTACGGGTTTCATCAATGTGGTCGCGACTGACAACGTTGGCAAGCACTTCCTCGTAAGTGGTTGCAATTCCTTTATTGACCATCTCCGCAAGACGGCGCTGCGCACGTGTTTGAGCAGATGCGTTTACAAATATTTTCAGCTCGGCATGTGGAAAAACATTTGTTCCTATGTCGCGTCCATCCATAACAATACCTTTGTTTTCCCCAAGCTGTTGCTGAAGGGCCACAAGAGCATGGCGTACTTCTGGAATTGCAGCAATGGGTGAGACGCATTGGCTCACGGCCATCGATCTTATTTCCGATTCAACATTTTCACCATTTAAAAGAGTGAATTGTTCGTTGCCCTTAACTTCAAATTCAATTTTCAGTGAAGGGAGCTCCTTGATTAGTGCTTGTGAATCTACGTCAGTTCCCGGACTTACATATCTTTTACGCAGCGCATAAAGGGTTACGGCGCGATACATTGCACCCGAGTCAATGTAACGATATCCAATTTTTTTGGCAAGCTGCTTGGCCATGGTGCTTTTGCCAGACGATGAGTAACCGTCAATAGCTATGGTGATGAGCGGTTGATTACTTGAAGTGATCATAGAAGTTCGCTAAGATTGGTTGAAAGATTAAACATGAATGTTGTTGCACCCGAATGTGGCTGGGAGAGAGCTATGCCAATGCCGAATGATTTCACATTAAGACCTGCCCCAACGGAGAATCCGGAGAGGAAGGAACGGGAATAGGTTGCCATGTCGGTGCGTGTTTTGTAGTTATATCCAATGCCAATGTGGAATTTTTCGGAAGGCACAAAATCGGCGGCAAATATCAGATGGCGAAACAGGTTGGATCCGAACGAGTCCTTCAGT
Organism: Bacteroides sp.; assembly: GCA_023666905.1. Lineage (GTDB taxonomy): Bacteria > Bacteroidota > Bacteroidia > Bacteroidales > Muribaculaceae > Paramuribaculum. Next base: position 60,159 of record JAMPBC010000003.1, on the reverse strand, counting down.
TCCGGCTCGGAGTTTTCAGTTCCGTCGCCGGTTTCGTAATATGGAAGTTTCCATTTGGTGAGATTCCATGCTGTGACGGAGAAGCGGATAGGGAGAGAACCGAACGACTTTGTCCATCCTAACCGGATGTCAACAGGCAGGCGATTATAACGTTGGTCAAAACGTTTCACCTGTCCGCCAAGATTGGCAATTACGGCCGAAAGTGACAGGTCGCGCTCGGCATCATAATAATTTATGCCTAAATCTGTGGCGATGGCCATTGCGGTGTATTCGCCATAGGAACTGTAAAGGAATTTCAAATTAATACCGCCCCGCAAGGTTTCTGTGATGTCGTGGGAATATACTCCAGAGAAAGTAATATCCTTGGGAGAAAACGAGCCGTTGATGTTTCCGGAAATGTCGGTGAGATCCATTTCTCCGTAACCATAATATTGAATGCCGATACCCCATGCACCATGTTCACCGGCCGATGATGCAAATCGGGCACCGGCAAAATTGGAGTTGGCAATGTAGCGCATGTAGTTTAATCCAATTTGCTTCTCGAACTCCGGACCGAGCAATGCCGGGTTCTGGTCAATGGAATTGACATCGTCAGTGATAGTGGAAATGTTAATACCGCCAAGGCCGTAGATGAGCGACGATGAGGGTATGTTCAGATAATTGTAGGCCGGCGAGGAGTCGCCCGCTCTGGTGGTTAGTGCCATGAGCAGTGAGGCATTAAGCACACAACCGGAAATGATATGTGGGAGGGAAAACTTTGTCATTGATATTTTTCAGCTGCAAATATACAAAGAATTAACGTTTCGCACCCAACTATATTGCCTTGGGATGCGTTGTTGATAGCGCAGAGAGCAAAATGTGTAGTGTTATTGCTTCTGAAATGTCAATAAACTTAAAACAATAATAATCATTCTCAAAATGCGCTGTTAAATTTTGCACATTTCGCAGTATAGATATAATTTTGCTTTCAAATCAATGGAAAAACAAACTCTTACCTCACACACACTCTCTCATAAATGAACATTCTTACTCATCGCATATTACCCGCATCGCTTTTATTTGCCTTATCAACCCTTCCGGCAATGGCTCAGCGCAGCAAAGTGAGCTACTACAGTCGCTCGTCGTCAGTAGTGGTGGAAGCTTATGTTGCCGACGCCGTTGATGTGCAGCCGGAATTCCCCGGAGGTGACAATGCCATGATGCGATATATTAATAAGGAGCGCCGTTATCCACGTCAGGCCTATCAGGAAGGTATTGAAGGACGTGTTCTTTGTGGGTTTGTTGTTATGCCCAACGGCTCTATTTCCGATATTGAAATTATTCGTGGCGTTGAGGAGAGCATTGACAGGGAAGCTGTGAGAATAATCCGCAGCATGCCTGCTTGGAAAGCCGGCAGGGTTTCGGGAAGTCCGGTTCCGGTTTATTGCATTTTGCCGATAGCGTTCCGCCGTTAACCAAGACATTTCCGAGCCATTTTCAGGTAGGCGCCTATTACCAGTGCTCCCGTTATTATCCAGCTTATTGGATAGACGTAAAGCAACACATCGAATTGTCCATAATGTGCATTTACGGTATAGATCCAAATTAGCCTTAAGGCACATGTTCCGAATACGGTCAGCAGCATGGGTGTGAGTGAATTTCCGAGTCCGCGCATTGCTGAGCCTGTTATTTCATAGCTGCACGCTAAAAATTGGAACATCAGAACTGTTCTCATACGCTCTACACCGAAATCAATAACCTGGGAATCGGAGGTAAATACCCTTAAACATGTTGCGCCATTGAGCGTGATGAGTTCCGTTGCTATGAATGTGAAAATTAAACTTAGCAGCATGCAGTGCCGTACAACTTTTCGACACCTTTCATATTGACCGGCTCCGTAGTTTTGACTCACAAAAGCAACGGTGGCTTGAGAGAATGCTGCAATTATGAAGTAGCAGTAGGCTTCGTAGGCAAGGGCTGCCGATGAGCCCGCCATGGCGTCCGCGCCATAACGATTTATGGCGGCCTGGATGAAAAGGTTGGCTCCGGAGAAAACCATTCCTTGGATTCCGGCAGGAACGCCTATTTGCAGCATCTTTTTGAGCTCGCTCTTGTTTATGCGCATGCTCTTTACCCGCAGGCGGTAGGGCTCCGCCTCGTGCATGAGCCACCATACAATGAATCCGGCGTTGATAGCGTTGGCAATAACCGTTCCGTAGGCAACGCCTGCAACACCAAGACTAAACATTGCCACAAAAAGCATGTTGAAGCCGACATTGGCAACTGCGGCCACGAGCAGTGAATAGAACGGGCGTTTGGTGTCGCCCATGCTGCGCATTATTGCCGAGCCGAAGTTGTAAATCATCATGAAGGGCATCCCCAGGAAGTAAATTTCCAGATACTCCGTGGCCAAGTCGATAACATTATCCGGTGCGCTCATCCATTCCAAAACAGGCCGGGCAAGGCAGATGCCGATAATCATCAGGATAGCACCGCTTATAATTGAAAGCAGTGCCGTGGTGCCAATAGCGGAACGGATGCCATTGTTGTTTTTTCGTCCAATATAGTTGGCTATAACAACGTTAGCTCCTATTGATATACCAATGAAAAGATTGACAAGGATGTTTATGAGTGGTCCGTTTGAACCAACTGCCGCAAGAGCGGAACTCGATGCATATCGGCCAATGACGGCAATGTCTACCGCATTGAACGATTGTTGCAAAATGCCGCTTAGAATCAGGGGGGTGGCAAAAGCGAGCAGCCTTGGTGTCAAAGGGCCGCTGATCATGTCAATCTTATTTCCTGCGGTTGATTTCAATACGCCAGTATTCTTGGGTTGTCACGTTTTGTTTGTTGGTGTTTCCGGAGTGCAAATTTAGTGACTAACCATGGAGTTGGCAATAAAGTTTCTAAAGTCCATGAAAGAATTTATTTAATGTGACTTATTTGTGCTGGATGCTGTTATGGGAAATTGGTGAAAATTTGTTTAACATAGCTTTACGTTCGTTTTGGTTTATTGTGGCTAAGTGTGTTGCCTTAACGCTAAATAATGAGTAATTTTGCAGTTGTATAAAAGAATAACCGAAAACACAGTGTAATGCGATATTTTGCGATTTGTGCATTAATTTTAACCATTTTTAATTCATGCGGTTCGGGTTCCTCAAAAAGGGCGGGGGCTTCTGAAAATTCCGACTCTGATTCCGTTGCACGTACTCCCAATGTAGACGCGGTTTTAGAGCGACTACCTGACACCGCTTACGCTTCAGTGTCCAAGCTTATTTATAAAATTGAAACGGTTAACACTTCAAATGATGGCCGGATAATGGAGCTGACAGATTATTATTCAACGGCTCCCGGAGTGTTTACCTTTAGAGGAGGTCTTAAGCGGCAAGCTGATTTCGGAGGTACGGTTAGTGGTACTCCCTCACAGATTATTGTTGACTGGACATTCCATACTCAAGAAGATTACAGTCAGACTTCTGTTGGAAGTTGGGGCGGCGGAACCGGTTGGACCGGACAGCCATTGTATGTGGAATGGCCCGATAGTTGTCTTGCCAAAATGAAAAGTTCAGGAGTTGTTGAGAGTGATTTTTCCGGAAAAGAAATTATGGTAGGGTCGCTGTTTGGCAGTGTGTACTTTATTGATTTCAATACCGGTAAGGCTTCGCGTAAAGCAATTCCGGTAGGAAATCCCATTAAAGGTACCATATCTCTTGACCCAACGCTTAATGGCAATTTGTATGTAGGGCAGGGTGTGCCAGGCAAACGTCCCTTTGGTGCTTTGGCCATTGATCTGTACAAAAACGAGCAATTTCACTTTTTTGCTGAAGACCCCAAGGCTCAACGTCGTTGGGGCGCTTATGATTCTTCTCCTTTAAGAATTGGCCAATTTCTTTTTCGCCCCGGTGAAAATGGCGGTTTCTACAAATTGACTGCCAAACCCGGTGAACTTGCAATGCACAGTGTGCTCAGGTACACGGTTGGTGGTTCGGCCCCGGGTATCGAATCGTCAATGGCAGCCTATTCCAATTATGGATTCATAGCAGATAACCATGGCAATATTTTAGGTGTGAATCTTGACAACATGAAGCCGGTGTGGCTCTATCAGCTCGGCGACGACATTGACGCAACACCAGTGATTGCGGTTGAAGATGGCACACCATACCTATATGTAGGTTGTGAAATAGACCTTCAGGATGCCGGTTCGGCAAAATTCGTAAAACTCAACGCTCTTAATGGTGAAGAAGTGTGGCTGTCTCAAATCGAGGGACGCAGACACAACATTGAGAAAAAGCATTTTGACGGAGGATTTTATGCAAGTGCTGTTTTGGGCGAAGGAAACTGCGAAAATCTTTTGTTTACCAATTGTGTGAAAAACACCAAAGGGCAGAACGGATGCCTTGTGGCTCTTGACAGGACTACGGGAAAAATTGTGTATGAGACTCCACTTAAATACTATGCATGGTCATCGCCTGTGAAATTTGTGAATGAATCAGGACAGATGTTCATTGTAACGGGAGACTGCACCGGGAATCTTTACATTATTAATGCAGCGGATGGTAAAATATTGGCAACACAGCATGTGGGCAATAATTTTGAATCATCGCCGGTTATTATTGGAAATCAGCTCGTTGTTGGCTCACGTGGCAACTCGATTTTCAAAGTAAGCATAAAATAAATAAAAAACATGATAAAGAAACTTACCATAATATTTTCATTTTTAACCCTCTTGTCATTTACTATTTCGGCAGCTAAAGTCACTTCCCATAGGGGAAAGGTAGCCGATGGCTACAATTTCTGGCTTGTAGAGCCGGAGGACAGCATGGAAGCCAAACCGGTGTTTATTTTCCTGCATGGGGCCAGTTTGTGTGGTAACGATTTGAACAAAGTGCGCCGTTATGGCACTCTTGATGCTGTTGAAAAAGGGTGTGAACTCGATGCATACGTTATTGCTCCGCAAAATCCCGGAGGAGCATGGAGCCCTAAAAAGATAATGAATGTATTGAAATGGGTTGAGGATTATTATAATGTGGACTATGATCGCATTTATGTGCTTGGCATGAGCCTTGGTGGTTATGGAGCCATTGATTTTGCCGCCACCTACCCCGAAGATGTAGCTGCAGCAATGGCTTTTTGTGGCGGTGGTTCAGTCAAGGACTTATCCGGTCTAAACGATGTGCCATTGTGGATTGTACATGGTACTGCTGACAGGGCTGTGAGTGTTTCTCAGAGCGATAAAGTGGTTGAAGCCATGCGCAGTGCCGATAGCAATACTCCGCGACTGATTTACGACCGTGTCCCGGGCATGAATCATTCGCAACCGGCACGATTGTTTTATTTGGCGGAAACATACGAATGGTTGCTCAATCACAGCCTTAAAGATTTTAACCGTCCGGTGGCTGACTCGTTTTCTATTACTGACGGACGTATGAACTCAGCTTACTCAGGACTTAAGAGCAGTTCTAAACGAACCGCTTCTGCAACTTCTGTAAAAGCCAAGATTCCTGAGAAACAGCAGGTTCGTAACTCTGAAAAGTATAAACAACGTGCATCGGCAAAGTCATCGAAGTCACGTAAAAACTCGTAATGGAAGAGATTTCAGCCATATCGCATACTGCGCCTCGCCGTTTTGAGTCGCAATTACAGCAGAGGGTTTACGCCGGACTTTCGAAGCTCGGCGTTTCGTTTTCAAGATTGGAATGTGATCCTGCAATAACAATGGAGCAATGCGAAGCGGTGTCAGAAAAGTTGGGAGCCCACGTGGTGAAAACACTTTTCTTATGTAATCGACAAAAAACGAAATTTTATCTCTTGATTATGTCGGGAGCGAAACCGTTTGTTACTCGTGATTTCTCAACTGCATTAGGCATTTCGCGGGTTTCATTTGCACCGGTAGAGCTTTTAGCCCAAATGCTATCTACCCCGGTGGGTGCAGCCTCGCCACTTAGTGTTTTTGCCGATGCTGAAAATCTGGTTCAAGTGGTAGTGGATAAGGATGTGATGGATGATGATTGTATTGCATGTCCCGACGGAACCACCACAAATTATTTGAAAGTAAGCCTGTGTGATATACTGGACAAGGTATTTCCACACACCGGACATAAATATACCGTGATAAAACTATGAAAGAGAATAAGGATGTTGTTGCATACTATGATGAATTGGCTCCCAATTATGATGCAAGTCGATTCTCCGGTTCATACGGGAATTTCATTCACAAGCAAGAACAAAATATATTAAAACATTTTTTGCCGACCGATGCCCGGGTAGTTGTGGACCTTGCATGTGGTACAGGGCGTCTGTCCGATTATGCCACTATTTGTGTAGATGCCAGTGAGCAAATGCTTAAACAAGCCCAATCCAAACATAAAGAGAAACAATTCATTGTTGCGCCGGCCCATGACATACCATTGGCATCTGAAACTTGTGATGCAATTTTCAGTTTTCATTTGATTATGCATCTGGAACCGGAATACGTGAAAGAGCTGATATCCGAAGCCTACAGGCTGTTGCGCCCCGGAGGATGTCTTATTTTTGATTTTCCCTCGCAACTTCGCCGAGGGATGAGCAGGCGTAACATTGGTGGATGGCATGGCAATACAACCTTCACGCTTGCCGATATTCCAGAATTGCTTCCTTCGGGAATGAAAATTAGTACATCAAGCGGCATTATGCTTTCGCCGGTGCATGCACTTCCCTCTTGGTTACGGAAAGCGGTGCTCCCGGTCGACACTTTTCTTTGCAGAACGTGGCTTAAAAATTATGCATCGTACATTGCAGTTAAAATAGTCAAATCATGCTGAGTATATCAACAAAAGCCAAAATACGATGGCGCATTCGACGTTTGAAAGATGCCTGTAGCTCTATTAAGTTTGCAGGAAACAGAAAGTGTACAGCTTTTGCAAATGTGATTACATTGGAGCAACCCTTCATGCCATCGGCAACTCTTGAGGGGAAAAAGCATAATTTGAGAGAAGCAGCCAAGCGTATAAACAGTGTTGTGGTTATGCCAGGCGAGGTATTTTCTTTTTGGAGAGTTGTGGGAAACCCGAATAATCCCCGCAGGTTCACTTATGGGCGTAGTTTACACAATGGGGTTCCTGTAAAGGACTATGGTGGCGGTCTATGCCAGGCGTCAGGAATTATACACCACATAAGTCTTATGGCCGGACTTGAAATATTGGAGCGACATAATCATTCGGTTGACCTGTACACCGATGAAACGAGGTTCGCGCCAATAGGCACTGATGCCACAGTGTTCTACGGCTACAAAGATCTGAGAGTGAGGAACAATGCCGGTTTCCCACTTCGCTTTATCTTGAACGTTGAAGAAAAGAGGCTTAAGTTAACCCTTGAAAGCTCATGCCCAATTAATGCACGAGAACTTGTTATTGATTGCCGACAGGACGACCGCGGAGTTAAATCCGTTGCCATCAGAACCACATCGGGCCAAACTGTCTCGGAATCAACCTACCTTCCTCTCGCTGAGTAGAATGTAAGCTCTAAAGCACGTGTTTGTTAATGACTTCAATTTGCTGGCGCACCGACTCATCATGTATTGCAAGGAGTACGGTGCGTAAAAAATCAGCGCCCATGCCCATTTCCTCGCCGAGCTTGACGCGAGAACGCATCACATCATTGTATCGTCCGGCTTGTACCACCGACATTTTATGCTCTTGTTTATAACGGCCAATTTCGCGGCTAACGTTCATTCGTTTTGCAAGAATTTCAAGTAACTCATTGTCAAGGCGGTCAATTTTCTGTCGCAGCATTGAAAGACTCTCCGTGGTCTGTTTCGAATCGCGGATTACGAGGGTGCCAAGAATCAGATTCAGCACCTCGGGCGTTATTTGTTGTTCAGCGTCACTCCAGGCATCTTCCGGGCTGCAATGGGTTTCAATTATCAGTCCGTCGAACGCCATGTCCATTGCTTGCTGCGAAAGTGGGGCAATGAGCTCTCTCTTACCGCCAATGTGGGAGGGGTCGCAAATTATGGGCAGGGAAGGGTAACGCAAGCGTAACTCAATTGGAATATGCCATTCGGGCATGTTTCGGTAAAGGTGTTTCCCGTAGGTGGAAAAACCGCGGTGTATGGCTCCTATCCGGCGAATCCCTGCATTGTAAATGCGTTGCAGTGCTCCAATCCATAATTCAATGTCAGGATTAACAGGATTTTTCACTAATACGGTGACATCAGCTTTCAATTCGGCAAGTGTGTCGGCAATTTCTTGAACAGCAAATGGATTGGCTGAAGTGCGGGCGCCGAGCCAAAGAAGATCAATTCCGGCTGCAACCGTTTCCTCCACATGGGCACGGTTGGCCACCTCAGTGGCAAGCAACATGCCGGTTTTTTCCTTCACTTCTCTCATCCATTCGAGGCCAACTGACCCTACGCCCTCAAATCCCCCCGGTTTTGTGCGAGGTTTCCATATTCCGGCACGAAAAATCTGAACTCCATTTTGAGAAAGCTGCGTGGCAGTTGTCAGAACTTGTTGTCGAGTTTCAGCACTGCATGGGCCTGCAATTATCAATGGGCGTGATATGGTGAGTTGCGGGAAAAGGGAGGTGTTGATGTTGTTCATTGCGATTTGAATTTTTTAATACGTACAAGAGCTTCATGTAAATTCTCAGCGGTTGCGCAAAGCGACAGACGGATGTATCGGTTGCCATTGGTGCCGAATATGAAACCGGGAGCAACGAAAACGCCTGCTTCGTAGAGCAACCTGTCGGCAAAAGCTTCTCCACTTGTTTCAGAATCGGGTATGCGACCCCAAAGGAAGAGTCCGGTTTGAGAGGAGTTGAATTTACAACCAAGTTCATCCATTATAAGTTCGGCAATATTGCGGCGATGTGCATACTCTTTGTTCAAATCGTCATACCACGTTTTGCCGAGTTCAAGTGCTTTTGCGGCAGCTGACATCACCGGACGGAACTGTCCGGAGTCAACATTTGATTTGACTTTAAGAATCCAGCTTACAAATTGGGGATTCGAAGCGAGCATCGCCACACGCCATCCTGCCATGTTGTGGCTTTTACTCAACGAATTAAGCTCAATGGCAATTTTCATGGCTCCCGGCACTTGAAGAATACTCAAAGGTGAGCCCTCATTTAGAATAAGGCTGTAGGGATTGTCGTGAGCAATAACAATGTTGTGTTTTAGTCCAAACTCAATTAATTGATTGAAAAGTCTGAGTGTGGCCGGAGTGCCGGTGGGCATGTGGGGATAATTTACCCACATGAGCTTTATGTTCTCCAGCGGGAGCTTCTCAAGCTCATTGAAGTCGGGTAGCCAGCCATTCTCTTCAGTAAGAGAATAGGGAAAGATTTTAGCTTCAACAAGTTTGGCTGAGGATGTGTAAGTAGGATAGCCCGGATTAGGCACAAGAACTCCGTCGCCGGGATTTAAGAATGTGAGATTGATATGTGTTATTCCCTCCTTGGAGCCAATTAGAGGTAGAATTTCCGAATTGGGGTCAAGGGCTACATTGTATGTCCGCAAGTACCAATCGGCAAAAGCTTTGCGGAGTTTGGGAAGCCCTGTAGAAATTTGATAGGAGTGGCTATCAGTGCGTGAGGCTTCCGAACAGAGCTCTTCAATTACCGAGGTGTGAGGTGGTCGGTCCGGTCCGCCTATGCCAAGAGAGATAATGGTGTGTCCCTGATCTTTCAGTTGGGCGACTTCGCGAAGTTTTCGGGAAAAATAATATTCGGTAATGGTGTTAAGTCTGTGTGCGGGACGTATGTTGTTGTTAGAGTCAGTATTCATTAGTTGATTGAGTGTATTCGCCTAAGGTTTTAAAGTCGGAGATGAGTGGACGCACGGCATCGATGGCTTGAATGTAACGGGCGTAGCTGTTGAAAGTCAAGTCAACGTAGAATCTGTATTCCCATTCGCGTCCAATAATTGGCATCGACTGGATTTTAGACAGGTTGATGTCGTAAAATGAAAGTATGGTAAGCACTTTGGAGAGAGCACCTTTTGTGTGAGGCAATGTGAAAACAATCGAAGCCTTGTCAAGAGAGCACTCCGATGGTTTTAATTCCGGTGCGGAAAGTGGGTCCGCGAGAATAAGAAAGCGTGTGAAGTTTCGTTTATTTGTTTCGATGCTCTCAGCCAGAATGTTTAAGCCATATAGCTCAGCGGCATACTTACCGCAAATTGCAGCATGGCCGCGGAGGTTGTTTTGAGCTATGTCTCTGGCGCTTCCGGCTGTGTCGAAGCTTTCAATTATTTTCTTTCCGGGAAAATGATTAAGGAATTGTTCGCACTGCATCAAAGCCATGGGGTGGGAGTTGACTTCGGTTATTGACTCCAATGTTTCGCCGGGTAGAGCTGCCAACACATGCGATATACGCATTTTATATTCGCCGACAATTGTAAGCGAGCTTTTACGAAGCAATTCATGGTTTTGCAAGAGTGCGCCGGCAATGGTGTTTTCAATAGCCATTATTCCCACAAGCTGTGGGTCGGAGTCAAGTTTATCCATCATTTGCGGGAAGGTGTTGCACGGCAGTGTGTCAACTTCAACCTCCGGGTGATGAAGTGCAAAATAGTGTCGTGCGGCTGCATCGTGATAGCAGCCGGCGACACCTTGAATTGTTACGGTTCTTTTCATTTATCGGATGTGTGTCGGCTGATAATTTCAACAGCTTCATCAGGGGTTACAAGTTGCTGCCGGCCGGATTGCATGTCCTTAAGCATCAGTTTGCCTTGAGCTAACTCATTTTCTCCTACAATGGCCACAAAGGGAATGCCGAGAGCGTCAGCACGTCCCATTTGTTTTTTCATCTTGGTGCAATCGGGGTAAATTTCCCCTCTTATGCACTTTTGGCGCAAAGTTTGAAGCATGCGCATTGAGGCAGTGGCCTCTTCCTTGCCGAAATTAACAAACATAACTTGAGTGGAAACTGTTGCATCGGCAGGATATAGGTCAAGCTGGTTAAGGACATCATAAATTCTGTCGGCTCCAAAAGAAATACCTACGCCCGATAGTCCCGGCATGCCGAAGACTCCGGTGAGATTATCATAGCGTCCGCCTCCGGTGATGCTTCCAATAGCCACATCACGAGCTTTCACTTCTATAATAGTCCCGGTATAATAGTTCAGTCCGCGGGCAAGTGATACATCCAGTTCAAGTTGTGCATTCAAGCCCAATGCTTCGACTCCTGAAATTACTTCTCGCAGTTCGCCTATACCAAGCTGCCCGGTCTCACTTCCGGCAAGGGCCGAACTAAGTTTGTCAAGACGTTCAGCTGTGGTGCCGCTAATTGATAGAATCGGTTCAAGTTTATTTATGGCATCAGCAGAAAGACCGCGCTCGACAAGCTCCTCCTTGACTTTTTCAATGCCCACTTTTTCAATCTTGTCAATCGCCACGGTAATGTCGGTGAGTTTTTCGGGGGCGCCAATGAGTTCGGCAATGCCTGAAAGCACCTTGCGGTTGTTCAGTTTGATTATAATGGCGATTTTCAGCCGTGTGAAAACATCATCAACCAATTTTATAAGCTCAATTTCATTTATGAGTGAATCGGAGCCTACAACATCGGCATCGCATTGATAAAACTCGCGATAACGCCCTTTTTGAGGACGGTCCGCGCGCCACACCGGTTGAATTTGGAAACGTTTGAATGGCATTTGCAATTCATTGCGGTGTTGAACAACGAAACGGGCAAATGGAACTGTGAGATCGTAGCGAAGACCCTTCTCACTTATTTTTGATGTGAGGTGCAGGGAATCGGCGTTAGTGAGTAACTCGGGGTCGACTCCGCGCAAATAGTCGCCAGAGTTCAATATTTTAAAAAGCAGCTTATCTCCCTCTTCGCCATACTTGCCCATTAGGGTGGACAGGTTTTCCATTGCCGGGGTTTCAATTTGATTGAATCCATAAAGCGCGAAAACAGAACGTATGGTAGAGAAAATATAGTTTCGGCGAGCCATTTCCAGTGGGCCGAAATCGCGGGTTCCTTTGGGTATGGATGGTTTCATTGTCGTAATGTCTGGTTTTAATTTGCAAAGGTAGTAATTATTTCCCAAGGATTTCGTTGCGGAATTGACTTAAAAGAAACAAAATAGCTTGAAATAATGAAAAAATAACGGAAAAATATTTATTTTCCGAATAAATGAATAAATATACCGAAAAAATAACTTATCTTTGTCGCGGATTTTCACAATATAATTAATGACTAACGACAACATATCAGTGGAATTTGCTCAAGAAGAGCACACTCGTTTTGCGGAACGGATCTGTGATTTGATTTATGAATCGGCATTGCAGCGCGGAACCGGTATTGCGAGACGTACACCCGACTATATTTCCGCCAAAATTGCCGGTGGCAAGGCCGTTGTTGCCATTCATGGTGACAAGATTGTTGGTTTCAGCTACATAGAATGTTGGGGACACGGTGACTTTGTGGCAACTTCGGGACTTATTGTGGACCACGAATATCGACATCTGGGGCTTGCCGGACGAATTAAAAAGAAAACATTCGAACTTGCCCGATTAAAATTTCCTTATGCTAAAATTTTCAGCATAACCACTTCGCTGCCTGTTATGAAACTAAATTCAAGAATGGGCTATAAGCCGGTAACCTTTTCCGAACTAACAGATGACGATGAGTTCTGGCAAGGTTGCAAGGGGTGCGTTAACTACGACATTTTGCAGCGAAACAATCGCCGGATGTGTTTGTGCACGGGTATGCTGTTCGACCCTCAGCAACCACTGCCCTCAAATACGGCCGCAACTCCATATATGATGTTACTTCGCAACAAGCTCGGCAAACTTTTCAAAATAAAATAACAATACCCTCACACATATATAATTACCGTAATGAAAACTAAAAAGAAAGTGGTCCTTGCTTTCAGTGGAGGACTTGACACATCATTTTGTGCAAAATACCTTTCAGAAGAACTCGGTTACGAAGTTCACACAGCTATTGCCAACACCGGAGGTTTCAGCGAGGATGAACTCAAAAAAATTGAACAACGCGCCATGGCGCTTGGAGCCTCAAGCCATGCAACGCTTGACGTCACAAAAGATTATTACGAAAAAAGCATCCGCTACATGATTGCCGGAAATGTGTTGCGCAACGGTACGTATCCTATATCGGTGTCATCGGAGAGAATATTTCAAGCCATAGCCATAATAGAATATGCCAAGGAAATTGGTGCCGATGCTGTTGCCCATGGTTCCACCGGTGCAGGTAATGATCAGGTGCGGTTTGACCTCACTTTCCAAATTTTGGCTCCCGATATTGAAATAATTACTCCCACTCGCGATTTGACTTTAACCCGTGAATATGAAATTGACTTTTTGAAGCGTCACGGTGTGGAAGCTGATTTTACAAAGATGGAGTATTCTATTAACAAAGGATTGTGGGGTACAAGTATAGGAGGGAAAGAGACTCTTAAATCGGAGACAACTTTGCCAGAAGAGGCCTATCCGAGTCAGCTTGCCGCAAGTGGCACGGAAAAGCTCACCATCGCTTTCCACAAAGGTGAGCCTGTGGCTGTGAATGGTGTGGAGTTTCCCGACCGCATTGCCGCTATACGGGCAATTGACGCGATTGGTTCAAAATTTGCCATTGGACGCGACATGCACATTGGCGATACTATTATTGGCATCAAGGGGAGGGTAGGATTTGAAGCCGCAGCTCCTATTCTGATAATTGCCGCACACAAAATGCTTGAGAAACACACCCTTACAAAATGGCAGCTTTATTGGAAAGACCAAATTGGCACATGGTATGGAATGTTTCTTCATGAGGCCCAATATCTTGATCCCGTTATGAGAGATATGGAGAAATTCCTGGAAAGTACACAAGCTCACGTTAGCGGTACTGTTGAATTGGAATTGCGTCCATACGGATATACACTTGTGGGTGTAGAGTCGGATTACGACCTTATGAAAACCGATTTTGGTGAGTATGGCGAAGTTAACAAGGCCTGGACCGCCGACGATGTGAAAGGATTCACCACTATAATGGGTAATCCAATGAAGATATATTATAATGTCACTAACAGAGCGGAGCAGAAATGAAACAAATTAAAGTTGGAATAGTCGGTGGAGCCGGCTACACGGCCGGTGAGTTGATTAGAATTCTGCTCAATCACCCGAATGTGGAATTGCTGTTTGTTCATTCACAAAGTAATGCAGGAAATCCTCTCACGTTTGTTCATGAGGGTATTATGGGCGAAACAGATATGAAATTCAGTGAAACGTATGATCTTCAAGCCATAGATTGCCTGTTTATGTGCTCCGGGCATGGAGTCAGTGCTAAATTTTGGGAGAAAAATGAAAGGCCTGAAAACTTGAAGGTGGTGGATTTGGCTCAAGATTTTCGCGATGAGAGCAACGGTTACATTTATGGCCTTCCGGAGTTAAATTTATCCCGAATCACAACTGCCGATTCCGTTGCTAACCCCGGTTGCTATGCAACAGCTATCCAATTGGCACTCCTGCCTTTAGCAGCTGCCGGTCAAATTAAAAGTGAAGTCCACATCACCGGTATAACCGGTTCAACCGGAGCCGGTGTTAAACCCACTTATTCCACCCACTTTAGTTGGCGCACTTCCAACATTGCTGTTTACAAGGCTTTTGAACATCAGCATTTACTGGAGATAAATCGCTCGCTCAAAAAGCTCATGCCCGGAATGGATGCTGAACTGAGTTTTGTCCCAATGAAGGGTGATTTTGCCAGAGGCATTTTCATAACCGCATATCTTGACTGTGACCTGACTGAAGAAGAAGCGAGATTACTGTATGAAAAATTTTATGCAGACTCACCTTTTACTTTCCTTGCAGACAAAACTCTTGACCTAAAACAGGTTGTTAACACCAATAAAGGTTTGATTTGGATAGAGAAGCATGGAAAAAAACTGTTGATACTCTCTGCTATTGACAATTTGTTGAAAGGTGCCTCCGGCCAAGCCGTGCAAAACATGAACATTATGTTTGGATTGGAGCAGTCCACCGGTTTGAAACTAAAGTCATCAGCTTTTTAAAAGTAGTTATCATGGAACTGTTTGACGTCTATTCGCTCTATGACATTGAGCCTGTAAAAGCTCAGGGTAACTATGTGTTTACGGCCGATGGCACTCCTTACCTTGACTTTTATGGCGGGCATGCTGTTATTTCAATAGGTCATTGCCATCCTCACTATGTTGATGCCTTGACAAAACAGATTGGAAAGCTTGGGTTTTACTCCAACTCGGTAAAAAACGGTCTGCAACAGAAATTGGCTGTTAAGCTTGGCAATGTATCCGGCTACAATGATTATAAGTTGTTTCTATGCAATTCCGGGGCGGAAGCTAATGAGAATGCAATGAAACTCGTTTCGTTTTACACTGGCAGGAAAAAAATTCTCGCTTTTAGCCAAGCTTTTCATGGACGTACATCGGGGGCTGTGGCAGTAACAGACAATCCTAAAATAGTGTCGCCATTCAATGTGTCCGATAATGTTGATTTCTCACCTTTCAACAATGTGGCAAAGGCAGTTGAAAAGCTTTGCAGCAGGGAATATGCCGCTGTAATTGTAGAACCAATTCAAGGAGTTGGAGGAATACGGGTAGCGTCCTCGGATTTTTTGCAAGCACTAAGCAAAGCATGTCGTGAAGCCGGAACATTATTTATTGCTGATGAAGTTCAATCGGGCTATGGAAGGACAGGGAGTTTCTTTGCTCATCAACATTCTGACATCCGACCTGATATTATTACCTGTGCAAAAGGCATTGCAAACGGATTTCCCATGGGTGCGGTATTGATAGCTCCGCACATCAAGCCTTGGAAAGGTATGCTTGGAACCACTTTCGGCGGCAACCACATGGCATGTGCAGCCGCTATTGCGGTCCTTGATGTTATAGAGTCGGAGAAGTTAATTGACAATGCTCGGGAAGTAGGGTCGTATTTAAAAAACGAACTTGAAAAAATTCGTGGTGTCAAAGATGTTCGCGGCAAAGGTTTAATGGTTGGTTTTGATGTTGACGGTTCAGCCGGAGAGCTGAGAAAGCGTTTGCTTTTTGAAAAAAAGATTTTCACGGGCGGAGCCGGAGAACACACCGTTCGCCTGCTTCCGGCTCTTACCATAAACAAAACAGCGATAGATAATTTAGTCAGTTCACTTAAACAACTATTAGAAGTATGAGAAAATTCACTTGTGCAGCAGATATAGGACCATTGCACGGTGCCGTGAAGGAGGCGCTTGAAGTTAAGGCAAACAAGTTTGCTTACACATCTCTCGGGCGTAACCGCACGTTGCTTATGATATTTTTCAATCCATCGCTAAGAACAAGATTGAGCACTCAAAAAGCAGCTATGAATCTCGGCATGAACGTTATGGTGCTTGATGTTAATCAAAGTGCATGGAAACTTGAAACCGAGCGAGGCGTGATTATGGATGGCGACAAAGCCGAACATTTGCTTGAGGCCATTCCTGTTATGGGAAGTTATTGCGATATAATTGGTGTGAGGACATTTGCCGGACTTAAGAATCGTGATGAGGACTATGAGGAGAAAATTATCAATCAGTTTATTCGCTATTCCGGTAGGCCGGTATTCAGCATGGAATCCGCAACGCGGCATCCTCTGCAAAGTTTTGCCGACCTGATTACCATAGAGGAGTTTAAAACCAAAGATAGACCTAAGGTGGTTCTGACATGGGCTCCACATCCAAGGCCACTACCACAGGCCGTTGCAAATTCATTTGCCGAATGGATGAATTGCACTGACTATGATTTTGTCATAACTCACCCCCATGGTTATGAGTTGGCTCCTGAGTTTACCGGCAATGCTCAAATCATCTATGACCAACGCAAGGCTCTTGAAGGTGCCGACTTTGTGTATGCTAAAAATTGGTCCGCCTATAATGCTCCTGATTATGGCAAGGTTTTGAGTGCTGACCGGTCATGGACTGTGGATGCTGAAAAAATGAAGTTGACTGACAATGCCTTCTTTATGCACTGTCTGCCCGTCCGCCGTAACATGATTGTTACTGACGATGTGATTGAATCGGAGCGAAGTCTTGTTATACCGGAGGCCTCCAACCGAGAATTATCGGCTCAAACAGTTCTAAAACGAATGCTTGAATCGTTATGAAAGCGGCGCACCACATAACGGTTGTGAAAATTGGCGGGAACATTGTAAATGATTCTGTTGCCCTAACAGATTTTCTTAAGAAATTTTCTTCTCTTAAAGGAAGGAAAATCCTTGTACACGGTGGCGGACGGGAAGCCACGGCTTTAGCGGCTGCCCTAAACATTAAGACAACTATGATTGAGGGGCGGCGCGTAACTGATGCTGACACGCTTTCTGTTGTGACAATGATTTATGCCGGATTGATAAATAAGCGTATTGTGTCAATGCTTCAGTCGATGGGATGTAATGCAATAGGTCTTACGGGAGCCGATGCGAAAACCATTACATCGGTTCGGCGTCCTGCTGAACCGGTTGATTTTGGTTTCGTTGGCGATTTGAAATCGGACAGTGTTAATCATCATGCCATAATGCAGCTTATGGAGTGTGGCCTTACGCCTGTGTTTTGTGCCATTACCTGCACAGCGGAAGGTCAACTATTAAACAGCAATGCCGACACAGTGGCATCGGAGGTCGCATGTGCAATGTCGGAAGTTGCTGACGTTAAGTTGATTTATTGTTTTGAAAAGGATGGCGTGCTGAGTGATGCCAATGATGATAGCTCGGTTATCCCGATTATCACGCCCGAGAGTTTCAACTCCTTAAAAAATGATGGCGTAATAAATGGTGGAATGATTCCCAAAATCACCAATGCAATTAAAGCTGTGGAGCGTGGCGTGGAGTGTGTCATTATTAAATCTGCTGCGCATTTATGCAGCCCATCATCAGGCACCATAATTAAATCATAATGCAGATGGATGCTGTAGAGATTCTTAAACGTATGATTACAATCCCTTCCTTTTCACGTGAAGAGGATACTTGTGCCGACTTCGTTTTTGATGTATTATTGCAGTCCGGTCTGTCCGCGAACCGCTTTAAAAACAACGTGTGGAGCTTTGTCGGCACATACAATCCTGCTAAGCCTACACTGATGCTAAACTCACACATTGACACTGTTAAGCCGGTAAATTCTTACACACTTGACCCCTTTGAAGCAATTGTGGAAAACGGAAAACTTTACGGTTTGGGCAGCAACGATGCCGGCGCGTCTGTGGTGGCAATGATTGAGACTTGTAATAGTATAAAGGATACAGAGCTGTCATTCAATATGCTGCTTGCCATTACGGCTGAGGAAGAAGTGACGGGTGAAAATGGGATAAGAGCATTATTGCCCCATTTGAGTGATTCAGGTATTTGCATTGACATGGCCCTTGTTGGAGAGCCCACCGGCATGCAGCCTGCTATTGGTGAGCGCGGATTGGTTGTGCTGGATTGTGTTAACCACGGTGTGGCCGGTCACGCCGCAAGGGACGAAGGAATAAATGCAATATATGAAGCTATTTCCGACATAGAAAAACTTCGATTATTTCAGTTCCCCAAACAAAGTGCCCAGCTCGGGCCAATAGGAATTCAAACAACAATGATTCAGGCTGGCACACAGCATAACGTTGTTCCCGCCGAGTGTAGTTGGGTTGTTGATGTTAGAACAACCGATGCTTACAGCAACGAACAAACGGTTGATATAATTCAAAGCATAGTGAAAGCGGATGTAAAACCGCGTTCAACAAGAATCCGAGCATCAGTCATAAGTGAAAATCACCCAATGGTGAGAAGTGCTCGGGAAATGGGAAAGCAACCGTTTGTTTCCGCCACAAGTTCGGACATGTCGCAAATGAGCGCTTTTCCTTCGGTGAAAATGGGCCCGGGTCAATCGCAACGCAGCCATTCGGCCAATGAATTTGTTCTACTGTCGGAGATATATGATGCAGTGAACGATTACACAATTTATTTAAAGAATTTATCAAATATAATTTTAGCTGATGAAACCTACCAAACTTTGGAGTAAAAACTTTGAACCGGACAAAGCCGTTGAGACATTCACTGTTGGCAATGATCGCGAGTTGGATTTGCAACTTGCCCGATACGATGTGCAAGGTTCTTTGGCTCATATAAAAATGCTTGAAAGCATTGGTTTGCTATCCGAGATTGAGTTGCAGGAGCTTACCCGAGAACTCAAAGTTATTGCCAAAATAATAGAGAGGGGCGAATTTAAAATTGAAGAGGGAATTGAAGATGTCCACTCTCAAGTTGAATTCATGCTTACGGAACGACTTGGCGATGTTGGTAAGAAAATCCATTCCGGACGTTCACGTAACGATCAGGTACTCGTTGATATAAAGCTTTTCATGCGCGATGAGTTGATTAGCATGGCAAAATCGGTGTGGTTGCTTTTTGAAAAGTTACAACAACTCAGCGAAAGGCATAAGGATGTGTTAATGCCCGGCTACACTCACATGCAAGTTGCCATGCCTTCCTCGTTCGGATTGTGGTTCGGTGCCTATGCTGAGAGCCTCGTTGACGACGTTCAATTATTGCTGTCGGCTTACAACATCGTGAACCAAAATCCACTCGGCTCAGCAGCCGGATATGGTTCATCATTTCCGCTCGATAGAGAAATGACCACACGGGAGCTTGAATTTGCCACAATGCATTACAATGTTATTGCGGCCCAAATGAGTCGTGGCAAATCGGAAAGAGCTGTATCCATGGCAATATCGGCAATTGCCTCAACGCTATCCCATTTTGCCATGGATGTGTGTTTGTTTTGCAGTCAGAACTTTGGTTTTGTTTCATTCCCCGATGAATTTACAACCGGTTCAAGTATAATGCCGCATAAAAAGAACCCTGATGTTTTTGAAATAATGCGAGGAAAATGCAATCGGTTGCAGGCAGTACAGAATGAAATTGCATTGCTCACAACTAATTTACCATTAGGTTACAACAGAGATTATCAACTGCTTAAAGATATCTTGTTCCCGGCAATAGGAGAGATGCGTGAGTGTATTGACATGTGCACTTTCATGCTTGACCACATAGTGGTCAATAAAGATATTTTGAGTGACAGCCGTTATGATTATCTGTTCACAGTTGAGAAAGTCAATAGGCTTACACTTGAAGGAATGTCGTTTAGAGATGCCTATCGCAAAGTTGGCATGGACGTGCAACGTGGTGAATACAAGCCTGAAAAGGAGGTTCATCACACACATGCAGGTTCAATCGGTAATCTTTGTACCGAACAAATCAATTGCAAGATGCGAAGTCTCATGCATAAAATGGGGCTGCGAAGTTTGCCGTAATTTCAAAAAAAAATAATAACTTTGTAGAGGGGAATTGCGTCCCCTCTATTTTTTGATTCGTAACCAATTTCAGTTCTCAATGGAAAAATGTTTGTTTTGGCTTGTGCCGTTTTCATCGTGCATAGCCCTAATCCTGGCTTGGTTTTTCTATAGTCAGATGAAAAAAGAGAGTGAAGGCACGGCCAGAATGGCTCAAATTGCCTCTTATGTGCGCCAAGGCGCAATGTCCTACTTGAAGCAGCAATACAAAATAGTGACCATGGTGTTTCTGGTGCTTGTGGTGCTGTTCTCAATTATGGCCTACGGTTTCCAACTTCAAAATGCATGGGTACCGGTAGCGTTTCTTACCGGCGGTTTCTTCAGTGGACTTGCCGGTTTCCTTGGAATGAAAACAGCAACCTATGCTTCGGCCAGAACTGCCAATGCAGCTCGCGAGTCGCTTAACAAAGGTTTGCGGGTAGCGTTCCGCTCCGGAGCTGTTATGGGGCTTGTTGTTGTTGGTTTGGGATTGTTTGACATCTCGTTCTGGTACATTATTCTTCAGGCATGCGTTGATAACGCCAGTGAGCTTGAGAAGATGTGCATGATTACAACAACCATGCTTACTTTTGGTATGGGTGCTTCCACACAAGCTCTTTTTGCACGTGTTGGCGGTGGCATCTACACTAAAGCAGCCGACGTTGGTGCCGATCTCGTAGGTAAGGTTGAAGCCGGAATTCCCGAGGACGACCCACGTAACCCCGCTACTATTGCCGATAATGTAGGCGATAACGTTGGCGATGTCGCAGGTATGGGTGCCGACCTCTATGAATCATACTGTGGGTCGATACTCGCCACTGCTGCTCTGGGGGCAGCAGCTTATCTGCTCGAAGGTGACCCTGCAATGCAACTTAAAGCTGTTATGGCTCCCATGCTTATCGCTGCCGTGGGTATTTTGCTTTCAATTGTGGGCATTTTCTGCGTACGGACCAAAGAAGATGCAACCATGAAGGATCTTTTGAACTCTCTCTCGGTTGGCACAAATCTAAGCTCCGTTCTCATTGTCGGAGCCTCGTTCCTGATTCTCTGGCTCCTCAACATCAACAATTGGGCTCTTATTGGATGTTCTGTTGTGGTTGGTTTGATAGTCGGTGTTGTTATTGGTCGTGCAACCGAATACTACACTTCGCAATCATATAAGCCCACCAAAAAGCTGGCTGAAAGTGGTCAGACCGGTCCTGCAACAGTAATAATTTCCGGAGTAGGTCTTGGTATGATTTCCACGGCAATCCCTGTTATAGCTGTTGTTGCCGGCATTATTCTATCATACTGGTTTGCTTCAGGATTCAATTTTGCAAATGTTGGAATGGGTCTTTATGGTATTGGAATTGCAGCTGTCGGTATGTTGTCGACACTTGGAATCACTCTTGCCACGGATGCTTATGGCCCTATTGCCGATAATGCCGGTGGTAATGCCGAAATGAGCGGTCTTGGTGAAGCAGTGCGCAAACGTACCGATGCTCTTGACTCGCTTGGAAACACCACCGCCGCTACAGGCAAGGGGTTTGCTATTGGTTCCGCTGCTCTTACCGGCCTGGCCCTGCTTGCTTCATATATCGAAGAAATTCGCATTGGTTTGTCACGTCTTGGCGAAACTATGATTCAAATCGGCGATCGGGCAGTTCCTATTCACCAGGCTTCGTTTACTGATTTCATGACTTTCTATGAAGTCAATCTCATGAGTCCCAAAGTTCTTTCGGGAATGTTTATCGGTGCCATGATGGCATTCCTTTTCTGCGGACTGACAATGAATGCAGTTGGCCGCGCTGCCGGTCACATGGTTGATGAGGTGCGTCGACAGTTCCGCACCATTAAAGGTATTCTCACCGGTGATGCCGAGCCGGACTATGCACGTTGTGTCCAGATTTCAACCCGCGGCGCCCAGCGCGAAATGGTGTTCCCCTCACTTCTCGCCATAATTGTTCCTATCATTGTTGGATTGCTCTTTGGCGTTCCCGGAGTTATAGGTCTGCTGGTAGGTGGACTTTCTGCCGGATTTGTATTGGCTGTCTTCATGGCAAATGCAGGAGGCGCCTGGGATAACGCCAAGAAGTATATAGAAGAGGGCAACTTCGGTGGTAAGGGTAGTGAAGTCCACAAAGCCACAGTTGTAGGCGATACCGTGGGCGATCCCTTTAAGGATACTTCCGGCCCCAGCCTCAATATCCTTATTAAGCTTATGTCTATGGTGTCCATAGTAATGGCCGGACTCACTGTGAGCTGGAGCCTATTTTGATAGCCTGAAATTGAATATATCTTAAGAAACCGGAGGCCGACTCTAAATTGAGCCGGCCTCCGTTATAAAACGTCTGCGTCCCTGCAGGTGTTTTGTTTCTGAAAGGTGGGGGGGATTCAGAGGTAATATTGATTCAACACATTGATACGTTCGTCAAGTTCAAGAACAAGAGGTGAACCGGTGGGAAGTTCCACTTTCTGAATCTCATCGGCTGACAAGTGTCGGAGCATCATTATCAGCGCACGCAGGCTGTTGCCGTGTGCAACCACCATGACGTCGTTGTAATGACGCAATGCCGGGATAATGCGTTCCTCCCAACAGCAACGTACACGTGCAATAGTGTCGTGGAGTGATTCGGAACACGGAATTTCATCGGCTGAAAGTGCGGAATACTTCGGATCGTTTCCCGGCCAACGAGGGTCGTCGATAGTCAACAATGGTGGCCGTTCGTCAAAACCACGTCGCCATTCATGGACTTGTTCTTCTCCGAACTTATTTGCCGTGTCCTTTTTGTTGAGGCCCTGCAAAGCGCCGTAGTGTCGCTCATTTAGGTGCCAGTCCTTGGTGACAGGAATCCAATCACGCTCCATTACATCGGCCGCAATTTGCAGAGTGTGGATGGCTCTGCGCAGGTAGGACGTAAAATAAAAGTTGGGCGTCAGCCCGGATTCCTTTATCTTTTTTCCGGCGCTGCGGGCCTCCTCTTCACCTTTAGCCGACAAACGTACATCAGTCCAGCCTGTGAAGCGGTTTTCAAGGTTCCATTCACTTTGGCCGTGACGAAGCAATATCAACCGATTCATAACATTTATCAACGTTTTGCTGTGAGAACAGATGTGGCCATCTGCTGATAAGCCCAAAGACCTTCCTGATCTATGGAAACAACCACTGACCCACCATCGGCCGCCGGCATGCGCACATGGGTGTCGTCAACAAAAGTCATCAGAGTGTAAGTGTCATCACCAACGGTAGCGCTCCATGATTGTTGGTCAGCGTCAAAGTCAAGACGCACCACTGAGCCATCATTTTCGCTTGTAATGGTGTAGCCTTTTCCGTCGCAATCAACCAAGTAACGGCCATCGTTGCCGTCAATAACGGTTCGGCCCTGCGCTACGGGATTGGAACCGCTCCAAAATTCAATGGAATTGATTACAAGAATATCAGCAAGCGCCGAAACTTCATAAACGGGAAGAATCCAGAATGCTACGAACACCAACTCGTTAACGAATTTGTTGCCAACCTGATTATTCCAGCTCAGGAGCTTGTTTGTTAATGCGAAACTACCAATGCACGAGGAAAATAACAGCGAACCTACGCAGAGCATGACGGCCGCAACTGAAAAATATCTTCTTTTCATAATGCGATGTGTTGATAAAAATTAATTAATGTTCTGATAAATTAAATGAATTAAAGGCTTAATTGTTCATTTAAAGTTTTATTTTTTTCTTGGCTTCTTCGTAAGTGTCATAAACACGATGTACATAATCAAATGTTTGACGTCCGTTGAAATATCCATAATGACACACTGGGTCATTGTAGTACTCCGGTTTGGACTTCAACATCATGGCTTGTTCCACTGATCCAATCCATTTCCGTGGGTCGTAACCATGTTTTTTAGCAAGAGCAATAGCATCGAGAATGTGAGCCGCGCCGGAGTTATAGGCTGCGATTATGAATTTCTTACGTTCTTCCTTATCGGGAACCAGTGTGGAAAACTGTTTGTCAAGAGCCTGGATTATTTTCACCGATGTGGCAATGTTGTCACGATTCACAGTTATACGTGAGTCCTCAAGACCAAAGGCTCGCGCTGTTGCCGGCATGAGCTGCATTACACCCCTGGCACCTGCCCAAGACACCTGTGTGCTGTCATAGCGGCTTTCCGTGAACCCCATTGACGATAACAACCGCCAATCCCATCCAATGGTTCGGGCATATTGCCGGAACAGTGGATCGAGCTTCGACATGATGCCGCGTGAAAAATCCACCACCATAAGCGGCGCTTCCTTGCTTTGTTCAAAATATCTTTTGAGCAGCGATGCCTGAATCTGTGCCGGTTGCTCCTGATGTAGCCAGCTATTGATGGAATCGCCTAACCATGCTTGCCGGGGACTCACACCCCAAGCCGAGCGTTGGGGGAAGCTAATTTCAAGTGTGATGTCAAGGTCAGAGAAATATGTGCGGTTGATTTTGGCTATATCGCTGTCAACCACCGTCAATGGAATTACTCCGTCTGACACCATTGCAATTAATTCCTCGGTGATGAGCGTGTCACGGTCAACAGGCTTTATTACAATTCCACCGCCCAATTCAGCATTCAGATTTTCAAGCCGTTGATGATATTTAGAATTAGCTTCTACATAAATTTCACGACCAATGAGCTGGGTAACATCAGTGATTGGTTTTGTGCTGTTGGAAGCTTTGGGCTGAACAAGAACTTGATTTGTCACTGATTCCGGCCCGCATGCTGTTACCCGCGAGGTGTATTCACTTGTGATGGGGACCTCGCAAGCAATCAAGTCAACCTTGCCCGAATCAAGCATTTCAACCATGCGGTTGAGGCTTGGAGCAATGTGCAAATCAATCACCATGTTCTTGTCTTCACCAAACCGTTTTACCAAATCATAGTCGTAACCCATTTCCGTTTCACGATAAATGAAATAAGAAGTGGGGCTGTAGAGGGTAGCAACACGGAGTGTGTCAGGAAGTGGGTGTGTTTCTTTCGGCGCAACGGTCGCAGAATCGGTCATCCCCTTTTCTGTTGATTCAGTTGATTTATGACCACACGAATACACTCCCGCCAAAAGCAGGAGTGTAATAAAAAACGTTATTATAGATTTAATATTCAAAGGTACCTTTTTCAGAAATAATGGTCAAACGGTTCGAGGGAGCATCCTCCACGCGGCCAATCACCCGTGCCTCAATGCCGAAACTTTCGGATATGGCAATCACTTCGGCTGCATGTTCCGGGCTCAAATAAATTTCCATTCGATGTCCCATATTGAACACCTTGTACATTTCACTCCAGTCAGTACCGGATTGTTCTTGAATGAGTTTGAATAGTGGTGGAATTGGGAAAAGATTGTCCTTAATCACGTGTTTGTTCTCAACGAAGTGCATCACTTTGGTTTGAGCGCCGCCTGAGCAGTGAACCATGCCATGAATGAGAGGACGCATTTTGTCAAGAATCATTTTGATAACAGGAGCGTAAGTTCGGGTAGGGGATAGAACGAGTTTCCCGGCATCAAGCGGTGTGCCTTCAACGGGCTGAGTCAGCTTCATTGAACCGGTGTAAACTAAATCGTCGGGCACAGCCGGATCAAAACTTTCAGGATATTTGCGAGCGACCTCTTTGGCAAAAACATCATGGCGTGCTGATGTGAGGCCGTTGCTGCCCATGCCACCGTTATAGGCTGTTTCGTATGTAGCAATGCCTGATGAGGAGAGCCCGACAATAACATCGCCCGCTTCAATGTTGGCGTTATTAATCACATCGGAGCGGCGCATACGGCAAGTTACAGTGCTGTCAACAATTATTGTGCGCACGAGGTCTCCGACATCGGCCGTTTCTCCTCCGGTTCCAATTGCATTTACTCCGAGCTCGCGCAGTCGGGCAAGCAATTCCTCCGTTCCATTAATTATTGCGGAAATAACCTCGCCCGGGATGAGATGTTTGTTTCTGCCTATTGTAGAACTTACCAGAATGTTATCTGTGGCTCCGACGCAAAGCAAATCGTCAATGTTCATTATGAGTGCATCCTGAGCCACGCCTTTCCACACACTCAGGTCGCCCGTCTCGCGCCAATAAACGTAAGCAAGCGAGGATTTTGTTCCGGCACCGTCGGCATGCATTATGTTGCAATATTCTTCATCACCACCAAGAATGTCGGGAATAATCTTGCAGAACGCTTTAGGATAAAGGCCTTTGTCAACATTTTTAATTGCTGCGTGGACATCTTCTTTCGATGCCGATACGCCACGAAGATTATAACGTTGGTTTGTCATTTGGTTTATTTCAAAAGGGTTGTTGCGTTAAAATGAAAATAGTGGGCGTCTGTTTTCAGCGGAGGGAGTAAATTAAGATGAACAGGTAGATTGCTGAAGCAGGCATAACAAAGAGCAAAGAATCAATGCGGTCAAGGATGCCACCATGCCCTGGAAGAATGTTGCCGCTGTCCTTCACGCCGGCCGACCGTTTTATCATTGACTCAAAAAGGTCGCCCCATGTGGAAAATAGGCATACCACCAATCCGAGCCCGATATAACAGCCTGCAGGGAGGATGAAAATACTTGGGAAGATTAATTTGGCAAGCCATCCGGCTATAACGCAAAAAGCAGCTCCACCCCAGAATCCTTCCCACGATTTTTTAGGTGAAAGCCTTTCAAAAAGTTTGTGTCGCCCAATGGCCGAGCCAACAAGGAAAGCTCCCGTATCATTGAGCCAAATCATTACAAAGATAAGCATCAGACATTCCGCTCCGGCAAGAATGTCAACGTAGGTGGCAATTGTTAATGGGGCGGCAACATAAATAACCGATAAAGCGGATAATGCTATATCAGTGGCCGGACGTGAGGAACCGGTATATAGTTCCATAACGGCACGTAGCAGAATAAGGAAAGCGATTTCCGCAAGAATAACGGTTAATGACAACTGCGAACCACGGGACAGGAAAAGTGACAGTGTGAGCGAGAGGCCTATGAGTATGTCAAGAGCCGAGGTCAACATTGTGCGCTCGCCTCCTCCCTTTGTCATTCGTAGGAATTCAATCATGCCCAGGAGGGTAAGCACACAGCAGAGTATTGTGAAACCAATCAGGCCACCCCAAAGTACGCATCCCACAATCAGCAACACGTAAATTGCACCGGTGAAAGTTCTAAGTAAAAATTTGTTCATGACACATTTGTATTGGAGAGATGTTAGGGATGTTTTAAAAATTCGCTGCCGGGCAGCATACGTTGGTTTGTATGTTACTCGGCAGCGAGGTGTAAATCAAACGTGATTAAAGTTTGTTGTAGATTTCGCGAATCTGTTCATTTTCGGGATCCATTTCAAGATATTTACCGAAGTACTCTTTGGCTTTTGCATCCTCTTTGATGTTTGCATAGTAGGCACCGAGGTTGCGGTAAGCTGTACGGTAGTCCGATGCGTACGATTCCATTCTTGAGGGATCCTCGGCAAGACCTTTGAGCATTTCTTCATACACGGCAGCCATTTCGGGTGAGAGCTGATTTTTGGCGCGAGTGAGGTAGAAACGGGCTTTCACTGCGAGAAGCTGGGGGTTGCCAGGTGCTTTTTCAAGAGCCATGTCAATGTATTTGATGGCCTTGTCGGAGTCTTCTACGCGAAGCTGATCGTTGTCCATGTTCTCTTTGGCAAGTGCGCCGTAGCGATTGGCCATAGCGTAAAGGTCGTTAAGACCACCGTTGCCGGCATTGAGATAGTTTTCAAGGACTTCAATGCTCTTGGCGTTGTCTCCGGCAGCTGCGTATGCCTGGCTGAGTTTGGGCTGGAGTGAGGTGTCGGTGGGGTTGAGAGCAATGGCTTTTTCATAGATGGCCACAGCATCGCCGCCACGATTGTTTTGAATCAACGCTTCGCCGTAAAGATTGTAGTCGTTCGGCACGAGGGTAGTTCCGGAATTGAAGAGTTTTTCAATGCTTTCAAGTGCTTCGGGCCACTGTTTGAGGGCTTCGTAGTTCAGGGTAAGAATACGATACATGGGGAAGACGTTGGGATCCTGTGCAAGCACTTTCTTAGCCCATTCGATTGATTTTTCGTATTCTTCAGCGGAGTAGAGAAGTCCGGCATAGCGCTGTTCGTCGCGACGGAAGTGATTGGGGTTCTGCACGTATTTTTCATACTGCTTCCAAGCACGTCCAAGCTGGTCGTTTTCATAATATTTCTCAGCAAGTTCACGCTGGGCGAGTGCGCTCTGAGGGTCGCGTTCGTTGAACTCTTCAAGACGCTTGATGGCATAGTCGCGGCCAATGGGCACTTGGAAATAAGTCTGAGCATACTTCACATATGCCTCGCGATTGATTTCATCCTTGGCCTTGGACTGTTCAATTGCCATTTCATAAAGACCGGAAGCCTGATTGGGATCGCCGGCCACCATGTCGCCTTGAAGAACGTAAACGGCCGGTTCGGTGTTTTTAGAATCCTTAAAGGCTTTCTTGATGTATTTATCAATGTCCTTTTCATATTTCACCGGGTCAACATTCCAATAGGCACGAGCCACGTATGCCATTACTTCAGTGTCTTTTTTGTCAATGTCAAGAGCCTGTTTGAAATATTTTTCGGCTGCGGATTTGTCGCCTGCTTTGAGGGCAAGTTCACCTAAACCCACGTAGTTCAGTGCATACTTGGGATTAGCTGCGATACCGGTGTCAAAGCGCTGTTTAGCGGCAGCGGTGTTACCTTCCTTAATGTCAATGCAACCACGGTAGTAGTTGGCTATCGCTTTGTCGGTAGTGGCGTCGTTAAGGGTGTTGTCAAGAATAATCTTGGCTTCTTCCATACGGCCGGCGTTAAAGTTGTCAACACCGTCCTGATAGCCCTGAGCCGATGCTGCAAGAGCGGCACCGGCCATGAGTGAAAACAAAAGTTTCTTTTTCATTTTACGCTGTTATTGTTTTTAACTGTTTTGGTATTATTGTTTCTTAGGTTATAGACAACAAATATATGTTGATGGTTTAATTTATATTTACCATTTGAGTGTTGTGAACCACTTTGGGAAGGACTCCGGTCATTTGGATGAGTTTTTGCCCCTGGAATCCGGTTACAAAGGAGTAAAATCCATGGGCAAGTGAGCCATTGACGCCGGTTGAAATCAGATATATCTGTCGGTACAATGGGTAGTCTCCGTTGAAAATATAAATCTGATAGGGCTTGTATGCGGTCATTGAATGGGGCGACTGGACTTTGAGCACCTTTACTTTGGGATTGAATTTTTGGTCAATGGTGTCGTTCTTTTCAATGGCTTGAGTAAGTTCTTCGGCCGAAGGACGACGTCCCTGCAGGTCATCGTTAATCCAGCTTACGCCTATCACCCCAATGGCATTCTTGTTTTTCTCAACAGCTTCAAACACTGCGGGAGGTGTTTTTTGGGCATAGCAGTTGGGTCCAAGTTCACCGCCGTTTAGCAGTGAATCACGCATATATTTCACTGTCGATGAGCCCTGGTGGTCAAAAACCACCGATATGTCACCAAGTTTCGAACCCGGCACAACTTTGTCCCACTGTGTGAGCTTTCCGGAAAGAATGTCGCGTAAATCAGCCAGGTCAATTATTTCCATTGTGTTGGCCGGATTCACAATCAGGGCAAGAGCGTCAACGGCAATCTGGCTTTGGCGCACTTGCTTTTTATTGCTTTTAAGATATGAAACCTCCTTCTCTGTGAGCGGGCGGGTTGTCACAGCCAATTTCACACTGAAGTTGAGCAGCGAGTCAATTGCAGCATTCTCATCAACATAGTAAGGCATTATGTTTGCCTTGGGATAGATGTACTCGTACACATCTATTTCTTGAGAAATAATGTCCTCAAACGAGGCATCACAAGCAATTTCAGCCAAACCGGATGAGATGGATGTGGACTTTCCTCCTTTATTTTCGGAGTTGCCGCATGATGTTGTCATTGAAGCCATGGCAACAACCGCTGCAGCAAGTGTCAGATATGTGCGAAATGATTTCATAGCCGTGTTGGAATGTTTTAGAATTTCGGTTCTTGGCTTATTGGAACATTGGATGGTCAATGTTATTCGTAACGGGTGGTTACATCCTCGTCAATACCTTTGAATTGGCGATAGGCACGCCAGCCACCATAGACAATGAACAAGATGCCGCCTACCCAACGCAGCCATGCCCAGTTGCCTGAAAGCTGAGGGAAGAAGCCGCACAGAAACAGAATGCCCATGGCCACATATATAACTATCATAATGATGCCGAAAATGTTACGCATGTTGCGTGGCATATTTGATTTCTTTTTCTCAATTTCCATGATTCAGTAGTTTTATAAATTCAACATTGTTGTTTGCGCGCTTACTACTTTAACACCTGTTAAAGAGGAATGTTCGGTGAAAACAAGCTTTTTTGCCTGAACTCCGCACCTCTGCGCACAAATGCCAATGGGAATCTGCGTGTAAAGTTAACTAAAAATGTTAACACTCCAATCAAATCACCCAATATTAAATTCTATTAACATCAGGTTTCATGCAAAATTTGTAATTTTGCTATCATGAATCAGCCTCTTGCCGAACGGCTCCGTCCGAGGAGCATTGACGAATATGTTGGACAAACACACTTGGTGGGTCCGGGCGCAATCATCCGTCGCATGATTGAGTCGGGTAACATTGCCTCTTTTATATTGTGGGGACCTCCCGGAGTTGGAAAGACCACTCTTGCTAAAATTATAGCGAACACCACCAAGGCCTCGTTTCACACGCTGAGTGCGGTTAACTCCGGTGTCAAGGATGTGCGCAATGTGCTCGACCAATGTCGCAGCGAAGCCCGCAGCATGTTCACCACTCACCGGCCAATTCTGTTCATTGATGAAATCCACCGTTTTAACAAATCACAGCAAGATAGTCTGTTGGCTGCCGTTGAAGATGGCACGGTGACTCTGATTGGCGCTACCACTGAAAACCCTTCGTTTGAGGTTATACGGCCGTTACTGTCACGTGCACAGGTCTATACATTGAAACCGTTGAGCGATACCGATCTCAATGAACTTTTCCGTCGCGCCATAACATCGGATTCCGTGCTGACTTCTCATGGTGTTGATGTGCAGTCAACATCCGCTCTGTTCCGCTTTGCCGGAGGTGATGCTCGCAAACTGCTAAATATTCTTGACATTTTGGAGCAGGCAACAGCGCCGGGCGAGCCCATTGTGATTGCCGACGAATCTGTAACCGCCTCATTGCAACGAAATCCGGCTGCTTACGATAAAAATAGTGAAATGCACTACGATATTATTTCAGCATTTATCAAATCGCTACGCGGTTCTGATCCTGATGCGGCAATCTATTGGATGGCCCGTATGATTGAAGGCGGAGAGGAACCGGAGTTTCTGGCGCGAAGAATGGTGATTTTTGCGGCGGAAGATGTCGGATTGGCTAATCCGAACGCATTGCTTTTGGCTAACGCCACATTTGATACCATTCACAAAATAGGATGGCCCGAGGCAAGAATACCGTTGGCGGAATGTGCCATCTATCTCGCCACTTCTCCAAAGAGCAACTCGGCTTACATGGCCATTGACACTGCGCTTGAATATGTAAGGAATACGGGTAACCAGCCGGTTCCTCTGCATTTGCGCAACGCGCCTACAAAACTTATGAAAGAAATGGGCTATGGGCATAATTATCTGTATCCGCACAATTACCCGGGTAATTTCGTAAATCAGCAGTATTTCCCTGATACATTGGGGCATCCTGCTTTTTGGAAAGCAGGAAATAATGCTGCCGAGCAGCGCTCAGCCCAACTTCAAGCGTTGAGGTGGAAAAAGGAATCCTAAACAAATAATGAGTCTGCGGTGTTATTGATGTGAGTTTTCATTAGCTTATTCATCACATCCTTTTCACCAACCATAATTGCAGACTCACACATGGACAAAAATCAAACTCCGAAACGTAATCACGGTACCAAACGCCGCATCATATTCATCGCACTTGCCATTATTATTATAATAATTGCTGTTTTTCTAATAGTCAGACATCTTGGCGATAAAAGGGAATCGTACACAGAGGAACTGCCAACAGTGACCACCCAACAGGTTGAAGCAACGGATGTATATGTTTACGGTGACTTTGTAGGGCGTATCAAAGGCCAACAATTTGTTGAAGTAAGGGCACGAGTTGAAGGGTATCTTCAGAAAATGCTGTTTTCCGAAGGCACATTCGTGAAAAAGGGGCAAACTCTGTTTATAATTGACCCAACAGTTTACAAGGCAAGAGTTAATAAAGCTCGTGCTCAACTAAACAAGGCTCGTGCTCAGGCTCAAAAAGCCAGCCGCGATTTGGCTCGCATCCGTCCTTTACATGCTCAAAATGCTGCCAGTCAGCTTGACTTGGATAATGCCGAGGCCGCTTATGAAGGTGCTATGGCCGATGTGGCTGTATGTGAAGCCGATTTGACACAGGCTGAAATAACTTTGGGATACACACAAGTCAAGGCCCCTATTTCGGGATATATTTCGCAACGTAGCGTTGACCTCGGTTCGTATGTCGGACCATCCGGAACATCTTTGCTTGCAACAATGGTTAATAGTGACACGGTGCATGTGGAATTTTCAATGACAGCGCTGGATTATTTAAATAGTAAAAACAGAAATGTGACCTTGGGACAACATGGCGGAGACCGTGATTGGGATCCGTACGTTACTGTAACGCTTGCCGATGGGTCTATATATCCATTTAAAGGAGTGGTGGATTTTGCTGATCCGCAGGTCGATCCAAAGACCGGAACGTTTGGTGTTCGTGCGGAAATGCCTAATCCCGACCGGACTCTGCTCCCGGGTGAGATTACGCGTGTAAAACTTCTGATGGATGTCAGAGAGAATGCCATTCAAGTTCCTCAAAAAGCTCTTACTGTTGAAAAGGGTGGCGCTTACGTGTTTGTTCTTGGTAAAAATGGACATGTGGAGCGTCGGCTTGTTCAAACAGGCCCTGAGGTTGACAATTCCATTGTGGTGGAGCGAGGGCTGGCTCCCGGTGAGAAATTAGTTGTGGAGGGCATCCACAAGCTCAGCCACGGAATGAAAGTGAAAGAGGAAAACGGAAAGCAACCTGTTTCCAAGGTAACTGCTAACAGTAACAACATCAAAAAATGAAACGGAATTTTTTTCTTGACCACCCCGTTTTGTCGGTAGTGGTGTCGATAGTCATTGTGATTATCGGTGCCATAGGATTGATGCTATTGCCTGTTGACCAATATCCTGAAATAGTCCCCCCGGTTGTCAGGGTAAGCGCGAGCTATCCGGGTGCCGATGCCATTACAGTAACGCAAGCTGTGGCCACTCCTATTGAGCAAGAACTCAACGGAACCCCGGGAATGACCTATATGCAATCATCTTCGTCCAACTCCGGCTCATTCTCAGCCACGGTTACCTTTGACATTGACACCGATCCGGAGCTGGCTGCTGTTGACATTCAGAACCGTGTGAAGAAGGCCGAGTCGCGCCTTCCGGCCGAAGTGGTGCAGAATGGCATAACGGTTGAAAAAGAGACGGAAAACAAGCTGATGACCATAACACTTCTGTCGTCGGACCCCAAGTACGATGAGATATATCTCAGCAACTATGCCACATTGAATGTGGTGGACATGTTGCGACGTGTGCCGGGGGTGGGAAGTGTCCGCAATGTAGGGGGCCGCTATTATGCTATGCAAATATGGGTCCAGCCCGATAAACTTGCCAATCTTGGCTTGACAGTCCAAGACCTCCAAAAGGCGTTACGTGACCAAAACAGTGAATCGGCAGCCGGCGTTTTGGGGCAAGCTCCGTCAGGTTCCGTTGAGTTGACCGTGCCCATTACGGCCCGTGGCCGACTTTCATCCGTGCAGGATTTTGAACAAATCGTTATCCGTGCCAATGGCAATGGCTCTATCATACGCCTGCGCGATGTGGCCAGAGTATCGCTTGAAGCTTCGTCTTACTCTACCGAAAGTGGTATCAACGGTGGCAATGCGGCCGTACTTAACATTAATATGCTTCCGGGAGCGAATGCCATTGACGTGGCTAATTCTGTGCGTAAAGCTATGGAGGAAATCAGCGCTTCGTTTCCCGAAGGGATCAGTTATCAGATACCCTTTGATATGACTACATATATCAATGAGTCAATTCACCATGTTTACCGCACCCTTTTCGAGGCTTTGCTGTTGGTGATTCTCGTGGTGTTCCTTTCGCTTCAAAACTGGCGAGCTACTGTAATTCCAATTGTGGCTGTTCCCATCTCGCTAATCGGAACTTTCGGTGTTATGTTGATTTTCGGTTTCAGCCTCAACATGTTGACGCTTCTTGGTTTGATATTGGCAATTGGTATAGTGGTTGATGATGCTATTGTGGTTGTGGAGAATGTCGACCGAATAATGCGCACCGAAGGCATTGACGCGCAAAAAGCCACCCGTAAGGCCATGGGAAGTATCAGCGGTGCCTTGGTGGCAATGTCGCTTGTGTTATGTGCCGTATTTGTTCCCGTGAGCTTTTTGCCTGGCATATCGGGTCAATTGTATCGTCAATTTACCATAACTATTGCGGTTTCAGTTATCATTTCTACAATTGTTGCCTTGAGTTTGTCGCCGGTGATGTGTGCTTATCTATTAAAGCCTGAAACCGGAGAAAAACGTGGCTTGTTCCGTGTTATAAATCGCTGGCTCGCCAAAGGCACGGATCTATATGGGCGCATTGTGGGGCGAACCGTCAAGATGCCTAAGCGAATGTTGGCTGCTTTCGGACTCGTTCTTATAGCTGTGTGGTTACTTAATCGCTTTGTTCCTCAAAGTTTCATGCCACAGGAGGACCAAGGTTACTTTACCGTAGAATTGGAGCTGCCGGAAGGTGCGACAATCGAGCGAACCCGTGCGGTAACTGACCGCGCT
This sequence comes from Bacteroides sp., assembly GCA_023666905.1. Classification (GTDB taxonomy): domain Bacteria; phylum Bacteroidota; class Bacteroidia; order Bacteroidales; family Muribaculaceae; genus Paramuribaculum. The sequence goes on along the minus strand of JAMPBC010000003.1, from coordinate 25,053 downwards.
ATGGCCTATTTGCTTGATCAGCCGGAGGTAGAACATGTTCTCAATGTAACCGGTTCAAGTCCAAGAATCGGGACAAGCCAATCGCGAAGCCAGCTTACGGTTATTCTAAAACCTTGGGGAGAACGAAAAGGTCGCGAAATAGGTGTACTTATGTCAGAAGTGCTTGCTGAGTTGTCAACGTATCCTGAAAGTAAGGCTTATCTATCACGCCCGGCTGTAATTCCCGGGTTAGGTTCTTCGGGCGGCTTTGAAATGGCCCTTGAAGCCCGTGGTGCAACAACATACAATGAGTTGCAACAATGTGTCGACACGTTAATGTCAGCAGCAGTAAAAATGCCGCAGATAACAGGCCTTTCCACTTCAATGCAGCATGATATTCCTCAACTGTATTTTGATGTCGACCGTGACAAGGCTCGTTTACAAGGCGTAAATATGGCCGACATATTCTCAACCGTCAAGGCTTTTACAGGCTCGGTGTATGTTAATGATTTCAATATGTTTAACCGTATTTACCGTGTATATATCCAGGCCGAAGCCCCTTACAGGGCGCATCGTGACAATCTCAATCTTTACTTTGTAAAAGGTTCCTCCGGCGAAATGCTTCCGGTGACCTCTCTTGGAAAATCATACTATACCACCGGTGCCGGTAACGTGAAGCGTTTCAACATGTTCAACAGCGCCATGATTACCGGAGAGGCAGCTCATGGTTACAGCTCGGGACAAGCCATGGAAACAATGGAACAACTTGTGGAGCAAAAGCTTGGCGACAAAGTTGATGTTGAATGGAGTGGATTGTCCTATCAAGAGAAACATGAGGGTGGCAACACTGCATTGGTTCTTCTGCTGGCATTTGTGTTCGTATTCCTGTTTTTGGCTGCACTTTATGAAAGTTGGACTGTGCCATTGGCAGTGATATTATCATTGCCTGTTGCCGGCGTAGGCGCTTACTTAGGCGTTTGGGCATGCGGTCTTGAGAACAACATCTATTTCCAGATTGGGCTGGTAATGCTTGTCGGTCTTGTTGCCAAGAATGCTATTTTGATTGTTGAATTTGCCAAAGAAGCTCATGAACGAGGTCTTTCTCTGGTAAAAGCAGCCGTTGAAGCAGCCCGCACCCGGTTCCGTCCGCTTGTCATGACGTCGCTTGCGTTTATGCTCGGACTTATTCCGCTCGTTATAGCAACAGGACCGGGAAGTGAAAGCCGTCGCAGCATCGGCACAGGAGTATTCTTCGGAATGTTGGTAGCCATTACAGTCGGCATTGTGTTCGTACCGTTCTTTTATGTTTTCATTGGTAAATTAATGCAGAAGTTTCACCGTAAAAAATCAAGAAAATGAAATACATCCACATACCGGTAATTGCAACTATGGTGTTGCTTATCTCTGCTTGTAACGGTACCCGGCAATGCGCTTCTCCGCAACTCAATTTGCCCGACAGCTTTACCGGTACAAATAACCGCCCAATCGCTTCCGATAGTCTTTCAATGGCCGATATGGCATGGTGGAATTTCTATGGCGACTCAATTCTGTGTGGCTTGATTCGCATTGGATTGGAAAACAACAAGGACGTGCTTATCGCTGCAGCGAGGATTGAAGAAGCGAAAGCTCTTTATGGGGCTGCTTCGTCAGAGCTTCTGCCAACTGTTTCCGGTACAATATATGCTAACCGTGAAACAAATGATTACTCGGGAAAGCACACCGATGCCGACCCCGAATTAGGTGTGAAATTGTCATTGAGCTGGGAAGCTGATTTATGGAAAAGATTATCCTGGGGGAAAAAGAAGGCTCATGCACAATATCAAGCTTCAGTTGAAGATATGCGTGCAATGCAAATGAGTGTCATGGCGGAGATTGCCGAGGCTTATTTCCGCCTGATGGCACTGGATAGTGAGTTGGACATTGTAAAACGTACGCTTATGACTCGCAGCGAGGGCCTTGAGCAGGCAAAATTGCGCTTTGAAGGCGGTCTGACCTCTGAAATGGTTTATAGACAGGCGGAAGTTGAATACACTTCAACGGCATCGTTGGTCCCTGCTCTTGAAGAGAAAATTCAGTTAACGGAGAATGCCCTAAGGCTACTTGTTGGCGAATATGCCGGACCTCGGCTTGTGCGCCCTAAGACAATCCTCTCGGAGGTGGTTATGAAAAGTCCGCGAATAGGAGTTCCTTCAACAATGGTACGTCGCCGTCCCGATTTAAGAGCTTCAGAATATCGCTTGATGGAGGCAATGGCTGATGTCGGTATTGCTTGGGCCGATCGTTTCCCCCGGTTTACAATTGGCTTGACTGGAGGTATTGAAAACAATAAGTTGGCCGATATAATCAAGTCGCCCTTTTCCTTTGTTGTTGGTTCGTTGACGTCGCCTGTGTTTGACTTCGGAAAACGCAAGAAGAAACATCAGGCTGCCGTTGCGAACTATGATCAGGCACGGTTGGAATATGAGAAAAATGTGCTTACGGCATTCAAGGAGGTTAGCGATGCTCTCACATCCTACCGTTCCGCACAGCGCACAGCCGGTCTTAAAACCGAATTGCGTGACGCAGCAATGAAATATGTGGAATTATCAAGAGTGCAATACACCGGCGGAACATCTCTCTACATTGACGTGCTTGATGCCCAGCGCCGATATTTCGAAGCTCAGATTGCATTGAGCTATGCGGTTAGGGATGAGTATCTTGCTCTTGTTAATCTTTACAAGAGCCTTGGAGGTGGCTGGAGTTATTCCGCTCAGGCAGAAGGCACTGATGTGGCAAGTATCAGAACCGAATTGTAGTAACGTTCGTCGCCTGTTACCTCTCGGCCAATGAACGTTGGGATGTCGAAATTTTCTTTTTCGTCGGTCAATTCAATTTCAGCAACAGTTAACCCTTCAAGATTGCCATGGAACTCATCAATTTCCCATCGGCCCACTCGGTAACGCACCTTTTCAAGTATAGGAGTCACGGCACATTCTTTCATCATGGACAGTGCGTCGTTAACCGGAATCTCATATTCCCATTCGCTACGAGTCGCACCTTTGTTAACTCCTTTAACGGTCAAATAACCGCAGTTGTCAATTGTGCGTACGCGCACGGTGGATGTGGGCAAGGTTGACAAATAGGCTTGCCTTATCACGGACTTGCTGTTGGCCTGTGATTGGTAGCTATCGTTTATTACGAGGAATTTTCGTTCTATTTCTTTTGCCATGGCGACACAAATGTAGTGAAAAATAGTGAAAACAATTTGCAAAGTAGGCATAAAATTTCTTTGTTTGCCGAACAACAAGTAACTTTGCACCTTATATAAAATAAAGACATGCAAGTTTCACACACGCTTGTATCCGATATTATAAAGAATGATAGAAAGAATTATACTCGTTGATAAAGCTGACCCTCAAAGTTTTTATGGGGTTAACAACAACAATATGCACCTTATCCGCAACTTGTTCCCGAAATTGCGCATTGCAGCTCGCGGTTCGGTAATTAAGGTGATTGGAGACGAAGCTGAAACCGCTACCTTTGAAAAACGTGTTCACGAGCTTGAAGATTACTGCGTAAAGTACAACTCTTTGAGCGAGGATGTGATAATCGATATTGTTCGTGGAGAGCAGCCTCACGACCGGAAAAGCGACGGAGTTATTATTTTCGGACTCAACGGTAAGCCCATTTCTGCCCGCACTCCTAACCAACAGAAACTTGTCGATGCATTCCGCGACAATGATTTAACCTTTGCACTCGGTCCGGCCGGTACCGGCAAAACATACGTTGCCATTGCGCTTGCTGTTCGCGCTTTGAAAAACAAAGAAGTTCGTAAAATCATACTATCGCGTCCGGCGGTGGAAGCCGGTGAACGTTTGGGATTTTTACCCGGTGACATGAAAGACAAGATAGATCCGTATCTTCAGCCCCTTTACGATGCTTTGGAGGACATGATTCCGCCATTGAAGCTTAAAGAATATATGGATACTAATGTGATTCAGATTGCACCATTGGCGTTTATGCGCGGCCGTACGTTGAACGATGCGGTGATTGTACTTGATGAGGCGCAGAACACCACTACTCATCAAATAAAGATGTTTCTCACGCGTCTTGGCATGAATGCCAAAATGCTTATTACTGGTGATACCACGCAAATTGACCTCCCGCGTTCCACCTCGTCAGGTCTTATTCAGGCATTGCGCGTTCTCAATGGTGTAAAGGGAATCGGCAAGGTGGAGTTTGGCAAAAAAGATATTGTGCGCCATGCTTTGGTTCAACGTATAGTTGAAGCTTATGAACGGTTTGACCGTTCTGAAGCAAAGGCGCAGGAGAATCCAAGCCCTGTTACTTCCCATAATGATATTCCGGATGAGCAATAATGTCATAAGACATATTGTTTTCACGCTGTTGGCCATAACCTGGACATTTTCAGCTGCTGCTTCGATTAAAATTTCGGGGAGCGTACGCGATTCGGTCACAAACCAAGTTGTCCCTTATGCAACTGTCAGTGCCATCGGTCAGCAGTGGGCTGTGCAGGCAAATGATAAAGGTAATTTCAAAATGGAATTGTCGTCGGCGCCTGACAGTCTTCATGTATCCGCGTTAGGTTTTTCGCCTGTCACCATATCCTACAAAGATTTTTTGAAGCAGCGACGACAAATTTTTGTCGCGTCAACCGGAGTGAGATTGACCGAAGTTGTTGTTAAGCCCAAAAAGGAGAAATACAGTAAGAAAAATAATCCAGCCGTTGACTTTGTTAACAAAATCCGCAATTCGCGTGATTTGACTGACCCCCGTAGAAACGACAATTATAACTACAGTCAGTATGAACGAATAACATTGGCTCTCAACAACATTTCTCCTGATAGTAAAAATAATCTGATTCTTAATAAATTCGATTTTCTACGTGACCATATTGACACTTCTGAAGTTTCCGGTTCTCCCATCCTTACTCTCAGCACCCGTGAGAAACTTTCGGAGGTCCATTATCGTAAGAATCCCAAGTCAGAAAAAGCCGAAGTTCAGGCTTTAAGACAGGAAGGGCTTGACGATTTCCTTGATCAGGCAAACATGCAGACTCTCTATGAGGATTTCTTTAAAAACATTGATCTGTATGAAAATGACATTGACCTTCTACATAACCGTATGGTAAGTCCATTGTCAAAAATTGCGCCCGACTTTTATAAATTTTATCTTACTGACACTGTTATGATTGATTCTGTGAGATGCATTGAATTATCCTTTGTGCCTCGCAACTCAGAGTCATTTGGGTTCACCGGCCGCGTATATGTTCCGGAAGGCGACAGCACAATGTTCATAAAGAAAGTTATTATGAACGTTCCAAAGGATATTAATCTGAATTTCATTGAAGGTCTATTCATTAATCAAGAATATAAAAAAGCGGCCGACGGGTCGCGATTGCCTGTTCGTGACGATCTTGTGGCAGAGGTTGCCATAATCCCCGGGACTCAAGGCCTTTATTTCAGGCGTAGCACTGCGTATGCCAACCACAATTTCAATCCATCGTCCAATCCTGCCGTCTTTGAAGAGTTGGGCAAGGAGGTGTACACCGGGAATGTCTATGCTCGCGATACTCTTTACTGGGAATCTAACCGACTCATACCACTAACTTCCGGTGAAGTCGCTATCCCGGCTATTACCACCGGTTTAAGGTCAAATAAATTCTACCGGTTGGCCGAAGGGTTTGTTAAAAGAATGGTGCTTGGTTACATACCCACCGGGCGTCCAAGTAAGTTCGATTTAGGCCCTATAAACACTGTTGTGAGCCATAACACTCTTGAAGGTTTCCGATTTCGAGCCGGAGGTATAACCACTGCTAATTTGAGCAAACGTCTTTTTGCCCGTGGATATGTAGCATATGGGACCCGCGACCATAAGATGAAGTATAGCGGGGAACTTGAATACTCATTCCTTGACAAGCGCTATCATTCGCGTGAGTTTCCCGTTCATTCCCTACGCCTCATCCACGCTTACGATGTTAACATGCTTGGCCAACACTACATGTTTACCAATGCCGACAATATGTTCCTTTCGTTCAAACGACACGATGATAATCAAATAGATTATCTGCGCACCACGTCGTTGGATTACACTTTGGAATTACGTAACAATTTCTCAATAGTTGCGTCGGTGAAACATCAACGCCAGGAAGCCACCCATTACATGACGTTTATTACTCCGGCCGGTACCCGTTACGGTCATTATAATGAAAGCATGTTTTCGCTTCAGTTGCGTTATGCTCCCGGGGAAAAGGTTTATCAAATGGCTTCAGATCGTATTCGTATCAACGAAGAAACGCCAACCTTTATGCTGACTCACACCTATGCTCCCAAAGGTTTTGCCGGTAACATGTTTGAAATCAACAAAACTGAATTTAGTGTCTCAAACAGATTCTGGTTCTCGGCGTTCGGTTACCTTGATGCTATTGTCAAGGCCGGTCACCTGTGGAATAGTGTGCCTTATCCTGACCTTCTTATCCCTAATGCGAATCTTTCTTACACCATTCAGCCTGAAAGTTTTGCGTTGATGAATCCAATGGAGTTTATGAACGACAGTTATGCATCATGGGACCTTACCTACTGGGCTAACGGGGCAATATTTAACTATATTCCTTATTTCAAACGACTTAAACTCAGAGAGGTGTTCTCGTTTCGCGGTATATGGGGCCATTTGAGCAAACGCAATAATCCCGCCTACAACCCCTCGCTTTTTGCATTCCCGGAAATAAGCAATACCCAGCCCATGTCGGCAATGCCTTATATGGAAATAGGTGTTGGTATCGATAATATTTTCCGTATTCTCCGTCTTGACTATGTATGGCGCCTGAGCTATCGAAATGTCCCCGGGGCCGATAAGGGCGGTCTCCGTCTTGAACTACATTTCACATTCTAAGTTGCGAAGTACGGTTGGTTGGTGGCTTTAGAGCTCATCACTTATCGAATGGGCCCTAAAGAAAATTAACTCTGGCAGTAGAAACTAAGCACATGGCTGTGAATATCACAACAGTGTAGCTCCATAATTTCAGGCCAAGAGTTATGGAAAGATATTGTCGAGCACACCACCATACAATCAAAGTGTACACCGCATACCACGCAGTAAAACCTATGCCTATTCCGGCCAGTCCTCCCAATTCGTAACCTGCAATCATTGCTATTAGACTTGTTAAGCAGCTACAACTTTCGGTTATGAAAAACATCTTACCTTTGCCGAGCGCGAGAATTGTAAATGCCATTGCCCACGAAACAGCTCTCAGCACAAGTCCGGGTGAGGCCAATACAACCATAGGCACAACGTCGGAAAAGCTTGAGCTGTAAAGAATATTAACTATCCACGGTGCCAGTAATATCATGGCTATTCCTACAATTGCAATCACTGACACGGCCACAAACGTTTCATGTCGCAACATGGTTTGCCCTCTTTTCACCCCCGAACTCAAGGCTGAGGTTAGCCGGGGAAAATATTCAAGCGACATGGCAGTAAAAACAACTCCAACATACTTTACTGAAAGAGTATATCCTGTTTGATACAATCCCATCAATTCATCACCGCCAACTTTATTGAAGTAGGACATCATCAAATAATTAGCCAGCCAGGTCGCACCGGACGATGCAGTAAGAAATGCACCGAGTTTAATCATTACTTGTGCGCGTTCTTTAACTTGCGAAATTTGAACAGTAGGCAAGGTCCGCTTTCTTTGGCTGACCAGAGTGTAAACAACGTAGGTGACAATGCTGTAGGACAGCAGAATGGGAATCACGCCATTGATTTGCAAGTAAACTATTAATGGAACTGATATAGCAAGTGATATAATAGCCGAAACTACCGATGCTTTTGCTATAGCAGAAAGTTTCTTTTCACCTTGCAGCACAGCCGATTGCGATGACACCATAGTGTTGCATCCAACAGCCAGACTTAACGTGACAAAGGCCCATGCATGCTCCGTAGAACCGAATGTGAGCTTGCTTAATAGGGGAGAGGCAGCAATGGTCAACAATATTCCGGTGCATGCAAGTATTTTACCAAGCTTTATTACGGATGCCACGGTTACTTCACGTTCACTTCCGGAAGAGGAGGCTATGCTGCGGACTGCGGTGGTGCGTATGCCCATTTGCACCAATGTAGACAGTAGTTCTACAGCGGTGGTGAAAAGCCCCAGTAAGCCAACCCCGGAAACTCCAATGAATACGGCCACCAATTTGGTACGAACAACTGCGCAGAGCATTGTCAACACCTCCACTGATCCAAACAACCCCATGGCCGAAAGCACACGGCGTGTCAGAGAGTTGTGCTCAACGCTTACTTTACCCATTGCAAAGGATTGAGTTTGTTACGTTCTTTTCGTAATTCAAAGTGTAGCACCGGCTTGTTGCCATACTGAGAATCGGCATTAATGGTGCCAATATCCTGATTAGCCTTGACTTTATCTCCAACTTTTACGTTGATGGAAGCAAGGTTGGCGTAAATGGAAATATAATTCCCGTGACGCACCATTACCACTTTATTAAATCCGTCTTGCGAGAAAACTCCGCTAACCGTACCCTGGAATATGCAACGAGCTTTAGAACCCGGTGTTGCTGCAATGTCAATACCGGAATTATCCGTTACCACATTAGGTAAATCGGGATGTCGCTGTCGGCCAAAATCTCGTACAACGGTGTATTTCCCTCTCACAGGAAAGAGCAGGCGACCCTTATTGCTTTCAAAGCTGCCGCTCAGCGTACGGTCAGCTTCAGCCAAACCGGTTTGTTGTTGTGTTGGTGCCTGTTGTTTTGGTTCAGGCTTGCTGTTCTTTGTTTTAGCCGTTGCTTTATTTTTTTCCTTAGCTTTTTTTGCGGCTTCGCGCGCTTTCTGCTCAGCTTTGCGTTTCTCTTCGGCTTTACGCAATTCTTCCTGTCGTTTTTGTTCGGCGATAATCAAGCGGTCAAGTTCTTTATCAAGACTCTTAAGGCGTTGTTGATTCTTGTTTATTGCCGCTTGCAATGCCGATCCCTCTTTCTTTAGTTGCGCAACTACCCGGTCTGCCTCATCTCTCATTTCCCGCAAGCGTGTTTCCGAACCGGAAAGAGAAGTGAGCGTTTCTTTTCTGCTTATTTGAAGTGCGCCTAACTTGTTGCGTTGCTTATTCACGCTTTTGCTTGCGTTGTCAATTTCTTCAAGCTTGCGCTTTCGCCATTGTGAAAACTCACTAATGTAGCGATAACGGGCGGCCGCTTCCTTGAAGTTTTTTGACGAGAAGATAAACGACAGGATATTGGTGTCTCTGTACGAGCCTTGCATTTTTCTCAAGGCTTGCGCATATTCCGACTTGAGTTTTGACAGATTGGCCGACAAGGTTTGGAGGGAGTCAGAAGCTGTCTTAATATGTCCGTTAATGGCTGACAGTTCACCTTGCATTGCTGATACTTGCTGCGTCTTTTCAGTAAGGTCCGATTCCAGCTGGTTTAACTTTTGCAGATTCTGTTCTGTTTTACGCACATTGTCATTCAGCCGACGGGTATTTTCTTTAATTGATTTTTCCGCAGCCTTTTGTTCCCGTTTTACGCTGTTGATGTTTCTTTTTCGCGAAGCAGATTGAACAGGAATCGTAATGCATGTCACAACCAAAGCCATTGCCATTGTCAGCAATATTTTTTGAATTGTGTGTGATAACGTGGTTTGGCTGGAATGCATTATTGAGAATTTCAAAATTTTAATCCTTTAAGCAATTTTTCGGCATCAATACGCTGATAGCCCTTGGGAGCTGTAAAGTCACGAAGTTCCACATCGGAATTCCACTTAATTTTTGAGGTGTTCCACTCAATGTCGGCATCAATTGCGGTTTTACCGGCTGTGGCCTCGATTGTAACAGAAGTGGTAACCGGGATATTATTGCTCATAACTTGATTCCCGTAAGAAATTGTAACCGGTTCCCGCGCTCCGGCTTTAATTATAAGCATTGCCAATTGCATGGCACTGTTAAGAGTGAAACCATATTCCATGCCATTTGGATGCTCATCCGGTATCATTGTAACGAGTGGCGGATTTGCCGTGTCGTTTTCAATGCTGAATTTGGATATCTCCTTTTCAACTGGCTCGGCGGAGCCAAGCAGGAACGGATGACCTAACAAAAGGTCCTGAACATTGGTCATGGTCAAAGGAAAACCACCTAAGAATTTCCGGAACCCTTCAGCAAGATATTTTTTGTTGAATTTATCCATTGCAAACACCGAGTCGGATGTAATGTGTATAACACCAACCTCCATGCCTAAAAACTTAAGCGATAGGGTGATTGACTTCCCTCGTTCCATTATTGTTTGCCCCGAAACCGAAATACTTTTAGGACTGTTGAGCCGTAATGTCATGGGAATTTTCAACCGCTCCCATGAAGTGCTGTACTTTTCAAGTCCGATGTTGGCATTTACTGCAGTTGACGGCAAGGTAGTTGCCGGAGTGGTAACCTGCGGAATGGAAACTTTTTTGTGCGAGCCGCACGATGATAAAATCAGAGTGCAAGCTAACAGTAGATATGTTGCAAGAGACAGACCCTTCATTTGTAAAAGAACGTTTTATGTTTCACTTTGCGTTTTAGCAAATCATTATCAGGTTTCAAAGCCAGAGCCTTTCGCCAAAATTCCAATGCTTTGTCGGGACTTCCGTCCATGAAATATATGTCACCGGCGTGTTCAAGTATATCAGCCGAGCCATCTTTCGACTCATCTGCATCAAGCGCGGCGTCAATCATTTCGTGGGCTTTTGCATAATCCTTTAATTTGAAAAGCACCCAGGCATATGTATCGAAAGTGGTTGCAGTTCCTCCTTCATTGTCAATCACGCGCTTTATCATTGTGTGAGCCCGTTCAAGTTCCTTGTCCTGGCAAGCGAGCATGTAGGCGAAGTTATTTAATGCCAACGTGTTTTCGGGGTTATATTGTAGTGACAATTCATAGACCCGATAAGCTGAATCGGGATTGGAATCATTTGAGAAAACATCGCCCATTGCGCAGTAAAGAGTTGAAAGTTCATCGGTGTCTGTGGAATCTGTTATTGAAATTCCTTTTTTAAGATATAACAAAGCGCTGTCATTCTCATGCTTTTGAACTAACACTGATGAAGCTAATGAATAAAGGTTTGAAGCTTTTGGATGATATTTCAGAGCTCGCTCCACCGCTTCCATCGCACGGTCATATTCATTGTCGTAGAAGTACAGCGACGCAAGAACATTCCATCGTTTCACATCCGAAGGATCGGAGTCAAGAGCATAGCTGAGCTGTTCGGCCGCCGGTGCATAGTGCCCGATTGTAATAAGATAGTCGGCATAGAGGTTCCTTACTTTATCATCGTGTGGATATTGCGACACAAGCGATTGAAACATTGATTCAATTCGAGGTTGATGAATGGAGTCGGAATATAGTTTAGACACGTATCCGTAAAGAATTTCAAGTTTTGGCTCAATGTCAAGGTCCGGCATGGTAAGGGCTTGAAACACTTCAGCATCATATTTTGTACTGTCGCCAATGGCCTCGTAGTATGATGCACGTTGATAACGGGCAATTCCACTTGTTGGTGCGAGGTCCACGGCTTTGTTATAGTACGTGAGTGCGGAATCACGCATGTTGAGTTCCATAAACAAGTTCCCTGCCAGACTGGCATAGGCTGCCGACGTAGGGGAGGACTCCAGTAACTCTCTCATAACCCTCAGTACTGAAACAGTGTCACCGAGAGCGCCGTAAAGCCGCATTTTACGTGTGGCAACAGTGGCGTTTTCCCCTTGTATGCGGTCAATATCGTTATAAATGTCAATAGCTTTCAACACGTTGGCCGTATCGGCAGTTCTGGTAAGTGCCTCGGCATACATTCCTCCAACTTCAATTCTGTCAAGGTTGTTTTCATAGAGTTTACGCCAGGCTTCCAGCGCTTCATCCGGGTCATTTCCGTATTGGGAAAGCAGTGTCACATAATTCAATGCGCTGTAAAAGTCATTTGGATTATCCTGAACATAATCGCGCAGATAGTTCAGGCCACGCTGAAATTGAACCGAGTCGTTGCCTGATTCAAACATAAGTTTCAATCCATATTGCATGCCTACGTATTTGTCCTTAGGATTCAAGTCATGGGCATACTCTATGAGTGAAAAAAAAGCGTCGGGTTTATTATCGTTTTGATATGAGAGTGCTTCAAGAAAAATGTAGTCGGCTTTTTTTTCGTTGCGTTGTTGTTCCGAAATCCGAGGCTTGGCTCCGGATGCAATTAACGATGTGAGTGTCAGCCCCACCGCTGCAATAATAATAAATCGAACTCTGTTTAACCGGCTATGTACTCTCATCATCAAGGCAACAATACTGTAAATAATTTATAACACATGGAGTGTGGCGTGACGCATTTTATCCAATTCCGGTATGTCCGAAACCACCGTCGCCCCGTTGCGTCTTGTCAAGTTCATGAACCGCTTGCCATGAAACTCGAGTGTAAGGTGCTACAACCATTTGGCAAATACGCTCTCCGTTGTTTATAACAAAGGGCTCATTGGAAAGGTTGACCATTATTACCCGAATTTCACCTCTGTAATCGGCGTCGATTGTTCCGGGCGTGTTTAGTAAGGTTATGCCGTTTTTTATGGCAAGTCCGCTTCTTGGGCGTAACTGGCACTCGTAGCCTTCGGGAAGCTCTATGCGAACGCCTGTCGGTATTAAGACCCTTTGAAGTGGCTTGAGCTCAATCGGCTCTGTCAGCCATGCGCGTAAGTCCATTCCCGCCGACATTGGCGTGGCGTAGTCCGGAAGTGGGTTTTCGGACTCATTGATTATTTTAACATTTACTTCGTTCATAATCTTTAGAAACTGATGCCCAAGCGGAGACAGGCCATGCTCAACCCATCCACATCGCAATGGCGGTCGCCGAGATTAAACGGTTTCAATCCGTTGTAAATATAGCTTAATGTAATGTAAGAGTTAAAGGTTTTGCTGCTTGCAAGATTGATTCCTATGCCGGGTGAGAGATAAAGGCTTGTTTGCGATGAACCGTAGGTAAGATTGTTAAAAGCCACACCACCGCGCAAGTCCATGAAAAGCAATTTTTTTTGCGATGAAAAATCGGTGCGAAGCATTGCGTAAACCGGGAATGCGCGTACAGAATTACTTACCATCATATTCACTGAGGCCCCAACACCTAATGCATTAATCCAACTGTTTTTGTAACCGAAGTATGCATCCAGGTTCAATGATGAAAGATTGTTGGAGGTCATGTCTATAGCTCCTCCCACTTCCGCACCCCACACAAAGTGATTCCATCCTGATTGGGTGTAATCAGAACTGTCAGAGGCGGCAAAACTTGAAAGTGAGCTTGCTGCGGTGATAATTGCAATGGATATTAATGTGACAAATCGGTTCATTTTACTCTTGGATTAGCTTCAATTGCAAATATAATAATAAAAAGTGGAATAGCCGAATTCTTGCCGTCAGGAGTGTTTAAGGCACACGCAAGCCCAATCATTCAGCGTGGTGTGATTCACAAATTCCAAGCCAAGTGGTTCGGCGGCAGCAAGGATTACGGGAATATCTGATTCGTAGAAACCACTCAGAAACATTCGGGCGTCCGGGGCAAGAACCTTGCAGTAGTTCGGAAGGTCCGCAACAATCACGTTGCGATTTATATTGGCTAAAAATACATTAGCTTTATACGGAATTTGTTCAAGCACACCAGCATCGCCATGAATCATTGTAATATTGTCCATCCCGTTTAACTTGCAGTTTTCCACTGCATTTTCCCAGGCGGGGTCATCAATCTCAATGCCCGTAACCTGTGAGGCTCCACGCATTGCAGCTAAAATAGAAAGTATGCCTGTGCCGGTTCCCATATCAATCACGTTCTTATCCGTAAGGTCCATTTTTAGCAGTCGCTCTAAAATAAGGGTCGTGGTGGAGTGGTGTCCGGTACCGAAAGCCATTTTGGGATCTATCACAATGTCATACTCGCATGTGGGGACATTTTTATGAAACGAGGAATGTATAACACATCGGTTGCCAATCACAATGGGTTTGAAATAATTCTTTTCCCACTCACTGTTCCAGTCTTGCCCCTCGATCTCGGTAACTGTATAGGAGTATTTGACTTCGGGAACAGGGAACGCGTCAAGAGCTTGATCAATAAGTGCAGGTGTGTAAATTGATGAAGCAACGTATGCTGTCAGCCCGTTTTCATCGGGTACAAACGTCTCGAACCCCGCATTGGCGAGCAATGCGGCGGCAACATCGGTAACCACCTCTGAGCAGGGGTCAAAGGTGAGTTTTACCTCAAAATAATTATTCATTTCAGAACGTGAAGAGTGATTGGTCAATTTAATCTGTCCGTCAAGCTATTTCTTCCGAACCTTTCCCGATATTTTCATAACTTTCGACACCACCTTATAGGCCAGATAAGCATAATCCATGTAACTCAATCCTTTAAGCAAGCGTGATGCAATGCCCGAGGTCTTGAATGTTGGAATGCCCTGCTTAAGCGATGAAGCCTTTGACGTGAGTTTCATGCGCTCGATTTCGCAACGTGCAAGCAGGTAAGCCCTACGGTAGCGAAGTTGATCAATGTCATAACCCTTCCACGATGTAGGGTCAGAAGTTAAATCAAGGTCCTGATCTTTCATAATGGGAGTTATTTAAGGATTATACGGGAAATAAGTCGTGCCATGGGGTTTATGAGCAACGGCTTGCGGGCTAAATAAATGGTGATTATGAGCAACAGGTAAAAGCCGCACATTATAAGAGCGGCCCACGAGTGGCCTACGTAGGCAGCTATCCAGTCCACTCCCGAAATAGAAAGGAAGAACACTGCAATCACTGCTAAAAACACGCATATCAAGCCCAATGCAAGACTGGAAAGTAACAAGGTCAGTTTTTCAGCAAGAGTTAGCTTGCCATATTCCAGCCGCAGTTTTAAGAAGTCTTTGCCTTCCGAAAAGATTTCTTTGAATTGGTTTGTCTGTTCGCTCATATCTTATGGAAATATTTTGCCGTTAAAGGATTGTGCCGAGTAACAACAATAACTGGGGAGGAAAGGCTCTTTGTGTTTACCGGTCAAGCCATAAGGCAATATTATTTATCAGTCAATGTCGGCGGTAAGTTGCTCAACAAGGGCGTCAATTTCGCTTTGAGTGCAAATTATGCCTTTCTTTTGGAGCGCTTCCTTGATTTTTGTACGGAGTTCAACACCCTTTGTGGGGGCAAACAACACTGCGGCTGCACCACCAATGAGGGCGCCACCAATAAAAGCGTACAATATGCTCAGGTTATTATTCATGATTCAAATGGTTTAGGTTAGTTTTATTATGGTTGGTGATTATTATTCCAAAATAGGGCGAGGAAAAACCTTTTGGGGATTCTCCTCTCCCTTGTTATCTACTTGTAGCGGTTTGCTGCCGGACCTTTGAATATTAGTCTTATTATTTCTCAAGATCCTCGGCAATAGCGTCGGCGAGCTCTTCAACTTTGCTTTTCTTCAGGCGAATGCCTTTTTCGCGGAGGAAATTTACAATGTCAGCGCGGGTGTTTTCACCTTTGTCAGGGGCAAAAAGAAGACCTGCGGCTGCTCCGATAAATGCGCCGCCAAGAGCTGCTAATACAATGTTCAGTGGTTTCATGTTGAATTTGAGTTTGTTAGTTAAATTCTAAGTTATGAGAACTATCTTTAGTAAATTTTATATACGCCTTTAGAACATTCTTTACAGCAAAATGGTTCGGCGCACATCAATTTTTGTCACCGCTAAATTAACATAAATCCTTGTGCTCTCCAAAATTTTTTCGTCTCTTAATCCTTTTTACCATTTTTTTTGGAGATGGACAGCTTTTTCTGTACCTTTGACAAATAAATGACTCTACCATGAAAAAATCAATCTCACTTTCTGTTGCATTATTATCTTTGCTTTACCCGGCTTTGATGGCACAATCGGTTGAACCCGATGATAGTCCGGATGCCAATTTGCGTCTCTTGTACTGGAACATACAAAACGGCATGTGGGACGGGCAACCTGATAATTACGACAGGTTTGTGAATTTTGTCAATGAAAACAATCCGGATGTATGTGTGTGGTGCGAAGCTGCAACAATCTATGATGACAACACCGACAAGGGTCGAGACGCATCGAAGTGCTATCTCCCCAACAATTGGGGAGAACTCGCCGCTCGTTACGGTCATAAGTTCTGGTTCATTGGTGGTTATCGTGATTCGTATCCGCAGGTAATCACATCCCGTTATCCCATTAGAGGGATTTCCCGAATAACCGGGTCGAAACCCGACAGCATTGTGAGCCACGGTGCGGGTTGGGCTCAAATTGAAAAAAATGGTAAAACAATAAACATTGTTTCACTCCACACGTGGCCCCAACGTTACAGTTTTTTGGTGAGCGATTCATTGCATCTTCGCCCTGCAAGTGCAGCAAATTGTGAAGGTGACAAATATCGCCGAATGGAAATTGAATATATTTGCAACAATACCATTGGTAAGTCTAAAGCCCCCGAGGAGGAGCTTTGGATGATGATGGGCGATTTCAATTCAAAATCGCGAGTGGACGACTTTCACTACAAATATCCTGCCGACACCACTGCTTATCTTGTTCATGATTTCATAAGAAATAACACGCCTTATGTGGATGTTATTGCAGAGCAATATCCGCAGGAGTTCAAATCAAGCATTTTCGGCGACGGACGAATTGATTTTGTTTATTGTTCGCCCGCTCTCTATAAAACCGTTACTGATGCTGCCATTATTCGCAATGCCTACACGGAACCCGTCAGAGATCCTCAGAAATTGAGCAATTTTTGCATTCCGTCCGACCATTGTCCCATTATTGTCAATTTCAACCTGTCAAAATAATTCAACATTTAATTTAACCTTAAAATAACCAACCATCTGATGATTAAAATTTTCAAAGGTGTGGCAATTCTGATGTCTGCTCTTTGCCTTGGAGCTGCTTCAGGAGCTGCTGCTGAAATTCAAGCGAACTACGAAGTCATTCCGTTGCCGCAGCAAATTCTCCCCGCACGTGGACTTCCTTTTGTGTTGAATTCCAAAACAGTTATTTCTGTTCCTAAAGGCAATAAAGCGTTACATAAAAATGCGGAATTGCTTGCCGATTACTTGAAGAATTTGTCAGGCATTTCGCCGGCAATTGTCACAAAAACACATTCTAAGAATGCGATAGTACTGTCGGACAATTTGAAAAACGACAACCCCGAAGCCTATTCCATAAATATTGATAATAACCTCATTACAATTAATGGAGCTTCTGATGCCGGCAACTTCTATGGAATTCAGACTCTTCGCAAGTCAATTTTAACCGGAGGCAATGCTTCCGACCAATTCATATTCCCGGCTGTAACCATCAACGACGCTCCCCGCTTTGGCTATCGCGGCGCCCATTTCGATACCTCCCGTCATTTTTTTCCGGTCGATTCCTTGAAGACTTTCATTGACATGTTGGCACTTCACAACATCAATCGTTTCCACTGGCACATTACTGATGACCAAGGATGGCGTCTCGAAATCAAAAAGCACCCACGGCTCACCGAAATAGGCTCAAAACGCAAGGGCACCGTTGTGGGTCATAATGACAGCGGTGTTTTTGACGGCATCCCCTATGGCGGATTCTACACTCAGGACCAGGCTCGTGACATTGTAAAATATGCCTCCGACCGTCATATCACTGTTATTCCTGAAATTGACCTCCCCGGTCACATGCTTGGCGCATTGGCCGCTTATCCACAGCTTGGTTGTACCGGTGGCCCCTATGAGGTGTGGCAACAATGGGGCGTGGCCGACGATGTGCTTTGCGCCGGAAACGATGAAACCCTTGCGTT
Source organism: Bacteroides sp. (assembly GCA_023666905.1). Taxonomy (GTDB): domain Bacteria; phylum Bacteroidota; class Bacteroidia; order Bacteroidales; family Muribaculaceae; genus Paramuribaculum. The sequence goes on along the minus strand of JAMPBC010000003.1, from coordinate 7,252 downwards.
CATTGGCGATGTGCTTGAAGAAGTTATGGATGTTTTCCCTTCGGAATACATCCACATTGGCGGTGATGAATGTCCTAAGGTACGTTGGGAAAAATGTCCCAAATGCCAAGAACGTATTTCCAAGCTTGGCCTGAAAACCGATTCTCACAGCACAGCCGAGCAGAAACTTCAGAACTTCGTTATGCAACATGCAAACAATACACTTGCTGCCCGTAACAGGAAAATGATTGGCTGGGATGAAATTCTTGAAGGAGGACTCTTCCCGGGAGCAACAGTTATGGCTTGGCGCGGTGCCGAGGCTGCTGCAGAAACTGCAAAACAGGGCCATGATGCAATTCTAACACCAACTAACTTCTGCTATTTCGATTATTGCCAAAGTCCAAATCCGGAACTCGAGCCTCTTGGAATTGGTGGATATGTTCCCGTTGAGAAAGTTTATTCTCTTGAACCTGTTAGCTCTGAACTCACACCTGAACAGGCTAAACACATAATTGGCGCTCAGGCAAATCTCTGGACCGAATACATCCCCACTTTCTCTCATGCCCAATACATGGAGCTGCCGCGCCTTGCAGCCATGTCGGAAGTGCAATGGACTCAGCCGGACCAAAAAGATTATGCTTACTTTACCAAGCGTCTCCCTCAGCTGATTGATCAATATAAGAATCTTGGTTACAACTATGCCAAGCACGTGTTTGATGTTCAAGGCCGACTTGATTCCGACCCCGCGAACCATGCCATCATTGCCACCTTCTCAACTGTTGATGATGCCCCCATCTATTATACTTTGGACGGATCTGTACCAACCGAAGCAAGCATCCGCTACACCAATCCGGTGAAAATTAACGAAACAGCTAAGATTCGCGCCGTGGTTATTCGCCCCGATGGACGTAGCCGCGAGTGGACCGATAGTGTATCTTTCAACAAGGCAACCAGCTCCACTGTTACTTTGGCCAACGAGCCTCACTCGCGTTATGCTTCAACCGGCCCCGGCATTCTTACCGATGGCCGCTTTGGCGGAGAGGCTTTCAACACCGGACAATGGCTTGGCTTTAACGGTGCCGACCTTGACGCTACCATTGATTTGGGAACCGAACAGGAAATAAGCAGCGTTAAATTCACTGCTTTGGTCAACACTCCGAACTGGATTTTTGACACGCCCGAAGTTATCATTGAAGTATCGAACGATGGCAAGGACTTCACAAAAGTTGCCGATGAAACTTTCCCCGAGGATACCGACCACCGGATTGTGCTTCGTCCTCACACCGTTAAATTCACTCCCACAGCAGCCCGATATGTACGTGTTAAGGCCCGTCATCTTGATAAGATTCCCGCATGGCACGGGGTAGGTGAGGGGAAACCCGCATTTATCTTTGTTGATGAGCTGGTTGTTGACTAACCATTTCATTAATTATAAAACAGATACTCCCCGGTTTTTTACCGGGGAGTATCTGTTTTACTGAGTATGTCAAACTAAGGAATCAGCCCAGGAATGCACGAAGGTGGCGGCTGCGCTGACCTTTCAGTCGGCGAATTGCCTTCTCCTTGATTTGGCGAACACGTTCACGGGTCAAATCAAACTTAAGCGCAATCTCTTCAAGGGTCATTTCCTGACACCCTATGCCAAAGAACATTTTCAAAATGTCTCTTTCGCGAGGATGAAGTTGACTCAATGCTCGGTCAACTTCAACTGAAAGCGACTCCTGATTGAGTGACGAGTCTGTGTGAGGTGCATCGGCGTCTGTCAGCACATCCATTAACGAATTGTCCTCTGAATCGGAGAAAGGGGCGTCAAGCGAAGTGTGGCGTCCGTTAACGCTCACCGATTCTGAAATCTTGTCAACATCAATGTCAAGTATCTCAGAGAGTTCTTCCGATGATGGTTTGCGCTGGTTATCCTGCTCGAATTTGCTGATTGCTTTATTGATTTTGTTAAGCGAACCAACTTGATTCAACGGCAAACGCACAATGCGGCTCTGCTCGGCCAATGCCTGAAGAATGGATTGGCGAATCCACCACACTGCGTATGAAATGAATTTAAAACCACGTGTTTCATCAAACTTCTGGGCTGCTTTAATCAAGCCTACGTTTCCTTCGTTAATAAGGTCGGGAAGACTCAAGCCCTGATTCTGATATTGTTTAGCCACTGACACCACAAAGCGGAGGTTGGCACACACCAAGCGGTTTAAGGCACGGTCGTCACCCTGGCGGATGCGCTGTGCAAGTTCCACTTCTTCATCAACACTCAACAATTCTTCACGGCCAATTTCCTGAAGATATTTATCAAGCGATGCTGTGTCGCGGCTTGTTATTGAACGAATAATTTTTAGCTGTCTCATTGATCTATGCGGCAAAAAGTTTGCAAAGATAATAATAATTTATTCGGTGCCAAAATTCTGTAACCGAATTGACATAATAATAAACAATCAATCAATGCAAAAGTGAGTCCATAACTCAATTTTAAATTTTATTTATAACGCATCCAGCGAATAAGCTCGGCTAAGGTGGGTTTCTTGCCATACATGAATATTCCCACGCGATAAATCTTAGCCGCACACCATACTGTGGCGAAAAACGAAACGACAAGTATTACGAGTGACACTGCTATCTCCCACTCCGGAATACCGAACGGAATCCTGGCCATCATCACCATGGGCGAGGTAAAGGGTATGAACGACGTCCAGAATGCGAGCGATGAACTCGGATCGGCGGCAGCACTCATAGCCACTATAATTCCGATAATGATGGGGAAAATTATAATTGATTGTAACTGTCCGGCATCCTGTATGTTATCGACAGCGGAACCAATGGCGGCATATATTGCCGAATAGAGCATGAAGCCTCCAACAAGGTAGGCGAGCAGCAAGGCAAACAGTTTTATTATGTATGCGACATTTCCAAGCACGCTGATTGCCTGTACAAGCTCAATGTCAGAACTTAAATTTGCTGCTGATGCAGTTCCGGCATTTAGTGTGGCTACATCTGCAGTAAGGGTTTCCGGGAGAATCGCCGGCAATAAAAATGCCGACATCGCTGCAATCAGCACACCCCAAATCAAAATCTGGGTTATGGCCACAAGCCCTATTCCGCATATCTTTCCAAGCATCAGTTGTGATGGTTTCATGGAACTGACCACAATTTCCAAAACTCTATTGTTCTTCTCCTCAATGATGCTTGTCATAACCATTTGTCCGTAAAGCAGCAAGCACATGTACAGCATAAAGGTGAGGGCCACTCCGAGACCGTAACTCAAAAATGTGGAGCTGCTTGATGACTCTTCATCATCTCGGGTGGTTTGAATTTTCACATCCGAATGAATTGACTTGATAATCTCGTCAAGATTATCAATGTCATATTGGCTTAGCTTCAGTTGCTCGACAATATCATCAACTTGGCGAGTGATGTCGCTTTCAATGTCAAGCGATGACGGGCCGTTGGAATAAAGTTGGAGAGTGGCATTGCCGGTAACAGCTTCGGCCGGAATAAGAAGCACGGCATCTATTGCATCAAGCGCACGGGCGGAATCAAGACTGAGATCTGTGGTGACAAATGTCATCGATGATGTGTTTTCAAGCTTCTGCCCGATGTTTCCGGAATTGTCAATCACCATAATTTGCCTGTTGCTCGACTCAGAGAACATGGCAATAAGCGCCGGGGCCGCCATCAGAGCCAGCATCAGTAAAGGAGTGAGAATGGTGGTTATTATGAAGCTTTTCTTGGTGACGCGCTCCATGTACTCGCGTCTTATAATTAAAGGTGTCTTGGAATTCATGATTTGGTGGAATTAGCATTAACCGCATTGATGAAAATCTCGTTCATTGATGCCATGGCCTCGTTCACTGAGGCTAATTCAACAGTGTTGTTGGCAATTTCAATGGCCTGTTGCAAATTGCATTCCGGCTTCAAAAGCAAGTTCATTCGTTGTCTGCCTTTTGTGGTCTCTTCCAAAGTGAAAGAATCTATGACCGGTTCAAGAGACTGAGCCAACTTTCTCACATCGCCATTGAAATCAATTGAGTAGCGTCCGCGTGTATAATCGCTTCTGATTTGTTCAACATTTCCAGTCAGTATGTTGTGTCCTTGATTTATCAGCGTTATATTGTCGCACATCTCCTCCACTGAGGCCATGTTGTGAGTGGAAAATATAATCGTAGAGCCACTGTCGCGAAGTCGTAAAATCTCATCGCGAAGAAGATTGGCATTTATGGGGTCGAATCCTGAAAACGGTTCATCAAAAATCAGTAACTTCGGATTATGAAGCACCGTGACAATAAATTGCACTTTCTGGGCCATGCCCTTTGACAGTTCTTCCACTTTGCGGTTCCACCATGAACTGATTTCAAAGCGTTCGAACCACTCGCGCAACGAGTGAATGGCATCTGCGCGCGATAATCCTTTGAGTCGTGCGAAGAAAATGGCCTGGTCGCCCACCTTCATTTTTTTGTACAGTCCTCGTTCTTCCGGCAAATAGCCAATATTTGCCACATCGTTCTGAGTGAGTTGGTGGCCGTTGAAATAAACGTGGCCGCTGTCAGGCGCCGTTATATGGTTAATTATACGGATAAGGGTTGTTTTCCCGGCACCGTTCGGACCGAGAAGACCATAGATTTTTCCTTCAGGAACACTTAGCGAAACGTCATCCAGCGCTTTGTGTGAGCCGAATTGCTTGGTAACATTCTCAACTTTGAGTAAATCCATTTAAGTATATGATAAATTGAAATAGAACTGTTTTATCTACAAACATCGTTATATTATATGACGCAACAATCAGTTGTTAATTGCATCCGCGGCCGGTTTTTTTATCTCTTTTCGGAAAATACGGTCAACAATAGCAGCTATAGCACCGTCGCCGGTCACGTTGCAAGCCGTGCCGAATGAATCCATTGCAATATACAAAGCTATCATCATGGCATTTTGGGCATCGGAGAACCCGAGGATGCTTGAAAGCAAACCAAGCGACGCCATGATTGCTCCTCCTGGAATACCCGGGGCCGCAATTATGGTAATTCCAAGCATGGCAATGAATTGGCTCACCACTCCAACATCGTAAGGGATACCTTGAAGAATCATCAGCGCAATTGCGCATGCAACAATTTTAAGTGTCGACCCCGACATGTGAATGGTTGCGCAAAGTGGCACTACGAATCCCGCAATTTCCTCATTTACACCCATTAATATGGCTCTTCGCAAGGTTACGGGAATGGTTGCGGCCGACGATTGCGTTCCCAAAGCCGTAAAGTAGGCCGGCAACATAATCCACAACATTTTAAGCGGATTCCTGCGAAAGAAAATAGCCGCAACACAATATTGAAACAGCAGTATGCCAATGTGTAAGAGGAATATTATCAGAATGATTTTGGAGAAAGCTGTGAGAATAGCCACAACTTTTCCTTCCATTGTCATGGACATGAATATCCCACATATATATATAGGTAGCAGAGGTATCACCGCTTTATTTATGGTCAGGCTAACCACATCGCGCAAGTCGTATAACACATTTCGCAAAGTCACTCCTTTAATATATGCGCATCCCAGCCCAAGCATAAATGCAAACACCAAAGCGGTTGTTACCGGCATCAGCGAAGGAATGTCGATTGTGAAATATGGCGATGACGCAGCAGATGTGGAAGTGGCTTCACCCGGCATGACTTGTCCGTGGAGTAGGGTAGGGAACACCGTATCGGCAGTTAGAAACGATGTGAAACCGGCAAGCAATGTTGCGAAATAGGCAATAGCAGCCGTAACTATGAGCATCTTGCCGGCTTTCGAACCGATGTCGGCTATGGCGGGAGTCACAAAGCCAACTATAATCAGAGGTATAAGAAAACCTAAAAATTGGCTGAAAACATAATTGAATGTCGCCATCAGGTTTCCCACCCAGTCAGGTGCAATAAAACCGGCGCCAACGCCTAAACACATTCCAATGAGTATTCGGCCAAGCAACCCTATATGTATCTTTCGGTTCATCATGGTGCAAATGTAGCTATTTTTTCTTGAAATTTTTTCAACCCGCCTGTAACTATTTTACAATCCGAAACGTCTTATAATTAAAATACCAGCTTCATAATTCAAACCCATTTTCAATCATGCTGTTAAAAACATCGTTACTTTTCATTGCTCTCTCATTGGCTTCCTGTGTAAAAGTTTCCACTTTGACCAATTTCTCAAGCGGTTTCAATAGCGATCCGGATGCACAAATAACCAAGCGCGTCGTTTCAATTCCTGCCGCCAATAGCCTCAAGGCGGAAATGGGACTGCCTGTTCAATACATCTCGGCATCAAACAATCAAGTGGAAATCTCAGCCCCATCCGACCTTCAGGATAAAATCAAAATAATTAGTAATGAAGGCCAGCTTACACTTAAATTAACCGAAACAGTTTCCGAAGGCCTCAACCGCGTATCAATCAAAGTCTACACACCTCAAATTTCAACATTCAAAGCATCTTCATCGGCACGAATCACTCTGCCGGCCAATTACACGCTTAGTTCGCAATCTCTTGCATTGACATCAAGCAGCGGTGCTTCCATAAATTCTTCGGGCGGCATCTCCGTTTCAAATGCCTCCCTCACATCGTCCAGTGGCTCTTCAATTTCAATTGCTCTATCGGCCACATCGGTGAATTGCGACTCTTCAAGTGGTTCGTCAATTACCCTGTCTGGTACGGCCGACAATCTTTTACTCACCTCTTCATCCGGCTCCTCTATTTCCGCCGGAGGTATGAACGCCAAAAATGGCTGTGCTTCAGCCTCTTCAGGTAGCTCAATCACATGCAACATTGCCAACTTGCAATCATCCAACTCCACAAGTGGCGCATCAATAACCAACCGTTAACATCCCCAAAATAGGAGAGGGGAGTGGACACATATAAAGGAGCTTCAGCATTTTAAGGCTGAAGCTCCTTTATATGTTATTGTTTGAATTAGAACAGGGTTAATTCACATGAATCTTCTCAACCTTCGTCCCCTGCTTGCGTATGTAAATACCCGGAATCAGAGCATTGCCATTTACCTTCACTCCATTGAGGTTGTAATATTCGGCGGGAACATCCTTGCCATCTGCCTCAACATCTGTTATACCTGATATATCCATCTCTTTGACATTTTTAAACCGTTTCCAAGGTTCAACATTGTCCCTCTCAGCTATTGCGGCTTCTGCTAAATAAAGAATGGCATTATCGTATATCGAGTCAGAGAAAATAAAGGAATCAAAAGATTTTAGATTTTCTGAAAGATAATAAACCGATTCCAGCGGGC
>JAMPBC010000039.1 GCA_023666905.1 Bacteroides sp. | reverse complement strand
ATCGCCCAAACAAATCTGCTCAATGGCTGACCGCCTCAGCGTTAACATATATTATAGGACAGGCTCTTAAATAAACAGCGAGGGTGCCCCATTATGACCGGGGCGCCCCTGCTATGAGAATTAAACTTACGTTCTTATCAGCGTACTGCCACTTTAACACCGTTGGCAATGTAGATGCCGGCGGGAAGATTTACGATGTGGTTACCGGCTGTAATTTCAGCATTGTAAACTATCATGCCTTTGGTATCAACCACTTCAAGACGTGTATCGGTTGCAGCAACCACTTCAATACCCCCTTCAACGCCATTAACCTGAAGCTTAACCACTTCTGCGTCAACACTCTCAACGCCGGCTATGGTTGCGTCAACTGCGTGTGCGGTGAGAACCATACCGAAGAGTTTTGTCTTCTCAGTTGTTGTGCCGTCGGTAAGTTCAAACTGAGCGTTGTTGGCACGTGAAGTTGAGAAAATGCGGGTCATTTTGGGGTCGTAGGCTCCGGCGCAGAACGCAACCGCTTTCTTGGCCACATCAGTCTTGCTGATGAGTTCAAGTGTGTTGGCATCAAGTTCATGAATGAATGTGCCTGTGCTCATCTGGTAGCCGGGGCAATAGAGCTTGCCATCATGCTCGAATGCGTCAAAGTAACCACCGATGCTCATGCCGTTTGCGTAAGCAGCTTCAACGGAAGCATCTTCAGCAGAGAGCTTAAGCACATAGCCCTCGAGGGGGTTGCCTACTGATTTGAGAATCGCAGTGGCAGAGCCGTTTTCATAAACTTCGCCCTTGAAGAGACCGGTCAGATAGAGTGACTGGTTGATTTTTCTCATGCCCTTGAACTGGAATGTGGTTGAAGCTTTCTGTATGAGGCAAGTGAGATATTTCGGAACAAATGAATGTTTGCCCGATGTAGTTTTCATTTCCACACAACCAAGCAGCATACCGTTCTCGGCCACGCTCTTGGTAACGGTCTTGGCTGCGGCGCCTTTGCCGAGTGTGAGTGAGCATTCTTTGGAGCCGTTGAAGTTACCGGTGAAATAAACGAAGTCGCCATCGACAGCCATCAGATTGATGTAATCGGCGGTCACATTGCCTTCAGTCGAGCCCTGAAGGTGAGTCAGGTAATTGCCTTCGCTGTCAAGCTTCACAAGGTAAAGACCTCCGGCAGCCTTCTGGACGTCGCCGCTATATGAGTCAAGGTTACGGGCTTGCACCACAAAGATTGAGTTTCGGTCACCGGTGAAAATGAGGGGTGCACGGTGATTACCGGCAACGATTATGTTGCCATCCTTATCCTCGGCCACGCAGTAGTTGAAAGCTGCATCGGTGGTGTTGTCCACGGAGCTTCCTGACGATGCGTTGGGCACAGGAGTCTGGTCAGCGAGTATGCGGCGAACCCATTCCACGTTACCATCCTTTGACACCTTGATTACGACCTGATTCTTCATCCAGCATGAGGTGTTCCAGTCGGGGAAATCAATCTCAGCCTTTGAAGCATCCACTATCACAGGCGATTCGTAAGGAGTCACATTGGATGAGCGCATAACCACGAGCATAACCACGCCGCCGTCGGCAGTCGGAGCAATGGCATTTGTACCCATTGAGGTAACATCTCCTTTCTTTGTGGATATAGTCCATATCAGAGAACCATCGGTTGCATTATGCTTGGTAACAAGCATGTTATAATTGTCAGAATTTGAGTTAGTAGCTGCACCGTTGGCAATAACGGTTCCGTCAAAGCTTATGTTGTCAGTTTCTTCGCGCGAACCGAACTCACCCAAAGTCACGAGGTTACCATCGGTGGTAACGGTCATGCTGCGAGTGAAGTCACCGGTGCGCTCCGAGTCAATCATTTTGTGCCACAGAAGAGTGGGCTGAGCGGCCGATGCAGCCAGCATGCATCCAAGTGTGAGGAATGAAAGTAATGTTTTCTTCATTTGATTTGAAAATTGGTTTATAAAATTATTATTTAGAATTATTCCATTTTGACAATGCAAAATTAAGTATAGACCGCGCCTTCTGAAATACTTATTTTTGGGTAAATTTTGCCTTGTGAAAAAAGGTTATCTAACTAAAAATAGTGATAACGGCTTCTCCACGCCCAATGAAATACCCACTTTTGGGGATTTCAGCAAACACCGGCGCATTGTAATTTTGCACCATTATATTATGAGAGTTTACTTAACATTATTGATAGCAACAATGGTGTCACTTCTTGCCCATGGAGCTGACATCACTCTGCGCGGAAAAGTTGTCGACTCTTCCACCGGTGAACCGCTTCCCTTTGCCACGGTGCGAGTAAGTCCCGGCAATCAGGCCACACACGCCGACGCGCAAGGACTATGGACACTCACCGTGCCCGAGCGCCCCAAAACCGTAACCGCCACATATATCGGTTACCAATCGGCTGCGGCCAAAGCCGTTGCCGGCCAGATAACATTGAAACTGAAGCCGAGCGCCATGCTCGACGAAGTTGTTGTAACGGCCCGCGAAAGCCAGGGCCTGACAAGTTCCTCGCGAATTGACCGCGATGCCATGGAGCATTTGCAACCAACCTCGTTCACCGACATCCTGGAGCTCCTGCCCGGAAACATTTCCCAAAACCCCAACATGGGGAGCGCCAACAGCATAACGTTACGCGAAACCGGAGCCATGACGGCAACCGGAGCCAAAACCTCCACATCCGATGACTATGCCATAACTTCGCTCGGAACGCGCTTCATGGTCGACGGTGCTCCGGTGGACGGCGATGCCAATCTTCAGGGCGTGCCCATTTCCGACAGCAGCGACCCCTCGGCCAAGCGCAGCTCGGTTAACCGCGGCGTGGACATGCGCACCATATCCACTGATAACATTGAGAGTGTGGAAATTGTGCGAGGCATCCCCTCGGCCGAATACGGTAACTTGACATCAGGTTTGGTAAACATCAAGCGAATCCAGCGGGCCACACCCTGGACCGGCCGTTTCAAGGCCGACGAGTACAGCAAGCTCTTTTCGCTCGGCAAAGGCTTGATTGTGGGCTCTGCCGGTAACGTACTCAACATGGACCTCAGCTATCTTGATTCCAAAATTGACCCGCGCGACAATCTTGAGAACTACAAACGCGTAACTGGCTCCATTCGCACCAATCTCCGTTGGAATCCCGCGGCAGGCCAGATTCGCTGGAACCTTGGCGGTGACTACACCGGCTCTTTTGACAACGCCAAAGTGGACCCCGACCTCAACTACAACAAGATTGATCTGTTCAAAAGCAGCTACAATCGCTTTGCCTTCACCTCTACCCTCGCTTTCGCTCCGGCAAAAAATGCATGGATTGAGGATGTGGAGCTGAACACTTCGGCATCGTATCAGCGCGACCGCCTTGAACGTGAAAAGCAAGTGGCTCCTCAGCGAGCCTCCATAGCCCCCACCACCATGGAACCGGGCATTCACGACGGCCATTATCTGCTGAGTGAGTACATTGCCAACTTTGTGAGCGATGGAAAGCCGCTGAGCATCTTCGCCAAACTTCGTGCCAAAGGGCGCCGCAGCCTCGGAACATGGCTACATGAATACAAAGCCGGCTCGGAATGGTCAATTGCCAAGAACTACGGCAAGGGGCAAATTTACGATCTCACCCGCCCACTTTCGGCATCGTGGACCACTCGCCCGCGCCGTTACTCCGACATTCCATCGCTTCAGGTGCTCAGCTTTTTTGCCGAGGATAACGTGACAGCTCTTCTCGGCGCCTCCAAACTTGAAATACAGGCCGGTTTGCGCACTTCGCAGCTTCCGGGCATCGACAAGAAATATTATCTGCACGGCAAAGTTTATCTCGACCCGCGAGCCAACGCAGTGTTCACCTTCCCGGCTTTCACAGCCGGATCCATGCCCATGCGCCTGTTCATTGCCGGTGGGTGGGGGCTGACAACCAAGATGCCAACCGTGGACTATCTGTATCCGCAGGTGCACTACAACGACCTTGTGCAACTGAATTATTACAATCCCAAGGACCCTGAAAATCTTTCGCGAGTAAGCCTGCGCACCTACATTGAAGATGCCACAAACTATGAGCTGCATGCCGCCCGCAACCACAAATGGGAGGTGAGAGCCGGAGGCGAATGGGGTGAAAACAGCCTTAGCGTAACCTACTTTCAGGAACGAATGACCTCAGGCTTCCGTTATTCACGCATCTACGCTCCTTATGAATACCGGCGCTACGACGCCTCTGGAATCGACGGCACCACACTCACCGCTCCTCCCACTCTGGAATCGCTCCCCTGGACCGACTCCAAAGTGCTAGACGGCATGAGTTTTGTAACCAACGGCACCCGCATTGACAAGAAGGGTGTAGAGTTCCAGATCTCAACAGCCCGCTGGGACCTACTTCGCACCCGCTTGATTGTGAGCGGCGCATGGCTGCACACCCGCTACTCCAACTCGCAAATGCTCTTCACTCCGGTCAACGACGTGGTTGGTAACCAAGCCGTGAGCGACCTCTACGTCGGGCTCTACAACAGCAACGACGGCCGCGTGAACGACCAGTTCAACACCAACTTCACTTTCGACACACAGATACCCCGCTGGGGACTGGTGTTCACCACTGCCGTACAGTGCATGTGGTGGATGAAAACAACCCGACTGCGCGAAAATGGCCGACCCGACCAATATCTGTCGGCTCTTGACGGACTGCTCCACCCCTACACTTCGGAAAGCGAAAAGGACTTGATGTTGCAATATCTGGTGCGTCACTATAACGATGCATCCTACAACACCCAAACCGTGCCGCCGGCAATATACCTCAACCTCAAAGCAACAAAAAAAATCGGGCGATGGATGAAAATCTCGGCCTTCGTCAACCGTATTGTGGACTATCTGCCTGACTACAAAAGCAACGGCCTGACCGTGCGTCGCGTCTCAGAGGCCTATTTTGGAATGGAAATGAATTTTACATTATGATGATAAAGAAACTCACATTTATTTTTGCGGCAATAACTGCCATGCTGTTCAGCAGCTGCGATGACTCTTTTGATGAAGCAGACCTGAGCATGACCCAACTCAACGTAAATGTCACCCGTCCCGCCGATGCCGGACAAGCCACCGTGGTTACTGAAAAGCTTAGCGTGCGAAACGTAAGTTCCGGGCGCACCAGCGAATTTAACACCGCCGGTGGAATAGAACTTCTGTCAGGTCTCTACGACCTCTCCTACGAGGCCGAACTGCAGCTTGAATCGGGCGCAAGGTCCACATTGCGCGCCTCGGCCACAGGCGTCACCGTAACCGGAAGCACATGCAACATCACGCTGGAGGGTTACAACAACATTGAAACCAACGACCTTATCATTGCCGAGGTGTTCTTTGCAGGAACCATACGCAGCTCCGGAAACCAGTATTATGGCGACGACTACATAAAACTCTACAACAATACCGACCATGTGGTCTACGCCGATGGTCTGACATTTTTCGAATCGAAATTCACCACCACTCAGAAATTCGAACACACACCCGACATCATGAACGAGGCAATGAACGTGCAGGCTCTCTACACCATTCCCGGTTCAGGCCACGACCACCCCGTTCAACCCGGTGAATACATCATTATTTGCGACACCGGCATAGACCACCGCGTGGCCAACCCCAATTCTTTCGATCTCTCCACGGCCGACCTTGAATGGTATGACCTGTCCACAAAGCCCGGCAACATGGACATTGACTCCCCCACGGTTCCCAACATGGACAAATGGTATTGCTACACCCTGTCCTACTTCGTGCTACACAACCGCGGTTTCAAAGCCTTCGGAATTGCCCGCATACCTGTTGACCGCGACACTTATCTCACCGACTACAAGTATCATTATGATTATACTATAGTGTCAGCTGCAGGGACATTCCCCATGACCGCCGACTCCTACCGTCTGCCCAACGACTGGATTGTGGACGTGGTTACATGCAGCATCGAGGCCGAATATGTGTGGAACGTATGCGCTCCCGCACTTGACTGCGGCTGGAGCTATTGCGGAACAATGGACAAGGACAAAACCCGATACTTCCATTCCGTTCGCCGCAAAATGCTGCGCCTCAACAGCGATGGCAATCCGGTGTTGAAGGACACCAACAACTCGTCGGTTGACTTCAATCCGCAATGCGTGGCTTCGGAAATTGAAATTCAAGGCACGGCCATGGATGCCGACGGCACCCCCTGCACCACCCTCACCTACGACGGTGTAACCCCGGTTGACCGTGAAAAATCGCCCAAGTGGCCCAAACGAGTGCAATGGCAATGATGTGGACAGCAACACTACTTCTTGCAGCGGCTTCCGTGCTTCCGGCCGACAGCGCCATGTGGCAAATGGCCACGCCTGCTTTCAGCAATCCGGCTGTGAAGCAATGGATGCTCCCGCAAAGCCACAGCTCCATTGGCCCGGAATATGAAAAGGAGCACCTCAACCGGCCCGTGGACATTACCCGGGGCACCGGATCCGACCAATGGAAAATCAATGCGGAGACATACCTCAAGTACAAAACCTCCACCCTGTGGGGCGACGCTTCATATTCCAACGGCCACCAGCGCGAGCTGAAGTGGAACGAAACTTCCGATGCTGCTCTACTCTATCCCTATCTCACCGCCGACTCCGTGGGGGGCGACATGAATCTTGAACGTTACCGCTTTGCCGGCGGATATGCCGACCACTCCGACAAGTGGGCCTGGGGCGGAACAATATCCTACGATGCAGGATTGTACTACCGAAGCGTCGACCCTCGCCCCCGCAACGTAACCGGGCTGCTGGACGTAAGCGCGGGTGTGGCTCACCATGCATGGGCTCAATATTATGCCGGCATTGCCCTTGGCTACCAGAAATATAAGCAGAGCAACGACATTGACTTCAAAAGCCAGCTCGGCGTAGAAAAAATTTATCATCTCGGCGGTCTGGGAAACCACTATCACCGCTTTGCCGGCACCGGCACAGCGAGCCATTACAGCGGTAACCGCTTCAGCGTAATGGCCAACCTCTACCCGTCATCAGGCCGGGGACTTGCTCTCACAGCTAAATTTGAGCGGTTCACCTTCAACAAAGTACTCACTGATCTCAACAAGCTCCCTCTGAACCATGTGTGGCATAACGAAATGAACCTTCAGGCCGCCTTCATGCATCCCGGGAAGGTACACAGTTGGGGAGCTGAAGCAAGCTTCCGTGCCTATCGCCGCCATGGACAAGAAAACATTTTCGGCGACGCCACCTCCAATGTCTATCCTCAGATTGCCAGCCTCGACATGTATGCCGACAATCTTTGGAATCCTTCCGTGAGCGGCCTTTGGCAATATCAACCCGCCGGCCCGGGAACCCTGCTGTGGATTCGCGGAAATGTCGGCTACCGGCATCGTGCCGAAGTGTACGCCCAGCCGCGCCGACGCCTTGAAACCAACCATGCCACCGCCGGCATAGAGACTCGTTTCACCATGCCGTTTAAAAACGTATGGCGTTTTAGCATAGGTGCCAGCGCCGGAATTAACAAGCCCGTGGACTGCAAGCTCAATCTTGCCGAGAGTTCCACTCAGGAGCCACAGGGCATAGTCATGCTCGAACAATACCGCTACCACTTCCTCAGCCACACAAGCCGCAACTATGGAGCACAAGCCGGCTTGCAACGCAGCATCACCTCAAAAGTGGGACTGGCACTGCGACTTATCTGGCAGCAGACATCCTATTGCAGCCACACCTGCTCCAACAATCTTTCAGCATCATTATCAGTAATTTTCTAACAATATGAAAAAAATCCTACTTTCCGCGGCGGCGTTAGCGCTCAGCTTGTGTGCATCGGCACTCAACCAGCTGCCCCGCGACCCCGAAGTACGCACAGGCACTTTGCCTAACGGACTCACATACTATCTGAGACACAATGGCACTCCGGCTTCGCAGGCTGACTTCTACATTGCCATGCGTGTAGGCTCGGTCAACGAGGAGGAAAATCAGCGCGGACTGGCTCACTTTCTTGAGCACATGTGCTTTAACGGCACCCGTCACTTCCCCGGAAACTCTGTGATTACTTATCTGGAGTCGCTCGGAGTTAAATTCGGAGCCAACCTCAACGCCTACACCTCAACTGACGAAACCGTTTACAACATTTGCGAAGTGCCCACCACGCGTAGTTCGGCGCTGGACTCCTGCATGCTCATTCTGCGCGACTGGAGTGGCGACCTCAACCTCAACGCAAAGGATATTGACGAAGAGCGCGGTGTGATAAAAGGTGAATGGCGCCAGCGCATGTCACAAGCCTCATCACGCTTACTTGAAAAAGCACTCCCCGAACTCTACCCCGGCAGCATCTACGGCAAGCGCATGCCCATTGGCAGCATGGATGTGGTGGAGAACTTCAAGCACAAGGAGCTCCGTAACTATTACAAGCAGTGGTATCACCCCTTGAACCAGTGCGTGGTTGTGGTGGGCGACATTGACCTTGACCGCACCGAAAACGAAATCAAACGTCTGTGGAGCGATGTAAAGCTTCCCAAAGGAGCTACAGCATTCCAGCTCCCCGACGTGCCCTCAAACGCAGCGCCGGTTGCCACAGTGCAAACCGACCCGGAGCAATCGGCCTCCACTCTGAGCATGTTCATCAAACACGAATCAACGCCTGACAGCCTTGACAACACCATTGCCTCCATGCGCAACGATATTATTAAATATCTCATCGGCGCCATGCTTGCAGAGCGCATAACCGAAGTGGAAAATGCCGAAGGCTCACCCGTAACAGCCACCGCCGTGGGCGACCGCAAGTTCATGCTCTCGCGTGGCCAGGAAGCCTTGATGCTCCGCACCCCGGTGAAAAGCGGACGTGCCGCCGATGCTGTAACGGCACTTGCCACCGAACTCAAGCGTGCCGCCCGTCATGGCTTCCTTGATTCCGAACTTCAGCGCGCCAAAATCGATGCCCGCGCCGATATGGAAAAGAAATTTGCCGAACGCAACTCCGTTACCAACACTCAATATGCCAAACAATACGTTCGCCACTATCTTGACGGAGGTCCCCTTCTGTCGGCCGATCAGGAACATAAGATGATGCGAGGCGTCATTGGTCAGGTAACCCTTGACGATTGCAACCGTTACATTGCATCGGTAGTGACTCCCGAAGGGAAAAACGTTGTGATGATGGCCTATTTGCCCCAAACCGACAAAACTGAGGCCGCCCAACTCACCGAAGCCTACAATGCCGTTGATCCCGGCACACTTGAGGCCTATGTTGACCGCGCCGTGAGCGGTTCAATCTTAGAAAACGAGCCTACAGCCGGAACAGTGACAAACGAACAGGAACTTCCGCAATTCGGGGCACAGCTTTGGACACTAAGCAATGGCATTAAGGTGTATGTGCGCCCCTCGCACGAACAAGCCGACCGCATCATCATAACCGGCTACAGCCCCGGCGGCTTCTCGCAGAACTACAACCCGGCTCTTGCCCCCGATTATAAGATGGCAAACGATGTTCTGGCAGTGAGCCGTTCCGGCCAATACAGTGCCGACGATTTGCGCCGTCTCCTTGTGGGCCGCCGCATCAAGGCATCCATTGCCATTGACAACATGAACGAGACCCTCATGGCAACCTCCTCGAGAGCCGACCTTGCCGACGCCTTCCGTCTGCTTCACCTCAAGGCAACCGACCTGCGCCGCGACGACGCCGCCTTTGCCAGACTGATTGACAACAACCGCTCACACCTGTCGGACAACCGCGACAACCCCACCTTTGCCATGGGCGATTCAATTCACGCCTACGTGTACAACCGCCATCCCCTTGGCCTGAAACTCACAGCCAAATCAATGGACAGCGTGGACTACGACCGGATATTGGACCTTTACCGAGACCGGTTCGGCGACATGAGCGACTTTGCATTCTTCATTACCGGTGATTTCGACGCTGACTCGGTGCGCAGTCTCGTGAGCCGCTACATTGCATCGCTCCCAACAGCCGGTCGCATGGAGACCCCCAACGACATAGACTACCGCTACGGCACCACCCCGCAAGCCCGTTTCACAATGCCCATGCAAACACCCCAGTCCATTGTCTACAGTTTCTATCACGCTCCTTGCGAATTTACTCTCCACAACCGCCTGTTGGCACAAATCACCGGCACCCTTGTCCAGGATTTGCTTCGTGAGGACCTCCGCGAACGTCGCGGCTGGACCTATGGCGTCAAGACCCACATTGGACTCAACGCCGGCTACAACGGTTCTGACCCCACGCTGGCCATTATGCCCGTTTACATCCGCGTGGCACCCGAGAATGCCTCGGAAACCTTTGCTGTTGTTGATTCCACAGTTCGCTCAATGGCCAATGAAACGAGCATCCGTCCCGAAGCTCTTGCAAAAACCAAGGAATATTTGAGTAAGAACTACGCGCAGGCCATCAAGGACAATTCCTATTGGGAATCGGTTATGCGTGTTTATCACCGTTTTGGAATTGACATGAACTCCGGCTACCTTGCCGAACTTGAATCCGTGACACCGGCCTCCGTTTCGGAATTTGCCCGCAAAGTGCTTCTGCCCGCACAACGTATGCAGCTTGAAATGTCGCCCGAAGAGTAAGAGTCGCAGTCACAACCGGATGATAGCTCAAATTTTTGCATGGTTCAAGAATTTGAGCTATCTTTACAATAATGTAGTGTCTCTGCACAATTTTAATTTAAGGACCTCTCATTATGACTCATTACGTTATTATATCTGCCAAAAGTCTGGAATGTTGCGCTGCATGCAACAAGCGTATGCCGAATAAAATAGTTGACACGCTCCGGATATACAAGCCTTTACATCTTGATGAGAACAAAGCCGGACATTTACTTGAACTTGACATTGCTTGCGGCATGTGCCGTTACTGTCATTTGAAATTTAAAATCAAAACCTCACTTTTATCGCTGATTAAATGGACTTTAATCATCCTCGGAG
>JAMPBC010000038.1 GCA_023666905.1 Bacteroides sp. | reverse complement strand
CCCACCGAGATATGCGACCTCAGCGTTAACATATATTATGGGACAGGCTCTAATAGAAGCGGCGTATGCCCATAACCTCTCGGGCCTCGCGCAAGGTTTCGGCGGCATAGTGGCGTGCGCGTTCGGCACCCTGGCGAAGCACGCGGCCAATGTATTCATCGTCGCCGCGGAGTTCCATTATTCGCTCACGTATGGGGCGTGTGATGGCCAGAATATCCTCGGCAAGCTGTTTCTTCAAGTCACCGTAGCGAATTGAGCAATCGGCATACGCATCCTTGAATTGTTGCACAACTTCCGGCTTGGAGGTGAGCTCCATAAGAGTGAAGAGGTTTTGAACAGGTAGGGAAACGGGTGAATTTGGTTCTTTTGGCCCTTCATCGGTCATTGCGCGCATCACTTTTTTGCGGAGCACTTTATCATCATCGGCCAAATACAGGCAGTTACCCTCGCTTTTACCCATTTTTCCTGAACCGTCAAGCCCGGGCACTTTCACGGCTGCTGCACCGAAATTGTAGTTGGTTGGCTCGGGGAACAGATCGGTGTTATAGAATGAGTTGAATCGGCGGGCAAATCGGCGGGTCAGCTCCAAATGTTGCTCCTGATCCTTTCCTACGGGCACCTTGTGAGCTTTCTGAATAAGAATGTCCACGGCCATCAGGGTAGGGTAGGTGAGCAATCCGGCGTTCACGCGTTTGTTTGATTCAGTGCCTATAATCTCGCGCTCTATGTTGTCGTCGGCGTCATCACCAGAACTTTTCAGTCCCAATGCCTTGCGGGCCTTGTCCTTAAACGAGGCAGTGCGCATAAGTTCGCCTATGCCCACGTGCATGTTAAGCAACAGATAAAGTTCTGACACTTCAGGAACATCCGACTGGACAAAAATTGTAGCCTTTTCAGGGTCAATGCCTGCTGCAAGATACTCTGTGACAATGTTTTTTACATTGGCGTGTAGCTCTGCAGGGTCCGGGTTGGTGGTTAGCGCATGAAGGTCGGCAATGAAGAAGCGGCAATCGTAATCCTCCTGCATTCTCACAAAATTGCGCAGTGCGCCGAAATAGTTTCCAAGATGAAGATTTCCGGTGGAGCGGATGCCGCTCACCACAATCTCTTTTTCTTTATTATTGTTCGATTCCATATCCTGGTTTAATTTAATGCTGTATGTCACATATATATTAAGGTGTAAGGAGGAGAGGTTTCATTTTAAAATCTGTAGCCAACAAGGCCGTGGAGCGATATGTTGTGAGTGGAGGGCTTATACACCCCGTTGCTCCGGGCTTGATTTTTAAGTCCCAGCTGGGTCTGGAATCCCACAGTGAGGTGAGGGCCGAAATCCAGCGAGCTTCCCAAATGCAGGCCAATGTCGCCGCGGTTGAATACGTTGAACAGCGTTCGGGGCGAATGATAGTAGTCAGTGGTCACCTGCTCCAGTTCCGGCACAAGTTCATCCATGGCGTTAAGTTCCGCGCGATAAATCAGCTGTTTCTGACGCCCGGCAAAACCGTAGGAATAGTACATACCTCCGTCAACGTTCCACCTCACGCTGTGCGCCACATTGAACCTGAAGCTCACAAACACAGGAATGTTCACCGTGTAGTTGTGGCTGTTTATGAACAGCGCGCTCATGCTGGTGTTTCCGCTGCTCACAATGGCCATGTCAACGTTGTAATGATTCAGCATCACGTTGAACGCAGTGCCAATGCCAAGAAAATTCCTGATTCCGAACACTGCTTTGGCTCCCACGCCCCATGATGTGCCCATGTTTATGTTCTGGTTCTGAATGTTGGGAAACGTCTTCTTGTAATTTTGCATTATGGTGCTTCCGCCGCCCAATGCCTCAACCTGCACCTCAATGAGCTGGGGGGCAGGTCCGTAGTCAACCAATTTGTTATCCGATGCCTCCGAGGGCATCCATGCACACAGGCAGCCGATTGCGGCAAGAATCATTTTCAGGAACTTTCGCATAGCTTGTGATGTTCAGTGTTGTGTCCCGGGGCTTGGCTACCCCGTTCTTGAAATTTCACTCCAAAAGTAGTGAAAATTCCATTAGCCACCAAAATTACGGCGTCAACCGAGCGGCTCCGATTAAAACTCCGATTAAAAAAACTGAAAAATTTGCAGTTTTCACACTTTTATGTTAATTTTGACGCGAAGTGTTAAAATTCGGGCGCCTTTTTGCTAATCCTCCCAACAATTACACTTTTTAAGGTGTTAACATAATAAAGATTAATAAACAACAAAAATTCCCCCTCTCCCGGTAACTCCCGGCCTCGGCATCTGATCCTGAACATGAAAAAGTCAATTATCTGGTTTCTAACAATAATAATGGCGGTGGCCTTTGCCGGACTCCTTTATGTGCAGATTGTCTACATGCACAACATGGTGAAGATGCGCAACGAACAATTTTCCGAAGGCGTCAAGCGCAGTCTCTATGCCGTTTCCACTGCTCTTGAACAGGAGGAAACCAAATATTTTCTTGAAGCCGATGTGGCTCAGATTCAAACTTCCGTACTTCCACGCTATTCCACTCCCGGTGAGAACCAAACAGGTGTGAAATATTCTTTCACAACCAACGAGGGCCTCACGGGTGATATTACTCTCAAAGGCGATGCCGACAAAATCGGCCCGCGGCTCACCGGCTCCCGTTCGTCGCTCCGCGATGTAATAAAGGGGCAATACATGTATCAGCGCAGCCTCCTCGATGAAGTGATTCTCAACATAATCAGCCAGTCCAGCAACCGGCCCATCGAGGAGCGAGCCGACTCGGCGCTCGTGGCCTCGTTGCTTGCAATTGAATTTGCCAATAACGGACTCAACCTCCCGTTTGAATTTGCGGTGATAAACCGCATGGGTGCCCCTGTCTATGAATCGAAAGGATTTGAATCGGAAAAAACCGGCGACACCAACATGTTCGTTCAAACCCTTTTCCCCAACGACTCCAAAAATCGCATGAATTATATTAAGGTGTATTTCCCCGACAAACGGGACTACATCTACCACTCGGTGAAGTTCATGATTCCATCCATGATTTTCACCTTCATTCTCCTCATTGCTTTCCTCTATACCATCATTGTGGCTTTCCGGCAGAAAAAGCTCACCGAGATGAAGAACGACTTCATCAACAACATGACGCACGAATTTAAAACACCTATTTCCACCATATCGCTTGCCGCGCAGATGCTCAACGACAACTCCGTGCGCAAGTCGCCCAAAATGCTCGAGCACATCTCTTCGGTTATCAACGATGAAACCAAGCGACTGCGTTTTCAGGTTGAAAAGGTGCTTCAGATGTCAATGTTTAATGACAGCCAAAACCCCACTTTGCGGCTTCAGGAAGTGGATGCCAACGTTGCCATTGCCAACATCCAGCACACCTTCAAACTGAAGGTGGAGAAGTACGGTGGCTCTATTGAAACCGAGCTTAACGCCGAGAACGCCATGGTGAACGTTGACGAGATGCACTTCACTAACGTTGTGTTCAATCTGCTTGACAACGCTGTGAAATATCGCGACGAGGAGCGTCCCCTCAAACTCAAAATCTCCACTCGCGACCTCTCCTCCTCACGTCTGCAAATAGTAGTGTCGGACAATGGTATAGGCATACGCAAGGACGACCTCAAAAAGGTTTTCGACAAATTCTACCGCGTTTCCACCGGTAACCGTCACGATGTTAAAGGCTTTGGCCTTGGATTGGCCTACGTCCACAAAATGGTCAAGGCTTTCGGTGGCGAAATCACCGTGGAAAGCGAATTTAAAAAAGGAACAAAATTTATAGTAATATTACCTCTAACTAAAAACTGACTATTATGGAAGAACGTTTGCGTATATTATTGTGCGAGGACGACGAAAATCTCGGCATGCTTCTTCGCGAATATCTTCAGGCCAAAGGCTACAATGCCGATCTCTTCGCCGATGGCGAAAGCGGCTACAAAGCTTTTCTTAAAGGAAAGTATGACCTTTGCGTGCTGGACGTGATGATGCCCAAGAAAGATGGCTTTGCACTGGCTCAGGAAATTCGCACAGTCAACTCCGAAGTGCCCATTATTTTCCTCACGGCCAAATCAATCAAAGAGGACATTCTCGAAGGCTTCAAAATCGGTGCCGACGACTACATCACCAAACCATTCTCAATGGAGGAGCTTGTGTTCCGTATTGAAGCCATTCTTCGCCGCGTAAAGGGCAAGAAAGGCAAGGAAATAACCATGTACCGAATTGGTAAGTTCACCTTCGACACCCAAAAGCAAGTCCTTATGGTTGACGACAAGGTGACCAAACTCACCACCAAGGAATCGGAGCTCCTCAGTCTGCTCTGTGCCCATGTCAATGAAATTCTTGAACGCAACTTCGCGCTCAAAACAATCTGGATTGACGATAACTACTTCAATGCCCGAAGCATGGACGTTTACATCACCAAGCTTCGCAAGCATCTCAAGGACGATCCCTCGATTGAAATCATTAACATACATGGCAAAGGCTACAAACTCATTGCGCCCGAGCCTGACAATGCACAGAAGTAAAGCACCCTGATCTGATAATCTTCCATGCAGCAACGCTGCATGGAAGGCCATAAAGCCGAAGCCGCTTCCTAAAATGGAGCGGCTTCGGCTTTATGTGAAAATATTAGCGCATATTCTTCCTTACTTGCATGTACACATTGAGTTACGAATTTGTTGCCATAATAACCTCGCGTGTGATATTTACGTTTGTTAACGCGAAAATCGTGCCATATAGTTAAAGGTAGTTAAAAAGCAGGGGGGGAGTTAAATGATTTAAAAAAAATAACATTATATTTGTTGCGTTTTAAAACCCTTGTTGAACCATGAAAACGGAGCTTAATCATGAATGAAATCACGATTTGTTTCTTTAAAATCTGTTAATTTGTGTGCCCATCTGCTCATATTTCCCTATTCATCAATCATCCGGGCGTAATTTAAAACCCTTTCTAAACGCATTTCATAACCCTAATTTTAATACATGTATAAATGAACAAATTCAGACAAACGCAGAGAGAGCGTGCTTCCCGCGCTTTCCGGGCCTTGCCTTTGGCAATTGGCCTGGGGCTCGTGAGTCTGGTGGCTGCCCCTCCCGTTTATGCGGAGCCGGTTGCCCAGGCACAGGCCTCACAGTTGGTAACCATTAAGGGTACGGTAACAGATGCCGCCGGCGAACCAATGCCCGGTGTTTCAGTAGTTGAAAAAGGCACTACTCGTGGAGTTACAACTGACATTAATGGTAATTATTCTCTTCGTGTACGTCCCGGTAGCACCATCGTTTTCTCATCAATCGGTATGCAGAAACAGGAATGGAAAGCCGTGGCCGGAACCCATGATGTACAATTGCAGGATGACAACAAGCTGCTTGACGAAGTGGTGGTTGTTGGTTACGGTACTGTCCGTAAAGCCGACTTGGCCGGTTCTGTATCAGTGCTCGAAGGTAAAGCATTTGAAGCTCAGCCCATTACTGAGGTTTCCGAAGCTCTTCAGGGCCGTGTTGCCGGTGTGAATGTGGTTACCGATGGAGTTCCCGGCGGTACAGTTCGCATTAATGTACGCGGTGCCAACTCAATCAATAAGAGCAACGAACCTCTCTACGTTGTCGACGGCCTTGTTCGCGAATCAGGACTTAACGGCATCAATCCGGACGACATCCAGAGCATGCAGATTCTTAAAGATGCATCCTCAACCGCAATATACGGTTCCCGTGGTGCCAACGGTGTTGTTATCATCACCACCAAGAAAGGTCGCGCAGGCAGCAGCCAGCTTACCCTCGATGTTTCTTATGGCTTCTCCAACGCCACTCGTCTGCCTGACCAGATGAGCACCAAGGATTATGCTCAGAAACTTACCGAATATGCCGGTATCCAGGCCGTTGACGTTCAGCAGTATCTGGACGGTACCAACCCCGGTATTGATTGGAACCACGAAATGTTCCACACCGGAACCGTGCAGAACTACAAGGTTACCTTCGCGAAAGGTACGGACAAAATGCAGTTCTATGCCTCTGCCAACTACATGAATCATCGTGGTATTGTACGTAACTCGGAATACGAACGTTTCGCAGGCAGAGTGAACGCAAGCGCCGACATTACCGACTGGTTGAACGTTAACGCCGACGTGAGCCTTTCACGCGGTCAGGGTCATGGTATCGGAGGCCTTGCACTCGGTGGCTACAACCCCTTGTGGATTGCCTTCAACTCATCGCCCACAATGATCATGCAGGATGCCAACGGTGTTTATCAAATGGACCCCTACTGTACAATCCAGAACAACGCCAAGGGCGTGATCATGGCCGATAACGAACGCCGCATGGACATCGTCAACGCCCACCTGGATCTTCGTTTCAAGATTCTTCCCGGCTTGACATTCACCTCAAGCAACGGTGTGGACTACTACAACCGCTACAACTACGGTTTCACCTCCACAATTCAGTCGCCCACCACTGTTTCAGGCATGTCGAACGGCAACACCAACCGTTATTTGCTCCAGTCATCTAACAACCTTACTTACATGGGCAAATTCAACGAGAAACATAACCTTACCGCAACCGCCGTTTGGGAAGCCACTAAGGCCGAAACCCGCGGCATGAGCATTGCCGGTTCAAACCTCGCCGCTGAATCAGTGGGTTGGTGGAATGTTAAAAATGCCGCCACCGTTACTGCCGACAACAGCTATCAGGATTGGGCATTGCTTTCAGGTGTGGGTCGCGTTATCTACAACTTCGACAACCGCTACATGCTCACCGGTACTCTCCGTGCCGACGGTTCGAGCCGCCTCTCAAACAACAAATGGAGCTGGTTCCCCTCGATTGCTGCCGCATGGACCCTCTCTAACGAGAGCTTCATGGAAGCTTACAAGCCCACCGTCAGCAACCTCAAACTCCGCACAAGCTATGGTGTGATCGGTAACCAGGACATCGCTCCTTACTCCACTCTTTCACTCATGAGCCAGACTCAGACCTACTACGGTACCGCAACTCCCGTCACCGGTTACTGGGCTAACAAAATCAACGACCCCAATCTTAAGTGGGAGCGCACCAAGCAGGTCGACGTAGGTGTTGACGCCGGTTTCTTCAACGGCCGTCTCGACCTCTCTGTCGACTGGTACTACAAACGTACAACCGATGCCCTCCTCACCACCACTCTTGCCGACTACCTTGGCGGTTCTTCCTACTATGTTAATGCAGGTGAAGTTTCCAACACCGGTGTGGACATCGTAATCAACGGCGCCATCATCCAAGGCGGCGACTGGAACTGGACCTCAAGCCTCAACATGTCATTCCTCAAGAACAAGGTTATGAAGATGACTGCCCTTGAACCCGTTCTTTACTCAGGCTCAATGCAATCAATCATTGTTGACGCTGCCGTTATCATGAAGGGCGAACCCATTGGTTCTCTCTACGGTTACCGCTGGGCCGGCATTGATGCCGAAGGATATGACACCTACTTCGATAAAGACGGCAACGTTACCCGCAATCCCGGTGCTGATGACCGCGAAATCCTTGGCAAGAGCACCCCGAGCATGACAATGGGTTGGAACAACACCGTTACTTACAAGAACTGGAGCCTCAATGCATTCTTCACCGGCGCATTCGGTGCAAAACGCATCAATGCTCTCCGCTTTGCCCGTAACTCATTCATCGGTAACTCTCGTTTCGTTACTGATCCTGACTTCTGGGGACAAATCGGCACCACAATGCCTAATCCCACAGTTGACAACAACAATTACATTGGCGCAAGCTCCAAGTGGGTTGAAAAGGCTGACTACTTCCGCCTTGAAAACGTAACCCTTGGCTACGACCTCAAAAAGGACGTTACCCGCTTTGCCGACATCCACCTGTCGTTCAGCATCCAGAACCTCTTCACCATCACCGGCTACAAAGGCTGCAACCCCGCCTCTTACTCATTCGGTGATGCTCAATGGACTCAGGGTATCGACACCGGTACTTCTCCGCTCCCCCGCACCTACACATTTGGCGCTCGTTTCAACTTCTAATCTGTTATCATGACAATTCAAATGAAAAAGAAATATTTCATTCCGCTATTGGCCCTCGCCGCGAGCATGAGTTTCTCCTCCTGCAGCGACTTCCTCACCGAGGACCCTAAAGGCCAGCTAACCCCTTCCGGATTCTTCACCTCTCAAAAAGCATTGGACGCTGCCGTTAACGCCCTTTACTACAACGTTCAGCAGAGCCAGTGTAACTCCAACCCCGGTATCCCTCAGTGCCAGGGCGACGACATCACTTCCACAACCGGTTCTAACAAAGCTGCTTACCTTTCGGCCGACGCTTTCGAAGCTCCCAGCGATGCCAAAGGTGTTGAATTCCTGTGGAAATGGCAGTATAACATCATTCAGGCTGCCAACCTTGTTATCGACAATGCTCCCGGCATGACCTCTGCCACCGGCGTAACTCAGGAAAGCATTGACATTGCCATGGGTAACGCTTACTTCTGGCGTGCTTATGCCTACTTCAACCTCGTTCGCGTGTTTGGTCCGCTTCCCGTGAACATGCACAATGTTCCCGACAACAACCAAACTGTTCCTTCATCGGTTGAAGAAATCTACAATCTCATTGTCGAGGACCTTCTCGCTGCCGAAAAATGCAATCTTCCCGCCAAGTACACCGGCGCTAATCAGGTTCGCGGCAACATGAACATCTTCATCTCTGAGCAAGCCGTCAAGTCAGCTCTTGCAGCTGTTTACATGAACATGGCAGGTTACCCCATGAACAAAACCGAGTACTATGCCCAGGCCGCTGCCAAAGCTAAGGAAGTTGTCGATGGCGTTAACTCCGGCAAATATCCCAACGGACTCTGCGCTGACTGGAAAGATGTTTACAGCTACGGCAACAACTACTCCAAAGAAGCAATCGTCGGCATCACCTATCGCGATCAAACCGGCGGCTGGTCAAACTTTGACTCACAGATGTCATCGTGCCATCAGTTCGGTTCACTCAGCGGCGGTTGGGGCGACTTCCTCCCCGAACGTTACTACTGGTCTCTCTTCCCCGAAGGTCCCCGTAAAGACTATGTCTTCGCCAAAAAACTCCGCACAAACAATGGCGTATGCGTTGACTGGTGGGCAACAACCGACGGTAAGAAATATGACGGCACCAACGCTGTTGTAACCGAATATCGTCCCATGTTCGTGGCCTTCACCGTTAACACCAATGGCAGCCCCGTTGCAGCGCCTTACGATTATGCAGCTCCTTTCTGGGGTGGTATGTGTATCAACAAAACTCACCAAATCATCCGTTACTCCGAAGTTATCTGCTGGTTTGCTGAAGCCGCTGCCCGTTCAGGCAACTACGTGAGCGAAGCTCAAACCGAACTTCAGAAAGTTATGGCCCGCGCCTACAACACTGTGCCTGCCATCACTGACCTCGCCGATGCCGCTTTCAAAGAACACGGATATGAAGTTGCAGGTATGCCCTTCGCAATGGTTACCCGTCGCGCCGATGAATTCCGTCTCAACATCCTTAAGGAAGCCTTCGATTATCGCAAGGGCAAACAGACCTCTGTGCTTGTTCCTGCCGGAACAGTTACCCAAAGTATGGATGCCAGCGGTAATGCCTTTACCTACACAACCACTGAAGACGTAGTTCTCCCCGAAAACATGGCTGTTACAGGCGAGTGGCATGGTGAAAACTCCATCTATCAAATCTATCCTCCCAAGGAAGTTGAAAAGAACCCTAACCTCAAACGTTAAATCTTTCCACTTTCTATAATAAAGCGGGGCGTCCACTGAGGGCGTCCCGCTTTCCTGTAATAACGGGAGTTTTGCGTCAGATAAGCTTTCCGGTAAGAGCCGCTGTTTACCTGTTTGTACCCCCCCCCATACACAAGTGTATAATAAGCTGCAACAGTGGTGATTAGCAGGTTTATTTGTTGGCAAAATAATTGTCGGATGGAAATTTTATACATATATTTGTAACTGCGTAACCAATCAAAATTCATTAATCATTATCAAATCATCATTTATGAAAAAGAAATTTTTAAGCACCGCAGTCGTTGCATTTGCGGTAATGGCATTGGCATCTTGCAGTTCAATCCGTCACACCTCCACAACAGTTGATGTCAACACGCAAATCACCAACACCAGCACAGCCGATCTCCGCGTAGCTCCTCAGAAAATCTCATTCACCTACGTTCCTAAGGCTCCTGTAAGAAGAACCGGAGAAAAAAATGTTATCAAAACTGCTGTGGCCGAGGCATTGAAAGCAAACGGCAATGCCGATGTGCTTGTCGGATTCCAGTATGAAATAAAGAAATCAAGAAACTTCTTCGGGCATACAAGCATAAAATATGTCACCGTTGAAGGTTATCCCGCAACATACGTAAATTTCCAAACCGCAAAATAAACAGTCACCATGAAAGCAATACACATATTGATTGTTGCCTTTTGTGCGCTGCTTTGCTCATGCTCGTCCATTAAGCACACTTCCACCTCCGTGCCTGTCAGCAGTACGGTTGCGTCTTTTACAGTGGCCGACCTTGATGTGCAGCCCACAAAAATAATGTCTACAACAAAGTGGAACTACAATCCATTTGTTAGGGTTTCTGTTGAAAACGTAAAGACAAACACAGCTGCCAAAATGCTCCGGCAGGCCGATGCTGACGTTTTACTTGAACCGGAATACATCATTGAACGCCGTGGCTTCTTAAGAGGCGGCTCTGTTACTGTAATAGGGTTTCCTGCAAAATTCAAGAATTTCCACACCATGACCCCGGAAGAGGCCGCAATACTCAAAGAAGTTAATTCTTGCCCCAAACAGGAAAAACACAAAAAGTTTCTCTTCTTCTGATAATCCGTTGCTGTAATAATCATCAAAAGCGCTGCCGTGTGTTTACGCCGGCAGCGCTTATTTAAGAGCCTGTCCCATAATATATGTTAACGCTGAGGCGGTCAGCCATTGAGCA
>JAMPBC010000037.1 GCA_023666905.1 Bacteroides sp. | reverse complement strand
GCCTAACGTGGAAATGGTTGCTTCTTACATGAAGAACCACAAGAACTCCACCGTTCTCGTCAAGGGTTATGCTTCACAGGACGGTAACCTCGATTTCAACATCAAGCTTGCTCAGGCTCGTGCAGAATCAGTTAAGAATGCCCTCATCAAAAAGTACGGCATCAGCGCTGACCGCATTAAAGCTGAAGGCGAAGGTATCGGTCACATGTTTACCGAAAACGATTGGAATCGCGTTTCAATCTGCACACTTGACTAATCCCATTCTCCTCTCCGTAAGCTCCTTCACACATGAGCTGTAGTGGAGTAAGGCGAGATTAGTGACATCTCTTTGAAAATTAAAAGTCACGCGCCCTGCGGCACATTGCTGCGGGGCGCTTTGTCTTTTAAAAGTAAATTCGTTAATTTTGTGGCTGTAAATGTAATCGTAAACCAGTACAGATTCAGATGAAACCAAAAGTAAGCATTATAATGGGCAGCATTTCCGACCTGCCGGTTATGGAGAAAGCTGCCAAGTTCCTCGATGGGCTTGAGGTGCCCTTTGAAATGAATGCCCTGTCGGCCCATCGCACCCCGGCGGAGGTGGAACGTTTCGCCCGTGAGGCTAAAGGCCGCGGAATCCAAGTGATTATAGCCGGTGCCGGCATGGCTGCGGCTTTGCCGGGAGTAATAGCTGCCATGACTCCTGTGCCCGTTATCGGAGTCCCGATAAGCGCTTCGCTCGAGGGGCGCGATGCCTTGCTGGCCATTGTGCAGATGCCTCCGGGAATCCCCGTTGCTACGGTTGGAATTGATGGCGGCATGAATGCCGGAATTCTTGCCACGCAAATTCTTGCTCTTTATGACGATGATGTGGCTCGGCGTTTCGATGAATATAGAGCCAGTCTTGCAGAGAAGATTGTGAAAATAAACAATCAGTTGCAAGACGTGAAGTACAAGTTTAAAACCAATTGAGCCAATGGCTAAATTTGAGTATAAGCGCCGGCCTACCAACGAGGTAAAGGTCGGTGACACTGCCGTGGGCGGCAATAATCCAATCAGGATTCAGTCCATGGCATCCACTTCCACAATGGACACAGATGGTTCCGTTGCCCAAGCTTTGCGAATGGTGGCTGCCGGAGCCGAGCTTGTCCGATTCACCGCGCAAGGTGTGCGCGAAGCCAACAATTTGAAGAACATAAGCGAATCTTTGCGCGCCCGAAATTGCAATGTCCCTTTGGTTGCCGACATTCATTTCAATCCGCGTGCTGCATTTGCTGCTGCCGAAGTGGTGGAAAAGGTGCGCATTAATCCCGGGGATTTTGTGGATCCCGGCCGGACGTTCAGGCAGATAGAGTTTACCGAAAGTGAATATGCCTCTGAACTTGAACGACTTGAACAAGCATTGACTCCATTCATTGAAACATGCAAGGCTAACAATACCGCTGTCCGTCTTGGCGTGAACCATGGTTCGCTGTCGGATCGCATAATGAGCCGTTACGGCGATACACCCGAAGGAATGGT
Source organism: Bacteroides sp. (assembly GCA_023666905.1). Lineage (GTDB taxonomy): Bacteria > Bacteroidota > Bacteroidia > Bacteroidales > Muribaculaceae > Paramuribaculum. The sequence goes on along the minus strand of JAMPBC010000037.1, from coordinate 9,761 downwards.
GGAGAGTGCAATGGAATTTCTGCGTGTGTTTCGCAAGCACAACTTTGACCGTGTGGTGATTTCCATCAAGGCCTCTAATGTGGTGGTAATGGTGCGCACGGTGCTTCTGCTCGTCGGAGCCATGGATGCCGAGAATATGCACTATCCTCTTCACTTGGGCGTTACGGAAGCCGGTGATGGAGAAGATGCGCGTGTCAAGTCGGCTTTGGGAATCGGTTCGCTCCTTGCCTTGGGCATTGGTGACACCATTCGTGTTTCACTCAGCGAAGAACCGGAACACGAATTACCGGTTGCTGCCGCTATAACAAACTATGTGACCACATTTGCCGGAGCAGCTCCGCTTGAGGCCCCTTTTGATGAGCGGTTTGCTTTGGCAAGCGGCCTTCGTCGGTCCACAACGGAAGTCAATGGGATTGGTGGCAATTGTCAGCCGGTAGTTATATCTGATAATTCACATGCTGAATATAGTGAACCCAATAGGCCCGATTTCTTCACCGACACCCGTAAATTCTTTCCGTTGTCAGCTAACGATGTAGCTACGGGGTTTACAAAGCCTAATCCGCAGGATGTGTTGTTGCTCACATCGGAAAGCGCCAACCGTCCAATGGACTTTTTGGCTGCAGGACATGCTTTGCTGGCAGCCAATGTGTCTAACCCGGCGGTGTTTTCAGCTGATTATGGCAATCTGTCGGCTGAATTGGTGCCTTTGTATGCAGCAATAGATTTTGGCCCGGCTCTTCTTTCCGGATTTGTTGATGGCTTAATGATAAAGAGCAATATCCTTTCGCCTGACGATTGTGCACGGTTGGCATTTGCGCTTCTGCAATCGGCCCGGTTGCGCTTTACACACACTGAGTTTATTGCATGTCCGGGGTGTGGACGCACGCTTTTTGACCTTCAGAGTACACTTACCCGGGTTAAAGAGGCGACGTCGCATCTTAAGGGATTGAAAATAGGGGTAATGGGTTGCATTGTCAACGGTCCCGGTGAAATGGCCGATGCCGATTACGGTTATGTCGGTGCCGGTGTTGATAAGATAAGTCTGTATAAAGGAAAACAGTGCATTGAAAAAAATATTCCCGCCGATGAGGCTGTTGAACACCTGATTAAACTGATTAAAGAAAACGGTGATTGGAAATGACCACTGATGAACTGTTCATGCGCAGGGCTTTGCAATTGGCCCGGATGGGAGAGGGGTTTACATCGCCCAACCCAATTGTGGGTGCCGTGATTGTGGCCCGCGGCCGTGTTATAGGTCAAGGCTATCACAGGCGCTGTGGCGGTCCGCACGCCGAGGTGTGGGCGGTCAGGTCGGTTGCACAAGCCGATGTGTACTTGTTGAAAGAAGCCACGGTCTATGTCACTTTGGAGCCTTGCTCACACTATGGGAAGACACCTCCGTGCGCCGATATGCTTGTTCGCACCGGCGTCAAGCGTGTGGTTGTAGGATGTCTTGATCCCAATCCTAAAGTGTCAGGGAGGGGAGTGCGGATACTTCGCGATGCAGGGGTGGACGTGGTAACTGATGTGCTCCGTGACGAATGTTTCAATGCCAATCGCCGGTTCATGGTCGCGCAACTGCTTAAGCGTCCATATGTTCTTTTGAAATGGGCAAGCAGTGCCGACGGATATTTAGACGCAAAACGGTTAGATGTCCATGCCCCCCCCGTCAAATTTTCAACTCCCCTTTCGCTTCAATCAATGCATGCGGTCAGGGCACTTTGCGATGCCATTATGGTTGGAGCCGGGACGGTTATTGCCGATGACCCATCATTGACAATCCGGTTCGCAACAGGCCTGCAGCCCCGCCCTGTGATTATGGACCGGCGCGGTTGTGTTCCGGACGGAGCAAAACTGTTTCAGAGGCCGGGCGCTATTTATGTCACTTCCAATAAACGCTCTGATTTGCCGGTAGGTGTAATGCAAATAATTGTGTCGCCGGATGCTTCGATTTCAGAGGTCCTTGAAGCGCTTCGCGCCCAAGGCATATCCTCCATTATGGTTGAAGGCGGCGCCGAATTGCTTACCGCTTTTATAGAAACTAACCAGTGGGATGACGCTCGTGTTGAAGTCGCCCCATGTGAGCTTGGTGAAAGAGGTGTGGGGCATGTAGACTTGCCTCAGGGTATTATAACTACAGAGCAGGTGGCGGGCGGCAATGTTATAATCAATGTTAAAAAACCGCGTTTCGTTCAGTAAATGCCCCTGATTTGCCAACACTAATGATTAAAACGGCGGTTCATTACCAAATTTAACTATTTTGGGCCATAGGTTAATGAAAAACTTGTTAACTTTGCAAATTGAACCAATAACATAAAAATGAAAAGATATTTTCCACTATATATCCTCATGGCCGTTCTTGCGGCCTCGGTTAGTTTCACAGCTTGCAATGACGACAAAACATCCGATTCACCGCTTGACACATCCGACCAGTTTGCCGTGATGATAACATCGTTCAGTCTTCGTGCCGACGACTCCATTCTGGCAAATCTTGACTCGGTATTCTTCTCCATAGACCTTAACAACGCACGGGTTTTCAATGCCGATTCTTTGCCCCGTGGCACTCGGGTGGATTCACTTGGTGTCTCCATCGGTTTCTACTCAGTGAGCAAAGCTGAAATAACAATGCCCTCCTCGACAGGTGCTGACACGGTGGTTGACTATCTTGAAAACAGTTCCGCTCCCATCAATTTCTCCCGTGGCTATGTTACATTGCACATAGAATCAGTCAATGCTTTGGCTCAGCGTGATTATCGCATATATGTTAATGTGCATGAAATGGAGCCGGACTCGCTTTGTTGGGGCAACACACAATGGACATCGTTCCCCACCACATTGTCGGCCCCAACCGCACTCAAGGCTGTGGAGTATAAGGACCAGGTTGTTTGCTTCGCATCAAACGGCACTTCCGCCACACGTGCGGTAGCATCGAATCCCGCATTGAACGGGTGGCAAACATCAACCGTTAATCTCCCTGCCGAACTTGATGTGAATAGCATGGTTTGTGGTAATGATTTGCTTTTCGCACTTGGTGCCGACGGATCCCTTATGCAATCTGTCGACGGTGGTGAATCGTGGACTTCTCTTCCCGCAAAGTTTTCACATCTCTACGGTGTTTATCAATCCGCTGCCGTTGGCGTTGAGAAAACTTCGGCCGGAACATATAATTTCATTACCTATCCGGCCACTACAACTGTGGCTGTGCCGGAAGACGCTCCGGTTAGCGGAACAAGTCAGGCGGTGACATTTGTTTCGGAATGGGCGGAAAACCCAATGATGATGGTGCTTGGTGGCAACACGGCTTCCGGCTCTCGCACCGAAGCCGTTTGGGCCTACGACGGAAGTGAGTGGGTGAGCATCTCAAACAGCAGTCCCGTTCCGCCTGTCAGCGGAGCTATGCTCGTTCCGTACTTCACTTACAAGGTGAGTCTCGGATGGGTTGCCACAAAACATTCAGCGTTGTTGGCATTCGGTGGCCTTAAAGACGATGGTACAATTAACCGCAACGTTTATGTGTCACTTGACCGTGGTGTCAACTGGTTCCTTGGGAACGAATTGCTTCAATTGCCCAAGGCTGTTCCTTCACTTTACAGAGCTCAGGCATTGGTTTGCGAACAGACTCTTGAATCACGAGCCACTTCACACATGGGTTGGCATTCGGTTGAACTTCCCACTCTTCCGTCATGGTATGTGTTGGATGCCCAAACCGGGATTTCACCCATTGAGTCGTGGGAGTGCCCTTACATATACCTCTTTGGTGGTTTCACCGATGCCGGACAAGCTAACACCGAAGTTTGGCGAGGTGTCATAAACCGATTGTCGTTCAAACCTCTGCAGTAATAAAACCATTAGCATAAATTCTCTTCAATCTCTTCTCAAACATTCATCTTCGCGTGAACATATTACAGAAAATATTCATAACATTTCTTATGGCACTCTCCGTTAGTGCTCAAGCCGCTAACAAGAATAGCGACGACGTTGAAAGCTACAAATATGATTTCGGCGCTTCGCTTGGCATGAGTGGCTATCTTGGAGATGCTAATGAAAGCAACCTGTTCAAGCACCCCGGATTTGCGGGCGCCTTGAACGTACGCTACTTATTTGACTCCCGCTGGGCATTGCGCGCTCAATTGGGCTACGCGTCAATTTCAGGTAATACGGCCGAATTTGACAATGTTCTCCCATTCGGCGAGCAATATTCATTCAAGTCCAATGTGATTGACCTTGCTGTGCGCGGCGAGTGTAACTTCTTCTCATTCGGCATTGGCGAAACTTACAAGCGTTTGCGTCGATGGACTCCATTTGTAAGTGTGGGTCTTGGAGCCTCGATGTCATCGTCCGATGGCAACAGTCACATTGCTTTTTCTCTTCCAATGGGGCTTGGCGTGCGCTACAAGCTTTCGCGCAGAGTGAATCTGGCTCTTGAATTTACAATGACCAAGGTGTTTGGCGATAAGGTGGACAGCGATGAGCTGACAGACCTATATAAAATCAAAAGCTCATTCCTCAAAAACACCGACTGGTATTCATCACTCTCCTTTGGAATAAGTTACGAATTCGGGGCGCGTTGCTCAACATGTAATCGCCTTGATTGATAATAAAAAACGAAAAGCAAACCAATCAGAATCATCCCAATGACAGAAAGCGTCGGAAACATAGACAGGTCCAACATTCCCGCTCACGTGGCCATTATTATGGATGGCAACGGGCGCTGGGCCAAGGCGCGTGGCCTTGAGCGTACTGCCGGACACACTGCCGGAGTTGACACTGTGCGCACAATCATCACGGCTGCTTCTCAGATTGGTGTGAAATACCTTACGCTTTACGCTTTCAGCACTGAGAACTGGAATCGTCCGCAAGCCGAAGTGGATGCTTTGCTCCATCTCATTGTTACAGCGTTGGAGCACGAAACCCCTGATTTGATTAAAAACAACGTTTGCCTTAAGGTGATTGGCGACATTGATCGCATGCCTGAGTTGACTTTCCAATCGTTGCAGCGCAGCCTTTCGGCCACAGCACATTGCACCGGATTGCAAGTTAACCTTGCATTGAGCTACTCATCCCGCTGGGAAATTGTGGCGGCTGCCCGACGTCTTGCCGCTGAAGCTGCAGCCGGACATCTTGACCCTTCGGCCATTGATGAAACAATGTTCAGCTCCACACTCGCCACTGCCGGACTTCCCGACCCCGACCTTCTTATAAGGACCGGAGGCGACTCGCGTGTGTCCAGCTTTCTCCTTTGGCAAATAGCCTATTCCGAACTCTTCTTCTCCCCGAAATTTTGGCCCGAGTTCACCGCTGCCGATTTTGAAAACGCCATTGCCAATTATCAAGGCAGAGAACGGCGATTTGGTTTAACATCCGAACAGGTAGCCTCAAAGCCTTCATCTCATTCATCAAGCAATTAAATTCAGCCTATGCAACGCAATATAGTGATTATAATCTCAGCAATCCTCCTCTGTTTTTCCGTCCGGGGCTACGCTCAGACACCGGCCGACACCGTGGTTGCTCCCAAGGTGATTTTTACCGGCATGCCGCACACCTATGAAATTGCCGGTATATCTGTGAAGGGAGCTGACAACTATGAGGATCACACCATTATAGGTTATGCCGGACTTAAAGTTGGTGAACGGGTTGACATTCCCGGTGCGGAACTCACGGCTGCCAGCAAACGTTTGTGGCGTCAGGGCCTGTTCAGTCAGGTGAAAATTGTTGTCGACAAAATTGCCGGTGACAAAGCTTGGATTACGCTTGACTTGAGAACTCAGCCCCGCATATCGGCTATACATTATTATGGTGTGAAGAAAGGTGAGCGCGACGATCTTCAGGAACGCCTGCAGTTGCATAAGGGCAATCAGATTACTCAAAACATTGTGAACCGCGCCGAAGCCATTGTGAAAAAATATTTCGCTGCCAAAGGCTTCTCGAATGCTGAAGTCAAAATCACTTTGCGTGAGGACCTTTCGGCAAAAAATGAAATGATTGTGGATATTAATGTGAAAAAGAATTCCAAGGTTAAAGTCCACAAAATATACATTGAAGGCAACGAGGTGATGAGCGACAACGCCGTTCAGCGAACCATGAAGAAAACCAATGAAAAAGGCAAGTTGCTCAATCTGTTCAAGCAGAAAAAATTTGTTGAATCGGATTTTGAGGACGACCTTCGCCGAATCATTGAAAAATACAACGAAAAGGGTTATCGCGACGCAAAAATCATTTCTGACAGCGTTGTGAACTACGATGACAATACGGTTGATGTTTACATTACCCTTGAAGAGGGCAAGAAGTATTACATCAACGATATTACCTGGGTTGGAAACACCATTTATCCAACAGCATTGCTTAATGAAGTTCTGGGCATCAAGAAAGGCGATGTTTATAATCAGAAGTTGCTGAACAAACGCACGTCGGAAGATGACGATGCCGTGGCCAATATGTATATGAACCGCGGATATTTGTTCTATGATCTGGCTCCCATTGAACGTAATGTACATGGCGATTCAATTGACCTTGAAATGAGAATGATTGAGGGTCCGCAGGCTCGAATTAACAATGTGGTGATTAACGGTAACGACCGTCTTTATGAAAAGGTCATACGCCGTGAACTCCGTGTGAAGCCGGGCGAGTTGTTCTCCAAGGACGACCTCATGCGTTCCGCACGTGAAATTGCCCAGACCGGTCACTTCAATCCTGAAAACATGGACATTCGTCCCGAGCCGAATCAAGAGAACGGTACGGTGGACATTATTTTCAATCTTGAGTCAAAGGCAAATGACCAAATTGAATTCTCAATGGGTTGGGGTCAGACAGGTGTTATTGGCAAGCTTGCCTTGAAGTTCACCAACTTCTCCATTAAAAATCTTCTTCATCCGAATTCCTACAAGGGTCTGATTCCACAGGGCGAAGGTCAAACCTTTACCATCTCTGCCCAAACCAATGCCCGATATTATCAGGCTTACAGCGTGTCGTTCCTTGACCCCTGGTTTGGTGGTAAACGTCCCAATTCACTTTCAGTGTCGGCCTACTACAGCCGTCAGACCGGTGTGAACTCATCCTATTACAACTCCACATGGTCCAACCCATACCTGTATAATAATTACGGCTACGGTTATAACTACGGTTATGGCTCGGATTATTACCAGAACTCCATCCAGAATGCCTACGACCCCAACAAGGTGCTTCAAATGGTTGGCGTTACCGTGGGATTCGGTAAGCGTTTGAGCTGGCCCGATGACTACTTTACTTTCCAAACCGAACTGAGCTACAACTGGTATTATCTTAAGAACTGGGAGTATCTCTACTACATGAACAACGGTACATCCAATTCACTTGTGCTTGGCTTTACCCTTGCTCGCAACTCAATTGATAACCCGCTGTACACCCGTCGCGGTTCAACATTCTCGCTGAGCTTGCAACTCACACCCCCGGCATCGCTTTTCGGCAAAAAGAACTGGGAAGCTCTTTACAAAGAGAATACCACCGAGTCCAAGAAAGAGATGTATCGTTGGATTGAGTATTGGAAACTCAAATTCAATTCGCGAACCTACACTCCGCTCACCGACCCCAACGGACAATGGACGCTTGTGTTGATGACCCGTGCCGACTTCGGTTTGCTCGGCAGCTACAACAAGTGGCTGAAATCGCCCTTTGAAACATTCTATGTGGGTGGCGACGGTATGACCGGTTCATACACTTACGCTACCGAGACAATTGGCTTGAGAGGTTACGATAACGGTGCCCTTACCCCGTGGGGACGTGAAGGATATGCCTACACCCGACTTGGAATGGAATTGCACTTCCCCTTCATGCTCCAGGCTTCGACCACCATCTATGGTCTTGCTTTTGTGGAAGGCGGTAACGCATGGACCGATGTCAAGAATTTCTCACCATTCAATCTCAAACGTTCAGCCGGTGCCGGTATCCGCATATTCCTCCCGATGGTTGGTATGATGGGTATTGACTGGGCATACGGTTTCGACAATGTGTTCGGACAGCGTGGCGGCAGTCACTTCCACTTCATCCTCGGTCAGGAATTCTAATCCACTCTGACGTTACTGAAGTAATTATTAAGTTGCAATCTAAACTTTTTTGTAAATTGAGTGTCTAAACTTACAGAAACTTAATTCAACAAATCATTAATATGAAAAAATCTGTATTACTGGCCCTGTTGGCCGTTATATGCTGTGCGTTTGCCGGCAACGCCCAAAAATTTGCAATGGTGGACATGGAATATGTTCTTTCCAACATACCCTCCTATGAAGTGGCTAACAATCAGCTTGAGCAGCTTTCGCAGCGTTGGCAGAAGGAAGTGGAAAACGTGGCCCGCGAGGCGGAGACCATGTATAACAACTACAAATCGCAGATGCCTTTCCTCACTGATGACCAGAAGAAAAAGCAGGAAGAAGAGATTGTTGCCAAAGAAAAGCAGGCAGCTGAACTTCGCAACAAATATTTTGGCCCGGAAGGAGAGCTTTACAAAAAACGTCAGTCGTTGATGCAGCCAATTCAGGAGCAAGTGTATGAAGCGGTAAAAAAAGTGGCCGAAGAAAGAGCTTACATGTGCATATTTGACCGTGCCACATCAGCTGACATTATTTTTGCCTCGCCCCGAATTGATGTGAGCAACGAGGTGCTTGCCAAATTGGGATTTGCAAGATAAAATTTTGTTGACAAATCTAAATGCCGTATCTTTGCACGGTGTTCAATCCAAGAAACAATTAACAATTAAATATTACCATCTCTAAAATGATTAAGAAACTTTTTCTCGCAATCATGATTGCGTTGCCCACAATGGCATTTGCCCAGAAATTCGGCATTGTTAACACAGCAACCATCATGCAGGAATTGCCTGATGTAAAAGAAGCCCAGACCCAGCTTGAAACTGCATCCAAGAAGTACGACGATGAATTTAAAAATCTGCAAACCGAGATGCAGAAAAAATATGAAGAACTCCAGAAATCTCAGGAAAACAAGGATCCTCAGGGCATCATTGACCGTCGTATGTCGGAGCTCCAGAGCCTTGACCAGAAAATTCAGGAGTTCCGTCAGACTGCAGCACAGGACCTCCAGCGTCAGCAGGAACAGCTTCTTGCCCCCATTCAGCAGAAAGTTATCAATGCCATAAATGCTGTCGGTGCCGAGGGCAACTATACCTTTATTTTTGAAAACACTTCACCCGTTTATGTAGGTACCACTGTAACTGACATCACCACTGCCGTGAAGGGCAAATTGGGCCTGAAGTAAGTTGTGTCAAATCCCTAATTGAAATAAACAAAGCGGACACCGGGAACGGTGTCCGTTTTTGCTGATATTAATCTATGCGGCGCGTTCAGTTGTTATAACTGTAATTAGAATTTAAATTAAAACCGAATCTTATGATACGCATCAACTGTAACATCCTGATTGAACTTAGTGAAAACCGCAAATCGCTTGTGGAATTGGCAACGGAACTCGTGGAACTGTCCCTCCATGACAAGGGGTGCATTGCTTACGACCTTTACGGATCGCTTACCAACGATGACCATTTGCTTATATGCGAAACATGGCAAAACGAAGAGGATTTGAAGGCCCACATGAAGTCCGAACATTTTCGTCGCATAGTACCTCAGCTTGAACAGTTGGGCACATTGACCCTTGAACAGTTTAACTTCTGATAATAAGGAACCGAAATCCGGATGCTGACATATCGGCATCCGGATAATTTTGCCTTAGAGTCCATTCGATAAGGAATGTTAAAGCCGGGGCGGACTATCATTGAGCAG
>JAMPBC010000036.1 GCA_023666905.1 Bacteroides sp. | reverse complement strand
AAAAAAATTAACATTGCAATTGATTATCCCAAAAATATTTGCGAACTTTGCATTGCAAAGTGTACCCCGTAGGTGCCCCTTGCACATTCTCCGACAAACTAATTACATTAACCCACTCATATTCCAAACGTAGCATGAAGAAAAGCGCTCTGCAAATTGCCCGCGCGGCTTATCAGCCCAAGCTCCCCGTTTCGCTCACCGGCTCCGTGATTGCCGTTGAAGGCAATCCCACTCAGTCAGTGGCCGATCAGGAAGAAATTCAAAAACTGTTCCCTCACACTTACGGACTCCCCGAAATCCACTTCGAAAAAGATCCCAACCCCGTGGTGGCTAAGCCCATCAACGTTGGCGTAATCCTTTCAGGCGGTCAGGCTCCCGGCGGTCACAACGTAATCAGCGGCCTTTTCGACGGAATCAAGAAAATCAACAAGGACAGCCGTCTCTATGGCTTCCTCATGGGCCCCGGCGGCCTCGTTGACCACAAATACGTGGAACTCACAGCCGACGTTATCGACGAATACCGCAACACCGGAGGCTTCGACATCATTGGCTCCGGCCGCACCAAACTCGAAACTCAGGAACAATTCGACAAAGGCCTTGAAATCCTCAAGGAACTCGGCATCAGCGCCCTCGTAATCATCGGCGGCGACGACTCCAACACCAATGCCGCCGTTCTTGCCGAATATTACAAGTCAATCGGCGCAGGTGTTCAGGTGATAGGCGCTCCCAAAACCATTGACGGCGACCTCAAGAATGAAGTTGTGGAGGCATCCTTCGGCTTCGACACCGCCACTAAAGTCTACTCCGAGCTCATAGGCAACATCCAGCGCGACTGCTGCTCAGCCAAAAAATACTGGCACTTCATCAAGCTCATGGGCCGCTCTGCCTCTCACATCGCCCTTGAATGTGCCCTCCAGACCCAGCCCAACGTCTGCATCATCTCCGAAGAGGTAGAGGAGAAAAACCTCACCCTTCAGGATGTCGTTAACCAGATTGCCGACGTGGTAGCCGCCCGCGCTGCCCGTGGCGACAACTATGGCACCGTCCTCATCCCCGAAGGTCTCATCGAGTTCATCCCCGCAATGAAAAATCTCATTGCCGAACTCAACGATCTACTTGCACGCACACCCGACTTTGCCGAAAAAGCATGGCCTGAACAGCGCCAGTATGTGCTTGACAACCTCTGCGACAAAAATGCCAAAGTTTACGCTTCGCTCCCCGAAGGCGTGGCCCGTCAGCTCAGTCTCGACCGCGACCCCCACGGCAACGTGCAGGTATCGCTCATAGAAACTGAAAAACTCCTCTCTGAAATGGTGGGCAACCGCCTCAAAGAAATGGCTAAAGAAGGCAAATATGTTGGCAAGTTCGCCCCCCAGCACCACTTCTTCGGTTACGAAGGACGCTGCGCCGCCCCCTCCAACTTCGATGCCGACTACTGCTACGCCCTCGGCTACAACGCCGCCAACCTGATTAAAGCCGGCGTAACCGGTTACATCTCATCGCTGCGCAACCTCACCAAACCTTCCGTGCAGTGGCTCGCCGGCGGTGTGCCCATCTCGATGATGTTCAACATGGAGCGCCGTCACGGCAAACTCAAACCCGTTATCCAAAAAGCCCTTGTGCGCCTCGACGGCAAGCCCTTCCAGCGCTTCGTGGCCAAGCGCGACAAATGGGCTCAGGACACCTGCTACGTTTACCCCGGCCCCATCCAGTATTTCGGTCCCGCCGAAGTGTGCGACCAGCCCACACTCACACTCCAGTATGAGCACCTTGACAAGTAACAAATAACTTCTCAATACATTTTTTTACCTTTTTCACAGCTTGCAGAAGCGGTTCCGGCCAGTCCGGAGCCGCTTCACTTTTCTCCGCTGCCCGCCCACGGCCCCGGCAGAAAATGTAATTGGTACCGAACACGATATTGCCACTCAGAGTCTTGGGCCGGAATGGTGTCTCCCTACGGTGAAGCAGTTAGGTGAACTTCTTGACTGGCGCCGCGAATATTTTGATTGGGGTATCCGCCTGCATGGTAAAAATGGCAACTATATTGATTTGCCGTGGATACGTGATGATTTTGACACCACAGCTGTGGGTAAATATTGGTCAGGTCAAAACGAAAAAATGCTCATTTTCACTCCAACTGTGAACAGCCTTGTTAGCTCGTCCCCCCTCCCACAGAGCCGCTGTTCGCTCTGTCCGCCAATAATACTCCCTTTTTTTCAATCTTTATCAAATAATTTGGCGGAAATTCCTTAATTTTGCATTCTCAAACAACACAATATTATGAACATATCATATAATTGGCTAAAAGATTACGCGGACTTCAGCCTTTCCCCTCAGGATTTGGCTGCCGCTTTGACATCTATAGGCTTGGAAACCGGTTCCGTTGAAGAGGTTGAAAGCATTCGCGGCGGACTCCGCGGGCTCGTTATAGGCAAGGTGCTCACATGCGTTGAACACCCCGACAGCGACCACCTTCACATTACCACCGTTGACCTCGGCGACGGCACCGGTACTCAAATAGTGTGCGGCGCTCCCAATGTGGCTGCCGGACAAACCGTTGTCGTTGCAACCGTGGGTACAACCCTCTACGATGGCGACAAGGAATTTAAAATTAAAAAATCTAAAATCCGCGGCGTGGAATCGTTCGGCATGATCTGTGCCGAAGATGAAATTGGCGTAGGCTCAAGTCACGACGGCATCATTGTAATTGACCGCGAAGTGAAGCCCGGCACTCCCGCCGCCGAATTTTTCGGCCTGACCTCCGACTATGTCCTTGAGGTTGATCTTACTCCCAACCGCATAGATGCCGCCTCGCACTTCGGCGTGGCCCGCGACCTCTGCGCATGGGCCGCTCAACATTCCGCCCCCATAGAACTCAAGCGCCCTTCGGTTCAGGATTTCAAGGTGAACCGCGCCGACGGCGCCGTGAGCGTGCAGATTGACGACTATCAGGCTTGCCCCCGCTATTGCGGCGTAACCATACGCGGCGTCAAGGTGACCGAAAGCCCCGAGTGGCTTCAGCAAAAGCTCACCGCCATAGGTGTGCGCCCCATCAACTCCATTGTCGACGTCACCAACTTCATTCTCCACGCCATCGGTCAGCCGCTTCACTGTTTCGACCTCAACAAAATCGATGGAGAGAAAATCGTTGTCCGCACTTGCGCCGAAGGCACCCCATTCGTCACACTTGACGATGTGGAACACAAACTTTCGGCCGCCGACCTTATGATTTGCTCCGCCACCCGTCCACTCTGCATTGCCGGCGTGTTCGGTGGCAAGGACTCCGGAGTGACCATGGACACTACCGACGTCTTCATCGAGAGCGCCTATTTCAATCCCACGTCCGTGCGTAAAACCGCACGCCGTCAGGGCCTGCAGACCGACTCCTCATTCCGCTACGAACGCGGAACCGACCCCAACATACCCCTCTACGCTGCCAAACTGGCCGCCTTGCTCATTCAGCAACTGGCCGGCGGCGAAGTGTGCGGCGAGCCCGTCGACATCTATCCCCAACCCGTGGCTCCGTTCCCCGTAACCCTCGGCTACGGCTACACCAATCGTCTTATTGGCAAGGAAATACCCGCCGAAGTCATCAAATCCATTGTCCGCTCTCTGGAAATGGAGATTGCAGCCGAGTCCGACACCGAACTTCAGCTCCTTGTTCCCACCTACCGCGTTGACGTACAGCGTCCCTGCGATGTGGTAGAGGACATTCTCCGTATCTACGGCTACAATAATGTCGACCCCGGTCTCACGGTGCAGTCATCGCTCTCGTTCAAATCATTTGCCGACGTTGACAACGCCCTCCGCACTCTCATCTCCGAACAGCTCACCGGCTGCGGTTTCAACGAAATTCTCAACAACTCTCTCACCGCCGAGAGCTATTACGCCGAATCCTCACAATTTCCCGCCGACCACTGTGTGCGCCTGCTCAACCCGCTCAGCGCCGAGCTCAGCGTAATGCGCCAAACGCTCCTCTTCGGTGGCCTTGAGTCCATTGCTCACAACATCAACCGCAAGATGGACTCCCTTATGATGTATGAATTCGGCAACGTTTACTTCTTCAACCCGCAGGCCGAGTCAACAGCCGAGAAGCCCCTCACTCCTTACAGTGAGGACAGCCGCCTTGCCCTCTGGCTCACCGGCAACATCCGCCAGGGCGGTTGGCTCCGTCAGGCTCAGGAGGCAACCTTCTTTGACCTCCGCGCCGTTGTTGACAACATCCTTCTGCGCATGGGCATCAACGCCGCCGAGCTGAAATTCACCGAAGGCGCCGGTGCCGTCTATGCTGCCTCGCTTGACCTCACCACCCGCTCCGGCAAACTCCTCGGCAGCCTCGGAATCCTCTCAAAGGCCACGCTCAAAGCTTTCGATATCAAGCAGCCCGTCCTCTTTGCCGAACTCAATTGGAGCGAACTCGTGAAAATGTCAATGCGCACCAAGGTTTCCTACAAGCCCCTCTCACGCGCAATGCCTGTTAAGCGCGACCTTGCGCTGCTCATCGACACCGCTGTAACCATGGCCCAAGTCGAGCAAGTGGTCCGCGAAAGCGAGCGCAAGCTCCTGCGCGAGGTCAGCCTCTTTGACGTCTATGAAGGTGACAAGCTCCCCCAAGGCAAAAAGAGCTACGCCATCACAATGACCCTCCAGGACGACGAGCGCACCCTCAACGACAAGCAAATCGAATCCGTAATGAACAAAATAATCGCCAACCTCCGCAAAAAAGTTGGCGCCGAACTCCGATAAATCAATAACAACAACACCAACCATTCAAACATACCAATGGGAAGAGCATTTGAATATCGCAAAGCCCGCAAGCTCAAACGCTGGGGCAACATGTCAAGAACATTCACTCGTATTGGCAAGGAAATTACCATCGCCGCTAAAGCAGGTGGTCCCGACCCCTCCACAAACCCCCGTCTCCGCGCATTGATGCAGAATGCCAAAGCTGCCAACATGCCCAAGGACACTGTGGAACGCGCCATCAAAAAAGCCACCGACAAGGACGCGAGCGACTATAAGGAAATCGTTTACGAAGGCTACGGACCCTTCGGGATTGCCATTGTGGTCGAGGCTGCCACTGACAACAACACCCGCACCGTGGCCAACGTCCGCTCCTACTTCAACAAACACGGCGGCAACCTTGGCACACAAGGCTCACTCTCCTTCATGTTCGAACACAAGAGCGTTTTCAAAATCAAGCCCGTTGAAGGCAAGGACCTTGAAGAGCTCGAACTCGAACTGATTGACTGCGGCGTAGACGAAGTTGAACCCGATGAAGAGGAAATCGTTCTCTACGGTGCCTTCGAGGACTACTCCAATATCCAGCATTTCCTTGAAAGCAACGGCTACGAAATAATCTCCTCCGAATTCGAACGCATCCCCAACGACCTCAAGGAAGTGACTGACGAGCAGCGCGCCGCCATTGAAAAACTTCTTGATAAATTCGAGGACGATGAAGATGTCCAGAACGTCTTCCACAACATGAAGGAAGCCGAAGAATAACCCTCCGTACATAACCCCTAAAAAGAAACTGCATCGTGATAAGTTACGATGCAGTTTCTTTTTTGCTACGCACTCCCAACCGCCTGGTAGTGGACTCGTCTTGTGACAATTTTTATTTTTGCAAAATTGCTTCTTTAAAAAGCGGCACAAGGTCCAGCTTCTCCCATGTGAAAAGTTCCACCTCCATTTCGCGGTTCCCCTCGTATTTAGAATGAAACTTCTTGGTAACGGTTTTCGGTTCGCGGCCCATGTGGCCGTACGATGCCGTTTCGCGATAAATGGGATTGCGCAATTTCAGGCGCTTCTCAATGGCGTTCGGACGCATGTCGACGAGCTCTGCCACCCGCTCCGAGAGCTCGGCGTCGCTCATCTCGGCGTGCGATGTGCCGAATGTGTTCACATACAGGCTCACCGGCTGGGCAACGCCTATGGCGTAAGCGACTTGAACAAGTGCTTGGTCGGCAATGCCGGCAGCTACAAGGTTTTTGGCAATATGGCGAGCAGCGTATGCGGCTGAGCGGTCAACCTTCGACGGGTCTTTACCTGAGAAGGCACCGCCGCCATGGGCTCCGCGACCCCCGTAGGTATCAACAATAATCTTGCGGCCGGTGAGTCCGGTGTCGCCGTGAGGGCCACCGATAACAAACTTGCCAGTGGGATTCACATGAAGAATAAGGTCGCTGTCAATCATGGCCGCCACTTCGGGTGTGAGACGTTTCTTTACGCGGGGTATCAGCGTGTTGCGAACATCGTTGGTGATTCGCTGCAGCATTAGTTGGTCGGCCTCTTCCTGAGTCAGATTGCCATCGGGCTTGATGAAATCGTCATGTTGTGTGGAAACCACAATGGTGTGTACTCTCACCGGCTTGTTGTCCGGGCCATATTCCACCGTAACCTGGCTCTTAGAGTCGGGGCGCAGGTAGGTGGCTGTTTTGCCGTTGGCGTCGGTGTAGGTCATCAACTGCCCTTCGCGTCTTATCTTGGAGAGCTCCTGAAGCAGAATGTGGCTCAGATAAAGGGGAAGCGGCATGTAGGTGTCGGTCTCGTTGCATGCGTAACCAAACATCATTCCCTGATCGCCGGCTCCCTGCTCGGCCTCTTCAGTGCGTTCCACACCGCGGTTAATGTCGGGGCTTTGTTCATGAAGCGCCGAAAGCACGCCGCATGATTCTGCCTCGAATTTCAATTCGCTACGGTTGTAGCCAATGGATTTTATAACGTCGCGCGTAACCTCCATCAGGTCAACGTAAGCGTTGCTCTTAACTTCTCCGGCCACTGTGACATGGCCTGTGGTTACGAGCGTCTCGCATGCCACCTTCGAGTTAGGGTCGTAGGCAAGAAATTCATCAAGTATTGCGTCCGATATTTGGTCGGCTACTTTGTCGGGGTGTCCTTCGGAAACGGATTCGGATGTGAACAGATAATTCTTATTCATAGGTGAGTCATTTAGTTTCATGTTCTGCGTAGGTGCACAAAAAAAGGCCTCGCTTGCTTGCAATGCCTTCACCGTGGTCCGTTTTTTATGTCCCCGGCGTCGGGGCCGGAACGTTGTGCGGTTTTAGCATTTTTTTGGAAGTGGTTGCAAGCAGCCAAATTTGTCCACTTTCTTTTCAGCCGCAAAGGTAAGCATTTTATGTGTCACTGCAAAATTATTTTCGCCTCGTCGGATAATGTAAGGGATTATGCGGAATCTCGCAGAACCCTTTGTGGGTTGTCTGCGTTGATTTTATTGAGATGAAGCCGTTTCTAAAGACACATAAAAAAGCAGTGTACAATGTGCTGAATGCGCTGATACTTTCGTTGTCGGCCGCTCTGCTTATCTATCTTTCAATCCTCGGGCTCAAGGGTATAGAATTCTTCAGCAATCGCGGCTACATGACCTTTCAGCTATGGGTGTGCTACGTTTTCATTGCCGATTTCTTTATTGAGCTCTACATGGCCGACAATCGCTCCGGTTATCTGAAACGCCGCTGGCTTTTCCTGCTCCTTTCGGTGCCTTACCTGAACATTGTGGCTGCTTTCCATATTCCTCTGACCTACGGAGCCCTTTATTTCCTCCGTTTCATTCCACTGGCACGCGGTGCGCTGGCAATGTCAATCGTGGTGGGCTATCTGTCGCGCAACCGGCTCACAAATATCTTCGCTTCCTACACCGTGGTGCTCATGGCTTTCATCTACATGGGCAGCCTCATTTTCTATGAGGTGGAGCATGGTCACAACCCCGATGTCACAAGCTTCTGGACCGCTCTCTGGTGGGCTTTCTCGGTGGCGACCACTGCCGGCTGCGACATTTATCCCGTAACCGCTCCAGGCAAGATTGTCTGTGCTGTCCTTCCCACAATGGGCACCTTCATGTTCCCGCTCTTCACCGTGGTGGTGACCAACGCCGTCAGGGCAAGGCTCACAAGAGAAACGGCCGCACAACACCAACAGTCGCATAAAGGCAGTGACCACACAACGCAAAATGTTAAATTAACATAAGAGTGGCATTGTCACCATTCGTTTTTCATAATATTTGTTTTAATTTTGCTCTTTGAAATTCGTTGTCCCGCCACCAGGTGCACACGCCCTACGGGACACCCCATGCATGGAAAAGTTAAACCCGTAAAATTTATCTGATTCAAAATGAAAAAGAAATTTATCTGCACAGTGTGCGGCTATGTACACGAGGGTGATGAAGCCCCCGAAAAGTGCCCTCTCTGCGGCGCTCCCAAAAGCAAATTCAAAGAAGTGGATGAAACTGCCGAACTCGAGTTCGTGACCGAGCATGAAATCGGTGTGGCCCGCGACACTGACGATGAGATGCGCGCCGACCTTCTGGCTCATTTCAATGGCGAATGTTCCGAGGTGGGTATGTATCTGGCAATGTCACGTCAGGCCGACCGCGAAGGCTACCCCGAAATTGCCGAAGCTTTCAAGCGCTACGCCTTTGAGGAAGCCGAGCACGCCTCCAAGTTTGCCGAACTGCTTGGCGAATGTGTTTGGGACACTAAAACCAACCTTGAAAAGCGCATGGCTGCCGAAGCCGGTGCCAATGCCGACAAAATGCGCATTGCCCGTCGTGCCAAGGAACTTAACCTTGATGCCATCCACGACACCGTTCATGAAATGGCCAAGGACGAAGCCCGTCACGGACAAGGTTTCCAGGGTCTCTACAACCGCTTCTTCAAAAAATAATCCCTCTCCCTGTTTCCTGTAACTCTTTTCCGCCGTTCGGAACTCTATTCCGGATGGCGGATTTTTTGAACCAACAATGCCACAGCGGCGTTATCACCCTAAAATCCTTACCATTGTGAAAACAGTAAAAGAAACCCTGCTGCAACGCAGAAGCATACGCCGCTATGAGCGCGAGTCCATTACGCCTGAACAAATGGACTTCATCTATCAGGCAATCCGAAACACGCCCACAAGCTACAACGGACAGCAATACTCCGTGATTGACATCACGGATCAGGAACTGAAACAGAAACTCTATGGACTCACCGGACAGAAGCAAATCAAAACCTGCTCCCACTTCATGGCTTTCTGTTCCGACTTCCACAAAATCTCCCTCATGGCTCGTGAAAAGGGTGTGAACATGCCCGCTATTACCAACACGGTCGACGGCCTGATTCTGGGCACTGTCGATGCCTCGCTTGCCATGATGAGTGCCGTTACAGCTGCCGGAGCTCTCGGCCTCGGAACATGCTGCATAGGCTATGCCCGCACTGCTGCCCCCGAGGAAATAGCCTCGCTGCTTGGTCTGCCCCAAGGTGTATTCCTTGTGTGCGGCCTGGCTTTGGGTGTGCCCCGTGAGATGCCCGACCTCAAGCCCAAGCAACCTGTGGCTGCCGTTATCCACACTGACCGATATGCCTCCGACGCAGCGCTGCTTGACAGCCTCAAGACTTACGATGATGAAGTGACGCACTACAACACCACCCGCTCCGGTTCCAAGACCGATAACGACTGGGCCACCCACATCATAGGCTACTATGCTGAAGCAATGAATTACCACATGTTCCGGGCCATTCAAAGTCAGGGCTACGACCCTAAAAAATAGCCCGCACCACACTCCGGAATTATCCGAAAATGGTTAATTTTGCCCCATGAAACAAGAATTTCCCTTTTCAGGTCCCATCGGGGTGTTCGATTCAGGCTACGGCGGCCTGACGGTGCTTCGCAAAATCAGAGAGCGCCTTCCGCAGTACGATTATCTCTACCTTGGCGACAATGCCCGTGCCCCCTATGGCCCGCGCTCTTTCGATGTGGTTTATCGCTTCACTCTTGAAGCTGTGAAATATCTCTTCAGCCAAGGTTGTCCGCTGGTTATTCTGGCTTGCAACACAGCTTCGGCAAAGGCTCTCCGCAGCATCCAACAAAACGACCTTCCGGAAATTGACCCTACCCGCCGTGTGCTCGGCGTGATCCGTCCCACAGTCGAGGAGCTGGGGCGCCTGAGCAACTCCGGAGTTGTGGGAGTGTTGGGAACAAACGGAACCATCCGCTCCCGGTCCTACGACATGGAAATAGCCAAACTCTATCCCGGGTTCACCACCGTGTCACAGGAGTGTCCGCTCTTTGTCCCTCTGGTGGAGAACAACGAGTTTGACGGCCCCGGGGCCGACTATTTCGTAAATAAGTACGTGGACTTGCTTTTCAGCAAGGACCCCCGTGTTGACACTGTGATACTTGGGTGCACGCACTATCCTCTGCTATACGATAAAATCCGCGCCTGTGTTCCCTCCCATGTAAAGGTGGTGAGCCAGGGCGAGATTGTGGCCGAGAGCCTTGCAGATTATCTTCAGCGGCACCCTGAAATAGAGAATCGCTGCCGCAAAGGGGGCGTCAGCGCCTTCCTCACAACTGAGAATCCTGAACAGTTCACCAAGCTCGCCGGAATTTTTCTTGGAGAGCCGGTGAACGTTAACCATATTGAAATCTGACTATGAGACTGGACGGCCGACGCAAAAGTTCAAACGTGGACGATCGCCGCGGAATCGGCGCTAAAACCGCCGGCGGTGGAATTGTAGCTCTCATTGTGGGCGGTATCATTTACATGCTCAGTGGAGGCAGCCTCACTGAATACGTGTTTTCCAACGCCGGCCAGCTGGTTAGGCAAGGGCAACAAGGCATCCAGTACGAGGCTACTGAACAGGATGAGGAGCTTGCCGAGTTTTCGGCACAGATTCTTGCCGGCACAGAGGATGTGTGGAGCGAACTGTTCCGCCAAGAAGGACTCACCTACCGCCCTCCCACAATGGTGCTCTACAGCGGAAGCATAAACACCGGCTGCGGCCAGGGAACATCGTCAATGGGGCCCTTCTACTGTTCGGCCGATGAGAAACTTTACATTGACCTTGACTTTTTCAAGAACATGCGGCGCGACCTTGGGGCCGACGGCGATTTCGCCTACGCCTATGTGATTGGCCACGAGGTGGGGCATCACGTCCAGCACCTGCTGGGAACGCTCGACGAATCGCACGAGCGCATGAGCCGGATGTCGAAAACCGATGCCAACCGCGAGAGCGTGCGCATAGAGCTCCAGGCCGACTATCTGGCCGGTGTGTGGGCCCACCATGATAACCGCATGTTCGGCTCCCTTGAGCCCGGAGACATTGAGGAAGCCCTTGATGCTGCCATGAAAATTGGCGACGACTATCTGCAAAAGCAGGCTCAGGGTTATGCCGTGCCCGAGGCCTTTACCCACGGCACCTCGCAGCAACGCTGGCGCTGGCTGAAACGCGGACTGGACACCGGCACCCTTGCCGGCGGCGACACCTTCAGCCAACCCTACTCCAACCTTTAGAGCCTGTCCCATAATATATGTTAACGCTGAGGTCGCATATCTCGGTGGG
>JAMPBC010000035.1 GCA_023666905.1 Bacteroides sp. | reverse complement strand
GTATTGGCGGCGACGGCACTTTCCTCACCCCAGCCAACATCATCTGCTCCTCCGCCACTCCCATAATGGGCATCAACGCCGGTCACCTCGGCTATCTTGCCGCAACCGACATTGCCAATGCCGCCGAAGCCGCCCGCAACATTGTGCTCGGGCATTACACCACTGAGCTTCGCACTCTGTTAAAAGTCGAGTCCAACTCCGCCCAACTTCCACCCAACCCTTTCGCACTCAACGAGGTGGCCTTCCTTAAGCAAGACACCGCCTCAATCATAACCGTGGAAGCTCGTGTTAACGGCAACTTCCTCGCCTCCTACAGCGGCGACGGTCTTATTGTGGCTACCCCTACCGGCTCAACGGGCTACAACCTTTCGGCCGGGGGACCCATAATGTCGCCACGCGCCGCCAATTGGGTCATAACTCCCGTTGCGCCTCACTCGCTCTCCATGCGTCCGCTTGTTATCCCCGACTCGGCCACCGTTGAAGTACGCGCCCGTTCACGTTCCAATTCCCTCATGCTCGCCATCGACGGTCGCGCCGTGGCCCTTCCCGTGGAAACCCGCTTCACCCTCTCCAAAGCCCCCTTCTCTATAAAAGTGGCTCATCTGGACGGCTACACATTCATTGACACTCTTCGCCACAAGCTCCACTGGGGATGAAAACACCCATCCAAACACCCCTCCGGCTCTCACACCCCACATTCGGCGCCATCGCCGTGACGCCCCGCCGCAACATGACCCGCATCATTGTCCGCGCCGCCGGAGCCGGCTCCTATAAAGCATCCGTGCCGTTCGGCATCGACCTTCAGCAGGCACGTCCCATAATCCTGGAACTGGTTGAGCGTCTTGCCCTCAAACAATCCCGTAAGCCTCCATTCAGCTATCAGCCAGGCTGGATTTACTCTTATCCCGAAGGCGAAATCAGAATCCTGACCGGCAGCTCCAAGCCCCGCCACATAGTAATCCGCCCCAATGGCAATGACATTGAAGTGTTTCTCGGGACGGAACTGCCACCGTCCGATTCTGCCGTGATTGACACCATTCGCAAAGGCTTGCTGCGCCTTGCGCAGCGAATCTCGGCCCGCATCCTGCTCCCGCAAGCCGCCGAACGAGCTGCGCAACTTGGTCTGCACAACATCGCTTGGGAAACCGGACACGCCACCTCGCAACTCGGATGCTGCTACCGCCGGGGCCGCCGCATACGCCTCTCCGGCCTTCTGCTCTTTCTCCCTGTTGAGCTCCGTTTGTACGTTATAAACCACGAACTTGCCCACCTCACTCACCACAATCATTCCACACAGTTCCACGAGCTGTGCAACTCCTACTGCCTCGGACGCGAAACTGAACTTGCCCGACTCCTAAAAGCCTGGAACTGGCCATTCCCGCTGCACTAATCGCCCCGTGCAACCGAACTCCTTTCCCCCCAAAAAACAACAAAAAAACACACCTCGGGAGAACTCTTTGGAGAACCATTTTGTTATCTTTCCGTCACTTTTATTTGCAATTTTTAATTTATTTGCATACTTTAGCCGCCGAATTTATCACAACTTATTAAAATATTTTTTCAAATGTCTAAACTTTACTCCGAAAAAACCACACGTCCTGGTGTGCGTCGATGCATCACCGCCTGCATGGTTGGAGGGGCATTGCTCTTTGGTCAATACGCCGGAGCCGCGTCATTCCTCACCCTGCACATGGCAAATGGTTCAAAAACAAGCTTCGTGATTGAAGAAAAGCCACATATCAGCTTCAGCGACTCCAAAATGCACATCCGCTCCAACGAGCTCGTCACCGACTACGACCTTGCCTCCGTTGCCAAATTCACATTCGACGACCTGAGCAACATCTCCTCAGCCGTAAGCGAAAACGAAGTCCGCTTCACATATCTAGGCACATCCCTCTCGGCCGCCGGCCTTACCCCGGGCGAAACAGTAATGCTCGCCACAATCGATGGCCGCATCGCACTCACCGCCAATGCCCACAGCGACGGCTCGCTCAACATTGACCTCTCGCACCTGCAACCCGGCATCTACATCGTGGCTTGCAAATCATCCAAAAACTTTAAAATCAAAATCTGATGAAACTCCATAAACTAACGTCATTATTGCTCGCTTTGGTGCTCGGCGCATCTTTAGCTTCAGCACAATCATTCACCGTTGCCCTTAAAAACGGCGAAAAAGTAACCTATAACAACAGCGAAGTGGACAGCATTTTCTTCCACACTCCCGACACCCCTGCCGAACCTGCCGCCGCCAAAATCGGAGACTTCTACTATTCCGACGGCACCTGGTCAACCGACCTCAACACCTCCAAAACCGTTATCGGCATCGTGTTCCGCGCCGGCATTGCCTCCGATTACCGCGACAGCGAAGCTTACTACACCATGAAAGATGGCAAAACCAAGCTTGAAAAAGTACACGGCTACGCCATTGCACTGCGCGATGCCACCGGCCTCGACGGCTGGGACGACCTTCAGTGGTGGAGCCCATTCAACGATGACGCCGGCGGCGGATGCTCTTCTGACTACACTGACTTCCTCGGTTACACCAATACCCTCTCAATAATCGATGCTGCCGGTGGCACCCTCACAAACAAAAACTTTCCGGCAGCCTACTATGCCACAACCGTTTACGAAAACGCCGTACCCGCTCCCGAACAAAGTTCCGGCTGGTTTCTCCCCTCTGCCGGAATGCTTAAATACATCTACGACCGCGTTTACTTCGATGAGGACAACTCCGGACGCGCATGCGTGGTTAACGCCATGCTCAAACTCAACACCGCCGATGTTGACCTGCTTTACCGCAACGACGCCGAGTACTGGACTTCAACCGAAAAAATAGACTCCTACGGCAAATCAACCTGGGCCTACTACGTTTGCTTTGATGCCCGTAGCATCAAGCCCGGTTTTGTGGCCGACTATCGCAAGAATGCCGGATTCGCCGTTCGTTCCGTAATCGTATTCTAACCCTCATCACTAACCATGTTTAGAAAAAAATTCATTGCATTGGCAACAGCCTTATTGGGTTCCGTTCTTGCCATCTCTGCACAAACACTCAACGTGCATCTCTCCGACGGTTCAACCGTAAGTTATCCAACTAATCAGGTTGACAGCTTAACCTTCGACGCCCCCGCCTCACCCGCCATCAACATGCAGGTATCAGGCATCACCGCATCAAGTGCTCAGATAACCGTGGACTGCGCCGACCCGGGCCAAACCTACTACTTCGACCTTTGCACCAAAGCCGCTTACGACCGCTACGGGGGCAGCATTGCCGCCATTGTCGACGAGTACATCCAGCAGCAAATCAACCGCTACTCCGATATGCTCTCAATTGACCAGATTCTTGGCGGATTGCTCGACACCGGTTTTAAAAACGAAGAAATAGGCGGACTTCCCTCCGATGCCGACATGGTTGCCTACGCTATCTGCGTTGACTCCGAAGGCAAACCCTTCGGCGCTGCAACCACCGTGGCATTCCGCACTCTCCCTGCCGGTAACCCTGCCGACTGCACCTTCCAGATTGCGGCAACCAACGTAACCGACGAGGGCTGCACTGTCAACGTAATCCCCTCCGACGGCTCAATTAACTACTGGTACGGCATTGTCAAAAAATCCGAATATCCCGGTGACCGCGCCATGATGTCGGCCGTCACAGCCACCTTCCAGCAAGCCGCACAGGAGTACGGCATGTCCATTCAGGAACTCGTTAGCCGTGTGTGCTACCGTGGCACTGTAAGTCAGGAAGAATCCGGACTGGAAACCAACCAGCCATACTATATTTTTGCCTTCGCACTCAACGAGGATGGCTCAAACGCCGGAACCCTCACCAAAGTGCAATTCACCACACTTGAATTTGTTGAAGGCGACGCTGAAATCTCAATCTCTTACCGATACTTCGACGGCAACGCCCTCGCCGCCACCGATGCTGCTTACGAGCGCTACAAAGGCGGAGTCCTTCTTCAGGTGCGCGTCACCCCCAATGGCTCTGCAGCTCACTGGACCGTAGGCGTTGGTGCCAACGACATGACCGACACCGACGTTTACCCCGACGATGCCACCAAACTCGCCCTCCTCTCAGGCATGGGTCGTCACGACATGGAGGAAATGAACTTCGTTGTACCTTACGGCACTGTGACATTCGCTTACTTCGCCGCCGACGAAGCCGGCATTGACGGCCCGCTCAAACGCCTCAAAGCCGACATCACCCCCGAAGGTGTCCGTCCTCCCTCGGAACTCTCTTTCCTCACCACTCAGGCCCTGGCCGCCCGCATGTCGGCACCGGCATTCTCCATCGCTCCTCAAAAGGGTGCCAAATCCCTGAAGCTGCAACGTGCCGCAACCCATTTCCGCAAATAATTGACCGTTGCAACAACAATACTTTAGCGAAAACCCTCCCCGCACCCTCGGTGTCGGGAGGGTTTTTCTATCCCTTTTTCACAAATTTATCTTCACGGGTTGCATAAAACAATTTAAAACCCTAAATTTACATCCTGATTCCATGAATTTTATATACTAAAAACAATAAATTAATCCATCATTTCACAAATCCGATTCATGAAACTGACCTCTGCAATCATCACCGGCCTGATCACATCCGTGGCTGCTCTAAGCGCCACGCCTGTCAGCGCCACAATTGAGGAACCGACCAAGGTGGCCGTCTTCTCAATTAACGAGGATGGCTCACGCTACTATCGCATTCCCGCAATCGTAACTGCCGCCGACGGTTCGCTCGTAGCACTCGCCGACAAGCGCGGAAGCTCAATCAACGACCTCCCCAACACAATCTCCGTGGTTGCCAAGCGCTCCACTGACAATGGCCGGACATGGTCAAGCGCCGTAACAATTGCCCAAGGCAACTCATCCACCGGAAAAACCTACGGCGACCCCGCTGTGGTTCTTGACCGCAACACCGGAAAGCTCGTAGCCGTATTCTCCGGCGACAAAGGCTTCTTTGGCTCGACACCCACAAATCGCGCCGGATTCTATGTGTCCACAAGCTCCGACAATGGCCTGACATGGACTGAACCCCGCGCCATAACAAACCAAATCTACCAGTCGAACTGGTACGGTGCATTCTGCGCCTCAGGCAGCCTGCTCCAGACTGCCGACGGCAAACTCATGTTCGTGGCTAACACCCGCACCACCGCCGCCCAGTCAGTCACTGATGTTTATGAATTTGTATGCTGCTCATCCGATGGCGGTGAAACATGGTCAGTACTCAACCCCTCCGGTCGCACCCCCGCCGCCGGTAACGGCAACGAATCAAAGCTTGTTGAAACATCCGACGGCACTCTCATCATGAGCATACGCTCGGCCAACAACCGCCGCTTTGCCAAGTCAACCGACGGCGGTTATACCTGGGGCGAGGCCGAAGCCATGACCCAGCTCATAGAGCCCGACTGCAACGGCGACATAATTGTGTATCCATCCACCGACGGACAAACCCGCATGCTCCATTCCCTCCCATCTCATCCCGTAAATCGCCGCGACGTCTCCGTATATCTCTCTTACGATGAAGGCAAAACCTGGCCCGTGAAAAAACAGCTCGTTTCCGGAAGCTCCGCCTACTCATCACTCACCGTGCTCCCCGACGGCTCTATAGGCTGCTTTGTGGAAGAGGGCGACAACTCCGGCTTCAACCTCTACTTCCACCGTTTCTCCCTGGAATGGCTCACTGACGGCGCCGACACCGGAAACAACACCGAAGGCCACACAATCACCATTGAAACGCCCGATGCCTCACGCGCCACAATCAGCGTGTTCAACGGCGACGAGGAAATCCACTCCGGCCGCAAAGTTCCAACCGGGACCACTCTCACCATCCAGGCACAAGGCGTAAGCCCCTACATTGTCACCGCTGTAAAGGTCAACGGCACCACGCTTCAAGGCAACTCTTTCGTTGTCGAGGGCCCCACAACCATTGCTGCCGTTGTTGAACGCGACCCCAACGCCGCCGCATCTTACACCGAACCCACCGGCTCGGGCGACCGCGCCGGCACTGCCGCTTACGTAAAAACAGCCTCAACCTCCGGTGCAAAAACCGACATAACCATTACCCGCACCGGCAAAAACGGCACTTGGTACGAACTTTGCGACGACGCCACCATTGAAGTAACCCCCGGACAGGAATTCTCACTCCGTTTGCAAGGCAACGTGCTAAGCACAAATACCTCGCAAGCCTATCAGGACCTCCGCTACTGCGTTGCCTACGTGTTCACCGACTGGGATGGCGACGGCACATTCGAACTTGCCACTCCCACTGACGACCGCTTCACCAAAGGCTACTACGGTTACTTCAACAACGAATCCGGATTCGGTGGTAACATAAAGGCTAACTACGACTACATCCTTGACTTCACCCATAACTTCACCGTTCCTGCCGACGCCCGCATCGGAGCATCGCGCATCCGCGTAATCTACACCGAAGCCTGGGACAAAAACGTACCCTCAGGCAACGTCACCGGCAACTACCAGGCCATTAACAAAGGCTATGCCTACGATTATCTCGTGAACTGCGTTGCGCCCGCACCACCCGCCAACAGCGTCAGCTACAACTGCACCGTACGCGGCAACGGCGAAATCAGAACCTACACTGACCTCATCAGCTACGCCTCTAACGAACCCGACGAGTCAACCCTCGTTGAAAACGGCGGCTATGTCCGCAAAGGTTCATTCCTTTACCTCTACGCCCTCCCCGGAAAAGTTTCCGACACCAAGCGCGAAACCCTTCTGGGATTCGAAGCCACCATTGGAACCTTCTCCATTTTGGACACCCCCTACTTCGAAGAAAACTCCAGCTCCGTACTCTACCCCGACATGGAACACGGACGCATGCTCTTCGTTCCGGCCCAAGGCGACATCAACGTATTGGCCGTGTTCTCCGACGAGCTCTCCGGAATTGCCGACCTCCTCTTCGACGGCGTTGAAGGCCCCACGGAATACTTTGACCTCAACGGCCGCCCCGTCAACCCCGAAAACACCGCCACAGGAGTCTACATCATGCGCCGCGGCGGCGTAACCAAAAAGGTCTACATCAGCAAATAACCCACACATAGTCCATTTATCATAGCGGGCGCGCGGCCAACAGGTTGCGCGTCCGCTTCGCATACCCCCGCACCCCCTTGCGCAACCACGATTATTTTTGTACCTTTGCCCTGAAAATTTTGCAAAATTTATGGCTACCAACATTCTTGAACTCAGCGAACAGGAAATAGTGCGCCGCGGCTCTCTCGACGAGATGCGCCGCCTCGGCATTGACCCCTATCCGGCAGCGGAATACCCCGTAACCGGCTACACTAAAGAAATAAAAGAAACCTTCAGCGACGACGCACCCCGCCGCGAAGTGAGCATCGCAGGCCGCATTATGAGCCGCCGCATAATGGGCAAAGCCTCATTCCTGGAACTTCAGGACTCCGAAGGCCGAATCCAGGTCTATGTAAGTCGCGACGACCTCTGTCCCGGCGAAAATAAGGACCTCTACAACGTAGTGCTCAAAAAGCTCCTTGACATAGGCGACTTCATTGGCGTAAAAGGCTACGTGTTCCGCACCCAAATGGGCGAAATCACCGTCCACGCTGCCGAAATCACCGTCCTTGGCAAATCGCTCCGGCCCCTCCCCATTGTGAAGATGAAGGACGGTGTGGTCTACGACGCCTTTGACGACCCCGAACTCCGCTACCGCCGCCGCTACGTCGACCTCGTGGTCAACGACGGCGTCAAAGACATCTTCATCAAACGCACCAAAGTGTTCAACTCCATGCGCCAATTCTTCAACGCCCACGGCTACATGGAAGTGGAAACACCAATCCTCCAGTCAATTCCCGGCGGTGCGGCCGCCCGCCCTTTCATAACCCACCACAATGCGCTCGACATCCCACTCTACCTCCGCATTGCCGATGAACTCTATCTCAAGCGTCTCATTGTAGGCGGATTCGAAGGTGTCTACGAATTTTCCAAAAACTTCCGCAACGAAGGCATGGACCGAACCCACAACCCCGAGTTCACCTGCATGGAAATCTACGTTGCCTACAAGGACTACAACTGGATGATGCGCTTCACCGAGCAGCTGCTTGAAAAAATCTGTCTCGACGTCAACGGCACAACCGAAGTGCAGGTAGGCGACAACACCATATCTTTCAAAGCACCCTTCCGTCGCGTAACCATGACCGAAGCCATCCTTGAGCACACCGGCATCGACATCACCGGAATGGATGAAGGACAACTCCGCGGAGTCTGCGCCAAACTTGAAATCGAAGTCGACCCCTCCTTTGGCAAAGGCAAACTCATCGACGAAATCTTCGGCGAAAAATGTGAAGGTAAATACATTCAGCCAACCTTCATCACCGACTACCCCATTGAAATGTCGCCACTGACCAAGCGCCACCGCGACAACCCCGAACTCACCGAGCGCTTCGAGCTAATGG
This sequence comes from Bacteroides sp., assembly GCA_023666905.1. Lineage (GTDB taxonomy): Bacteria > Bacteroidota > Bacteroidia > Bacteroidales > Muribaculaceae > Paramuribaculum. The sequence goes on along the minus strand of JAMPBC010000035.1, from coordinate 3,033 downwards.
TCAACGGAAAAGAGCTTGCCAACGCCTACTCCGAACTCAACGACCCCATTGACCAATACGAACGCTTCGTAGAGCAAATGCGACTCGCCGAAAAAGGCGACGATGAGGCCATGATTATTGACCACGACTTTATCCGCGCTCTCGAGTACGGCATGCCACCCACTTCAGGTATGGGCATAGGCATGGACCGCCTGGTAATGCTCATGACAGGCCAGACCACCATCCAGGAAGTGCTCTTCTTCCCGCAGATGCGTCCCGAAAAGAAAGCGCCGCGCGACAACGCTGCCACATTCGCCACCGTCGGCGTCCCCGAGCACTGGGTGCCCGCACTCCACAAACTCGGAACCCTCACCCTGGCCCAACTCGCCTCCACGGCATCAGTGGGCAAACTCCAGCAAGACCTTTGCGGACTCAACAAAAAGTTCAAGCTCGAGCTCAAAAACCCCACCGTCGACGAAGTGAAAGACTGGGTTGCCCGCGCCGCCCGAACCATTGAGGCAGCCGAGTAAACACTCTCAGCCCCACAGGCGTTGTAAGTGTATGAAGTTTCCCGGAAAAATAGCGGTGATGGGAGGCGGCAGCTGGGCCACTGCGCTGGCAAAGCTGCTGCTTGACAACCGCACTGAAATTGTGTGGTACTTCCATCGCAACGACCGCATTGAAGAATTCAAGCGCACAGGCCGCAATCCGGCCTATCTGAGCGACGTCGTATTCGACACATCGCGCATCATTTTCACGTCATCAATCAACGAAGCCGCATCGCTTGCCGACACCCTCCTGCTGGCAATGCCCTCCCCCTACTTCAAATCGCAGATTGGCAAACTCACCGTCGACATCTCCCATAAAGCCGTGGTCTCCGCCATTAAAGGAATCGTGCCTGACGACAACATGATTGTGTCCGACTACATGGAAAATCACTTCCACATCAACTCCGGGCGCAGTCTGGTTGTCTCCGGCCCCTGCCATGCCGAGGAAGTGGCCATGGGACGCCAAAGCTACCTCACCGTGGGCTGTAACGACATTTTCCGGGCCGAACAATTTGCCAACGCTCTGCGCGGCCCCGTGCTCCGCACCATCACATCGTCTGACGTGGCCGGAATCGAATATGCCGCCGTGCTAAAAAACGTCTACGCCATCTGCTCCGGCATTTGCCACGGACTCAGCCGCGGCGACAACTTCCAGGCAATGCTCGTGAGCAACGCCGTAATGGAAATGGACCGCTTTGTCCGCACCGTGGCACCGCGCCCCCGCAACATCTGCGACTCCGTTTACCTCGGCGACCTCCTTGTCACATCCTATTCCCGCTTCAGCCGAAACCACAACTTCGGCTCACTAATCGGACGTGGCTACGCCGTCAAAGCAGCCCGCATGGAAATGGTGCAGACAGCCGAAGGCTACTACGCCGCCAAATGCATGCACCAAATCAACAAACGCCACCAGGTCACAATGCCTATAATGGAAGGCGTCTACTCCATCCTCTATCATAACGCAAACCCCGCCAAAGCCATTGCCCAAATGGCCGACACCTTCGTTTGATATTACACAAAAAAACCTCATAACTGACTTACCAATGGACCAACTGAAATTCTCCAACACCCACACGTTAGTGGTAACACCCGGGCAAATCGATGCCCTGCTCCCCGAAGCACGCCAGTCACTTGACAAAGTGGAAAAAGGAACAGCCCCCGGAAACGACTTCCTCGGATGGGTCAATCTCCCCTCTGAAATAACACCCGAACAAATCGCCGAAATCCGCGCCACAGCAACATCGCTTCAGGAAAAATGCGAAGTGGTGGTGTGCATAGGCATCGGAGGCTCCTACCTCGGCGCAAAAGCCGTAATCGAAGCCCTCTGCGACTCCTTCGCCCCCTATCGCAACGAATCACGCAAAACCAAAGTCCTCTTTGCCGGGCAAAACATAGGCGAGGACTATCTCTATGAACTCCTCGACTACCTCAACGGCAAAAAATTCGGCATCATCAACATATCCAAATCAGGAACAACCACCGAACCCGCCATAGCCTTCCGTCTCATCAAGGGCCTCCTTGAAAAGCAAATAGGCAAAAAAGAAGCCGCCCGGCGCATCGTAGCCATCACCGACGCCCACCGCGGAGCACTCCGCCAGATGTCCGATGAAGAAGGCTACAAAACATTCGTAATCCCCGACAACGTAGGCGGACGCTTCTCTGTGCTCACCCCCGTGGGACTCCTCCCCATAGCCGTGGCCGGATATGACATTCAGGCACTCGTTGACGGCGCTCGCGCCATGGAACAAACCACACGCTCCACCGACTACGCCACCAACCCCGCTCTCTGCTACGCCGCCACACGCAACGCCCTCTATCGTGCCGGCAAAAAAATTGAAATCCTTGTCAACTACAACCCCAAGCTACACTACGTGGGCGAATGGTGGAAACAACTTTACGGCGAAAGCGAAGGTAAAGACGGCAAAGGCATCTTCCCCGCCGCCGTCGACAACTCCACTGACCTTCACTCCATGGGACAATGGATTCAGGACGGCGAGCGCACCATCTTTGAAACCGTAATCTCCGTCCAGGCGCCTCGCCACGAAATAGTCATCCCCACTGACAACGACAACCTTGACGGACTCAACTACCTGGCCGGCAAGCGCGTTGACCAAGTCAACAAAATGGCTGAACTCGGCACACGCATAGCCCACATCGACGGCCACGTGCCCAACCTCACCATCACCATCCCCGCCCTCACCGAACGCTGGCTCGGCGAACTGATTTACTTCTTCGAGAAAGCCTGCGGTATCTCCGGCTACATGCTCGGCGTGAACCCCTTCAACCAACCCGGCGTCGAGGACTACAAGCGCAACATGTTCGCCCTCCTTGCCAAACCCGGCTACGAAGCCGAAACCGCCAAAATCAAATCCCGCCTCTGATTTTCAAGGAAACATCCCATAATTCAGCAACTACATTGCACCATCCAGGTCGGAAAACCACCCGTTTTCCGGAGGGCACTGAAAAAGATATATAAATTCATAATTTCCCTCTGAAGAGACTAAAA
>JAMPBC010000034.1 GCA_023666905.1 Bacteroides sp. | reverse complement strand
TTTATCAGCATAAGGCGTTTCGCGGTATATTCAAGTTTTGACATTCAATGACAGTAATTGACTGTCATTGAATGTCATTTATAATCAATGGCTTATTTGCCGATGCAGAAGCGGGAGAAGATGGTTGAGAGGATGGCGGTGGTGGTGATGTCGCCGGTTATGGAGGAGAGGTGGTGGATGGTTTCGCGGAGGTCAAGTGCTATGAGGTCGCCGGTGAGCCCTTGGTCAAGGCTGTCAAGTATGCGGGATGTGGTGTTTTGGGCCTGGCGAAGGGCTTCGGCATGCCTTGCATTCGTTACGAGGAGTCCTTCGTCGGCATTCCCGTTTTCAAGGTTGGCTATTTCAATGAGTTTTTCTTTGAGCTGTTCAAGTCCATGTCCGGTTTTGGCTGAAATCACTACGGTGTTGTCTCCGTCGGCTTCCGTAGCGGCCTTATTGCATATATCGGCTTTGTTTATTGCTGTAATCAGATGTGCCGGAGTCGTGTCCCCGCTTTGTTCCATGGCTTTTTGTATGCTGGCAATGGGTGGCGTTTCCGTTGATGTCGGGTCAACGACCAGTATGATTATCCGGGCTTTGGAAATTGCATTATATGAGCGATTTATGCCTTGAAGCTCAATTTCGTCGGCGGTTTGTCGCAATCCGGCCGTGTCAATGAATCGGAATAAATAGTCGCCTAATTCTATGGTTTCTTCAATGGTGTCGCGGGTGGTTCCGTGAATGTCACTCACTATTGCACGGTCATCAGAAAGGATGGCGTTGAGTAGCGACGATTTACCAGCATTTGTGTGTCCGACAATGGCAACCGGAATGCCATCTTTAATTGCAGTTCCGGAGGAGAATGATTTGTAGAGGCGCGTTACTTCCGAATGTATTTCCGATGCTATTTCGCGAAGTTTCTGACGGGAAGCAAATTCCACGTCTTCTTCCGAGAAGTCAAGCTCAAGCTCAAGGAGCGATGCCAGTTCAATTATTTTTTCACGTAGCAGAGTTAGTTTTTTTGAATAGTCTCCACGCATTTGGCTTATGGCTATGCGATGGGCGGCTCGGGAGTTTGATGCGATTACATCGGCAACTGCCTCGGCTTCGGCAAGGTCCATTTTCCCTGAAATAAATGCCCGGCGTGTGTATTCGCCCGGCAAAGCCATGCGGCAACCGGCTTTTATGAGTTGATTAAGCAGTTCACGCTGCACGAATTTCGAACCATGTACTGAGATTTCAACAACATCGTCGCCTGTGAAGGAGTGAGGAGCTTTGAACAACGTTACTAGAGCTTGATCAAGCTCACACCCGTCAGTGGTTAATATGGTACCGAAATGGGCAGTGTGAGATGTGGCTTTGTCAAGCGATTTCCCTTTCCAAAGTTTCTGCGTGATTTCAATGGCTTTGGGCCCGGAGATTCGTGCAATGGCTATCCCTCCAATTCCCGGGGGGGTGGATATGGCGCAGATGGTGTCGGTTTGTTCGGTCATAAATGTGAGCGTGGTTGTCAAGGTTTCAGGGTGCTCCAGAAGTGGAAGTCGCATTGTGATTCAACGTCGTTTTCAATGTCGTCGGGCAACGATGAGAAAAAGTCGTGGCCTGTGACACGTTCCACTTCGTCAATGCTCACTGCTGCGGCTTGCATTCCTCCGGGGACCCGATCGTTGGGCATTATGAATCCTATACCACGCATGGGCGATGCAAATGGCGAGAGGATTACTTTAAAGAATCGTTGTGGTACTGCTATGCGGGTGTCGCCAATGTAGTCAAGCGGTGTGTCGGTAGTTATGGGTCCGCAGATAATTATTATGGCACTGTCAGCCTGGGCCCACGTCCTGCATTTTTCTTCAAGGCGTTTCCATGCACCGGTGTTGAGCGATTTAGCCTGAGGGCAAATATTAGCCATGGAAAATGAGTTGTGCATTGCTTCTTCCGACCATTTCATGTCGGCTGCCGGAGCCATGTGTCCACGGTCGTAGCCGGAGTAATTATAGTCGTAGTGTTCGGCGCATCCAACCACATTCTCGTCACAGTAAAATTTATTTTGCCGTTTTTCTGTTCCCATGGTTTCGGCACCGGTTAATTCCCATGCCACCCAGTTCGGTTCGTGCCAGCGAGGGTTGAACGATATTGTCATACCTGTGTAGGCAATTATTTCATCCGGAAGAGCCTTGGGATTGGTTTTCACTTCCATTAGTTTGGCAACTTCACCGTGGTGCAACGGTGTTTGCGACGTTGATTGCTTTGCAGTGTTGGCCCAAAGCTGCCAAGCTCCCACCATGACGGCGCAGAAAATAAGGCCGAGAATGAAGCGAGAGTTGGATGATTTTTTTCGGGATGATTTCATTTTGGTTCGTTTCACGATGGGAATGAATTTATGATTCGCCCAATGGCGGCGGCATCGGCCACGGAGGTGCAATCGCTTATTGGCAAGCTCAAAACTTCATTGGCCAATAGCTCACTAACAGGTAACTCTCCGTGAGGCATTGTGGCAAAACATGGCTGCAAATGAGGTGGTATGGGATAATGGATGTCGGTTTCCACACCTTGTGACAGCAAGTAATCTTTCAAATGATTTCTCCTTCCATTGCCTACTCGGATAACGTACTGATGCCACACGCTGTCCGTTACTTGGGGCGATATGCGTGGCTTAGTTACCAAAGGATGGTCAATGACATTGTTGTAAGCCACGGCTCGTTCAAAGCGCCGGGAATTAGCCTGGGCTGTGTCAGGTAGTTTTGCCCTTAGCATGGCTGCCTGAATGGGGTCGAGCCTGGAATTAACACCTGCAAAAATGTTGTGATAGCGTTTGTCAGAACCATAGTTGGCAAGCTGTCTGACGGTACGGGCCAGCTCAAAGGAATGTGTGACAACAGCTCCGGCATCGCCGAGCGCGCCGATGTTTTTGGTTGGATAAAAACTGAAAGCACCGGCATGACCTAATGCTCCGGCTCTTCGCGAGCCAAATAATCCCGGCGAACGGCTTATGGCTCCTATTGACTGAGCTGCGTCTTCTATGACAAGGAGATTCCTTTTTCGGACACATTCGGCCACATCTGCATCCCAGGCCACCTTTCCGTACAAGTGGACGGGCATAAGAACCTTTATGGACTTGTCGGCTTGGCAAGCTCGTTCCACAGCCTCGCCGGAGAGACAATAGGTTTCTACGTCAGGGTCAACGAATACGGGTTTTAGCCGGGCATGAACAATTGCAAGCACAGAGGCAATAAACGTGTTGCCCGGGACTATTACTCCATCGCCCGGACTGACAAGTCCAAGTTCCTGCCATGCCATGAGCACAAGGCGAAGTGCATCCAATCCGTTTGCCACTCCAATAGCGTGAGGGGCTTTGCAAAATTGGGCAAGTTCATGTTCAAACTCTTCCACTTCTGTTCCTCCGATGTATCGGCCGGAATCAATTACCCGCGAGGCAGCCTGATGCAATTGGTCAATGTAGCGGGCGTTGACGGTGGCTAAATCCAAAAACGGGTATTTTATTTTGTCATTCATTCCGTTAAGTGTTTTTTAGCTGCAAATACTCATTGAAGTCGCGAATGTAATCGGCTTCGTTATAGTCGGTATCACAGAGTGATAACACAACACACCCTGCCGAAAAACGACAGAGTGAGCGCCAAATGCCGGCCGGCAGAAACAGCGCTTGCGACGGGTGCCGCAATGTTATTGTTTTTTCTGTTGTGCCATCGGTTATCTCCACATCGACACACCCGGTCACGGCAACAATCAATTCATTCATGCTATGGTGTGCATGGCCGCCGCGTTCCACTCCGGCAGGGATGTCGTAGATGTAGAATATTCGTTTGACATTTAGCGGAAGCTGAGCTGCATTGTCGGCAATGGACAGTGAGCCACGCCCCGGATGGGTAACAACCGGAAGTGACACCAACGAGCATCGTTGTAGTGGTGAGGTTGATGAAGTGGCAGTGTTATGCTCCTTAGCCATTGTTGAAATTTATGAATTCATTGTGGTTGCGAATGTAGTCTTCGGGACGGAAGGAGGTTGAAGAAACCACAAGAGCAACGGCATTTGTGGTAAAATTGCTGAATCGGCGCCATACTAATGGAGGAACCAATAGTCCGGTGTCAGGGGCGTGCATGCGGAATGACTCTTTGTAACCGTCGGGCGTTTCAACGTTCACATCAAAGCATCCGGCAAGGGCTACAATCAGTTCGCTTGCAGTGCGATAGGCATGTCCGTCGCGATTCTCCCCTGAGGGGACATCAGTGAGCCAATAGCACCGCTCCGGTTTAAAACCGATTTCGCGGCCCTGCTCAATCACGGCGAGATTGCCCCGGAGGTCGGCTATGCGCTTTATTTTTACTATGTGAGGATGGTTAAATGCCATTCTCGGCAAGGTTTATGAGGTAACGGCCGTAATGATTGTTTTTCATTGGCATTGCTAATTCGGTTAGCTGCGCGGCGTCTATCCATCCTTTGCGAAACGCAATCTCCTCAAGTGCTGCAACCTGAAATCCTTGTCGTTTTTCAATTGACTCCACAAAAGCCGTTGCTTCCGAAAGGGAATCGATGGTGCCGGTGTCAAGCCAAGCAAAACCACGCCCCAGCATTTGCACTCTCAAATTGCCCTGATCCATATATGCCTGGTTTACGGAGGTTATCTCCAGCTCACCTCTTGCCGATGGACGCACATTCGCGGCCACATCAACCACAGAGCCGGGATAGAAATAAAGCCCCACCACTGCGAGCTTCGATTTTGGATGCTCCGGTTTTTCTTCAATGGACACAGCGCGGTTTTCGGCATCAACTTCAACCACACCGAATCGTTGCGGATCGCTGACCGGATAAGCAAATACGGAGGCAATTCCCATACTTGCCTGACGCGAAGCCTCAAGCAACATGCCGGTGAATCCCTGGCCATAAAATATGTTGTCACCGAGAACAAGACAAACAGCATCGTCGCCAATAAAATCCTTGCCAATAATAAATGCCTGGGCAAGTCCTTCAGGGCGAGGTTGCTCCGCGAAACTGAAGTTAACCCCCAATTCTTTGCCACTGCCAAGCAGTCGGCGGAACATGGGCAAATCTTCAGGAGTGGAAATTATGAGAATGTCACGTATGCCGGCAAGCATGAGGGTGGATATGGGATAATACACCATGGGCTTGTCGTAGACCGGGATGAGTTGTTTTGAAATCCCTTTGGTTATTGGATAGAGGCGAGTGCCTGAGCCGCCTGCCAGAACAATTCCTTTCATAATTGAAAATGGAGAGTTAACGGTTGGAATACATTTCTTCGTAATATCGTTGGTAGTCACCATTGGTTATGTTGCGGGTCCATTCAATGTTATCGAGATACCAGCGCACGGTGAGCTCAATGCCTTTTTCAAAAGGCGTTTCGGGATACCATCCAAGTTCGGTGGCAATTTTGGTGGGGTCAATGGCATAGCGCATATCGTGGCCCGGACGGTCTGTGACAAAACGAATCATGCCATGGTCAATATTCTCTTTAGGATGTTTAAGCAGTGTGCGATACTTCGGTTCGGAGTCCATTATGCGGCGAATTATGTCGATAATGGTGCGCACAATTGTGATGTTTTGCTCTTCATTGAAACCACCTATGTTGTACACTTCTCCCAAGCGTCCATTGCGAAGAACCAAATCAATGGCTTTTGCATGGTCGTCGACATACAGCCAGTCGCGCACATTTTCCCCCTTGCCATAAACCGGTAGCGGTTTGCCTTCAAGTATATTGTTAATGATAAGCGGTATCAGCTTCTCAGGGAATTGGTAGGGGCCGTAGTTGTTGCTGCAGCGGGTTATGTTCACCGGCAGGCCATAAGTTTCATGATAGGCCATTGTAATCAAGTCAGCCGATGTTTTGGCTGCCGAATATGGCGAGCGTGGGGAGAGGGGAGTGGTTTCAGTGAAAAAACCGTTGCCGAATCGTTTCAAGTCGGTGCGGTCTTTTGCAACCTTCTTCACGTCGCCTTGTAATTCCAATGGCTGTGGGTCGCCTGCATTGCGTTGCAGCGAGCCATAAACCTCGTCAGTGCTTATTTGCAGGAATTTCTTTCCGGGTTTATACATGGGCTTCCCGTCGGCATCCTTTCCTTCAAGCCAGGCTTTCCGGCACTCTTCAAGCAGGCAGTGGGTTCCCAGAATATTTGTTTCAAGGAACAGTCGCGGGTTTGTAATGGAACGGTCAACATGGGTTTCTGCTGCAAAATTTACAACATAGTCCGGGTCAAACTCTTCAAGAAGTTGTGCCACCAGTTTTGAATCGCCAATGTCGCCTTTGCGAAATGAAACGTTGGGCAATTTCAATTCATCGGCAAGCGAGTTGAGGTTGCCTGCGTAGGTAAGCGAGTCAAGGATGAGGATGTTTGCATCGGCTCCCCATTTTTCAACGATATGTTTCACAAAGTTGGCTCCGATGAATCCGGCGCCTCCGGTTACAAGATATTTTTTCATGACGGTTCAGCAAATGTGCTATGATAGCGGAAAAGTATATTTATTTTTTATCTTTGGTGCAAGTTTTGCCGGCGCAACCGGTGGTCTTGCCGTCCTTGGCGGCTTTTGCCTTGCAGCAGGCGCCGTTGCCGGAACATTTACCCTCCTTTTTATTCTTGCAATCGTGTGCCTTTGCACAGTTGTGTTTGTTGCCTTTGGGAGCGGTGACGGTTGAAGCGGTATATCCTATTTTCTTGAATGATTCAACAAGTTTGTCAGTGTTGGTTTTAGCAGGATCGTAAGTAACGGTGACAATTTGGTCGGCAAGCGAAGTGCTGATTTCTTTCACGCCTTTTTCGTAGCGAAGATTTGTTTTGATTTTATTTTCGCAGTTCTCGCAGCTCATGCCGGGAGTCACGGTGAAGTAAGCAGTGGCTTTTTCAGCAGCCATTACGGTGATGGCCATTGCAATGGCAAATGTGAGTGTAAATAATCTTTTCATGATTAATGGTTTGTGTTGTTTGTTAATATTTTGTAAATGTATAACGGAAACCGGCGTAAATAATTGCCCCATGGAGCGGTGCATACACCATTGTGGCGTCAAAATCGGTGCTCCACGGATTTTCGGCACCCACAATGGGGCGTTTCTGGCGATAGGCGGTAAGATTTTCACCACCTACGTACAATGACCAATGCCTGAAATTACGGGTGATTTGAGCATTCAGCTGGGCATAAGGATGATAACGGCGGCTCCATGACAGGGCTCCGGTTGGTGTGTTGTAGGGGGTAGGCATGCGCCCTGAACCATTGAATGAGCAAGTTACGTCAAACTGCCAAATTCCCATCATGGGCGAATAGCTTGCAGTAATCAACCCTTTGTTGCGTGATGTCAGCGGACGGTCCACAAGGCCCTGGCCGTAATCGGTTTTTACATTGGTAAGTCGATAGGCAGCCGTAACAGTGAAGTCTTTGAATGCCGGATAGGTCAACTCCACTTGAAGTGTGTGTGAAAAAGAGCGTCCGTCAATGTCTTTGAATGTAACGGCATGCGGGTCGCTGTCAAGGTCGGCAATCAGTTGGTGGCTGAAATGTGTATAATAGTACTCCACGTTGGCCGTGAGAGGTTTTCCGGCAACATATAGTGTGGAGCCGGCACCGATTCCGTAGTTGGCGGCGTCTTCCTGCTGTACATTCGGATTTATGATTATTCGGCGACCGGATGCCAGCAAAAAGTTGTTCTCGGCAAGCACATGAGGTGTTCGCATACCTCGGCCGGCCGAGCCATGAATCGTAAGCCACTCTCCGGGATTCCAACGGAAATGTAATCGGGGCGTAAGCATGGAGCCGTAAACGGAGCTGTAATCGTAACGAAGTCCACCCATAACCAGCAGCCGTGTCCCTATATTATAGGTGTACTGGGCATAGGCACCGCTCACGCCTTCAATCTCTTTCAAAGCTTCAGCCGGTGCAGTGGCATCCTGCACAAGGCGGTAATGCTGATGATAATTATAGTAGTTAAAGCTTAAACCGCTTGAAAGAGCATGGTTTTCACCCCATTTACGTTCAAACATCAGCGAAGCATACACATTGGCTTGCCCTGTTTTGTAGAGTTTATGCCCGTAGGATGAGTGAAACTCATTATGCGAGCCTGAAAGAATCAGCGCAATATTACCGTCGTTCTCGTGATCGAAAATGTAAGCATTTTTGGTGAAACCCTCCCAGCGGCGGGTGTCAATGTCAATGGTGTACAATTCACTTCCTGCCGGTGAATGGGTGTGATTGGCGTCCTGACCGCTCCGGCGTTTTTCATCAAGGAATTTCACACCGGCTTGAAACACGTAGTTGCTCCCCATCCAGGCCCAGCGGTTCATGGCTGCCACTTGTCGGATTTTGGGCATGTCAATGAATCCGTCGGAGTTGTGGTCGTGTGACGCGAAAGTGTTTTCGCCATGCAGTAAAAGAGAGGTTGACAATCGCTTGCTTAAACGGATGTTGCCGTCGGCGTTGATTTCAACTTTGCCGTTTATGTCAGTGTAGGCATTTGCGGCAAATTGCTGGTCGGCCTGAGGCTTTTTCATTTCAATGTTTATTTGTCCCGTTATGGATTCATATCCGTTTTTCACCGAGCTGGCTCCCTTTGAAACCTGAATTGACTGCAACCAGGGCCCGGCAATATAACCGAGACCATAGGGGAGTGCCGAACCGCGGAAGTTTGGAATGTTTTCAGTGAGCATCTGCACGTATGTACCTGACAAACCAAGCAGTTTTATTTGCCGGGCACCGGTAGCCGCATCGCTGTAGCTGACATCAACTGATGGATTCGTGGTGAAGCTTTCACCGAGATTGCAGCATGCTGCGCGAAGCAGCTCGCCCGATGAAATGATGTCGGTATTGGTTACCGAACCACGCAATTTACGCGTTGATGGTCCGCGGGTTATAACTTCAACGCCATCAAGAGTTACGGCCGTGGCAGTGTCAGCCTGTTCCTGTGCGAAACCGGAAAGGGCGCTTGTCGTCAAAGCTCCTAATATAATTATGTGTGGCTTGAATTTTCTCATAAAATCATGCAAATTTAAGCAAAATTTTTCTCTCTATGCTATTCGCCCGTTTGAATGGTTGAAAATAATCCTTGTAAGAAAATAATCTATATCGCTAAACATTTATTTAAGCAATGCGTTACTTTAGTAAAGCTAATCCCTTAAAAAAGGATAATAGTTGGTCAAAATGTAAATTTTTCACCATTTAAGTTAATTTAATTAATAAAATATTCTATCTTTGTGCCGATTTTATCAACATTAAATGAAATTAAAATGAAAAAATTATTCCTTTTCGCTATCGCCGCTGCCGGTATGATGACAGCGCAAGCACAGCAAGCATTGGAAGCCCCCAGTTTCTGGTCCAATTGGTCAGTTGGTATAGAAGGCGGTGGTATCACACCTCTATATGACGGCTCTTCATTCATCGGTGACATGCGTGGCGCCTTTGGTGTTCACATCCAAAAGCAGGTTTCGCCCGTGTTTGGTCTTGGTGTTGAAGCCTTTACCGGTGTAAATACTTCATCATGGGGTAACTCATACGCAATGAACGCTTACGGCGTTAAGTCCGGTACAGTGTTTGACAACTCTTATGTTGGCGCTTACGGTACCATCAACTTCATGAACCTTTTCGGAGGCTTCAAGTGCGACGGTCCCCGTGTATTTGAAATCGAAGCTCAGGCCGGTGCCGGTTGGGGTCACGATTACATGAACAATTACGTTGACGGTTTGAAAGACCATAATTATTTTGCAACAAAAGCCGGTCTTAACTTTAACTTCAACGTTAACCGCAATCTTACCCTTTCAATCAAACCCGCCGTTATTTGGGATATGAGCGATGCTGATGTGGCACAGAGCACAGCCGCTTATAACAAAGAAAACGCCACATTCCAAATTTTTGCAGGCGTAAGCTACAAATTTGGCGAAGGTTTCAAGTGTGTTGACACCAAGAACCAGGCCGAAATCGATGCTCTCAACGCTCAGATCAACGCCCTCCGTGCCGACCTCGCAGCTTGCAACGCCGCCACCGCAGCCGCTGCTGCCACTGCAGCCGACCTCGCTAATCAGCTTCAGGCCTGCCAGAACCGTAAACCCGAAGTTATTAAGGAAGTCAGCAATAACCTCCAGAGCGTACGCTACATCTTCTACAAGATTGGCAGCTCAGTTATTACCGCCGACCAGATGCCTAACGTGGAAATGGTTGCTTCCTACATGAAGAATCACAAGAACTCCACCGTTGTTGTCAAAGGTTATGCTTCACAGGATGGTAACCTCGACTTCAACATCAAACTGGCCCAGGCTCGTGCAGAATCAGTTAAGAATGCCCTCATCAAGAAGTACGGCATCAGCGCAGACCGCATCAAGGCTGAAGGCGAAGGTATCGGTCACATGTTCACCGAGAACGACTGGAACCGCGTTTCAATCTGTACTCTTGACTAATCCTCTTGAGAATCATTAAACATAAGATTCCCTCTGATTGATTCATAACTTAATAAGGCGCCCTGCGGCCCGAAGGGGTCGCGGGGTGTCCCGATAAAATCACCTCTTTTAGCATTTAACCTCACTCTCTCCCTTTCTTTTTAAGTTACATAACCTTTTCTAACGGTTAATCAACTCATTAAAACTTTACTTATGAAAAAATTAGCATTAGTGGCTTTGACTGCAGTTGCAGCAATGTCAATGCAAGCTCAGACAGCAGTGGCTCCCCCCTCGTTTGGCGATAATTGGTCAATAGGTGTTGATGGTGGTGTAACCACTCCTCTTTCTCATGGACATGCTTTCTTCGGCGATATGCGCGGCCAGTTCGGTCTTCATGTTCAGAAACAGATCACTCCTGTTTTCGCACTTGGTATTGAAGGCGCTGCCGGCGTTAATACATCATCTTGGAACACCGGTTATTTTACCACCATCCTGGACAACACATATCCCGTGACTCCCGGACGCAGCAAAACTGCAATCGACAATATGTATGTTGGTGTTTACGGTTCTGTAAGCCTCACTAATCTTATTTGCGGTTACAATCCTCAGGGACGAGTGTTTGACCTTGAAGTTACCGCCGGGGCCGGTTGGGGACATGATTTCTACAACAAGCTTGCTTACATGCCTTACAGCATTGACGCTCTTGATCAGAACTATTTCGCAACAAAAGTTGGTCTTAATTTCAACTTCAATGTTTGCCGCAACCTCACCATTTCACTCAAGCCTTACGTGGCTTACAATATGACAGGTACCCATTACCTCCCGTTGGATGTTGAGCAGACAACTGCTGCATATTCACGCGAAAAAGCCACATTCAACCTCAACGCAGGTGTTACTTACAACTTCGGCCCCGGTTTCCTCCCTGTTGATACCCGCAACCAGGCTGAGCTTGACGCGCTCAATGGTCAAATCAATCAGCTGCGCGCTGACATTGCCGCATGCAATGCCGCCACTGCCGCCGCAGCCGCCACTGCCGCCGACCTCGCCACTCAGCTCCAGGCTTGCCAGAACCGCAAACCCGAGGTTGTCAAAGAAGTCAACAACA
>JAMPBC010000033.1 GCA_023666905.1 Bacteroides sp. | reverse complement strand
TGCTCAATGATAGTCCGCCCCGGCTTTAACATTCCTTATCGAATGGACTCTTAGTCATAAAGCAAAAAGCTTTTGATTTTCAAGCGCAAATATAGACAATTAATTGACTTATTTTATCAAAAATGAGAAAATTCAAGATTTCAGGTCAAAGATAAACAATTGATATATAAGATGAAAAAAGTACCCGATTCGGATTGAATCGGGTCTGATTTTGTTTAGAATGATGGAGCCGTGTGGCTTATGGACTGGGCCGAATGGCATTGGAGTTATTTGGCAAAGTACCAGGGGTGGTTTTTGTAGGCGGTGATGCTTTTAGTGGTGTCGGAGCCGAGAATCCTGGTGGCGGCGATGACTCGGCGGGGGATGTAGAGCGGATGGGAGGGGTTGAAGCTGCTTTCAAACACGCGGCCGGAGGCATGGATGAATCGGGTGAAGCCATCGTAGATTCCCACGTGGGTGACTTTGGTGCCGTTGCCGCTGCCGAAAAACAGCAGATCGCCTTGACGGTAGTCTTCAGGGCGAGCTATGTCCAGGGGCTGCCCAATCAGGGCTTGGTCAGAGGCGTTGCGTGGCAGGATTAGTCCTGCTGCACCGAAGCAAACTTTGGTGAATCCGGAGCAGTCAATGGCTTTAGGTGTTGTGCCTCCCCAAAGGTATGTGACGCCCATCATTGAGCGGGCCACGTTCAATATGGTGTCCAGATTGGGTTCCTGTTTGCTCCATGTGTCAAAATCGGCCAATAGCGCCGATTTTACATAGCCGTTGCGTCCGTCGGGCAAGGTCACTTCGGTGAATTGGGCACCGACGTTTTTTGAGCCTTCGAACACGGAGCCGATAACAATGTCAAAGGCTATGTTGCCATCGGAGATGTTTGTCGAGTCGGAGTAGGCGGCGGTGGGGCGTGGCTCGGTAACAATGAGGCGCGGACTTTGTTTCCACTGCTGCATTTCATCGTCTGATTTCTCGGTGAGGGAGGTTCCAATCATCCAGGCTTTGTAGCCGTCGGGGAGTTCAAGTTTGTACCACTCGCCGTTGCGGTCAATGATGCGGGCCGGGGTTCCGTAGCTTGCTTGTGTTTCAAGCTGGGATGAGTGGGAGGGCTCGGTGCGCAGGCATGCGGCCGCCACTTTTATCAGGGCCCATTTGTCGGGCTGAGGGGCGGCGACTTCAGTTTTGGGAGCCTTCTTTGCAGCGGCGCGTTTCTTCTTATTAACTGAAGCAGCTGTCAGGGCGACAGCTGCTATTGTTAGAAATGTTATGATGCGTTTCGGGTTCATGAATTTATTTGGTCATTTCCATCACTACGCTTTTGATTTGCTCGGCAAGACGGTTTGCTTCGTCCATGGTGTGGGCTTCGGAGTAGATGCGGATGATGGGTTCGGTGTTTGATTTGCGAAGGTGCACCCATGAGTCAGCAAAGTCGATTTTCACGCCGTCGATGTCGGTTACTTTTTCGTTGGCGTAGCGTTTTTTCACTTCGTCAAGGATTGCGTCAACGTCAATTGCGGGGGTGAGCTGGATTTTGTTTTTTGCAATGGCATAGGGGGGATAGCCTGCTTTGAGCTCGGAGACTTTTTTGCCTGACTTGGCAAGGAGGGTTAGGAAGAGGGCAACGCCCACAAGCGCGTCGCGACCGTAGTGGGCGTCGGGGTAGATTACGCCGCCGTTTCCTTCGCCACCAATCACGGCGCCGGTGCGTTTCATTTCGGTGACCACGTTGACTTCGCCTACGGCTGCTGCCGAGTATGTGCAGCCATGTTTTTCGGTGACGTCGCGAAGCGCACGGGATGAGCTGAGGTTGGAGACGGTGGAGCCGGGTGTATGTTGGAGAATGTAGTCGGCTACAGCCACAAGGGTGTATTCTTCAACGAACATCTCGCCATTTTCCATTACTATGGCCAGACGATCGACATCGGGGTCGACTACGAAGCCAACGTCGGCAACGCCTTTGCGCATGAGGTTGGAGATTTCGGTGAGGTTTTCGGGGATGGGTTCAGGGGTGTGGGCGAAGTTGCCGGAGGGGTCGCAGTTGAGTTCAATGATGTTTTCCACTCCAAGGGCGCGGAGGAGTTGGGGAATGACTACGCCACCAACTGAGTTTACGGCATCGACGGCTACGGTGAAGTTGGCTTTGCGTATGGCTTCGCGGTCGACGAGTTTGAGTGCGAGCACCTGGTCAATGTGGCGGAGATTGTAAGTGTTGTTGGTGTATTCGTGGCCGAGGTTGTCGACTTCGGCAAACCGGAAGTTGTCGGCCTCGGCAATGCGGAGCACTTCTTTGCCTTGGGCGTCGTTTAGAAATTCACCGTTGGCATTGAGGAGTTTCAGAGCGTTCCACTGGCGGGGGTTGTGGCTTGCGGTTATTATGATACCTCCGGCGGCTTTTTCGCCGGTCACGGCAATTTCGGTTGTCGGGGTTGATGCGAGGCCAATGTTGACTACGTCAAATCCCATTGCGCAGAGTGTGGCTGTGACAATTGAGCTTACCATGGGGCCGGACAGGCGTGCGTCGCGTCCGACAACGATGAGCTTTTTCTGCCCGGGATGCATGTTGGATGCAATGAAATGTGCGTAGGCTGCCGTGAATTTAACAATGTCGACGGGGGAGAGTCCTTCGGAAGGGGCTCCACCAATGGTGCCTCTGATTCCTGAAATTGATTTTATGAGAGCCATTATTGTTTGCTGGTTTATTTGGAGTTGATTATGTGAAATTAGCGGAGAGGGGGTTAAATCATGCTTTTGTAGTAGCGGATGTGATAGAGGAAGGGGCGGACGTTGCTCACTTCGGTGGTGGGTCCGTATTGTGATTTGATTATCAGGTTAACCTCGCAGTTGAGGGGGAGATAGCGAAGGGGCATCTGGATGCCTGTTCCCCATTGTGCCGAGGATGGGAGGGAGAAGTTTTGATAGCGGAAGGAAGTGGCTGCCTGGGCCATGTTGTCCATGTTGCCTTCGGAGGGGACGCCTGTGAGGGTGTTGGTGTAGTACATGAGGTCGTAGCGTATGAATCGGAAGTAGATCATCTGGTCGTCCTCGACTTTGGGCCCTAATCCGGGCGAAAGCACCTGCATGTAGATGTTTTTGTCTTCATCAATCTGATAATAAGGAGCGTTGGGCCCGATTTCAAACACGGTGTCAGCGGGGATTTCCATAAACACCCGCTGGTTGGAGAGGAAGCGGTTCACAGCGTGGTTTTCGTCGGTTAGGAGTTCGGCATAGCTTTTTCCGTCGTCGCACGATGTGAATGTTGTGGTTCCGGCCATGATGGCGATGGCCAGGAGGAGTATTCGGTTGAGTAGTTTCATTTGTTTCACTGTGTGAGGTTTGTATTGCTGTTATATTGATGAGGTTGAGGATAGCATTTGGTCACATTCGGGGAGAATGTCCAGGATTCGGGTGAAAGCCCGGTCAATGGGGGCGTAGATTTCGCCTCCGGCAGCGTTGAGGTGGCCACCGCCGTTGAAATGTTTTTCGCAGAGGTGCTTTACGGAGAAGGAGCCTTTGCTACGCATGGACACTTTGACGTAGTTTTCTTCGTCCTGACGGAGATAGATTGAGTAGATGATTCCCGGGATGCTGAGTGGGATGTTGACAAGGCCTTCGGTGTCGCCTTTGGTATAGCCGAATTCGCGGGCTTCGTCAAGCGATAGGGTTATTACGGCGCAATGATGTTCGGGCATGACGTGCATGCGTGCATACTGGCAGAAGCCCATTATGCGCAGGCGGCTCAGGGTGTTGGTGTTGAAGAGCCGGTCGACGAGCTGGTTTTTGTCGACGCCTTTTTCAAGCAGTTCGGCCACAATGCGATAGAGGGCGGGGGAGTTGGCATTGTAGGAGAAGTTGCCGGTGTCGGTCATCATTCCTGCACAACAGCATGTGGCGGCATCGGTGTTGACAAAGCGTGTGAGGCCAAGTTGCTGAAGGACCTGATAGAGGAGAACACAGGTGGATGATTCCTCGGGATGAGAAATGAGCACTTCGGGGGTGAGGACCGGGTTGAGGTGGTGGTCAATTACCACAATCGGAGCCGAGGCTTGCTCAACCATGGGGGCTGTTCGGTCAATGCGCTTCAAATCGTTGAAGTCCAGGCAGAAAATCAAGTCGGCATGGAGGAATGAGAGACGGGCCCGTTCGGGGTGATAGGAAGCGACGGTGATGTCATTGAACCCCGGCAGGAATGAGAGCGTTTTGGGCGGAGCGTCGGGTGTGATGACCATTGCGCGCTTTCCCATTGCGGAGAGAGCGTGCATCAAGCATAGACTTGAACCGAGGGCATCGCCGTCGGGAGTCATGTGGCAAACTATTGCAATCCTCTTAGAGTGTTCAATAAGAGAGGATAAGCGTGATGATATTTCGGGATTCAGTGGATTCATAAAATGCAACCACAAAGATAGTGTTTTTGCGTCAATCGGCAAAATTGTGGATGCGGAAGCAGTGTGGAGATTTTAACCTGTTTTCTGCATTTCATGGATGAGGGTATGTGGCAGTGATGCGATGGTTGTTGTTTTTGTTATTTTTAACATTGGGGCGTAGCGGTGTTGGTTGGGTTGATGATTAGCTTCGGGGCCGGGTGCAGATAATCTGATAATTATGATTAATTTTGCATTTGGTGGTTCGGGCTTTCGAGAACGACCGGTTATTAATAGGAATGAATATGTCGAGAACCGTAGAATCTTTAGAGAAATCTGTTGTTTAATATGGCTAAAAGTCAAAAATAAAGTTGTACGTAAAATGACCGGAATATGAGTGGAGCAGATTCTCGACATAGTTTCAGAGCTCAATGGCATGAATATAATGGCGGTGTTTATTTCATCACGATTTGTACGCACGAGAAGCAACATTCCTTTGGGAAAATAGTTGGCGGCGAAATGAAGTTGAGTGATTCAGGTAGGATTGTAGATAAATGCATTAAGGCTATCCCCCACCATTATAAAGGCACGGAAATCATTAACCATGTAGTGATGCCAAACCATGTTCATATTATGATGCACGTTCAAACGCCGGTTGATGTCCGAATCCCGGTAGGGGCGCGATACATCGCGCCCACTGTGACGGCGCCCACCGCATTGGGGTGCCTAAAAGCTCCGAAGCATGGCGAGGTGTGTGTTGATTTCCATCATAATTCATATTTATCAATTATAGTTGGTAGTTTGAAAGCTGCTGTGACAAGGGAATACCGACGGTGTTTGCGGGCGCGATGTATCGCGCCCCTACAGGAATGTGCGTCCATGAAAATCTGGCAACGATTGTTTCATGAACACATTGTGCGGAATCAGCGTGCCTTTGACAATATAATGCAATATATAGATAATAATGTAATCAATTGGTCAAAAGACTGTTTTAATTGTGATAAATGATTCGGTGGTGGAGGCGATATGAGCAATGGGGCGCGTTGGGGTTGTACGGGGGCGCTCGGTGTGCGTGAAAGTAATTACCAGTTGGTGATGGAGCGCGAGAAGGAGCATGCTTCGGACAAGACTACGGCCGAACATCAATGATGCGTCATTGGCTAGAGTTCAACTTTTAAGCGCGAGCCGGTAAGGGTTGGGCAGGGTGGAGTTATTGACATTCGGGGGCATTTATCAACATTTAACGCTGTTTGTGGGGTTGTTTGCTTTTATTTTATCAGTAAAATCAATTATTTTGCACTCGCAAGTTTTCATAACATATCCCTATGGGTAAAATAATAGCAATAGCGAATCAAAAGGGTGGTGTGGGGAAGACCACTACCACTATAAACCTCGGAGCTTCTCTCGCTGCCGAAGGTAAAAAGACATTGATTATCGATGCCGACCCACAGGCCAACGCCACGTCGGGTTATGGCATAAAACCGGAGGAAATGTCATCGAGCATCTATGAGTGTTTGGTTGACGATTATCCCATTGCAGGTTCGCAAGTGGCCACTTGCATGAAGGGCCTGGATTTGATTGGCTCGCGTATTGACCTTGCCGGGGCGGAATTGGAGCTAATCAATAGGCCGAACCGCGAAATGGTTATGAGCCATGCTTTGGAGAGCGTTCGCGATCTTTACGATTATATTCTGATTGACTGTTCCCCGTCGTTAGGATTGATTACGGTGAATGCTCTCACGGCTGCCGATTCGGTTATTATTCCTGTTCAGGCGGAATATTTTGCACTGGAGGGAATCACGAAGCTTATCAACACCATTAGAATTATTAAGCCTAAGCTGAATCCGGGGCTTGAGATTGAAGGATTTTTGTTGACAATGTATGATGCGCGTCTGCGTCTTGCCAATCAGATTTACGAGGAACTCAAAAGCCATTTCGGTGACATGGTGTTCACCACGGTTATTCCGCGAAACATACGCTTGTCGGAGGCTCCTTCGCACGGATTGCCGGCGTTGTTATATGACCCCGATAGTCGCGGAGCGACTTCTCACACTGCTCTGGCTCGTGAAATCATTGCCAAGCACCGTAAGAGTGCTCGCAAAACCACTTAGAGTATGTTTACTTTTAATTTTTGAAATTCTGAAGTATGGCACCAAAAAGAAATGCCCTTGGCCGAGGTTTGGACTCTTTGATTTCCATGGACGATGTTCCGGCACGCGGCTCATCGGCTATTAACGAAATACCGTTATCGCAAATATCGCCCAATCCTGATCAGCCTCGTACGGATTTTGACGAGGAGGCTCTTGACGAACTGTCGGCTTCAATAAAGGAGTTGGGCATAATTCAGCCGCTTTCGTTGCGAAAAGTCGGAGCGGACAGCTATCAGATTATTGCCGGTGAGCGCCGTTTCCGAGCGGCATTGCGTGCCGGACTGAAGTCGGTGCCGGCGTATATACGCACGGCCAATGAAGCTGAGCTCACCGAGATGGCACTTATTGAGAATATTCAGCGTGAGGACCTCAACGCCATTGAAATTGCACTCACGCTTAAAAAACTCATTGACCAATATCAGCTTACGCAGGAACGTCTGAGCGAGCGCATAGGAAAAAAACGCGCCACCATTGCCAATTTTTTACGCTTGTTGCGCCTTCCGGCAGATGTTCAGATGGGGCTTCGCAACAAGCTTGTGGATATGGGGCATGCCCGCGCATTGCTGTCGATTGACCAGCCGGCTGTGCAGCTTAAACTTTATAACAGAATTATAAACGAGGGGCTTTCGGTCCGCAAGGTTGAGGAGATAGCGAAGAGTCTGAAAGAAAAAGCTGAAAAATCTGTGGATGAAGTCCCCGCGCGGAC
The DNA here is from genome assembly GCA_023666905.1 of Bacteroides sp. Classification (GTDB taxonomy): domain Bacteria; phylum Bacteroidota; class Bacteroidia; order Bacteroidales; family Muribaculaceae; genus Paramuribaculum. Next base: position 4,790 of record JAMPBC010000033.1, on the reverse strand, counting down.
AAAACCGACAAGCGATTTCGACATACTCGGCGAGCATTTGAGCCAGCGGTTTTCAACCCCGGTGACCTTTGCCTGCAACAAATCGGGCAAGGGAAAAATCACGTTTTCGTTCAGCAATGAGAGTGAACTTGAGAGATTAATTACTATCTTTGACAATCTAAAGCCGGGCGGCAATTGAGCCGTGTGGTTACGGAATGGCCCTTTTTGTGGGGCAAATGATTAAGCGATAGCAGTTTACGTATCTCAAGATAAACCAGTGCAACTTATAGTTGGAAAAATAAAAAATGTCAAAATCAGTGTCGTCACCGCGTGTATAATCGCGTTGTTGATACCGTTTAACATTTTTTCAGCAAATTTGACGTTGCCTAAATCGGTTGCATCTGCGGTGACCGCGTTGCAGGTGCCCGAGTTGCCGGACTCCATACCGTTGTCAAACCAGCCGGCACCCGACAATTCGGCTGTGGAAGAGGAATATTTTACAGTAAACGGCGACACTGTTCGCTTCACTCCCGTTGATACAGTTGCAATTGTCGATTCCCCCTCATTGAAATTGTTCACCGATAGCACTGTGACCACAACCGCCCCCAATGCGGTTAAGGTGTTCACGCCTGATCCCATCCGGGCAGTGTGGATGTCGGCACTGTGTCCGGGTCTCGGACAGATTTATAATCGCCGCTACTGGAAACTGCCGATAGTTGTAGGCGGTTTCTTAGGGTTGGCTTACGGCGCTTCGTGGAACAACAGTATGCTGAGCGATTATACTCGCGCCTACACCGACATTATGGATAATGACCCGTCAACCAACTCCTACATGAATTTCTTTCCGCCAAACACCAGCGAATCATCGCTTAATAAGTCGTGGCTGGAACGCACCCTTAAGAGCCGCAAGGATTTCTACAGGCGCAACCGCGACCTGTGCATAATCTGCATGGTGGGGGTGTATCTTATTTCTATGGTTGACGCATACGTTGACGCATCACTCTCCAATTTCGATATTTCACCCGATCTCTCCATGCAAGTGGCTCCGGCCGTGCTCCAAGACCCTCAGCGGTTGCTTCCCGCACTTGGAATACAGCTGGCGTTTAACTTCTGATATAATAATAACACAGAATGAGCAAATGACCATGAGACATCTGATTATAGCATCCCTCCTTGCGTTGCCGGCCTTGTTTATGCAAGCGGCTCCGGCTCCGGCGCCTTCGGTCCTTGACATAAAGCACTCGTTGCGCGATGACAACGTGCGTCCACCTGAAAGTTTTGAAACCCAGTCGCGAGTTTTGGAAGAGAACTTCTTCCTCCGCAACTACACCGATACCCGTCCGAACTCCAAGGAGGCCAAAACAGGAACTCCGGATGAGTACACCCGCAAGTTGGCCCAGCTTAACTCCGGTATTGAAATGCCATATAATCCGGTGGTGGGGAAGTTGATTGACATGTATCTTACGAAGCGTCGCGGACTTGTGTCGAACATGCTTGCGCTTCATGATTATTATGGAGATATTTTTGTGGAAGAGCTTGAGAAGGAGGGGCTTCCGCTTGAATTACAATATTTGCCCGTGATTGAGAGTGCCATCAATCCCAACGCGGTGTCGCGTGCGGGTGCCACCGGTCTGTGGCAGTTTATGCCTGCAACCGCCAAGGGATTAGGCATGGAGGTGAGCTCGTTGGTTGACGAACGTCGGGCGGCGCGCGAATCGTCAAGAAACGCAGCCCGATACCTTAAACAGCTTTATAATATTTATGGCGACTGGTCGCTTGCCATAGCGGCATATAACTGCGGTCCCGGCAATGTGAACAAGGCGCGTCGCCGTGCGGGAGAGGCCAATTCGGATTTCTGGGAAATTTACAATTATCTTCCCTCTGAAACACGCGGATATGTTCCGGCCTTTATTGCGGCTAACTTTGTGATGAATTATCATGACGATTACGGGATTCATCGTCCGCTTATAAAGCGTCCGCTCATAACGGACACAGTGGAGGTGCGCGAGCGTGTGCATTTTAATCAGATTGCCAATGTGCTGAACATTCCGGTTGATGAAATAAGGATGCTTAACCCCCAATATCGCAAAGACGTGATTCCGGGCAGCCCCAACAAGCCGTACGTACTGACGCTTCCATCGCAACAGGTGTTGAGCTACATATCGTCGCGCGACGATATTCTTGCTTACGAGTCGGAAAAATATACGCCACGCACCACAGTGGATTTGGGTCGGAATAAGAATCGCGACAAGCGTAAGGACGATGCCGACACTCAGCAGGAAACGGAGCAGCAAGCAGCCCAGCAGGAGCAAACTGTGGCAGAGCAGCCCATTCTGGCTGATGCCGTGACCCGGACCACTCACACGGTTGGCCGCGGTGAAGACCTCGGTTCCATAGCCAAACATTATGGTGTAAGCGCCACCGACATAAAACATTGGAACAATCTGCGCCGCGGCAAGGTGCGCGAAGGGGATAAATTAGTTATTGAATTGCGTCAGCGAAACGCCGTGCTAACGGTCGACACCCGCAAGGATGCTCAGGGTAAGACGATGAAATCGGATGTGCCTATGCGCCAGACCAAGACTACGGCACCTTCGCAAAACAAAGCGGCTTACACGGCCGTTCCTGAACGTTCGCGCCAGTCGGCAGCCCCTACTCGTTCGGTTCCGCAGCGTAATTCTGAAAAATATAAGCAGAACCAGCGCAGCCGGGCCGCACAGGCCGCTGAATCAAAAAAATCGCAGAAGTCCAAGACTAAAGCAAAGCCACAGAAGCCGATTGAGCACAATGTGAAGAGTGGTGAGAGCCTTGAAAAAATTGCAAAACGTCACGGTACAACCGTTGATGCGCTCCGCAAGGCTAATGGCATGAAGAAGGATGCCACTAATCTGCAGATTGGACAGAAACTGAAAATACCCGGCAAGACGGCTACGGCTGAGAAATCGTCAAAGGCTTCCAAAAGCACTAAGAAGGGCAAGGATAGCAAAAGCAAGTCCGCTCAAAAATCAAGCAAAAAGAATCAGTCGAAGTCAACGAAGAACAATCAGAAAAGCTCAAAGAAGAAAGGAAAGAAAAAATAATTGTGTCAAGCCTTTGATTTTTGGCATAAAAGGCGTAACTTTGCAGCCGAATTCGTAATCTCTGGCAGGAAATAAGTGGCCTGCGTATATTGCGACTATTTCTAACATTTTAATTAAGAGTAATAAAAATGGACTTAATCAAGATTGCCGAAGAAGCATTTCCCGCAGGCAACACTCAAATTGAATTCAACCCCGGCGACACTATTACAGTGGCTTATCGAATCAAAGAAGGTAACAAAGAGCGTATCCAGCAGTATCGCGGCGTTGTTATCCGTATTTCAGGCGAAGGCAACAACAAGCGTTTCACTGTTCGAAAAATGAGCGATAACATTGGCGTTGAGCGTATTTTCCCCATCAACTCACCGTTCATCGACTCCATCACCATTAACAAATATGGTAAAGTGCGCCGCGCAAAACTTTACTATCTTCGTGCTCTCACCGGCAAGAAGGCCCGCATCAAAGAACGTCGCGTAGTAAAGAAATAATAGAATCCGCAGACCAGTCTAAGGACATAATGAAACACAAAAAAGAGTCGCCCTTCGGGTGGCTCTTTTTGTATACAGTTAAGGCGTGGCGATGGACTATCGGGGTAGAATCATTGCGGCTACATCCGTGTCACCGGCAAGGTCGGCCATTGTTAGCCAAAGTATAAGCAAAATAATCAGAATTACGGCTCCGATTGCCACCCAAATGCTTCTACGGTTGACGCGGTTCCTGCGTCGGCGTTCTTTATCGTCCATAATTTAAAAGTTTTTATCTTACAACACTCTCCACAGCTGTTTGGTTCCAGCAGCAAGAACAGATAAATAGCCGCGAGGTGTTTGTTGTTGTGCAATAAACAGAAACGGTTGCCGTTATATCATTGAAGACTAATTAATTCGTTGATATGAAAGACCTGAAACGTATTGCAGCGTTCATTGTCGTTGCAGTTATGATAAATGTTTTGCCTGCGGCCGCGCAATCAAACGATGTTGATAACAAGCCCATGTTTGGACTTAAAGCCGGAATTGATGTGGACATTCCCGGGAAATGGCACAATCCGTCCGGGTCAATTAAAATGTACCGTCCCGGATTCGGATTTAATTTAGGTGGCGTGTGCAATGTGTATCTTGGTAAAGGTTTTTATCTTGAGCCCGGAGTGTCATTGTACTACGACACATATTCAACGGATAACTTTTCGGTTACAGGACCTAACGGCGAGATATACGAAAGCGATCCCCGTGTTTGGAAAATGGGTGCGCGTGTTCCGGTTGTGGTTGGTTACGTTCTTGACATTGGAGAACGATTCTCTATGTCTATTTTCACAGGGCCAGAAGTGAATTATTCATTTGCAGGTGATTACTCTATAAAAAATAAGGAAGCCATGGAAATGGAGGAGATGGACCTGTTTGCCGGTCAGCGACGCTTGGACTGTGCTTGGAAGGTGGGTGTCGGTTTCCCGGTTGGAAGCATGATGGTTAGTGCTGAAGTGGCTATTGGATTGACCGATCTGATGAAGAATCCCGACTTAAGCTTCCGCGAAAACCGAGCCACCTTAGGACTTACATATTATTTCTAAGAAGTGTGGTTGTGACTGCTATCTTGGTTAGCTACACATAACTGAAGCGTTATGAATGCGTTTGAAGAAGAATGGGCTAAGATGCTCAATGGCGAGATATATGATGCTGTGCATCCCGAATTTTTGCGCAGGTTGGAAGTGACGCGCCAAAGGATTTGGGAGTTTAATAATCT
>JAMPBC010000032.1 GCA_023666905.1 Bacteroides sp. | reverse complement strand
TGCTCAATGATAGTCCGCCCCGGCTTTAACATTCCTTATCGAATGGACTCTTAATCGTAAAGGTGGAAAATTCTTTCCATAGGTTGCCATTTATCGCTTGAAGCCTGTCCGGCAACAGCTTGCTGGAATTTCGACACTGTATCTTCCCACTCTGCCTGTCGTGGCAATGTTGCAAGCAGGGCCATGTCACGATTCCAATCAAAATCAGTTCCTACCTCAAGAATCATCACTAACTTTGTACCTTTCAGGTAGATTTCCATTTCCAAAATGCCAACTCTGCGAATCCCCTCCATTATTTCGGGCCAAATATGTTCACGTGAATGAAGCCGACGATATTCGGCAATAAGCTCGGGATTATCTTTTAATGAAAGCGACTGAACAATGCGGCGCGTGGCACCGGAAAATTTCTTGACATTGTAACCGGTTGTTGGCATGGTGAGTTTAATAGTGAATTGAGACTTATTTTCCTGCAAAGGTAGCTTTTTTAACTGTGAGGTGCAACGGGTTTTGTCCAAAAGCGGAAAAATGAGTAATTTTGCACTAACATGGCAACATCTTGCCGCTAAAATAAATGGAAAATGATAGCCATACAGAATCTGAAAGTTGAGTTTAGCGCCAAATCGCTTTTCGATAACATAAACTTTGTAATTAATCCCAAGGACAAGATTGCTCTTGTGGGAAAAAACGGAGCAGGCAAATCGACCATGCTTAAAATAATAGCCGGTTTGCAACGCCCCACATCCGGCTCCGTGGCTGTTCCTCAAGATGTCACAGTGGGCTACCTGCCACAGCAAATGGAAACCAGCGACACGGCCACCGTGTTGGAAGAAGTGCGCAAAGCTTTTTCACACATTGACAGCTTGCGTGACAGGCAAAAAAGCCTATCGGCAGAATTGGCCGAACGTACTGACTATGAGTCGGACCAATACGCACTGCTCATTGAGGAACTGACGGCTTTGACTGACCGTATTGCAATAGAGGATTCGGAGAACCGCGAAGCTGAAATGGAGAAAACCCTCATGGGCTTGGGATTTCTTCGCAGCGACTTCAACCGCCCCACTGCGGAATTCAGCGGCGGATGGCGAATGAGAATTGAACTTGCCAAACTGCTTCTGACCAAGCCCGATGTGCTTCTGCTTGACGAGCCAACAAACCACCTTGACATAGAGTCTATTCAATGGCTTGAGCAATTTCTATCGACCAAAGCAAAAGCCGTAATGCTGGTTAGCCACGACCGCGCCTTCATTAACAATGTCACAAACCGCACAATTGAAATTTCACTCGGTAAAATCTATGATTATTCCGTAAAATACAATCAGTTTGTTGAACTGCGCAAAGAACGTGTGGAACAGCAAATGCGTGCCTATCTCAACCAGCAGAAACAAATTCAGGACACCGAGGACTTCATTGAGCGTTTCCGCTACAAAGCCACCAAAAGCGTTCAGGTACAGAGCCGCATAAAGCAACTGGCTAAAATTGAAAGAATTGAGGTGGATGAAGTCGACACCTCACACCTCAATCTCCGATTCCCTCCGGCGCCACGCTCGGGCGATTATCCCATTATTGCCGAAGAGGTGGGCAAACGCTACGGCAACCACCAAGTGTTCGACCATGCCACATTCACGCTCAAACGCGGTGAAAAAGTGGCCTTTGTGGGAAAAAATGGCGAAGGTAAGTCTACTCTCGTAAAATGTATAACGGGCGAAATTCCCTTCACCGGAAACCTTAAAATAGGTCACAATGTGAAGATTGGATATTTTGCTCAGAATCAAGCATCGCTGCTTGACGGCGAAATAACCGTTTTTGACACCATTGACCGCGTGGCAGTTGGCGACATACGCACCAAAATCCGCGACATCCTTGGAGCATTCATGTTTGGCGGTGAAGCTTCCGATAAAAAAGTGAAAGTGCTTTCCGGAGGCGAGAAAACGCGCCTTGCGATGATTCGGCTGCTCCTTGAGCCTGTGAACCTGCTTATTCTTGACGAGCCCACCAATCACCTCGACATGAAGACCAAGGACATCCTCAAGCAGGCAATCAAGGACTTCAACGGCACGGTTATTGTGGTGAGCCACGACCGCGAATTTCTTGACGGCCTTGTGGAAAAAGTTTATGAGTTCGGTGGCGGTAAAGTGAAAGAATGTCTTGGCGGCATCTATGAATTTCTTGAAAAGAAACGCATTGACAACTTGACCGAGCTTGAAAAACGCACACAGCAACCCTCGGCTGCAGCAAAACAAGCATCACCGGGTCCGTCACAATCAGCAAAAACAGCTCCTACTCAAACTGAGGTAAAGCCACAAAAACTTTCCTATGCCGAGCAGAAGGAGCGGGAAAAAATGCTGCGTAAAGCCCGCAAAAAAGTGCGGGACTGCGAGGCTGAAATTGCGCGCATTGAGCAGGAAATTGCTAATACGGAGGAGAAAATGGCCTCCGGTGAATACGACGAGACCCTTTACGCTACTCATGCCAACATGCAAAAGCAACTGGAGAACGCCATGAGCATGTGGGAACTTGCCTCAATGGAACTTGATGAATTATCCAATTGACCGTAGCATCCCGCGCCAATCCGTATCCCGCTCAGTTTCCCAAATGTGATTAAACGAACTGCGCCGCGCAGTTTTTTACGGCTGAGCTTTGCCGTTTAACAAATAAGCTATAATTTTGTAATCAATTTCAATAAGGTGCACCATGCACCGGATTCATTAACACAAACTTCAACATTCCACATAGCAATGGCAGAAAAAGAAACCGAAGAGATTAAGGACAGCAAAGGTCTTAACTTTGTTGAGCAACTCGTGGCTGATGACCTCAAGGCCGGAAAAAACGGCGGACGACTAAACACCCGATTCCCGCCCGAGCCTAACGGCTACCTGCACATAGGTCATGCCAAAGCTATTTGCATGGATTTTGGTGTTGCCGAAAAATTCGGAGGCACATGCAATCTTCGCTTCGACGACACCAACCCGGTGAAAGAGGATGTTGAGTATGTTGATTCCATCCGCGAGGATATTCACTGGCTCGGTTTTGACTGGGGCGACCGCGAATATTATGCAAGCGATTATTTCCCTCAGCTCTATGACCTTGCCGTGCGCATGATTAAAGAGGGTAAAGCCTATGTTGACGATCAGACTTCGGAACAGATAGCAGCTCAAAAAGGCACCCCCACCGAGCCCGGTCAGGAAAGCCCCTACCGCAATCGCTCGGTTGAGGAAAACCTTGATTTGTTTGAACGTATGAACAAGGGTGAATTTGACGAAGGCAGCCGTGTGCTCCGTGCAAAAATCGACATGTCTTCGGACAACATGCACTTCCGCGACCCCATAATGTATCGCATAATCAAACACCCTCACCATCGCACCGGCAACAAGTGGAACGTTTATCCCATGTATGACTTCGCACATGGCCAGAGCGACTACTTTGAGGGCGTTACCCATTCCATTTGCACGCTGGAGTTTGTTCCTCACCGTCCGCTTTATGAGTATTTCGTGCAGGAATTGGCCGATGAAACATACTGTCCCCGACAGATTGAGTTCAATCGCCTTAACCTCACTTACACCGTGATGAGCAAGCGCAAGCTGCTTCAATTGGTTAAGGAGAATTTGGTTGACGGATGGGACGATCCTCGCATGCCCACCATTTCAGGAATGCGTCGTCGTGGTTTCACACCCCAATCCATCCGCAACTTCATGGATCGCATAGGCTACACTAAATATGAGGCACTCAACTCAATGTCACTTCTCGAGCATGCCGTGCGTGAAGACCTCAATGCCATCTCTACCCGCGTTATGGCTGTGATGAATCCTGTTAAAATCGTAATCACAAACTATCCTGAGGGACAGACCGAAACCGTTTCAATGGAAAACAACCCTGAAGATCCAAATAGCGGCACTCACGAAATGCCTTTCAGCCGGGAAATTTACATTGAACGTGATGATTTCATGGAAAATCCTCCAAAGAAATTCTTCCGTCTTGCCCCGGATAAAGAAGTTCGCCTCAAAGGCGCCTATATTATAAAGTGTACCGGAGTGAAGAAGGATGCCGAGGGTAACATTGAAGAGATTTATTGCACCTACGACCCCGAAACCCGCAGCGGGCTTCCCGGAAGCATGCGCAAGGTGAAAGGAACGCTCCACTGGGTGTCGGCTCCCCATGCCACTAATGCCACCGCCCGTCTTTACGACCGACTTTTCAACGTGGAAAATCCAGCGGCCGAACCTGACCGCGACTTCCGTGAGATGCTTAATCCCGACTCATTGAAGATAGTTGAAAATATAAAAATCGAACCCTATATTCTTCAACATGCCACTCCCGGAACTCACTTCCAGTTCCAGCGAATTGGCTACTTCACTCCCGACAAAACGTCAACTCCGGAGAACCCTGTGTTCAACCGCACGATTGCTCTGAAGGACAGCTGGGAAAAAGAGAAGAACAAACTTTGAGAATGGCTGAAGAGAACTACGAAGACACCGTTGCTTATCTCTACGATTGCATCCTCAACAGGCTGAATAATGGCGAATCGCTTGCCGACATTGACCTTGACAGCCTTGTGGAGGTCTATGACTACGCCTACGACCTTTCCGATGAGTTCGTGTGCTCTGAGGTGATGAGCTCGGTGCTTAATTCCGACGCAGATTATCTGCCCATGCGCGAGCGTAAGGCTGTGAGATTCCTTCAAATGTCGGAATATGAAGGTGCTAAAGCAATGGCAAAATTGCTTCCGGCCGGCTCGTTCATACGCCGTTTGGTCAAAGCTCAGCTGTCGTGGGACTCAACAAATTGGAAAGAAGAGTATGAATCGCTCTTTTCCGGTCTGAAAAAGGGTGCCATTGACGACTTCGGAGCCGTCACGCTCATTGACATGGCCATGGCCGTAGACGATTTGAGGCACCTTTCCCAACTTCTTCCATCAATACTTCCTCTGCTGAAATACCACGATGAGTTCCTCTCGGATCTGGCCAATACCCTATATGACAATCAGCACTACTCTGAATCAGTCGCTGTATACCAGACTCTAACTGACAACGAGCCGTTCAACATTGACAACTGGATTAAGATTGCCGACATCTACATTAACCACCTCAAAATGTACGATGACGGTCTCGGTGCTCTTGACTACGCCCTGGCCATTGACCCCCAAAACTCTTCGGCTCAGCTGTTGATGGGCGACTTGCTGCTTAAGTCGGGAAAGGACTTTGACAAAATCCATGAAATCACTGACAACCTGCTTGGCCGCAATGAACGAAAGTTGGAAGCTCTTTACCTGAAAGCAGCAGCTTACATTGAACAAAAAGAAACGGCTAAGGCTGTGGAATGTTTGGTGCAATACACTGATGAATGTGTCAACCCCATCGACATTTTCGTACTGATAATATCGCTGTTAGAAGGTAAACTTAGCGATGACCAACATGCCAAACTCATTGGATTCATCAAGAATACCGACACCACGGAACTCACCGCATGCGTTGACCGTGCTCGTACCGCCCTGGATGGACACTGCTTCGGAGTTCTTTTGGAGCACATTGCCCGTTCCGGAGTCACACTTTCGGAGGATATGCTGGGAACAATGCTTATGCACCATTACCGAATGAAGCGTTATTCTACGGTGATTGAAATTTACGAATCGCTGTTCGGCACTGAGCCTGAAGCCTCCACCGGATTAATTTATATTTTCAGTAAACTCCGGTGCGACAAGACTTTTAACCCACGCGACTTTTTGGAAACCCACATGGAGCGTAGCGTTTCAATTGCAACAAATTCCAACAATCTTGGATTGCTCATTGTACACTCGTCCATAGCCATTTCAAAAAAACTTTACATGCTTTCAATGGATAGCGAAGATTACTCCGATTCTGAGTGGAATAACGCGTTGGATCAAATAGACATCTATAATTAACGGATAGAGTAGGTGCCCATAGCACTACTATAAGAAACCGGCGGCCAATCCAAGAGCCCATTCGATAAGGAATGGAGTCTAAAGGAACGGATTGTACTTGCGCTCGTAACCCACGGTGGTTTCCGGCCCATGTCCGGGATAGACAGTTGTTTCAGCCGGCAATGTGAGCAAACGCGATGTAACGCTCTCAATCAATTGCCGTTGGTTTCCGCCCGGTAAATCAGTGCGACCAATGCTTTGTCGAAACAATGCATCTCCGGTTATTACAAATTTTCCTTCGGGCGAATAGAATGCAACCGAACCTGGGCTATGACCCGGTACAGCTATCACTTCAAGCTTTTCTTTGCCAAGCATTAGTTCACTTCCGTCGGCCAAATCAGAGGCTATTTTAAGAGCCGGAAGTTCACCGGCGTTTATCCCAAACATTCTTGCCTGAGCCTGACGCTGCGACCCCAGAAAATCATCGTTACTGTTGGCCCAAGTCTCTACTCCGTACCGTTGCTCCACGCGGTTGTTTCCAAGCGTGTGGTCAATGTGAAGATGGGTATTGAGCAGATATTTCACAGTTAAGTTCTTCTCCTGAATAAACTTATCTAATTCACGGTTGTCTGCCGCAGTCATCATGCCGGGATCCACAATGGCAGCTTGTCCTGTGTTTTCGTCCCACACCACATAAGTGTTGACCCCGAACATATTGAATTCAAATCTCTTAATTTTCATAGTTCAACGTAGACCAATGATTTTTCGGCAAAATAGCTTTCCGAGAAGTAATCGGACAGTGGCACCTCCAACACCGGGCGTTTCACCTCTTTGATTTCTTCGGACAGATTGCCTCCTTTCAAACATAACAATCCGTTGGGTAAAGAGTTGCGGTTGTCACGTGAAATGTTTTTACGTATCAGCGACACGATGTCGGCCAAGCGCATCACAGCACGGCTAACCACATAGTCGCACTTGAGTTTGCACTCTCCCATGTCGCCATGCTGGAAAGTGACGTTTGAAAGCCCAATGGCTTCAGCTATGGCTGTGGCCACCTTGATTTTCTTGCCTATGCGGTCAATGAGATGAAACCGGCAATGCGGCCAAATTATGGCGAGCGGAATCCCGGGGAATCCGCCTCCGGTGCCCAAATCTATGAATGTGGTACCTTCAACCGGCGTGATGAATTTTGCAATGGCCAGTGAGTGAAGCAAATGGTGCTCGTATAGATTGTCAATGTCTTTGCGGGAAATTACATTGATGCGTGCATTCCACTCCGGATATAGTTCACCGAGCTTGGCAAACCGGCTGCGCTGCTCGTCGGTCAGTTCAGGAAAATATTTGTCAATTATCTGCATGGCAAGGATGTTTTTGCAAAATTACAGAAATTATTCTTAACTTTGGAAGATTTTTTAACGTATAGATGAAAATAGGAAACTACAACACCTTGAAAGTGGCCCGGCATGCCGATTTCGGGGTATATCTTGCCGACGAGTCGGGAAACGAAGTGCTCCTGCCCGCCCGTTACATAACCGATCCGCTTGCGGACGGCGAAGAGATTCGTGTGTTCGTTTACAATGATTCCGAGGACCGTCCGGTGGCCACCACCGAAACACCAAAAGCAACTGTGGGAGAATTTGCCTACCTCACGGTAAAGTCGGTCAACAACGTTGGAGCCTTTCTTGACTGGGGGCTGCTAAAGGACCTTCTTGTCCCATTCAGCCAGCAAAAAGAGCGCATGGTCCAAGGGAGAACGTATCTTGTTTACGTGTATCTTGACCACAGTTCCAAACGAATAGTCGCCACCGCCAAAATTAATCAATATCTGGGAAATATGTACCCGGACTACAAACGGGGCGACCGTGTGGAGGCTCTTGTGTGCAAACGCACTCCGATAGGTTACTCCTGCATTGTCAATAATAACCACAAGGGAATGCTATATGCCTCGGAACTGTTTCGTCCCGTGGAACCGGGTAACCGTCTTACCGCATACGTGAAATCGGTGCGCGAAGATGGTAAAATAGACCTCACGCTCAACGATTCCTCCCAAGCCCGCACTGCCACGCTGGCTTCAAAGATTAGCCGCTACATGGAATCGCGCGGCGGTTCGCTTGATTTAGGCGACCATTCCTCGCCCGATGTGATTAAATTTCGCTTCCAATGCAGCAAAAAAGACTTCAAAAAAGCCATTGGTTTGCTACTGAAAGAACACAAAATTAAAAAGGAGTCTGATGGTTATGCACTTTTAACTGATTAAATGTGCATTATTTGAAAAAAAATTACCAACTTTGCAGTTAGATTATAATCCAAAATCACTTTGTAATGGAATTTACCGCTAATCAGATAGCTTCTTTAGCCGGTGGCATTGTTGAAGGTGACGGCGAAGTTAAAATAAGCACCATAGCCAAAATCGAAGAGGGGCATCCCGGAGCCATCTCCTTCCTCTCTAACCCCAAATACACCCACTTCATTTACACCACGAAATCATCGGCCGTGCTCGTGAGCAACGATTTCACGCCGGAACAGCCCATTTCGGCAACACTTATCCGCGTAGCCGACCCTTACGCTACAGTTGCCCGGTTACTCAAAATGGTTGAAGATATGCTCACTCCCAAGTTTGAAGGCACCGAACAACCTTGTTTTGTGGCATCGGATGTGGAACTGCCCGAAGGACACTATGTTGGCGCATTTGCTTACATAGGCAAAGGATGCAAACTTGGCAAAAACGTAAAGATTTTTCCCCAGGCTTATGTTGGTCAGGGAGTTGAAATTGGCGAAGGTACAATAATATATGCCGGTGCAAAGATTTATCATGGTTGCAAAATAGGCTGCAATTGCATTATCCATTCCGGTGCCGTGATTGGTGCCGATGGCTTTGGCTTCGCTCCCACTCCCTCAGGCTACGAAAAGATTCCACAGATTGGTAACGTGGTTATTGCCGACAACGTTGAAATTGGAGCCAACACCACGGTTGACCGCGCCGTTATGGGAAGCACTCGCATTGAACAGGGTGTTAAACTCGACAATCTTATCCAGATTGCTCACAACTGCGTGATTGGCCGAAACACTGCAATGGCTTCGCAAGCCGGTGTGGCCGGGTCGACAAAAGTTGGCGAAAACTGCCTGCTTGGTGGCCAGGTTGGTCTTGCAGGACACATAACCGTAGGCAACGATGTGCAAATTGCCGCCCAGTCTGGTATAAAAGAAAGTGTTGAATCCGGAGCCCGACTATTCGGCAGTCCCGCAATGGATTTCAAAGCTTATTGTCGCCAGGCCATCTACGTCAAGGACCTCCCTGCCCTCTACAAACGGGTTAAAGAATTAGAGAAAAATCTGAAAAAATAACATAACACTCCCATTGACACATCAACAACAATGAAACAAATAACACTCGCATCGCCCTTTACAGTACATGGCAAGGGACTGCACACAGGTTTGATGATTGATGCCGAATTTCTTCCGGCGCCCGACAACCACGGATATAAATTCCAGCGTATTGACCTTGAAGGCCAGCCAACTGTTGATGCTCTTGCTGAAAACGTGGTGGGCACTCAGCGTGGCACTGTGGTTTCAAAAGGAGACGTTTCCATAAGTACAATTGAACACGCCATGGCAGCCCTCTACGCCGCCGGAATTGACAATGTGCTGATTAAAATCAACGGTCCCGAAATGCCCATTCTTGATGGCAGCGCTTCGGAATTCATGGCAAAAATTACTGAATCGGGAGTCGTAGAACAAAAGCAGGACAAGGACTACTACATTGTGAAACAAAAAATTGAAATGCGCAATGAAGAAACAGGTGCTTCCATTGTAGTGCTTCCTGACACCGATTTTTCCGTCGATGTCAAGGTGGAATATGACTCCCCCATTCTTGACAACCAGTACGCATCGCTTGAAAACATGGAAGACTTCGCATCGGAAATTGCCGGCAGCCGCACATTTGTTTTCGTTCGCGAGATTGAACCGCTGGTAAAAGCCAACCTCATCAAGGGAGGCGACCTGCAGAATGCCGTGGTTATTTACGACAGCCCCATGGCCCAGTCAGACCTTGACAAGCTTGCCGATCTCATGAACGTTCCCCGCAAAGAGGTTTCTGAGTTCGGATTCATTCAAGAAACTCCCCTGGTGTTCCCCAACGAACCCGCACGCCACAAGCTCATGGATGTTATGGGCGATTTGGCCCTCATTGGCCGTCCGCTCAAGGGCAAAGTCATCGCAACTCGTCCGGGTCACAGCATCAATACAGCTTTTGCCAAAAAAATACGCAAAGAAATCAAGCGTCAGGATGTTCAGGCTCCTCTCTACGACCCCAACAAAGAGCCCCTGATGGACAATAACCGCATCCGTGAACTTCTTCCTCACCGCTACCCCATGTTGCTGGTTGACAAAATCATTGATATGGGCGAGAACTACATTGTGGGAGTGAAGAACATCACTGCCAACGAGCCCTTCTTCCCCGGCCATTTCCCCCAGGAACCCGTGCTCCCCGGAGTTCTTCAAATTGAAGCAATGGCTCAGACCGGTGGTTTGTTGGTGCTAAGCACTGTTGACGACCCCGACCTCTACTCCACCTACTTCATGAAAATTGACAACGTAAAATTCCGCCAGAAAGTTGTTCCCGGTGACACTCTTATTTTCCACATCTCCTTTATGACAGAGATGCGTCGCGGCATGGCTGTTATGAAAGGTCTTGCCTTCGTGGGCGAGAAAATTGTGTCCGAATGTGAATTTATGGCCCAGATAATCAAAAACAAACAGAAATGAAACAACCATTAGCATATATTCATCCCGCTGCCAAAATCCATCCAAGCGTGGTTATTGACCCATTTGTTACAATTGAACAGAATGTTGAAATTGGCGAAGGCACTTGGATTGGCAGCAACGTGACCATTCTTGAAGGTGCCCGTATTGGCAAAAATTGCAAAATTTTCCCCGGCGCTGTGGTTTCAGGCATTCCTCAGGATTTGAAATTTCAGGGCGAAGATACTGTGGCTATAATTGGCGACGGCACCACTCTGCGTGAGTGTGTCACAGTGAATCGCGGCACAGCCTCAAAGGGCAAAACCGTAATTGGTAACAATTGCCTCATAATGGCCTACTGCCATGTGGCTCACGACTGTGTGGTGGGTGACAACGTAATCATGTCAAATGCTACTCAACTTGCAGGTGAAGTGGTTGTAGATAACTTTGCAGTGATTGGCGGTGGTACTCTTGTTCATCAGTTTTGCCATCTTGGCCCCCACGTAATGATTCAGGGCGGAGCACTGATCAACAAGGACGTTCCTCCATACGTGAAAGCTGCCCGTGAACCCATTTCATACGCCGGAATAAACTCTATTGGCCTACGCCGTCGCGGCTTCACCAACGAAACAATCCAGCAAATTCAGGAAATTTATCGCTATCTATATCTCAGCGGACTTAACAACAGCGATGCCATTGAGCGAATTGAAGCCGAACTACCCGCTACTCGCGAGCGCGACGAGATAATCCTTTTTGCACGCAACTCTAAGCGCGGCATCATCAAGGGTTACATCTAAAAAGCGCAAGAATAATAGACAAGCAAAAGCTAAAGTTTACCAGTCGGACCTCCAAAGCACCGGCTGGTTTTCTTTTTGAGAGGCTTTCACATCAATGAGCCGTTGGTTGGTTGAGCCTCGGAAAAGAATCTCAACGCTGCGTTGAGCCTCGATAAAGGGACCGTCTACAAGCACATCCACATTCCGCAATAACTCTTTTGCTCCCGGCACACGGCTAAGCTCTTCATAATGAAAACCGGTGTAGCACCACACTGTGTAGCCGCGGCTGCGCAGTTCGCGCGCCAGCGGCTCAAGTGCGTGTGCCTGATAAAGGGGATCACCTCCGGAAAATGTTACGTCAAAGCCGTTGCGTTCCACATGCTCCAGAATTTCACACACGGTCATTTCCTTACCGGCCTGAAAATCCCATGTTGTGGGATTGTGACACCCCGGGCAACGATGCGAGCAGCCTGCAAAATAAATAGAGGTGCGAAAGCCGGGACCGTCAACAGTGGTACCGTCAACAAAGTCCACTACCCGGAGTGTGGTGTTCAGTTCCGAGTCAGTCAGCATTATTTGTGAACCACGCGGTCGTTAAGCTCAGCCAACTTGGCATTGTTCCAACGGTCAGTGGTACCCACAAGGTAGCCTGTTATGCGTTGAAGCTTGTCAATGTTGCCGCTGCCGCATTTCGGACATTTTTCAAGGTTTTCAGTGGCGTCCTCGTAGCCGCACTCCATGCAGCGATTGCGGTTATGATTCACCGAGCAGTAGCCAATGTTGTACTCATCCATGAGGTCGACAATGTCGGCAATGGCTTTGGGGTTGTGAGTGGCATCGCCATCAATCTCCACATAGAAAATGTGACCGCCGCCGGTAAGTGCATGGTAAGGCGCCTCTATCTTGGCTTTATGGCGGGGGGAGCAGTGATAATACAC
>JAMPBC010000031.1 GCA_023666905.1 Bacteroides sp. | reverse complement strand
CCACCGAGATATGCGACCTCAGCGTTAACATATATTATGGGACAGGCTCTTAATCGTGGGAGGTGCCGTCGAAGCAGTGGGTGCAGATTTTGCACTTGGGCAGGCCAATGGCGTTGACCATGTTCTCAATGGAACTGAAGCGGAGGGTGGTAAGGCCCAACTCTTTGCGTATCTCTTCAACCATTTTCTTGTAGCGGGGGGAGTCGGTTGTGGCATATTCATCCAAGTGAGAGTCGTTGGAGCCTTCAAGACGTTCAATTACCCGGCGGGTGATCAGTTCCATTTCGCTTTTTGAGGCGGTGAAGTTCAGGAAGGTGCATGGATAGATGAGCGGCGGACAGGATATGCGCATGTGGATTTCCTTGCAGCCGGCTTCGTAGAGGTCCTTCACGTTGTCGCGCAGCTGGGTGCCGCGCACAATGGAGTCGTCGCAGAAAATCACCTTCTTGTCGCGCAACAGCGATTTGTTGGCAATCAGTTTCATCTTGGCCACGAGTTCGCGGCGTTCCTGCGTGCTGGGTGTGAAGCTACGTGGCCACGTTGGGGTGTACTTCACAATGCCTCGCAGATATGGCACATGCTTGCCTTGGGAGTAACCCAAAGCCATGCCTATACCGGAGTCGGGGATGGCGCTTACGAAGTCCACCTCGGTGTCGTCGGCAAGGGCCATGTCGCGGCCGTCGACGTAACGCATGCGGTCCACGTTGCGTCCCTCATACTGGCACACGGGGTAGCCGTAGTAGGTCCAGAGGAAGGAGCAAATTTGCATCTCCTCGCCGGGAGCCTGAAGTTGAGTGTAGCCTGACTCGGTGAACTCCACTATTTCGCCCGGCCCCAATTCGTAACAGAGCTCGAAGTCGAGGTTGGGGAACGCACACGATTCCGACGACAGAGCGTAGGCGCCATCTTTGCGAGCTGCAAGGATGGGTGTGCGTCCGTAGCGGTCGCGGGCGGCAATTATGTGGCCGTTGCCCAGCAGCAGAAGCATGGAGCATGAGCCGCGCAGTTGCCGGTAAACGTTTTTAATGCCGTCCACCAAATCCTCTCCTTCGCTTATGAGCGAGGCAATCATCTCGGTGGGGTTAATGATGTCATAGCTGTGCTCGCAGAAGTGGTGTCCCTTTGCAAGCAGTTTTTGCTCGAGTTCGCCAATGTTGTTGATGCGTGCCACGGTTACAATGGCGAACTTGCCAAGATGGCAGTTGACAATTATTGGCTGGGCATCGGTGTCGGAAATCACACCTATTCCCGCGTTCCCCGGAAACTCGTGCAGCTCGTTCTGGAATTTGGTGCGGAAGTAGGTGTTCTCGATGTTGTGGATGGAGCGCGAGAAGATTCCGTTGTCCACCGTTACCATTCCGGCACGCTTGGTGCCCATGTGGCTGTTGTAGTCCACTCCGTAGAAGAGTTCGTCAATGCATTTGTGGCGCGCTGTTACGCCAAAAAAACCTCCCATATTATTCTTGTTTTTGAAATTGTACTTATTGGAAACTTTGGAAACACTGTTGTTTATCGGTTACTTACCGACATTCTTACCGGTGTGCTTTTCCACCCACTTGCGAGCATTGATGAAGGCATCGATCCAGGGCGTTACATCGTCGTTGCGATGTGATGCGGGATAATTGGCACACTGCCAGGGGAAAATGGCTCGTTCGAGATGTGGCATCATTGCAAGGTGGCGTCCATCGGCCGAGCAGAGTCCGGCTACAGCACCGCGTGAGCCGTTGGGGTTGCCGGGGTAAGCGGAGTAGTTGTACCGGAGCACTACGTTATAGTCCTTCAGCGGCATGGGCAAGTTGAAGCGTCCTTCGCCGTGGGCCACCCAGATACCGGTTTTCACTCCGGCAAGAGGGCCGAACATCACGGAGTTGTTCTCGGGAATAGTCACGCCCAGATACTGCGATTCGAATTTGTGGCTTATGTTGTGCTCCATAGTTGCCTTTTTGGGCATTTCGGGGCAGATGAGATTCAGTTCCATCATGAGCTGACATCCGTTGCAAACGCCAAGCGAGAGGGTGTCCTTGCGCTCGTAGAAGCGTTTGAGTGCGTTGTGAGCTTTCTCGTTCCACAGGAAGCCTCCGGCCCAGCCTTTTGCCGAGCCGAGAACGTCGGAGTTGGAGAATCCGCCGCAGAACACAATCATGTTCACATCGTCGAGGGTTTCGCGTCCGGTCATAAGGTCGGTCATGTGCACATCTTTCACGTCAAAGCCGGCAAGATAGAGCGAGTAGGCCATTTCGCGGTCGCCGTTCACACCTTTTTCACGGATAATGGCTGCGCGGATTCCTGATTTTTCGTGACGTCCGTTCACAAGGCCGCGGCTTGCAAGCGAGCCGTCAAAACTTTTGGGCAGGCGGAAGCGAAGCGGCTGCTTCTTGTAGTTCTCGAAGCGCATGCGAGCGCACTGCTCGCCGCTCTGCAACGAGTCAAGCAGATAGGAGGTGCGGAACCACACATCGCGCATGTAATCTATTCCGATGAGCCGTTGCGAGGCGTTGTGGTTAATCATCAGAGTTCGTTCGGCCGCCGGCGAGCCTATCAGACCAAATTCCACGCCCTGCTGCTTCAGAAGGCGTTCGGCAGCTTCGGCTTTGCTTTCGGCCACCTGGATTACAATGGCGGGATTTTCGGCAAAGAGTATCTTCACAAGGTCGGTTTCGCCGCGACCGGTAAAGTAGTCGGTGTTGAAGTCAATGCCGCCATGGGTGTTGGCGAAGGTCATTTCCAACAGGGTGGTTACGAGGCCGCCGGCCGAAACATCGTGCATGGCCAGCAGCGAGCCGCGTTTAACCAGTTGCTGAACGGCGTTGAAGGCACGTGAAAACTCCTCGGCCGATGCCACGGAGGGAGCTTCGTCGCCAAGACGGTTGAGCGTCTGGGCAAGGGCTGATCCTCCCAAGCTCAGCGGCGAGCGGGAGAAGTCAATGTAGTATAGACGTGAGTTGACGTTGGCCAAAACGGGACTCACGGTTTTGCGGACGTCGGAAACTTCACCGGCAGCCGATATGATAACGGTTCCCGGGGCATAAACCTTGTCTTCGCCATATTTTTGGGTCATTGAAAGGGAGTCCTTGCCGGTGGGGATGTTTATGCCCAAACTGCAAGCAAAATCGCTGCAAGCTTCAACGGCCTTGTAGAGGGCTGCATCCTCGCCTTTGTTCTTGCAGGGCCACATCCAGTTGGCGCTGAGGGAGATTCCCTTCAGGCCGTCGGCAATTGGCGCTCCGGCAATGTTGGTGAGAGCTTCGGCAATGGCCATGACAGAGCCTTTGGCCGAGTCAATGAGGGCTACCTGTGGGGCATGACCTATGGAGGTGGCTATTCCTTGACGGCCGCGATAGTCAAGTGCAACCACGCCGCAGTCGCTAAGTGGAAGCTGTATCTCGCCCTGACACTGCTGGCGGGCTATTTTGCCGGTTACCGAACGGTCCACTTTGTTTGTGAGCCAGTCCTTGCAGGCCACGGCCTCAAGGCTGAGAACATCGTGCAGGTATGTTTCTATATCACCGTCGTTAGTAGTCGCGGCGCAGAATTTGGTGTCCACGCTGCTGTCAGTCATCACCGTTTTGGGAGAGTTGCCGAACATGTCGGCGAGTTCAAGATCAATGGGAGCTTCACCATCTTTGCGGGTGAACACGAAGCGATGGTCATCAGTGGTTTCACCAACCACGTACATTGGGGCGCGTTCGCGGTCGGCCACGCGGCGCACATAGTCAATGTGCTTTTGATCAATAACAAATCCCATGCGTTCCTGGCTTTCGTTGCCCACAATTTCTTTGGCAGATAGGGTGGGGTCGCCTACAGGCAGAGCATCAAGGTCAATGTGTCCGCCGGTGGCTTCAACCAGTTCGGAGAGAGCATTGAGGTGTCCGCCTGCGCCGTGGTCGTGAATTGACACAATGGGGTTCTCCTCAGCTTCGGCAAGGGCGCGGATAACGTTGCTCACGCGTTTCTGCATTTCAGGGTTGGCACGCTGCACGGCGTTGAGCTCAATTGAATTGTCATACTGACCGGTTTCAACAGATGAGACGGCGCCGCCACCCATGCCGATGCGGTAGTTGTCGCCGCCCATCACCACTACTTTCTCACCGGCAACCGGCTCGCCTTTAATGGCATCCTTGCGGGCTGCGAAACCAACGCCTCCAGCGAGCATAATCACCTTGTCGTAGGCATATAGCTTGCCGTTTTCATCGTGTTCAAAAGTGAGCAGCGAGCCACAAATCAGAGGCTGGCCGAATTTGTTGCCGAAGTCAGATGCTCCATTGGAGGCTTTGATAAGTATGTCGGAAGGGGTTTGATAGAGCCATACACGGGGATTACACATCAGTTCCCAGCGGTGTTCGGGGTCAAGTCTGGGATATGATGTCATGTACACGGCTGTGCCGGCAATGGGCAGCGAAGCGCGTCCTCCGCCAAGGCGGTCGCGAATCTCTCCGCCTGTACCTGTTGCCGCACCGTTGAATGGCTCCACCGTTGTGGGGAAGTTGTGGGTCTCGGCCTTGAGTGAAATCACGGTGTCGATGGGGCGAACGTCGAAAAGGTCGGGCCGGTCGGGGTTCACGGGGGCAAACTGCTCCACTTGCGGACCCTCCACAAAGGCAACGTTGTCCTTGTAGGCCGACACGAGCTTGTTGGGGTTCAGCTGTGATGTTTTCTTAATCAACTTGAAGAGGGACAGCGGCTTCTCTTCTCCATCAATAACAAAGGTGCCATTGAAGATTTTGTGGCGGCAGTGTTCCGAGTTCACTTGCGAGAAGCCGAACACTTCACTGTCGGTTAGGGGACGGCCAAGTTTTTCGGCAAGCGAGGTGAGATATTGCTCCTCCTCCTTGCTCAGTGCCAGGCCTTCGGCTTGGTTGTAGGCGGCAATGTCCGAAATGTGGACAATGGGCTCCGGAGCGTGTGTAACGTCGAACACCTTGGAGTTAAGTCCGGTGTAGAGGCGCTGCAGCATGCGGTCGTAGGCAGGGTTTTCTTCGCGGGTGAGCTTGAATTGCTCAATTCGGCTAATCCCTTGCAGACCCATGTTCTGGGTTATTTCCACGGCGTTGGTGCTCCATGGGGTTATCATCTCCTTGCGCGGGCCGATGAAGCATCCTTTTACCGATGTTGAGGCAAGTGGTCTGGCGCCGTCAAACAGCCATGTGAGTTTTTCCTGTTCCAGTGTGGAGAATTTGTGGTCCGACTCAACGGCAATGATGTCAGAGGCTCCTTTTTTGAAAAATATTACCATATAAGCTTTTGAGGATGTTGATGTTACAATGATTGATTAAATGTTGGAATCAAATTATGGTTGCGGTGCACAGTCCTTGATAGGGGTAGCGCTCCGGAAAACTTTCAGTGGGGATGAGCAGAGGATAGCCTAACATGCGGCTCTCTACGGTGAGGTAACAGCCATTCAGCTCTATTGAGTCAATGTCTTGCCACGCAATGGCTTGAGCGGGAAGGGGAGTGTTTTCCTCATCGGCGCTTACATACGTCACCGTCAGGTCTATGCCCGGCTGCAGGGTGACACATTTGGGGCTTAACGCCCGTTGGGCTTCAATGGTGAGCACTCGGGTGAAGTAAATGTAGGCCACGGCCATGGGCGCCACAAGGAACACCAGTATCAGTGCCACAAAGGCCCAGCGCATGTCCAACAAGGATGCCAACAGGGCTGCAGCCACAGGCACAGCTGTTATCAGACCAAGGCGAACTATAACCCCACGGGCCGAGTAGCGGAAGTAAGCGCCGGGGGTGGCGCGGAATGGCTCGGTGGTCACAGAAAAGCCGCACGGCACTTCACACATGCCTGCCGAGGGATATGATGAGGTGCCGTGGTTGCTCATTGTCAGTCGTTTAATTTATGGATTACCAAGCCTGACCGGAGTTTTGGCTCGAACCATGTGGTTTTTGGGGGCATTATGTTTCCGGTGTCGGCAATCTGCATCAGCTGCTCCATTGAAACCGGATGGAGGGCAAGCGCCATGGCCATTTCTCCGGAGTCAACGCGCCGCTTCAGTTCTTCCAGACCTCGGATGCCGCCGACAAAGTCAATGCGTTTATCCGAGCGGAGGTCAGTGATGCCGAGAATGTTGCGCAGAATCAGGTCCGACGATATTGTCACGTCAAGGCAGCCTATGGGGTCGGAGTCGTCATATCGCCCTTCGCGAGCTGTAAGTGAATACCATTTTCCACCAAGGTAAAGCGAGAAATTGTGCAGTCCCGAGGGTCGATAGGTGTCGGTTCCCATTTCCCGCACCTCGAAGTCGGCGTTCAGTGCTTCAAGGAATTGCTGTGGGGTGAGGCCGTTGAGATCGCGCACCACTCGGTTGTAGTCAATTATTTTCAGGTGCGAGGCGGGGAAGCAGACGGCCAGGAAGTAGTTATACTCCTCATTGCCCGTGTGAGCCGGGTTGGCTGCAGCTTTTTCATTGCCCACCAAAGCTGCCGCGGCTGTGCGATGATGTCCGTCGGCTATATATAAGTAAGGTATCGCTTCAAACTCACGCTCGATGGCGGCGTTGATCTCGGGATTGTCTATAACCCAGAAAGTATGGCCGAATCCGTCGGGCGCCACGAAGTCATATTCAGGTTCGCCGGCTGTTACTTTTTCTATTATCTGTTGAAGCACCTCATTGTCAGGGAATGTGAAGAACACCGGCTCAATGTTGGCATTGTTCACCCTGACGTGTTTCATGCGGTCCTCCTCCTTGTCGCGGCGGGTGAGTTCGTGGCGCTTAATGCGTCCGCTCATGTAATCGTCGACGCTTGCTGCGCCAACAATGCCGTATTGCGTGCGGCCGTCCATTGTCTGGGCGTAGATGTAGAAGTGAGGTTCGCTGTCCTGAACCAACCAGCCGTTACGCTGAAACATGTTGAAGTTCCGGCAAGCTTGCTCATACACACGCTCGTCGTGCTCGTCAGTGCCGGGGGCAAAGTCTATTTCAGGTTTTATAATGTGGTAAAGTGACTTTTCGTTGCCTTGGGCTTCGGCGCGCGCTTCGTCGGAGTTAAGCACGTCGTAGGGACGCGATGCCACCTCGGTGACCAGCTCGCGCGGAGGACGCAGTCCTTTGAAAGGTCGTAGTTTAGCCATGAGGTGCGTTATTTAGTATGTGACAGGGGTGAGTTGCGAAGAATGGTCTGCTCGCGGTCAGGACCGATTGACACTATGGTTATGGGTGTGCCCAGTTCGCGTTCCAGGAAAGTGATGTAGTTATTGAACTCGGCGGGGAATTCGGCGGTCGATTTCATTGCCGTCATGTCCGTTTTCCAACCCGGAAGCTCCATGTAAATGGGTTCGATGTGCTCCTCTTCAATGGAGTAGGGGAAGTCGGTTATGGTTTCGCCCTCAACCTTGTAGGCCACGCAGGCTTTGATGGTGTCGAAGTCGTCGAGCACGTCGCTTTTCATCATAATGAGCTGTGTCACACCGTTAATCATTATAGCGTAGCGCAGGGCCACCAGGTCAATCCAGCCGCAGCGGCGTTCGCGACCAGTCACGGCTCCATATTCGTGGCCTTTGTCGCGGATGGCTTTGCCGGTTTCGTCGAACAGTTCGGTGGGGAAGGGGCCGCTGCCCACGCGGGTGCAGTAGGCTTTGAAAATGCCGAACACTTCGCCAATTTTATTGGGGGCCACGCCAAGGCCTGAGCAGGCGCCGGCGGTTATGGTGTTGGAGGAGGTCACAAAGGGATACGAACCGAAGTCAACATCGAGCATAGTTCCCTGGGCGCCTTCGCAGAGCACTGATTTGCCATCTTTGAGGCAGCGGTTGATGTAGTGTTCGGAGTCAATGATGTCGAATGTGTGGAGGAAGTCAACGGCGTCGAGCCAGCGCTTCTCCAGTTCTGTCAGGTCGGGGTCTTCGCCAAGAGCGTGCAGGCGTGCCAGGTGGCGGTTGCGGGCGGCGGTGTACTTCTCGCGGAAGTTGTGCAGAGTGTCGCCCAGACGCAGGCCGTTGCGCGAAATCTTGTCGGTGTAGGTGGGGCCTATGCCCTTGCCGGTTGTGCCTATTTTAGCACCTCCCTTGGCACGCTCCAGAGCGGCGTCAAGCAGGCGATGGGTGGGCAGAATAAGGTGGGCTTTCTTGGAAATTTTAAGAATTGAGCGCAGGTCAACACCGGAGCGCTCCAGGCTTTCGGCCTCTTCCATGAAAAGCACGGGGTCAAGCACCACACCGTTGCCAATTATGTTAATTTGTCCATGCTGGAAAATGCCCGAGGGGATGGAGCGGAGCACATATTTCCGACCCTCGAACTCAAGGGTGTGTCCGGCGTTTGGTCCTCCCTGGAAGCGTGCCACCACGTCGTAGCGCGGGGTGAGCACGTCAACCACTTTGCCTTTACCTTCATCGCCCCATTGGAGCCCGAGCAATACATCTACTTTCATTTCGCTAATGATTGGGTTATTGTTGGATACGTGAAATCTTTCTGGTTGGTTTGTCCGGCTGCTGTTTTTTTGAACGGCGTGTGAGGGTGCGCAGGCGCCGGTAGCAAGTGGCACACTGGCCGTACACGTTAAGGTCCAGATACATGGGATGGAATTTGCCGAAACGGCGGGTGCGCAGCAGTTCGTCAATTTCGGCGTCCTTGAGCTCGCGCACTTTTCCGCAGGAGGTGCACACCAAATGATAGTGCCGGGACATGCCGGTGATTTTTTCATATTGCGGCGCCTGATTGCCAAAGGTGTGACGGCGCACAAGGCCGGCGTCAATGAGCAGTTCAATTGTGTTGTAGACCGTGGCACGGCTCACGGTGTAGCCATCGGTGTCAACAATGGCGTGGAGACTGTCGATAGAGAAGTGTCCCACCGTGTCGAACACCTTGTCAAGAATGGCGTATCGTTCAGGGGTTTTGCGCAGCCTGCGGGCAATCATGTATTGCGTGAAGGCTGCCACTGCCGTGGTTTTTGATTTATCATCGGTCATGCGAGTGCAAAGGTAAGGAATTATTCCGATATTCGTTGCACTCTTGGACAAATTAATTTTTGCCTATGCATTTATAGTCCAGTCCCTCTTCGGCCAGTTCGGCGGGGTCGTAGATGTTTCGGCCGTCAACAATGAGGTTGCCGCGCATGGTTTTGCGGATAACGCGCCATGAGGGTACGCGGAATTGCTTCCACTCGGTGAGCAGAGCCACGGCGTCGGCCTCCACGGCGGCGTCGTACATGTCGCGCGCATAGCTCACGCGGTTGCCCAACCGGCGGCGACATTCGTCCATGGCCACGGGGTCGTAGACGCTCACTTCGGCGCCATGCTTGAGCAACAGCTCAATCACCACCAGCGAGGTAGCCTCGCGCATGTCGTCAGTCTCAGGCTTGAAGGCGAGGCCCCAGATGGCTATCTTTTTCCCATCAAGCGAGTCCAGCGCGTTTTTCAGTTTATTGAACACGACCTCCTTCTGCAGGCGGTTTACCTCCTCCACGGCTTCTATTATGCGCATTGTGTATCCGTGAGTTCGCGCAGTGTTGGCCAGAGCTTTCACATCCTTGGGGAAGCAGCTGCCGCCGTAGCCACAGCCGGGATACAGGAATTTACGCCCTATGCGGGCATCGGAGCCTATGCCTTTGCGCACCATGTTGGCATCGGCCCCCACCAGTTCACACAGGTTGGCAATGTCGTTCATGAACGATATGCGGGTGGCAAGCATGGAGTTTGCGGCATATTTGGTCATTTCAGCCGAAGCTATATCCATGAATATAACGCGGAAGTTGTTTAGCAGGAAGGGGCGATAGAGCCGTTCCATAACTTTGCGGGCCCGTGGGGAATCGGTGCCGATAACCACGCGGTCAGGCGACATGAAGTCCTTTATTGCGGCTCCCTCCTTCAGGAACTCAGGGTTTGATGCAAGGTCAAAGGGAGCATCGCTTCCGCGGCGGGCCAATTCGGCTTCTATAACCCGACGCACACGGCACGAGGTGCCCACCGGCACAGTGCTCTTGGTCACGAATATGGTGTAGCGGTTGATGAGCGACCCAAACTCGCGGGCCACCTCCTCAACGTAGTGCAGGTCGGCGCTCCCATCCTCGTCGGGTGGAGTTCCTACGGCGCAGAACACCACGTCGACACTGTCGATGCACTTGGCAAGCGAGGTGGTGAAGTGGAGACGCCCCTCCTGCATGTTGCGTTTAACCAGGGTGTCGAGCCCCGGTTCATAAATGGGTATCAGCCCCTTGCGGAGGTTCTCTATTTTTGCATCGTCAATGTCCACGCACGTAACGTCAATGCCCACTTCGGCAAAGCAGGCTCCGCTCACAAGCCCAACGTATCCAGTGCCAACTATTGCTATATTCATTCTTCTACAGTTTTGGGTGCAAAATTAAGCAAAAAGTTTTCACCATGGTATAATTATTGCTTTAAATCAACGTTATTTATTCAAACCTCGTTGAAATGAACCGACTTTTCCATCACTATATCTTTACTTTTCTGCTTCTGTTCACTGCCCTCGGTGCCTCGGGGGCCGATGTTGTTATTCACGGCAAAGTGACTGATCAGGACTCCAAACCAGTGGAATTTGCCACTGTGCGAATTAAGGGCACGGCCCTGGGCGCCACCACAGGTCTTGAGGGCGACTACCGCCTCTCTACTGCCGCGCGTGACACCATTGTGGTAATCTTCACCTGCATTGGCTACAACGAGGAGTCACGTACTCTAATCAAGGCCAAAGGCGATGTGACGCTCAATATGCGCCTGCGTGAGAACACCAAGATGCTTGGCGAAGTGGAGGTTACCGAAATTAAAAAGCAAACGGGCTCCATGCAGCGCATCGATGCTTCCGACTATAAGTTTGCAGCCGATGCCACCGGCGGCAGCGTGGAATCGCTTATCACCACTATGGCCGGTGTGAGTTCATCGAACGAGCTCTCCTCGCAGTATTCCGTGCGCGGCGGAACCTACGATGAAAACTCTGTATACATCAATGGTATAGAGGTGTACCGTCCCCAGCTCATAAGCTCCGGACAGCAAGAGGGACTTTCCATTATCAATCCCGATATGGTGGGAGCTATTGGCTTCTCAACCGGTGGATTCACCGCCGAGTATGCCGATAAAATGTCGTCGGCGCTTGACATCACCTATCGTACACCGGAGTCGTTCGAGGGTAGCCTCGGATTGAGCCTTATGGGCGGAAACCTGGCCATTGGGCAGAGCTCCAAGCACTTCTCGCAGCTCCACGGCGTGCGCTACAAGCGCAACAACTCCCTGCTCAGTTCGCTGGAAACACGAGGCGAATACGATCCCCGCTATTTCGACTATCAAACTTTCCTAACATTGAAACTCTCGCAGAAAGTGAAGCTCTCCGTGCTGGGCAACATCTCGGTCAACGATTACAAATTCACGCCCGTGAACCGTACCACCAACTTCGGTACAGCCGAGGATGCCAAGCAGTTCACCGTTTACTTTGACGGCCACGAAAAGGATAAGTTCGAAACCTATTTCGGTGCGTTCACCCTTGACTATCGCCCCTCACGTGGCACACAGTTGCAATTACTCGCTTCGGGCTTTCTTACCAATGAGCTTGTCACCTACGATATATCAGGAGAATATTGGCTTGACCAGGCCGGAGCCGGTGGTGGCGACGATGGTATTGGCGGCGAGCTGGGCGTTGGGCGTTACCACGAGCATGCACGCAACCGCTTGAAATCATCGGTGATTGACGTTGCGCTCAAGGGTGTTACATCCATTCGCGGAGGGCATACCTTAACCTACGGTCTGGGATTTCGCCGACAGAGCGTTATGGAGCGTAGCCGCGAGTGGGAGCTGCGTGACTCGGCCGGCTACTCGCTCCCCGCGTCGCCCGACCTGCTAAAGGTTATCTACAATCTCTCGGCCCACGAGGACCTCAGTTCCACCCGCATAAACGCCTTTGTGCAGGACAACTGGCGCATAAACTCCGCCAAAGGCTACTTCAACATCAATGCCGGACTCCGCCTGAGTCATTGGAGCTACAACAGCGAAACTCTTATTAGTCCTCGTGTCAACATAGGGTTCATTCCCGAGGCATCCCCCTCTTGGGCTTTCCGCGTGGCCACCGGACTCTATTATCAGGCACCTTATTATAAGGAGCTCCGCCAAATCATAACCGATGAGAATGGCAACGGCACCGTGAGGCTCAACTCCGAAATCAAGTCGCCCCGCAGCTGGCAATTCATTGCCGGGGCCGACTACACTTTCCGGGCTTTCAACCGCCCCTTCAAATTGTCGGGCGAGATATATTACAAAGCCATGTCGCGCTTAATTCCCTATGAATTGGACAACCTTAAGATTGTTTACAGCGGACTGAATGAATCGTCGGGCATGGCCGCAGGCGTTGACTTCAAACTCTTTGGTCAGTTCGTGGCCGGAAGCGACTCCTGGATAAGTTTCTCGTTGATGAAAACACAGGAAACGTTGCGCGGAGTGAAAGTGCCCCGTCCCAACGACCGCCGCTACAACCTTGCTCTCTACTTCACCGATTATTTCCCCCGGTTCCCTAAACTCAAATTCAGTCTGCGAGGCATCCTTTCCGACGGTCTTCCCGCCATAGCATCACACTCATCGCGCGACAAAGGCTACTTCCGCACACCAGCCTACAAGCGCGTGGACGTGGGGTTGATGTATGGTTTGCTTACTCCGGTGAAGGAGGGAGAGCCGCAGCGCGAAGGCTTCCTGCGCCATTTCAAAAGCATCTGGCTTGGAGTCGATGTGTTCAATCTTCTTGATGTGTCGAACGTGAGCAGTTACTATTGGGTGACGGACGTGAACAACATCCAGTATGCCGTACCCAACTACCTCACCCGCCGCCAATTCAACGTCCGTCTCTCCATTGACTTCTAAAGTGCCGCATTTCCGTTATCCGGACGTGGAAAAACGAGAAATCCGGCAGCGGCATATTCTCACCTCCAAAATCAGAACTAAGAGTCCATTCGATAAGGAATGTTAAAGCCGGGGTCGC
Organism: Bacteroides sp.; assembly: GCA_023666905.1. Taxonomy (GTDB): domain Bacteria; phylum Bacteroidota; class Bacteroidia; order Bacteroidales; family Muribaculaceae; genus Paramuribaculum. The sequence goes on along the minus strand of JAMPBC010000031.1, from coordinate 13 downwards.
ATATCCTCGAAGG
>JAMPBC010000030.1 GCA_023666905.1 Bacteroides sp. | reverse complement strand
TGCTCAATGATAGTCCGCCCCAGCTTTAACATTCCTTATCGAATGGACTCTAAAATGGCCAATGATTGGACAATTTGCGAATTAACTGTTAATGACAGATTTAGAGCGGCGATGAATTTTACAACATTTAACACAAAAATTACGATTCCTCAAAAAAAAACTAATTTTTATTTGCTGATTAAAAAAAAGGTAGTACCTTTGTAGCGTTTTTGAAGCTAAAAAATTGTTTTATATTTTAAATCACAAAGAAAATGAAAAAGTTAGTTTTATTACTTGCTGTTGTATTTAGCGCATCACTTTTCTCATGCGGTGGCGAAAAGAAAGCCGAAGCTGCTGCTACTGACACTGTAGCTACTGAAGCTGTTGACACTACTGCCGTTGACACTACTGCTGCTGTTGACACTACCGCTGCTGACACTACTGCAGCTGATTCTGTTAAAGCCTAAGTTCGCGCTTTACAACAACAAAAGCTAAAAGGAGTTGATTCCTAATTCGGAATTGACTCTTTTATTTTTTTGTACTTTCTAAAGTGGTTGGGTTTCCCGCAAAATTATCTGTGGCAGGCTCTTATGGTGCTAATGGTCAGGTCCTTAATAACCTTGGCGATATTTCTCGTGGTCTATGTCCTCGAGAATTGACAGGTAGGATGCATAGCGGGATTGGGCTATGCGTTGCTCGTCGAGGGCTTCGCGGACAGCGCAACCGGGTTCGTGGGTATGTGTGCAATTTCCGTAACGGCAATTGGCCGATTCGGCAAATATTTCGGGGAAGAAGTGGGCTACTTCATATTTGTCGTAATCAATGGTTCCGAACCCCTTTACTCCCGGAGTGTCAATAATGTAGCCTCCATTGGGCAGTGGAAACATTTCGGAAAAAGTGGTGGTGTGCATTCCGGTGAGGTGAGTGGGTGAAATTTCGGCAGTGCGTAGCTCCAAACCCGGAATTATTTCATTGATTATGGTTGACTTGCCAACGCCGGAGTTGCCTGACAGCAGAGTGGTTTTCCCTTTGAGCACCTCATTTATTTCATCAATGCCTTTGTGCTCGCGCGCCGAGGCATGTATAACCTTGTAACCGATTGAATTGTAGAGATAAGTAACCGCCTCAAGTAGCTCTTTCGAGTCTTCGTCGGCAAGCAGGTCGGTCTTGTTTATGACAATCACGCTTGGAATCCGATAGGCTTCGGCAGTTGAGAGAAAGCGGTCGATAAAGGTGGTTGAGGTTGTGGGGTGAGTCAGGGTGACAATGAGCATTGCCTGGTCAAGATTGGCGGCAATTATGTGGGCTTCTTTGGAGAGGTTGCTTGCGCGGCGAATAATGTAGTTTTTGCGTGGAAGTATTTCGGTTATGTATGCGGAGCCGTCGCCGTTTTCACATACAATTACTTTGTCGCCAACGGCAACGGGGTTGGTGGTGCGTATTCCTTTCAGTCGGAAACGCCCCTTTATTTTGCAATCCAGTTCACGACCATCGGCAATGGCCACGGTGTAATGGCTGCCGGTGTTGCGAATTACGAGTCCTTCTGCTTCCATTGTTATGTCCTAAACTCCTTTGCGCAACAAAGTCCCTGACTTGAGTGTAGGGACTTCGTTGGAATAAAGTGAATGACTTGGTTGAATTTATTTCACCAAAGCCACAAGAATTTCAGCTTTTTCGTCGCCCGATTCTTCAAAAGTTACTTTGTTTTCGCGGGCCAGCCATCCAAGAGCTGCATAGACTTCTTTCTCTTTGAGCTTGGTCATTTTTTTGAGTTGCTTGATGCCGAGAACGTCGGCTTCGTTGAGTGCATTCCACACGAGACCTGCCCAAGAGCCAATAGTGTCAGTTGTCATTTTCTTCTAATAGTTAAGTTTGTTAAACAATATTATAATTCGGTTATTAATAGTTGCTTGCAAATGTACGAAAAAAACGTAAATTACAATCTAATTTGATAACAAATATGTCGGGAAAAGGTTTGATTGGTGTGTTTTTGGCAATTTTTATAGCATAAGTGCTTTCACTCGCTCGGAACTCACGCCGTAGAGCCGTGCTTTTTCAGCATCGGCTTTTGCATCGTCGGGTCTGTAACGCATTTTGTTCAGTAAGGCCCTGTAGAGATACAGCTCACCATCGGTGGGATCGAGCTCCAGTCCATGGGCAATGTCGTCGGAAGCTTCCGGCAGCTGCCCGGTCATCAGATAGCACAGTGCGCGTGAAGAATAGTCGGCTGCAGTCGGTTTTTCTTCTATTATTTTGGATAGCAACGGTATGGCTTCGTTGAATTGTCCGGTGAATGTGAGGTAGGTGGCTTCGGCTAACGTTGTTGAGCTACTTTCGGGGAAGCGGCGTTTCATTTCATTGATGTCGGCCAAAGCCTCGGCTTGTTTGCCTGCACGGAAATTAATCATGGCCCTGTAGAACCACGGCTCTACCAAAGTGGAATCAAGGCTTATAATAGTTGAATAGTCGGCAAGGGCTTCGCCAAGCCGACCTGCTGAGGTGAACACTTTGGCTCTGTTCTGGAGCACGGTAACGGATGCCGGGGCTATGTTGTGGGCAATGGTGAGGGTTTCCAGCGAAGCGGAGTCGGCTCCGTTGTAATATTGCAACATTCCTTTGTTTGACAAAAGCAGCACATTCGATGGGTTGGCCGGATCAAGTCTCATCGCGCGGTCCAAAAGGTCGATTGCGTCTGTCCATTTCATGTCGGCAATGGCTTTATCGGCATCCTCAACCAGTTGCACATAGTCGGCCTTGAGTGTGGAGGGAATTGAATCGGTTGTTTTGGCAAGAGCCAAAATTGGAAATATGAGTGATAGTAACAATGCTATGCGTGCCATGTTGGCAAAGTTAATTGCTTGATGATTGAGAACCAAACGCATTGGCAAATGTTATACTTTCGTAACAGAATTTATCACTCTATGAACCGAAACACCATTTCATCGCTGGCTTTAGCTGTTATCATTCTCCTGATGGGGGCATGTAACAGCGACACATGGGATGATCTCCCCTCGGCGATTTCGCAATTCGTATCGGAATATTTCCCATTTGGAGAACTTCAAAGCTACACCGAGGAGGGTGGTCGTGAAATTGTGCAAATCAAGAAGGGGGCCACTCTGACGTTCGATAACTCTTACGAATGGATTGATGTGAACGGCAATGGTGTGGTGCTCCCACAGCAATTTCTCTACGATAAGCTTCCCGATGCCCTGTACAGGTACATTGAGTCAATTGAAGCGCAAAACTCCGTTTACAGGGTGCAACGCACAGCGTCTGTTATAACAGTTGATTTGTTTGATTCGGTGCTCACTTATAATCAGGACACAGGTGAGATTACTTATCCTGCGGCACAAGCGAAAACCGCATAGAAGCTTTTATTGCAGGGATGTTAATGGTTAATATGGCACCTTGTTCAATTGATGCGCTGCAATCCTGAGCGAGTGCATTGAACATGGAGTCGTACCAAACAAGGTCATACTGGTTTTGGAATATGGTTGGTGTGAGCCTGGCTTTCAGCATGCCGGGTTCCCACTGAGTGGCGTTGGTTGCGGCTCCGTCAATGTAAATCAGGTCATAACCGCCGGCGGACGCTTTTATCAATGCAAGGGTGTAATTCCCTCCGGGTCGGCTCAACCGCGGGTCGGTGTTGCGGTCAAGATATTTGTACAAACCTTCCGGGGGCTGGGCTTTTGCAAGATAAGTTGAAATCTCCTGCTTTGTCCAAGGGGTGATAAGGGCTTGGCGAGGATTGGGAATCCATTCGCTCACCACGAGCGACAGGTCGGCACGCCCGTCGGCGCATACGCCCATAAGAGGTGAAACCGGTGCGTCCATTTGAATCCGGATTATCTCTTCAAGCTGCTTTTCTCCGCCGTAAACGGTGGCAATGCGTTGGTTGAAATCAATCTCCACTCCCAAAGTGTTCTCGGCTCGGTCCATTCCGAACAAGTCTTTAAAGCGGTGACTGAAAATTGTGCTGTCGCCCGCGGCAGTGTGCCGGCAAACGTCAAACATAACAAACCGATAATCAAACACCTCGTCGGGCATGGGATTGCATGGACGGATGGTGGCGGAGTAATATTCATTTTCTGCCGCGTTAACATTCCACAGCACCCCCAGAGCCTGAAGCGGTGAAAAATCGGCGGCCTGAGGCAACTTGCCTCTTATTTCAAGCGCTTGGGAAAGTGGCGCTGAATCCGGAATTGAGATGAGTATGGTTGTGTCGCAAATCTGCGTTATGTTGTCGTGGTAGCGGCGATTGGGCGCGTCGGCTGATGCCGATATGCCGAGTGTCCAAAGCACGGCCGTGAGGAGCGGGATGAATTTATGCGGGAGCATTGAGGAGTCGGATTACGGAGTTTATGAACAATTCGCCATCCATGTCAAAAGGCAACCAGTGAATGTGATGTCCCCTGCGTTCCATTCCGCGAAACCATGTCATTTGGCGTTTTGCAAACTGGTGGATGGCAATTTCAAGGTCATGTTCCATTTCATTGCGTGAAAGGTGCCCGGTGAGGAACAGGGTGATGAACTTGTATTCCAAGCCATAATAAATCAAATCCTCAGGCGCGATACCTGATGCGAGTAGCCGGCTTACTTCCTCAATCATTCCCTGCTCAAGGCGTTTTTTCAATCGCGCGGTGATTCTTTCACGGCGTGTTTCACGGTCAATTTCAAGGCCAATTATAAGGGCATCGGTTATTGGATGCGGTTTTGCCAGTGAGGCTTGATTGGGATGAGCGGCATAGTAAGTTTCAATTTCAATGGCCCGGATGGCGCGTTTGCACGAGTCAACGTCGGTAGTGTTGTGGAGCCTCTTCATGCCGGAGAGAATTTCGGTGAGCTCTTCAAGCGTTTTATCCTGAAGTGAGGCCCGCAGTTCGGGATTGGCAGGGACTTCCGGAAGAGTGAGCCCATTCACAATTGATTCAACATACAGGCCGGTGCCTCCACACACAATGGGCAGTTTGCCGCGTGATTGAATCTCTTCCCCGGCCTTCTTTTCATCGCGCAGAAATTCGTACAGGTTATATTTGTAGCCTGCCGGGCAAATGTCAATCAAATGATAGGGTACCGAGCCGTATTCCTCCAAATCCTTGCCGGTGCCAAGGTCCATGCCGCGGTAAACCTGGCGTGAATCGGCGCTGATAATTTCACCGTTGAGTCTTTTGGCCAAATCAACGGCTCGGGCTGTCTTGCCGCAGGCAGTTGGGCCGGTTACTATAATCATGCTCATTCCTCTTTGTTGTCGTCTTGTGGTGGAGTGATTTCCTCAATGTAATTGCCAACCCCGTTCACATATTTACGCCACAAACGCCGCAGGTGATAGAACGGCACATCCTGATTGTTGTCGGCAACGTAGAGCCATGCGGCGTCATTGTAATCCACAGTCCAGTTCACCAAGTCCTCAAGGCGGAAGGTGGGCCGGTAATGCTTTATTTTGTAGCGGCGCATTCCATTCTTGGTGTAGGTTTTCCACGCCATGGTTATTTTGTAGAGCCTGATTAATTCGGCACTCATCAAGGGGTTGAGTTCCTGGGAATTGAGCATCTTGACAACGTCGCGGAAGGTCACCCATTCATATTCCGGGTGCAGTTCGGAATATCGGGCTTTTTGTTCAGGTGTAAGGAAGCCGAAGTAGTGGAAAATGTTGCAATCGGCGTTGCCTGAAATGTTAGCGTAGAAGAACCGCAGCTTGACATTGCTGAGGCTTGTGAGATTGGTAAAGAACCGTTCAGCTTGCGTCATGCTCACTGTGTTATGATAGGAGTGGAACACTGATGCGGGAGTATCGTAATTGTTAACTCCGGGAATGAGCACGTCGGCGGCTGTTTGTGGCGGGCGCAGACAAATAAGATTGTCGGCAACAAGAATATAGCGCATTTGGGTTGAACGTCCGTGCCGTGCCACACTTCCCTCTACGTCCTGACAGTAGTAGCCCCAGATTCCCAGATAACGGGCTCCCAGATAAATTGCAGCAGCCAACCAAAGCATGGCCTCGGACCAAAAAAACACAAACTTATCGGGTACTGACAGGTGGGAGTTCACGTAGGTGAGGGCGTAGTAGCTCCATGCCACAATGCTTACTCCCAACGAAATGAGCAGGCCCATGCGGATTTGATAATAACCTTCGCGTGTGAAAATCATTCCTAAAAATCCGCGTTCGGCCGCCGTGCCGGAACGCATGCGGCAGTCGCGGCAAAATGAAAGGCTTTGCCGGTGGGTGTAGGCCCATGCGCAGGTGAGGGCGGTGATGGGCCAAACAATCAGGGTGCAGATGAACGGTATTTCAGGGTTGATTGTAGTAGGGTCGAACACCTTGTCGACCAACCAACGCGAAAAGAGCAGGTTAATGATGAGCATTACGGTGCCGGACCAGAACATGACCCTTGAAACCACAAACGGGAAAACGTAGCAAACAGGCAGGCGCTTGGTGCGGTTATGCCTGATGAGCGTAAAGGCAAAGAGTTGGAATCCGTATGCAACAAATGGCATGTAGAGCGGGCGCACCCAAATTGACAATAACGCGAGAAGCGTAATCATCCCGCTGCCAAGCAGCCAATTAAGCCATAAAAGGAATATTCCCTTTCCGTTGTTGAGGCGTTGCTCCATTTCTTTTTTGAAGTTCGGTTCTTTTTTTACATGTTTCGCTGGAGGTAGTCAAGCAACCGTGCCATGACAACCGAGCGGGCCTTGCATGAGTTGATGGAGTGGTTCATGTTGGGGAACAGAAGCATGTCAAGCCATTTCCCCTCGGCTTCAGCCACCGAAGCATATTGCACGGAGTTGAAGAAATGAACATTGTCATCGGCGGTGCCATGCATTATTAACAGCGGACAAGCCCGATTGTTGACATGCGTCAGTGTCGAAGATTGGTCATAGCCATCTTCGTTTTCCTGAGGCGTGAGCATGTAGCGTTCGGCATAAACGGTGTCGTAGTATCGCCAGTCGGTTACCGGAGCCACTGCAACGGCTGCAGCGTAAGGCGCATTTGGCTGTGAGGCTGCCATAATGGCTTCGTAGCCGCCATAGCTCCACCCGAAAATGGCAATGCGGTCAGCATCTACGTAGGGCAGACTCGCGGCGTGTTTTGCCGCTGCAATCTGGTCAATGGATTCATAGTGCCCGAGTTGTTTGTAAACCACATCCTGAAAGCTGCGTCCGCGTCCGCCGGTGCCACGCCCGTCGACACACATCACCACGAATCCGGCTTTGGCGAAATAATTTTCATAGTCGATGTGCCAGCGGTTCAGAACTTGCTGTGAGCCCGGGCCCTGATACTCATACATGATTACGGGGTAGCGCTTTGACGGGTTGAAGTCGGCGGGCTTGATGATGTAGCCGTTAAGGGTCAGGCCGTCGTTGCTCATGGTGAAGAATTCCGCTTTTGGAGCCGATTCCCATCTTTTTTGATAGTTGACGTTGTCAAGCAGTGTGCGGATTTCCTTGTTGTTTAACGATGTGAAAAGGGTGTAGCGCGGTGCCGTTGTCACGTTGCTGTAGCAGAGTGTGTAGTATTCCATGTCGGGGCTGAATGTGGCGGTTCCGTAGCCCTCTTTCGGTGAGAGGTCGGTCACTTTGCCTTTGCGGTCAACGCTGCTCACAACGCGGTTTATTGCCCCGGAGGATGTAGAGCAATAAAAATGTGTGCCCACGCTGTTGCAGCCGTAATAAGCTTCTACGTCATAGTTGCCCGAAGTTATTTGCCGTTGCAGGGCTCCGGAGTAGGAATATTCGTAAAGGTGCTTGTAGCCTGAGCGGCATGAGGTGATGACAAAGCTGCCAGCCATGAAGTGGATGTCTTCGTAGGTGGCGGGGTCAAGCCATGCTTTCCACTGCTCGACCAACACGGATTTACACACGGTTGACTTGGGGTGAACGCTGAACAGCTCCATTCGGTTTTGAGCGCGGTTAAGCGTTGTCACCATAAGCTGTCCGGCCGTGGGACCGAATTGAATTCGGGGAATATATTCAATTTGGGTGCCGGGGAGGGTAATATCCTTTATTTTACGTGTTTCAACATCGTAGGAGTGAAGAGTCACCTTTGAGTTCTGCTGTCCTGCCACCGGATACTTGTAGCTGAATTCTCCGGGATAGAGAGCATATTGCTTCATGGGGTTGCAACTCCCTTCGTAGAGGGGGAACGAGAACATGGGAACGTCGCTTTCATTGTATTTCAAATAGCAGAGCACCAGATTGTCGGGCGACCAGGTCATGGAGCAAGTAGTGGCAAATTCCTCTTCGTAGGTCCAGTCAGGAACACCGTTTATGATTTTGTTCTTGACGCCGTCAGTTGTCACGGCAACTTCCGACCAATAGTCGAGTTTTTTGATGTAGATGTTGCCATCGGCAACGAAAGCAATCATGCGGCCGTCAGGTGAAAAAATTGCCGATTGCTGACGAGGGTGCTCGGTTGAAAGCGGCTTGAGGAGCCGTGAGCGAAGTTCGTAGATATAGTATCGGGCGGAGAAGGAGCGGCGATAAATGTTCTCGCTGTCAAGGTAAACCAGAAGCTTGGAGCCTTCCGGACTGAGCTGGAATCCCTCTATGTGGTTAAGGGTGGTTTCGCGTGTGTGCGTGAGGTCCATTATGGTTTCAAGCTCTTTACCGGTTTTGATGTCGAATTTCAACACACGTTTGCCGTCGGCGCTTATTCCAAGGTAGCCGGAACCATCGGGAGCGTATTGCAACGGCGCCATCTTGGCCGGCTGCTGGGTGCCGTCCACATAGCGTTCAAGTTCCGGGAAGTTCTTTACCGATGATGCTCCGGATTTGGCTGAACCGGTAAAGGGGAAGAGTAGGGAGAGAGCCAAAAATATTTTGATGAGTTTCATGCGTTTTGCTTCTGTTGTTTGATTTTGTTATGATGCGTTTCCGGCAGTTGTCACCACAAGGTGAGCTGACGGTCGTCCGCCGGAGTGTCGTTTTTCTTTTGCGGTTCCTTGTAGCCGAAGTTCTCTTCAACTTCCGGGTCTTTTTTCAATGGAACGGGCTCGGGCGCAACGAACCAATCGGTACTCTCCATGAGCTCGTCAATGGCTGATATTTTAACTGCGGGAGTTTCAGCCTCGTCGGTGATGCCCGAAAGGGTGGCTTCCTGCTGCTGACGTGAGTTTTTGCGTTTTTTCCTATGTTTCTTTTTAGGGTATGTTCCGGGTGTTGAACTGTCGGCATTAGCGGCCTCATCCGGTGACTTGGCTTCAGCAGCCGGATTTTCAGACAATGACGAAGTCTGTTTAAGCAGCTCTAATTCCTTGCGCAGTTCCGATTCCACTGTTGCGTGAGTGTATAGATTTTTCTCAATGGTTGCGCGGAGCGATTCGATTTCCTCCGAACTCTGTTGAGCTTGTGCCGCGCTTTCGGTTACTCTTTTTTGCAGTGTTTTGATTGTTGCATCGGACTCTTTGAGTTCTCTGGTCAGGGCTATCACTTTGGCTTCGGCAGCGTCTTTGAGCTCTTTCAACGGCGTAAGCTGCTTTTCAAGTTCCTCAAGTTCAGCATCGCGCTCCGGATTTCCCATGTTTGAGAACCTGCGGGCCTCCTCCAATTCTTTCTGAAGCTTTGCCGAACTGTTTTCTGCCACTTGAAGCTTTTCTTTCAGCTCATTATTTTCCTGCTGGAGAGTTTCAATCTGTTTCTGCAGTTCGGTTGAATCGGCTGCGGGTTGCGGTGTGCCAACCACCGGAAAGTCGGTGTTGCGAATCCTGTTGGCCATGCTCCGGTTTTCAAGCTGCAGCTGTTCGCGCTCGGCCTCCAGTGTCACCACCTGATTTTCCAAATCCTTTATGCGGTCAGTCAAGGCGCGTTTTTGCCGTGTGGCGGATAGTTGGGCGCTCTGAAACTCTTCGCGTTGCTGCCGCACGGTGTTGTATTCCGATTTGAGTTTCATCAACTCTGCCCCCATTTTTTGCTGCTTTTCAGCCCATCGGTTTTCTCCGCGTCGGCAGGCAATGTCGGCTAAAGCGGCCAGTCGCTCGCGAAGGTCGGTGTCCACCTCCTCAATGAGCAGTTTGCGCTGCACGTCAAGGTCAAGACACTTCTGCACTATTTCCGGCTGGTGCGAGTTGAAGTATTTCAGCACCACGTCGAAAATGCCGGTTGCCACGGCTGCAATCTCAACATCGGAAGGGGGCGTAGGGCTTGAATCCTGTCCAGGCGTTTCATCCGCCAGGTCAAGTTCTTCCAAGTCAGGGTCGTCACGCAGCTCCTCGTCATCATCGTTGAGTTCGTCGTCAAGAAGGTCGTCATCGTCATCTCCGTCAAACTCATTCGGGAAACCTAATGCACGTTTTAAAGAATTTATAAGGGACATTTATCGGGAAGTGTGGGGGTTAGCTATTAGAGGAATTATCATTTGAAAGCATGGCGGAACCGATGCCGGGTTTGGCAACCACTCCCAGGCCTTTGCGCCCGTCAATGCCAATGTCGAGCGGCGATGCAAATTCTACAATACGAACGGCCTCGCTCTCATATTTTGCAGGCAACGAGTTGAGATAGTCAACATTATAGAACCCGTTTGAGGCACCGGTGTCAATTGTGAAGTAGCCAACTCCGAACGAAGTCAGATTCTGGAAAAAGTGTGTGCCCTGACTCGGCTCTATGCGGTAGTTTCCAATGGAGGACTCCACAATGAGGCGGGCATTGGCAATCTGGGGCCACTTTACGGGGATTCCGAGCGATGAGTCGCTGGAACCCCATCGGCCGGGGCCAATGAGAATATATTGGATACCCTCGGCTGTGAGTTGTCGGTTGATTTTTTCAATTTCCCGTGCCGTGAGTGAGTTGGAGGAGGGTGAGAATGATTCCGGACGAACATACACAACGGTACGCACACCGGTAATTGTGCCGTGACCCAATGCCGTGTTGGAGCGGAGGATCAAATCGGAGTCGGGGAGATTCAGCAGATGTTCGTCAACCAAATCCTTGCGCTCCACAATGGGACGAATCTGGAGCCAGTATATTTTACCTTTCGAGGCCTGATTGCCATGTTCAATCATACCGGCAAATTCAATTTCAACGGGGCGACTCATTTCGCGTTGTCCGGTTGAAAGCATGAAGTCAACGGCCATGGCCAAAGGGTAGGCTTCGTGTTTTAGTATGTTGTTGAAGGTGACAACGCGGCGTCCCTCACCAAAGTCGGAGTCGCGGAGCATGTTGTCATGGTAATCGTAGGTCGACACCATGTATCGCAATGCCCCTGACGGAGCTATGTCCTGAACTGATTTCTTGATGATGTTAAAGCCGTCGTCAACCTTGAATTTGTCAATGTTGCTGAGGTCAAGGGCATAAAGCCTTGTCTGAGTGTCACGCAATGCGAGAGTCAGTTCCGAAGTTTGAAGAGCGTGGGCCGGATGACGGGGAGAGAACCGGAGACTCAGTCCCCCGTCGACAATATATTTCCCAAGCCCAACGGCCACTTCCGCCACACCATCCTCAGCGGTTTCATTACCCAGCGGGTAATAGTTGAGCGAACGTCCAACGCCGGAGAATGATGGGAAATAAAGATTGTCGACATTCTGACCCACCACCTCCTGGATAATCACGGCCATCTTCTCCTGGTCAATGAGGTTGGACGTGGCGGTCATGTAGGCCTTGCTATCGGCGTAGAACACTGATGCATACACACCCTTTATGGCGTCGGTGAGCATTTTCACCATGCTTTCCTTGTTGGTTGTGTGCGGAATCATGTAGGTGGAGTAGATTCCGGCAAAAGGTTGGTAGTGAGAGTCTTCCAAGAGGCTTGAGGAGCGTATGGCAAGCGGCTTGTCAATGACATCGAACAGCGAGGCCAGGTCCTCGCGAATGCGTTCGGGCAGACGTGCCGACAGGAATGCCGATAGAATTGTAGCATCGTCGACATCACTCAACGCAATGGGATAGAGGTTGTTCGAGTCCATGAACTCATCAAAAATGTCGGTGCAGAGCACAACAGTGCGGGGTATGGTGATGGTTACCCCGTAGAAGTTGTCGCAAATGGGGTTCTGCTTGATGATGTGGTCAATGAACGCCAGGCCGCGTCCTTTGCCGCCAAGCGAGCCCTCGCCTATGCGCGCAAAGTTGGAGTAATGGTCAAAACGGTCCTTGCGGAACACGGCCACCACGCCTCTGTTTTTCATTACCCTGTACTTGACAATGAGATCAAAGAATAGCTGGCGTACGGCGGGCACCTCGTCAAGTGAGTAGAACCGGTGCCCTTTTATAACGTTGGCAATGGGAAAGAGAGCGCGTGAATAGAGCCAACGTGATATGTCGTTTGACGAGGCATGGTGAAGCAGTGCTGTGCCCGGAATGTCAAAAATATGGTATTGCAGGTCCTTGAGTGAGCGTATTCTGATTTCATGACCCGTGGCGGGGTCGGTCATCACAAAGTCGCCGAAGCTGAATTGTTCGGTTATGGCCGCGCTGAGGTCAACGGGAAATTTCTTGGAGTTTTTGTCAATGAACACACAGTTTATTTCCCGGGCTTTCTCGCGATTTTCGCTTTCGGACGATTCAAGGATTATGGGCAAGAATGGATTGTCCTTACGGAGCTCCTGAGCCATGCGCAAGCCGGCATGTTTGTCCTTTTTACCTTCGCGGTTGAACGACACATCGCTTATCACCCCGAGCAGATTCTGACCATAGCGGGAATAAATTTCCATGGCCTCCTCGTAGTTGCGGGCAAGCATCACCTTCGGGCGTCCGCGCATGCGGAGCATTTGCTCATGTTCGTTGAGCGCTTCGGTGGATGACTCGTAACTTTGCTTGAGCAGGTCCTTGTAGATGTGGGGAAGTACCGATGAGTAGAAGCGTACGGAGTCTTCCACCACAAGAATCATCTGCACGCCCACTTCGTTTATGTCCTTGTCGGCGTTGCGTTTGTCTTCAAGTAGTTTTATAATAGCGAGCAGCAGGTCAACATTTCCTAACCAGCTGAAAACATAGTCGACCCCTGTGAAGTCCTCGTTGGCCAACCGCCTGGAAACCTCTTTTGAGAATGGCGTCAGGACAACCACCGGCATGGTGGGGCGGAGGGCTTTCAGTTCTCTGGCGCCGGCAAATGTTTCGCTTATGTCCATGCCGGGCATCATTATGGTGAGCCCGAAGTGCTTTTCGCGAATAGCTTCAATGGCTTGTTCGGTGGTGGTGACACGTGTTACACGCGGAGGTGAACTTAGATTCAATGCAACATACTCGAAGTAAAGCTGTTCCTCAATGCGTCCGTCTTCCTCCATCATGAAAGCATCGTAGGGCGAGGCCACAAGCAGAACGTTGAAAATGCGTTTCTGCATAAGGTCCTGAAAAGCAGTGTCCTTGAGGTATAATTGATTGAGGGCTTCTTCGTTCATTGGTCTATGTCAGTGCTATGGCTTTCTTCAAAAAGCAAAATTAATGAAAAAAGCACACAAATCACCCTTGTGGGTGAAAAAACTTGGCTTTATGGGCTGTTTTTCCACTCACCGTTCATGGGGAGGATGAGGCTGCCTCCCCATAACATACATTCCGGGCAGGGCTCTTAGAGTCCATTCGATAAGGAATGTTAAAGC
>JAMPBC010000002.1 GCA_023666905.1 Bacteroides sp. | reverse complement strand
CTTCGAGGATATGCGACCCCGGCTTTAACATTCCTTATCGAATGGACTCTTAATGCCAATGAGCCGGGCGTTCCAAGATATTGAATCGTACAGATTGCGGACGTGAGCCGTTGAAACATGCTTCAACAAAGAAGCAGACTGTCTTTTAAGTGTATCCATGGTGCAAAGTTATATAAAATATCATTACAATGATACTTTTGATATAAATATCATTACAATGATGTTTTTGGAATAAATGTCATTATAATGACATTTATTTAGAAGATATCTCTGTAATGACGGTGTCTCATACCAATAAAAGTATTTGATTCCCTCCGTTGTTCCCCAAGAAAAATGTGGGGCCTGTGCGGTTGTTCCCCAAGAAAAGTGTGGAAGTTGTTTGATTATTCCCCAAGAAAAATGTCATTTAGCAGCGAATTTTATTCGTAAGTCAATGAAACGCAGCATTTAGAGCCTGCCACATAATATATAGGGCAGGCTCTTACAGCAAATTGTTGGATTGGAAACATTCGGGGCAACGCAAACCGCTAATGCTTATGGAGAGCGCACGAAGGAATTAAGTGTTTTTTGGTTGTTTTAAGGATTTTTAGTAAATGGAGGGGGTGATGACTGCTTTTCTACGTACCTTTGCACCTTGAATGAAAACAGCACGCATACATATTTTTTTTGGCGCAGCACTGGCCTTATTTGCAGCTGCTAGTAGCGACATACCCGAGGAGCCGATGCGACTGCCGGTGATAGAGGGGTGGATTGATTCCGACGGCTATCCGGTGGTGATGTTCACCTCATCGCTGCCGCCGAGCACCGAGGGTGGAAACGTGGCGGAGATGATGATAAGGTGGGGTAAGGTTGTGGTTAGCGACGGGTGCGACAGCGTGATACTGACCGGTGGGCCGAATTCCGGTTATTTCCCACCGTTCCGCTACTACAGCTTTGACATGAAGGGCGTTCCGGGGCGAACATATACGGTGGATGTTGAGTTTGACAACTTGCATGCCCGGGCCGAGTGCCGGATGCCGGAGCCGACGACGATTGACAGCATTGTGTTTCGCGGAGCCGACAGCGACACACTGCGCACCGGCACACTTTACTTTACAGCGCCGGCCGACTGCCCGGCATATTACAACCTGGAAATCAAAGAATACGGCCGGAGGCGACGCGCTTATCCCGCAATGTTGGGAGCCATATCGACAACAGTTCCGGGAGCAAAGGTGGAAGTACCGGTGTTCCGGCCGAAAAATGAGCTTGACACAGGACTGTTCGTGCCGCAATTTGCTGTTGGCGATGAGATTGAGGTGAGCCTATGCCGCGTGGAGAAACCGGTTTATGACTTTTGGAGCGCTTACGACAACGATGTGGTGTTCGGGCACTCGGTGTTTTTGGGGACATCGGCTCCGTTACCTACAAATGTTCAAGGCGGGCTTGGCGTGTGGAGTGCCCGGGGCGTTGACAAACGTGCGGTGACAGTGCGATAGCGAATATTTGGCATATTCAAACATTGTCGTTACCTTTGTATTCCGAAAAATGGTAACAAGTGACCAATTTTCGGAATTGACATGAAAATCAAACGTGATATATATTTAAATCAACTGATAGAGTGCCGTCACAACAATATGATTAAGATTGTTACAGGCGTTCGCCGATGCGGAAAATCTTATCTGCTCTTTAATTTGTTTGCTGATTGGCTAAGAACTCAAGGTGTCGATGACAGCCATATAATAATGGTAGATTTAGAGGATCGACGTAATAAGGAACTTCGTGACCCCGATATTTTGTTGGCGTATATAGACAGTCAGATGTCTGATTCCGAACAATTTTATATTCTAATTGATGAAATTCAATTAGTTGATGAATTTGAAGATGTACTCAACAGTTATTTAAAGGTTCCTAATGCCGACGTGTATGTAACAGGAAGCAATGCTAAATTTTTATCAAAAGATATAGATACCCGTTTTAGAGGTCGCGGTGAAGAGATTAAAATTTATCCATTGACTTTTAAAGAGTATATGTCAGTTAGCGAACAAACTGTTGAGCTTTCTTTTGAGGAATATATGACTTTTGGAGGATTACCGCAGGTTTTGGAATATTCTACTCCAAATCGAAAGGCCGCATACCTTAAGGCATTGTTCTCCAAGACGTATCTAACTGACATAATAGAGAGATACAAAATTAAGAATGACGAGGAACTTGAAATGCTTCTTGATTTCATATCATCAAGTATTGGAAGTCTTACAAATCCAACTAAGTTGGCCAATACATTTGTAAGTGCTAACAAGAAGGGTGTAACTGATAAGACCATAAAACAATATTTAGGGTATCTATGCGATGCCTTTCTCATAGAGAAAGCCCAAAGATATGATGTTAAGGGAAAAGGTTACATAGGCACACCATATAAATTTTACTTTACAGATTTAGGTCTACGAAATGTGAGATTAAATTTCCGTCAGTTAGAAAAGTCTCACATGATGGAGAATGTGATATATAACGAACTGTTGGTAAGAGGTTTTAATGTAGATGTTGGCGTAGTGCCGGTTACTATTAGAGATACAGAAGGAAAACAGAAAAAGATAAGCTATGAAATTGATTTTGTAGCCAATAGAGGTAACCAACGATATTATATTCAATCTGCTTACCGTATGGAGTCGGAAGAAAAAGTTGAGCAAGAGCGAAACTCATTTCGTAATGTCGATGACTCATTCAAGAAAATCATAATAGTAGGACACCCTATATTAGTTGAACGAGACAATCAAGGTGTAACAACTATGAGCATCTACGATTTTCTTCTGAAAGACAATTCTTTAGAATTATAATCAAAGAGTATTTCTTAGCTTGACAAGGGCTGACCGAGCCAAAAGTCCTTATGGGGATGAGAGTGCGCGGGGCGTTGACAAGCGTGCGATGACAGTGCGTTAGCGAATGCGGAGATTGAGGACCGGTTGACCGCAGAGGGTGGCTGCGGTGTTGAAGCCAATGTGCACTTCGGCGGGAGCGATGGCGGAGATGGGGAGGAGAAGGACATCGCCCATTTTGAGGGTCGCCCCGCGGCTTACCCATGCAATAGCGCGGTCAATCAGGGCGTGAACATCGGTGAGCGTGACGGACTGTCCGAGAGCTTCCACCGGGAGTTCCGGGGCGGAGAGTGCTTGGGAAGCTTCCATCCAGGAACCGAGGTTAATGCCGCAGTCAATCAGTGAAGAGATGCCGGAGTGGACAGAGGGAAGCAGGCGCAGAACCACGGTGATGGCATCGCGGTAACGGTGGGCGAATTTGGGGCTGATGCATTTGCCAAGGCGCGAAACGCGCACAGCCAAAAGGGGGCGGAGGGTCCAACGTGGCACCTCGGGGAGGTCGGGGATGAAGAGGGGGCGCCCGGGGAGGGTAAGCGCGGAATCGGCAATTACCTCAACAGCCTGCGAATCAAGGTCAACTTCAAGGAATTTCATTGCTGTTACGAGGATTTCAGACGGCTGTAAATCACGGCCAAGTCGGCATAAATGGAAGTGTTTTCAACCACAGTGCGGGCAGGTACAGTGATGCGGTAAGGGGTGAAGTTCCAGATTGCTTTCACGCCGGAGGCCACAAGGAGGTTGGCAGCGGACTGGGCATGCTCGACGGGCACGGCCAGAATTCCGATTTCAGCCCCGTAGGCGGCCCGACGCACATAGAGCTCGGATACGTCGAACACGGGCACGCCCTTGATGCAGTTGCCGATAATGGAGGGGTCGGTGTCGAAACCGGCCACCACGTCGAGGCCGAAGCGCTGCAAACCGCGGTCGGCAATAAGAGCGGCGCCGAGAGAGCCGACGCCCATCATCACGGCGGGGTGAGGGGCGGTGAAGCCAAGAAAATCCTTAAGAGCGCGTTCAAGGGCGGAGACTTCGTACCCGATACGTGTTTTGCCTTTGATGGGAAGCACCGACAGGTCCTTGGCTATCTGCGAGGCGTCGACGTTGATTTTCTTGGAGATGGCCGTTGATGAGACGTGTTCCACGCCGGAGGAGCGGAGCATGTTCACGCAGGCCAGATACCATGGAAGGCGCCGCAGCGTGGGTTCGGGGGGTATTGGGCGAACAGATTCGGGGTTAGAGGGCTGCATAACAAATTGTCACTTTACAACTTTACATTGACACCGCGCCGCGTATGCCATTGGAGCCAAGGCCGTTTCGGCCCACGTTGTTGCGGTTGGTGCGATTATAGTTTCTGTTTTTACGTTTTCCGAAGGGGTCGTCGGGGTCCACGGCGGGATTTCCGAATTCGTCGTAGTACTGGTCCTCCTCCTCGTCAGGGTATTGGTCCTGCTGATTTTTGTTTCGTTTGGGTTTGTTCTTCTTTATGTCCTGAGGCTTCTGGAGGTCGACGGGAGTTTCAAGAATGTCCCACGACTGGGTTATGTCCCAATTTTTCTTGAGGTTGATTTTCTTTGGGAAGTAAAACACGTCCTCAGGTTGGATGGAATCGGTGATTGAACCGGTGTCCCACTTGAGGTTGTTGTTGCGGTCGTCAATGAGACGGGCATAGTAGGTTCCGGGGAGGACATTGTTGAAAGTCACCGAGTTGCCCGTAACCGGGAGAGTCCATACGGGAGCATCCTGAGAATTAAGCAGCTGCACAAAAGCGTGAGGTCCGGTGAGGGAGGAGATGTTGAAGGTGATGTTGCCATAGTCCTCGGTTGGGCGCACGGAAAATTCAACGTTTTGTCGGCCTATGTGGTGGTCGTAGATGCCCACCACAGCAAGCGAGTCGAGCGTGAAGCGGTATTTCGCACCCGGCACCCACTTGTAGTCGGAGCGGAATGTGAGGGGGGAGTATGGGCCGGGGGGAAGGAACTCGGGCGGGTCGACGGCAGTCCACACCGTGTCCTTGCCCTCCTTGATTTCAAGGTGAACACCAAGGGGATTAAACTCGCTCACGGGCTCGCTGAACTCCAGAATGAGGGGGGAATAGACCTCGGCCTGCGAGCCGATGGAGCTTTTCATTTTGAGCAGTTCGATTTCGGGAACCACGGGGAGGGAGTCGGCCTCCTCATCTTTTTTCTTTTTCTTCTCTTTTTTCTCCTTTTGGGGACGGAGGGAGAAGTTGAGAGTGTCGGTGGTCCAGACGAGTTGGTTGAGGGAGTCGGTTCGGAGATAGGTTGTTGCGAGGTAGATGGAGTCGGTTGCCACCAGGGCGGTGTCGGTAATCCAGTATGTGAGGGTGTCGCGTGTGGCTGAGGCCTGCAGGCGGGAGAAACGGCTGAAGTCTTCACCGTCGAATTTTCCGCCAACAAAGCGGAGCGAGGGGAAAGTGTCGGAGGGCGCGCCCATTTCAAAGATGATTTTGTTGCGGTCGCGGCGCTCGTTTTTGGTAATGTACTGAGCCTTATAGTTTTCGTTGAACCAAGTGAGGAGCAAGTCGTTAGGCGCGAATGCGGTTACTTCGGTGACAATGATGGAGTCGGTGACACCGTCGGAGGCTTTGACGGTGTCGGTGCGATTGACGCGCGAAGCGGTTGGGGATACGGACACGGGGTAGAAAGCCACATCTTCGGAGCGGTCCCACTTGTTGTCGCGGTTCACATCGTTAATGGCAAACACGTGGTAGTTGCCGGGCTTGAGGTTGCGTATGGTGAACTGGCCGAGTTGGTTGGTGCGGGTTATACGGTCGAAGGGGAGAGTGGTGAGAGCGGTGTCGGAGAGATTGGAGTGGACGCCTACGAGCATTGCCTGGGCGGGTTCCAGATTTTCGGCCTGGAAAACCATGCCGGAGATGCAGAGGGAATCGAGCACGGAGCCGGTAGAGAAAGCCATTGCGAAGCCATCGAGGATGTTACCCTCGTTGAGGTCCTTTATGGCGTCGGTGAAATCGATGGTGTAAGTGGTGTTGGGAATCAGCGAGTCCATGAGGTTGACGGTAACACGGTGGCCCACGCCGGTGACGCGGGGCGGGGTGCTTTGGGCGGGGGAGACAACCACTTTGTTCAAGGGGTCGTCGACCTGGATGTTTTCGTCGAACTCAATGACAATTCTGTCGGTGCTGACGTTGAGGGCGGAAGGGGCGGGGCGGCTTTTGACAAAAACGGGTGGAGTTTCGTCGCGTGGACCGCCTTCGGGACGTCCCATGCTTGCGCAGGCGGCCACCAGGGCGGCCACCAACGCCAAAAGAGGCAAGCGCAGATATGAAAGATTGTTCATAGGCAGAGTGGGGAAAGTTCTGCAAAGTTAGGTTATAATGCCGAAATGAGGAATTTTTTACACAATTTTTTAATAGAGGTGGTCCGGGGAGCAATATTAACGCTGACAGATAAGGATAATTTCAAAATTTGGTGTAATTTTGTGGGAAATATCCTGAATCACGTAAATGAAACGACGTATTGTTATAAGCGCCATGATGGCAGCTGCTGTTATCGGTGCACCCCGCATGGATGCCCAGATTAACAGGAGTACCGCGGCCGGATATATGGCCCGCGGAGTTGCCATGTACAACGATAAGAATTATGAGGGATGCCTTGACCAGTTTGTGCAGGTTAGAAACCTTGACCCGGTAACGGCGCAGCAGGAGGAGGCCCTGTACTACATGTCAATGGCCACGCTCTACTGCGGCGACGATGAGGCTCTTGACTTGCTCAACAACTATCTGCGCCGCTATCCGCAGAGTCCGCGCTACAGCGATGTGGTGATGGCCACGGGCGACTATTATTTCACCCGCGGAGCCTACTCGGAGGCTCTTCAGGCCTATCAGAGCGTGAGCGCCGACGCGCTTTCGGACAGCCGGAGAGAGGAGTTGCTTTATCGCGAGGCCTACTGCCTGATGCTTCTGAGCGACAAGGCACGGGCCGGAGAGCTGTTCAAGCAGCTCACCACCTCGCCCGAATATGGCAACGCAGCCACGTTCTATCTGGCTTATCTGGCTTACATTGACGGGAATTATGACCAGGCCATGGCTTATTTCCGCAAGGTGGACACCTCGCGCGACCCGGGCACGGCGGCCGATTACTACATTGCCCAGATAAGCTTTGTGGACAAAGACTACTCGCAGGCGCTGCAGCTTGCGCGCAAGGTTCTGGAGGGGGATTGCGTGGAGCAGTTCCGCCCCGAAATGAACCGAATCGCCGGCGAGTCGCTCTACAACCTGGGCAATGCCGATGGAGCCATTCCCTACCTGAAGAATTATGTGGCCGAAAGCGCCGATGTGCGCCCCACGGCTTACTATATACTTGGCGTGCACGCCTATAACGAAGGCAACTATGCCGAAGCGGCCGACATGCTCCGTCAAGCCACTGACACACCAGACGCCATGGGACAGAGCGCCTATCTGTATTTGGGGCAGAGCTACGTGAAGACGGGCAATGCCGACGGGGCGCTGATGGCGTTCGAGAAAGCATTCCGCGACAATTACGATGAGCGCGTGGCCGAGGAGGCGTTCTACAACTACATTGTGGCACGAGTGGATGGCGGCCGGGTGCCGTTCGGCAAGTCGGTGAGCACGATGGAAGAATTTCTGAAGAAATATCCGAAATCGCGTTATGCCGACGATATTCGCGAGAATCTGGTGACAGGCTACATGAGCGACAATGACTATGAGAGCGCCTTGCGCATAATCAACTCCACCAGCAGGCCGTCGGGCAAAATGCTCGCAGCCAAGCAGCGGGTGCTGTTCATGATGGGCACACGCGACCTGAAGGGTGGACGTACGGCCCAGGCCATCGAGAACCTGAGCGAGGCTGCGGCCATAACAGGTGCCAACGCGAGCCTGCACCGCCAGAGCCTGCTATGGTTAGGCAATGCCCAACTGGAGGCCGACCAGCTTGAGGAGGCTGCACAGAGCTATCTGGATTACTTGCAGTTGGCTCCGGCTAACGACACCAACCGCGCCCTTGCATACTATAACTTGGGCTACACGCGGTTCCGCCAAAGCCGGTGGGACGATGCCATGACCGACTTCCGCCGCGTGGCCGACAACAGCGCCGTGAGCAAAGGTATGAGAGCCGACGCGCTGAACCGACTGGCCGACTGCCTGTACTACAAGCAGCGTCCGGGCGAAGCAGCCACCGTTTACAGCCAGGCTTACAAAGCCAATCCGGAGGCCGGCGACTATGCCCTTTATCAGGCGGCGTTGATGCGCGGACGTCAGGGCGACAATGCCGCGTTGATAAACGCCATGGACGACATGCTGGAGCGCTTCCCCAGCTCGCCGCTTGTTCCGGCGGCCATGCTTGAAAAGGCACAGGCCTATGTGGCGCTGAACCGCACGGACGACGCCATTGCCACCTACTCGGAGCTTGCCGCAGCATATCCCGGCGCATCGCAGGGACGCAACGCTTACCTGCAGCTGGCCGTGACCTATCTCAATGCCGGCAACACCGACGAGGCCATCCGAGCTTACAAGAATGTGATTCGCGAATATCCTACAAGCGATGAAGCAGTGGCAGCCATCGATGACCTGAAACAGATTTACGCTTCGCAGGGCAACCTGCCGGAGTTCGCCGAGTTTGTGAACTCGGTTCCCAATGCCCCGCGCATTGACGCATCGACACTTGACGCCGCCGCTTTCCAGGCTGCCGAAACCGACTATGTGGACCGCCAGCGCACCGTGAAGCTGGAGGATTATCTTGCCGACTATCCTCAGGGAGCATATCGCGCACAGGCGCTCTATTACCTTGCCGAGGCAGCGTCGAACAATGGTTCGGGCCCGGAGGCAATGGAGTATATCACCACAATTCTGACCGATTACCCCGACGCCGATGTGGCCGAGGATGCACTTTTGCTGAAGGGTGACAACGAGCTGAGCCGGGGCAAGTCGGAGGTGGCGCTTAACACCTATCGCGAGCTTGAGAAACGAGCATCGGGAGCCCGCGAACTCAACGATGCCCGAATGGGTATTATGCGTGCAAGCCTTGACCTGCACCGCTACGACGATGTTATTACCGTAACCGACAAGATAATATCGACCACAGCACCGGGCACATCGGACCTTGAGGAGGTTCGCTTCAGCCGTGCCGAGGCATTGGATGCCAAGGGCAACCACGATGAGGCCTACAGCATCTGGAGCGAGCTCGCCGAAACACCGGGCGATGTTTACGGAGCCAAGAGCGCCGTGTACATGGCCCAGTCGATGCTCAGCCAGAACATGGCCGAGGATGCCCGCAAAACTGCCGATGCGCTGATTAACGCCGGAACGCCTCACAACTATTGGCTTGCCCGCGCGTTCATTGTGCTGTCGGACGCTCTGCGTGCCCAAGGGCATGACTTTGAGGCCGATGAGTATTTGAAGAGCCTTAAGAACAACTACCCGGACAACGATGAGGATATATTCCTGATGATAAACGACCGCCTGAACCGTTCATAAAACGGGTCCGGGCCGTAAAGAAAAGCAAACTCCCATTCCACACCATATACTTGAAGAGTAACAATGTCAATAGCATCGATAACAGATAAGATACTGAACAGAACTCTCGGCTGCCGCGCCGCTGTGGCGCTGATGGCTCTCACACTCGGCCTTACGGGCGCCGCACAGGAGGAACTGAACCAGGAAATCACCGTGGAACACCATGAGGAGGTGAAACCCACTGATGCCGTGCGGCTCAACGTGAGCCCTACGGTTGAGATGCCGGCTCTGTCGGCAAGCCGTCTCAGTTACGGCACGCGTCAGGTGAAGGTGAATGTGCCGGCATCGCTGGCCACACTGGCACCGGCTGCCTACGGCGACACCATTTACCGCTCGCCCTTCAAGGGGTATGCCTCGCTGGGCTATTTGCCGGCTTTCAACCTGGGCGCCTCGGCAGGCTACAAGTTCATTGACAATGACCGCGTGAGGCTGAACGGCTGGTTCCAGTATGACGGAATGACGTATCGCGGCGACATGCCGCTTGCCGCAAGTCCGTTCGAGAGCGTGAGGATTGGCCGTAACACGGCATCGGTTGGAGCGGCGTTGCACTCGGCCATAGGGCGTCAGTCGTTTTTGGACGTTGGCGTGGATTACACTTTTTCGCGCTACAACACCCCGGCACATGTTTCGGAAGAAACCGACGAGGGCGCTGACTCTTATTATTTGATGAAGAAGCAGAATGTTCACCGCGTGAACCTGTCGGGACTCTGGACCATGAACACCGGCAAGTGGAACACCGGACTGGGCCTTGGCTACGGACATTTTGCTTACGGCAACCACATACCGGCGCTCGAGGCCAAAGGATGGGCTCCGGCGCTGGAGACCAAATTTGACAATTTGCCCGGCGCTTACAATCCGGCGCGTGAAAACAAGCTGAACGTCAACGCCTTTGCATCGGGCAAGATGTGGGGAGCCGAATCGACCGGACTGTTGGTTGATTTGAGCTATCTGAACTATGGCAACCATGCGCTGCTGAGCCCCGAAGGGGTGTTCGAGCCGGCCGGAAGCCGCTCGCACGCGCTGCTGTCGCTCCGCCCGTTCTACCGCACATCGTGGAAACGGATTGACTTGGACCTGGGTGTGAACATTGACCTTACGTTC
The DNA here is from genome assembly GCA_023666905.1 of Bacteroides sp. Taxonomy (GTDB): domain Bacteria; phylum Bacteroidota; class Bacteroidia; order Bacteroidales; family Muribaculaceae; genus Paramuribaculum. The sequence continues at coordinate 92,529 of JAMPBC010000002.1, read as the reverse complement.
AACAACGGCAAGGCCTTCCACATTTCGCCGGCGGCTCAGGCCACCTGGAAGCCGGTGCAGATTGTGGCCCTATACGCCAAGGCCAACGGCGGCGAGCGCCAGAACACGCTGGGGTCGCTCTTCGATGTGTGCCGCTACACGCTCCCCAACCTTGTGTACAACAACTCGCACGTGGTTGTTGACGGCGAGGTGGGTGTGACCGTGGGTACCTTCAAGGGATTCTACTCGCAGTTGAGCTTGGGCTATGCCATTGCCAATGAATGGCTCATGCCGGTGAACATCAACTCGTTTTTCAGCATATTCGACAAAGTGGACATGAAGGGCTACAAATTTCACATTGGAGCCGGCTACCAATACAAAAATCTTGGTGAGCTGAGCGCCATGTTTGAAATGGCTCCGCGGAAGTTTGACCGCGGCTACTATCTGTGGCGCGACCGCGCAAAGTATGTTGCGGAGGTGAAGCTGCGCGTGAGCCCATTGAAGCAACTCGATGTGAATCTGGCATGGGAGTTCCGCGGCGGCCGACGCACTTACAATGTGGCCATGCCCGCAACCGCACCCGATGCTCTTACAGCACAATCGCTTGGAACGGTCAACTCGTTCTCGCTGGGCGGAGATTACCGACTCACCAACCAGTGGACCGTGTGGGCTAACATAGAGAATTTGTTCAACCACCGCTATGCGCTGACCGGAGCCATCCCGGCGCAAGGCATAAACGGCCTTGTGGGTGCTACTTACAAATTTTAACAGCGAGTCAAACACACTACCACCCCCTTACTCATACATAACCGAACGATATGGAAACACCCGACACCCAATCAACCCCGCAGCAGAGCATGACGGCGACACAACAGCAGGCCGACAGCGTTGTGATTATTCCCACCTACAATGAACGGGAGAACGTTGCCGCAATTATCGACGCAGTGATGCGGCAGCCTCTGAACATTGACGTGCTGATTATTGACGACGGCTCGCCCGACGGCACGGCCAACATTGTGCGCGGAAAAATGGAGGAGTATCCCGGTCGCGTACATCTGGTTGAGCGACAGGGAAAGTTGGGATTGGGCACCGCCTACATTGCCGGCTTCAAATGGGCTCTGGAGCGGAAGAACTATGAGTATATTTTTGAAATGGATGCAGACTTCTCGCACAACCCCGACGCGCTGCCGGATCTTTATAAGGCAGTGGCTGTGGATGGGGCCGATGTTGCCGTGGGGTCGCGCTACGTCACGGGGGTGAATGTGGTTAACTGGCCCATGGGCAGGGTTATAATGTCATATTACGCATCGGTGTATGTGCGCAAGGTCACCGGCATGAAGGTTCACGACACCACGGCCGGATTTGTGTGCTACAGGCGCCGTGTGCTCAGCACCATTGAGCTTGACAAAATCCGCTTCAAGGGCTATGCCTTCCAAATTGAAATGAAATTCACCGCCGCCAAGTGCGGATTCAAGATTGTTGAGGTGCCCATTGTGTTTGTTAACCGTGTGCTTGGCACGAGCAAGATGTCAAGCGGCATTTTCGGTGAAGCCTTTTTCGGGGTTATGCGCCTGAAGCTGTCGAGTCTCACCCGTAAATATCCGGAGCCCCATGATTGAGACTGAACGCACACTGATTCACAACGTGATTGTTGTGAACGAGGGAACAGCCCGGCCGGGCTATGTGCTCACCGAGGGGGAGCTGATTGCCGCCACCGGCGAGGGTGACCCCGACCCTGAACTGATGGAGGGGTGCGAGGTGATTGACGGCCGCGGCCGCCTGTTACTTCCCGGAGTGATTGACACCCACGTGCATTTCCGCGACCCGGGCCTTACACACAAGGCCGACATGGAGTCGGAGAGCCGGGCTGCCGTGACCGGCGGCGTGACCTCGTTCATCGATATGCCCAACACCAAACCGGCCACCGTCACCGTGGAGGCCTTGGAGAAGAAACTTGAACGAGCTTCACAGGCGAGCATGGCCAACTACGGATTTTTCATTGGCGCCACGGCCAACAATATTGAGGAGCTGAAGAGCGTTGACTACACCCGCTGCGCAGGCGTGAAACTGTTCATGGGTTCATCGACGGGCGGAATGCTCGTTGACTCCACGGATGTTATGCGTAACATAATGGAGCAGGTGCCGGCGCTTATGGCTGTTCATGCCGAGGATGAAGCGCTGCTTAAAGCCAACCGCGAGGCCGTGGTGGCACGCTACGGCGAAAATCTTGAAATGGAGTTTCATCCGGTGATACGTAACCACGCCGTGTGCTATTCGGCCTCGGCCAAGGCTGTTGCCATGGCACGCGAACTGAACCACCGGTTGCACCTGCTGCACGTTTCCACCGCCATTGAACTTGACTTGCTGAGCCCCGGACCGGTGGATGAGAAGCTGATAACGGCCGAGACCTGTCCGCAGTATCTTGCGTTCAGCGATGAACAATATGCCATGTTGGGTGCACGGATAAAGTGCAACCCTGCAATAAAACGGCCGGCCGACCGCGATGCGCTTCGAAAGGCTGTGAACACAGGGCTCATCGACACCATTGCCACCGACCATGCGCCTCATCTGCTTGAAGAGAAACGTGGCACGGCGCTGACGGCCGTGTCGGGGATGCCGCTCATTCAATTTTCGCTCACGCTGATGCTGCAGATGGCTGAAGAGGGGCTGTTTGATGTGACCACCATTGTGGAAAAGATGTGTCACAATCCGGCACGGCTTTACGGCATAGAGAAGCGGGGATTTATCCGACCGGGCTATTATGCCGATCTTGTGATGGTGGACAACGACTGCGAGCCTTACACCATTACCGACGCCTGGGCAGTGAGCCGCTGCGGCTGGACTCCGCTGAGCGGACTGACGGTGAACAATAAGGTGGACCTGACAATGGTGAACGGCAAACCGGCCTACCGCTTCGGTGTGTTGTTTTCAAACGTTAAGGGAAAAGAGTTACGATTCACAAAACAGAACTGACCATGATTGACGAGATTCTGAAACACAACCGTGAGTTTGTCAATTCAAAAGGCTACGAGCGCTTCCTCACGGATAAGTATCCCAACAAACGCATAGCCATTGTGACCTGTATGGACACCCGGCTTGTGGAGCTGCTGCCGGCGGCTTTGGGATTGCGCAACGGCGATGTGAAGATTATTAAAAATGCCGGCGGAACAATTACCAATCCGTTTGACAGCGCCATGCGCTCGCTGCTTGTGGCCGTTTACGAGTTGGGCGTAAATGAAATAATGGTTATTGGCCACACCGAATGTGGTGTTCAGGGCATGGACAGCGCCGAGATGCAGCATTTGATGCGTGAGCGGGGCGTTCCTGCTTCAAACATTGACTTGATGAAGCATTGCGGCATTGACCTTGACAGCTGGCTTCATGGATTCACCGACACGGAAGCCGCCGTTGCCGAGACTGTTGACCTCATCAGCCACCATCCGTTGATGCCACCCGCCGGAATCACTGTGCGGGGCTACATAATGGATTCCACCACCGGAAACCTCAAACCCATCACCGCTTGATTCACAAGTTTAGAAACCGCACCGCATGTCAATGAAATTAGTTTACATCACACTGTGCATCGCCGCCTTGCTGACAGCTTCGGCTGCCGACGGCCGCGCGCACAAGCGGAAAAAGACACGCGCCCCGGAGCCGTGGCCCGAAGAGGTGCCTGATTTCAAAACCGACACCGCCTCCACACCTCAAACCGCAGCGGAAGAGATTGAGCCGCAGGTGGTGGTGATAGATGTTTTCGCCGGGCTGACTGACGATGAGCTTGTGGAGCAGATGATAGGGACCTCCATTTTTGGCGAGCCGGAAATATCGGCCGAGGCGATGGAGCGTTTCGTGGCACGCAACAACCCTGATTTCAATCCGGAAATTGCCCGCGCCTACATAACCGTGGGACGCCGTTACGGCATACGCGGCGACATAGCCCTGTGTCAGAGCATACTCGAAACGGGGTGGTTCAAGTTTGCCGACGGCACCAAAGTGACTCCCGACCAACATAATTATTGCGGCTTGGGAGTGCTTAAGTTAGGCCAACGCGGCCACTCGTTCTCAACGGTGGAGGAGGGTGTGACGGCGCAGATACAGCACCTGTATGCCTACGCCTGCAACATGCCACTGCCCGAGGGAGAGAGCATAATTGACCCGCGCTTCAAGCTTGTGGCCCGCGGTGTTGCCACCACATGGCAGGAGCTGTCCGGACGATGGGCCGCGAACGACCGCTATGCACGGTCAATAATGAAACTGTTTGTACAGCTTCAGCGGTTCAGCTCGGAGCAGTAGAATCCACCCCCAAACCATTTCCCCTCCCCTCGCACACGCCGCCTCTCCCCTCGCCAAGCCAAACTTTCAAAACAGCAAACAGATTGCAATGAGAACAGAAGAGCAACTTGAGGGGGTGACCCAACTGGGCAACACCGCCGTGAAATATCCAACGCAGTATGCACCCGAGGTGCTTGAAACATTTGTGAACAAGCATCCGGACAATGAGTATCTTGTAACGTTCACCTGCCCGGAGTTTACGTCGCTCTGTCCGAAAACCGGCCAGCCCGACTTTGCCCGCATAATAATCAATTACATTCCTCGCGAACGCATGGTTGAAAGCAAGAGCCTGAAACTTTACCTGTTCAGTTTCCGCAACCACGGCGACTTCCACGAAGATTGCATTAACATTATAATGAAGGACCTTGTGAAACTCATGGACCCGCGCTACATTGAGGTTATTGGGCTGTTCACTCCACGCGGAGGCATATCCATTTATCCCTTTGCCAACCATGGCGACGAGGAGCATCAGGACCTTGTGAAACAACGCATGCTGGCATCATTCCGTAACGATTTCTGAGCAATGAAGAAGGATGCACTCATTGTGCTGTCCGGAGGGATGGACAGCACCACAATGCTTTACGAGTTCAAGAACAGCATAGCCCTGGCCGTTAACTTCAGCTACGGGGCTAACCACAACGAGCGCGAAAGCGCCTGTGCCCGTGAGAATTGCCGCCGGCTTGGCATTGAGTTGGTGGAAATTGACTTGGCTTTCATGGGCAAGTACTTTGAAAGTTCGCTGCTGAGCGGGGCCGATGCCATTCCGGAGGGTCACTACGAGGATGAGAACATGAAATCGACCGTGGTGCCGTTTCGCAACGGCATTATGCTCGCCATTGCCGCCGGGCTTGCCGAAAGCCGCGGGCTGAAAGCCGTGATGATTGCCAACCATGGAGGCGACCATGCCATATATCCCGACTGCCGCGCCGAGTTCATCGACTCCATGGGCGCCGCCATTGCCAACGGGACCTACGAACACCTGGAGCTGCGCGCCCCTTACACCAATCTTACCAAGGCGCAGATTGCCTGCCGCGGACGTGAAACAGGAGTGGATTACTCACTGACATACTCATGCTACAAGGGGGGCGAAAAGCACTGCGGCAAATGCGGCACCTGTGTGGAACGCCGCGAAGCCATGCTTGCGGCCGGCCTGACGCCTGACTGCTAAAAAATTGAGCCCGAGTGTGGGAATCTTGTTTATTTTGCTTAATTTTACGCTCAGTATAACCAACCACCATTTCCATTTCAATGAAAAAACATGTCATAGCTTTTGTAATGGCGCTGTTGCTGCTTCCCTCAGTGGTGATGGCACAGAAGGAGGGCGCGAAGTTTTCAGTTTACGGAGTAGCCTTCTACAATCTTGAGAATTTATTTGACACCATTCCCAACAATCCGTTAGGACGTGACCTTGAGTTCACTCCGGGCGGACAAAACTCATGGGGCAGTAAGAAGTACTGGTCGAAAATCCACAATCTGGCTTACGCCATTTCACAGATGACCACCCAAACCACTCCCGGCGGTCCTGCCATTATAGGCGTTTCGGAAATTGAGAACCGCTCCGTGCTGGAAGACCTTGTGCGCGATCCGGCCATTAAGCAATGGATGCTTCAGGTGGTTCACCATGACTCGCCCGACCGCCGCGGCGTTGACGTGGGTCTGCTTTACAATCCCCGTCAGTACCGGGTTCTGAACGTAACGAACCACACACTTTCCATACCGTCGAATCCCTCATTCCGCACCCGCGACCAGATGTGTGTTACCGGTGTGCTTGCCTGTGGCGACACGCTTTCAGTGATTGTTAACCACTGGCCCTCGCGTCTTGGCGGTCAGGAACAGTCATCGTATCTGCGCGAGGCAGCCGCCGAGCTGAGCAAGCATATTGCGGACTCTCTGTGGGCCATTCGTCCCAACCAGGGCGTGGTGATTATGGGCGACCTCAACGATGACCCGCAGGACAAGTCGTGCGCCAAGATTCTTGGAGCAAAGAAAAATGAATCGGGCGTTGGCGAACACGGATTCTACAATCCCTGGTGGAAAATGCTTGACAAAGGCATAGGCACATTGGCCTACAAGGGAGCCTGGAACCTTTTTGACCAGATAATTGTGGGCGGAACGCTGCTCAAGGACAATGCCCGACCCGGAGCCGCTTACTACTGGAAGTGTCAGGTGAACAATTACGACTTCCTCATTGACCAAAACGGCACCCGCCAAGGTTATCCCAAACGCACCCATGCGGCAGGAGTGTGGCTCAATGGATACTCCGACCACTTTCCCACCGAAATTTTCATTGTAAAACGGCATTAATTACCAACCTCTTAACAGCACGGGCGCCCACACTCTGATTGATGTGGGCGCCCGTGTCGCTTTGTAAGTATGCGAGATGCGATTAAGAGTCCATTCGATAAGGAATGGACTCTAAAATTCTATTTGGTTGGAAGTGTTGGGTGCTTTGGGAACATCGAGCTTGATTTCAGGGCGGAGAGTTTCGGCCAAAACGCCCTTGCGGAGACTGCTCACCACATTCGGGTCACGTGACTCAACGGGTTGTTCAAGAATCTCGATGACGGCATCGTCGTTCATCTGCTCGGGGGTGAGGATAACCATGCGGCTCTTGTCAATGTTCATGTTGCCATATTCTTTCTCAATGGCAATGGCTGCAGCAATCTTTGGTTTTTTACCCGCAGAAGGAGCAGGCACGCGCCGCGTACCACCGGGATTGCTGTTAGGAATAGTGAGAACTTCCTTGGTCTCCTCTTCGGAGAGGGTGACGTCGAAACCGGCGGCAAGAATGGTCACCTTGACTTTTTCACCGAGCGACTCGTCAATGGTCACACCCCAGATAATGTCAACGTCGCCGTTAATGTCGTTGACAAAATTTTCAAGCTCCTGCACCTCGGTCATGGACATGGAGTTGTTGTCGTCGCGGCTCATGTAGAGGTTGAGCAGAAGACTGCGCGAACCGTAAACGTCGCGGTTTCGAAGCAGCGGTGAATTGAGAGCATCTTCAATGGCATGGGTCACGCGGTGCTCGCCTTCGCCATAGCCGGTTGAAATTATTGCAGTGCCACCGTTACGCAATGTTCTGTCGACATCTTCAAAGTCAACGTTGATGTAACCGGTGGTGGTGATTATTTCCGAGATGGATTTGGCAGCGGTGTAAAGGGTGTCGTCGGCCTTACCGAATGCGTTGAAAAAGTTCAAGTCGGGATAAATTTCAGCAAGGCGCTGATTGTTGATTATGAGCAGGGCATCAACATATTTTTTCATCTCCTCGGCACCTTCCAGAGCTTTGAGGATTTTCTTCTTGCCCTCGAAGCGGAAGGGAATGGTGACAATGCCCACTGTGAGCAGTCCGCGCTCGTGAGCCACACGGGCTACAACAGGGCCGGCTCCGGTGCCGGTGCCTCCGCCCATACCTGCGGTTATGAACACCATGCGGGTGTTGTTGTTGAACATTGCCTGGATTTTGTCAATGTCGTCCTCGGCATATTTTTTGCCCACATTCTCGTCGTTTCCGGCTCCGCGTCCGGTGCCTATCACCACTTTGTTAGGTACGTCGGATTGCTCTACGGCCCGGGCATCGGTGTTGCACACCACAAATGTGACCCTATCCACGCCCTGACGGTACATGTGGTTAACAGCGTTACCGCCTCCGCCGCCCACACCGATAACCATAATGTCGTTGCTGTTCTTGGCGGTGACAGGTTTGGAGTTAATCAAGCTTGCCAGCTCATCTATGTTGAGATTGTTTTCGTCCATCGTTGTAAGTTGAGTTAAATTAGCTGAAGATAAGGGTTAATCGGGATCGTCGGTAAGTTTCACGGAATCTTCCTCGTCAATCTCATCGGGCTCCACCAGCATGTTGCCGAGTTTCTCGGTCCACGTTTGCCAGCGGGCGCGAAATCCGCGCTTTTTGGTAGTGTCGGTTGCTTCTACCTCTATTGGGGGGATATCAGTTTGAACAACAGGTTCCGGTTCCGGTTCAACTTCCTCTTCGCTAAGGTCGGTCACTTCGGTTTTCAAACACTCTACAGCTCCATGAATTGCGGCTCTATATAGTAATGAGATAACATCGGCAGCATCGGACGGGGATATGCGCGAATCGGAGAAACGTATTTTGGGGTCGTAGATGTTGCCAATGCGAATTTTCAATGATGTTTTTTCGGCCAGCCGGTCAATGAACCCGGCAAGCTGGGCTCCGCGTCCCACAATGATAATTCCGGCATGGATGTCGGAAACTTTGAACCCGGCAAGCTTTATTTGCTCCTTGATGTTGGCAATTATTTCAGTGGCACGCAAGCCCACACTTTTGTTAATTACTGAAACGTCAACTCCGTTAACGTGTTGGACAGCGGTGTTAGCTGACCCGGAAGCATGCCCCTCGCGGCGTTTGAGGTCCTCGGCTTTATCGTAGAGGATATTGAGGGCCATTATGTCGCGCGTGATGTTACGTGAACCTAACGGAAGTGTTGCCATGTACTGCAGGTAGCCGTTTTTGTAGATTGACACAGTGGTGGTTTCGGCGCCGAAGTCAACGAGCATGCAGCCGAGTTCCCGTTCTTCGTTGGAGAGCACTGTGTCGCCTAAAGCCAATTGACGCACATGCTTTTGGTCAATTTCAAGCTGAAGCTTGTTCTTGAACAGGATTTCAAGGTTACGGTAGGTGGAGGGGCGGCATGTGATGAGATTGGCCGAGAAGACAATGTGCTTACCCACCGTGCCTTTGGGACGGACCACTACGGATTTGTCAATTTTGTATTCGCGAGGAACCACGGCATACAAGTCGCGGTCAGGAAGAGGGGTGGACTCAACTTTTTTACGCAGTTCAAGGAGAATATCGTCAGTGATTTCGCGCTCTTCGGGCAAACGATACTCCACATCAACCGGCATAGAGCAGCATGAACGACCGCCGAGCGACACATTGACGGTTTGGACTTTGCCGGGCGAGATGCCGTTTTCAATTTTGCGGATAACGCGGCCCACAAGGCGCGATGTTTCTTCCACATTGCTCACCACACCGTAGCGCACCCAGTCGAGCAGCGGCTCCTCCTCAACGGCCTTCACAGTGAGGATGCCGCTGGAAGGATTGTATGTGCCAAGGGCTCCTTTGACTTTGGAGCTGCCTATTTCAATGGCAATTATGTTTCTTTCTTCCATTAATTTATGTTGTTTTGTTTTTTATTTTCGGTTTGGAGGAGCGGGCGGTGTCGGCCTGCCCGGAGTCTTTTTTCTTTTCAACAGGCTTGTCGGTTGCAGGAGCCGAGGCCTGTTTTTGCATCTTTTCAAACGGGAGAGGCTTTTCGGAACGCACGCGGGAGTTGAGCCCCTCGTCAAGCTCGGCTGTGGACACGGTGGTTTCCTCATCGTTCTCCTCGTCAAGCAGATACTCGGGCCCCACAGCCTTGGCGTTGCGGCGTATACCCACCACCTGACCGCGCCATTTCACTGAAATTTCCTTGTAAAAATCCCAGCCTTTAGCGCTCATCACTTTGGAGTACATGAGCTTGAGGCGCTTGAACTTGTCGGCAAAGTCGGTGGTATCGCCGAAGTTAATTACGTGGCCGCGAATAACGGGAATGAGCATAATGTCCGAGGGTGAGCGCACATCAATCATTGAAATGGCTTCGCGCCAGTCGGGGTCGGCCTCAATGAAGTCAATGAGCGGAATGAGCGATGTTGCCGGGAAGAGCTCGGAAAAATCACCGCGAATCACAGGCACGTCAAGGAAATAACCCGGGGCGGCGGCAATGCGTTTTCCGGCGCGGTTAATGTAGTAGGAGTGGCCGGAGGAGTCGAAAATTCTTGCCACAGGCCGCATTGGCCACACATCCACCAGAATTTTTCCAGAGTTGAGAATGTTGACATTGACGCGCTCTATTTTGTCGAAGAGGTTGAGCGAATGTTCTATAGAGTCAATGTTTATTGATGCGAGAGGGGTGAAAAGCGCGGTGCGTGGGAGGTCGCCGAGTTCGGCTGAAAGCTCCTGGGGGGTAACGAAATGAATTTCGGAGGTGTCATGCACTGTGATGAGCACGCCCTGACACAAACGCTGCTGCGATGCTTTGGCGGTGAAGAACCAAGCCACAACAAGGTAGGCCACAACAAGGATGGTGAGGCCTAAGAAAATGAAATTGCGTGAGCGGGCAGACAGTGGCATGAGCTTTTATTTGCAAATGGGGAGGTTGACAATTTCGGGAAGATAGTTGCAGATGTCGCCGGCTCCTACAGTGAGAAGCACGTCGAAACCATCGGCAGCCAGGGTGCTGACAAGGTCGGCTTTACGGATAACCTTTTTGTCAGGCACGTTCACATCCTGAAGAATAATTTCGGATGTAACACCGGGAATAGGCTCCTCGCGAGCGGGATAGATGTCGCAAAGAATCACGCGGTCGGCAGCCGAGAGTGCCTCGGCAAACTCGGGCGCGAAATCGCGGGTACGGGTGTAAAGGTGGGGCTGGAAAGCCACGGTGAGCTTGCGGCCGGGGAAGAGTGCGCGCACCGATGCTATGGAATTGCGCAGCTCGTCGGGGTGATGGGCGTAGTCGTCAATCACCACCGGCCCCTGCGGCTTTTTAAGCCAGAATTCAAAGCGTCGTTTCGGTCCCATGAAGGAGGCCATGGCCGAACGTGCCACATCGGGAGTCAGTTCACCGGTTGCCCACACGGCCGCAAGGGCGGCAATGGCGTTGGTTATGTTTATTTCCACAGGCACTCCGAGTTCAATGGAGTCTATGCGGCCTCCGTCGGGAGTTACGAAATCAAAAGTTATGGTACCGTTGCCTCGCCTTATGTTTTCGGCATGGAAGTCGCCTTCATCAAGAGAGTATGTGTAGACCTTGACCGAGGGATGCGGACGTTCCTGCAATTTCAAGCCGGTGTGCTTAATGAGCACTCCTCCGGGCTGAATCAGCTCGGTGAAGTGAGCGAAGCTTTCCAGATAGGCCTCTTCGGTGCCGTAGATGTCCAGATGGTCGGGGTCAGTGGCTGTGATAACGGCAATGTAGGGGTGCAGATGATGGAATGAGCGGTCATACTCATCGGCTTCCACCACGGAATAGGGGGAAGTTTCGCAGAGCAGGAAGTTGGTGTTGTAGTTCCGGAGCACTCCGCCCAAGAATGCGTTGCAGCCCACGGGAAGCGAGTGAAGCAGGTGCGCGGCCATTGAGGACGTGGTGGTTTTGCCATGCGTTCCGGCAAAACAGAGCGCCTTGCTTTGGCGCGTCACCAAACCGAGAACGGCAGCACGCTTCACAACTTCAAAGCCGTTGGCGCGGAACCAGGCCAGCCCGGGGTGCGACTCGGGAATGGCCGGAGTGTACACTACCAGAGTTTCCCCGGGGTTGCGGAATTGCGGGGCAATTGCCTCGGCGGAATCATCGTAGGTAATACCAATACCTTCGGCTTCAAGGTCGTGTGTGAGTTCCGAGGGGGTGCGGTCATAACCGCCCACCTCATAGCCTTGTGAGAGGAAATATCGTTCAAGTGCGGCCATGCCTATTCCGCCGGCGCCCACAAAGTAGATTTTACGCTTGTTCATTTGTTCAACAATTCATAGATGCAGTCCACAATTTTTTCATCGCTGTTTCGCAGCGCCATCGCAGCGGCGTTTTCGCCAATGGTTTTCAGCTCGGCCGGATTGGCCATGAGTTCGGTTACCACTTTGCCAAGCTGCTGCGGAGCATCGGCATCGAGCACCATTACCGCCGCATGCCTGCTTGCCAAGGCTTGGGCGTTTTTACGCTGATGATCCTCGGCCACGTTGGGCGAGGGCACCAGCACCGAAGGGATTCCAAGAAGCTGGATTTCGGAAATGGTGCTTGCACCGGCGCGCGACACCAACAGGTTGGCGGCACGATAGGCTGCGGCCATGTCCGAGATAAATGCCGTGGCTTTCACATGGGGATATTTTTCGGCAATTTCGGCACATTCCCCGGCATACGCTTTGCCGGTTTGCCAAAGCACTTGCGCACCGGTTGCCGTTATTTCGGGCAGATAGCGGGCAATGCTCTCGTTGACGGTGCGGGCACCAAGGCTGCCACCCACCACCAACACCATGGGCATGTCCGGGTCCATGCCGAGTTTCAGCCGGGCCTCGCGCTGCGACATGGTGCAGCTCACAATGTCGGCGCGCACGGGGTTGCCGGTCATCACTATTGACTCGGCAGGGAAGAAACGGTCCATCCCTTCGTAGGCCACGCAAATTTTGCCGGCTTTCTGAGCAAGGAGCTTGTTGGTGACTCCGGCATAGGAGTTTTGCTCCTGAAGCAGAGTGGGGATGCCACGTTTTTGAGCGGCCTTGAGCATGGGGCCTGAAGCATAGCCGCCCACGCCCACGGCAATGTCGGGGTTGAAATTCTTCAGCACCTTGCCGGCCTTTGCCATGCTGCGGAGGAGCTTCGCCACCACCTGGATGTTACGCCACAGGCGTTTACGGTCAAAACCGGCCACAGGAAGGCCTATGATTTCATAACCGGCGGCGGGCACGCGCTCCATTTCCATGCGCCCGAGCGCACCCACAAAAAGAATTTCGGTGTCGGGGTTGCGGCGGCGCAGGGCGTTGGCAATGGACACGGCGGGGAAAATGTGGCCGCCGGTGCCACCTCCGCTAATGAGCACCCTCAGCGGGCGTTTGTTATTTTTTTCTGTTGACTTCATTGGAGAACGGGGAGGAGGATGGGATTAAAGTTGTGAAGGATTGTCGGCGCGCACCTCTTCGGGAAGCACCTCTATTTCATTTTTAATGTCGCGTTTCTTGCCACCGGTGCGCACTGCGAAGCGGCTCACGCTAAGCATCACGCCGAATGCAATGGAGGTGACGAATATGGAGGAACCGCCCTTGGAAATCAGGGGCAATGGCTGGCCGGAGACGGGAATAACGCCGGTGACAATGCAGATGTGGAACAGCGCCTGGAACACAATGACAAGCGCCATTCCAATGACAAGCAAGGCCGGAAACGCTCGCGAACATCGGGAGGCTATGGTGCTTGCCCGGCCCAACAGCCACAGGTAAAGCACCAGCACAAACAGGCCGCCCCACAGGCCGAGCTCCTCGACCACAATGGAGTAGATATAGTCAGTGAACGCCAGAGGCAGACGCGACGTTTCGCGCGAGTTGCCGGGGAGCACTCCGGTTATCCCGCCATGAGCCTGGGCAATGTAACCAAGCATTTCCTGACGGTTGTCGCTGGTTATTTTTTCTTCATATTTCGGCTTGCCCATGCCTACGTAGGCCTCGATACGCTCCACCCATGTGCCCACGCGCGAATGGTCGTCATCGTGCGACACAAGCAGGTAGAGTCCGAAACAGGCACCGTAGACCACCAGCACCACGGCAAGTTTTCGGCAACCGATTCCCGAAATAATCATCATGGAAATGCTTATGCACATGAGCATAATGGTGTTGGTGAGCCCCTGAGGCACAAGCAATCCGCCAAAAATCATTATAATGGCAGCGGTTGCGGCAACGGCTCTGGAGTCAACGCCACCACCTTTGAGCTGGAAGCGCGACATGATGAGGGCCACCATCATGGCAGCCGATATTTTTATAAATTCCGATGGCTGAATGGAGACAAAGAGCAGGTTGAACGAGCGGCGGGCACCGTTTATGTCGGTTCCGAAAAATATGGTATAGACCATCATTGCCACACTTACCAGAGCAAAAATGGGAACCCAGCGCAGAATCACACGATAGTGAGTGCGCTGCAAAAACCATATAATGCCGAACCCGGCCAGCAGCATTGCGCCGTGTCGGATAATGGTGCCGTAAACGCCCATGCCGGCGATGTTGACCTCGCGTGATGAAGCGCTGTAAAGCTCAATCACTGAGATTATTACCAAAAATATGTAAATCCCCCAAATGTGCTTGTCGCCCTTGGCCACGGGGGCAAGGCGAGGGTCGGCATTCACGGCCGCTTGCGTGGCGACGAGGGAGGGTGAAGCTGATGTCGGGGAGGTGAAGTCCATGCGGAATTTTTATTGTTTTACGGGGTTATTTCAAGTTTTTTACGGCTTGCTTGAATAGCTCGCCGCGGTTCTCGTAGGAGGTGAAAAGGTCGAAACTTGCGCAGCAGGGCGAGAGCAATACGGTGTCGCCGGCCGAAGCAAAGCGTTGGCAAGCTTCCACAGCATCGGCAAGCGAGTGGGTGTCGGCAATGTCGGCTACTTTTCCGGTGAAAAATTGGAGTAGCTTTGCATTGTCCTTACCCATGCACACAATTGCCTTTACTTTGCGCTGGACCAGCGGAAGGATTTCAGAGTAATCGTTGCCTTTGTCCTTGCCGCCGAGAATGAGCACCACCGACTTGCCACCGCCATCGGGCATGCTTTCAAGGGCATACCAGCAGGAGTTGACGTTGGTGGCTTTGGAATCGTTGATCCAGCGCACGCCGCCTACGGTGGCCACGTACTCCAGACGATGTTCAACGCCTTCGAAGTTGGAGAGTGCACGGCGAATATCGTCCTTGCGAATGTTGAGCAAGCAAGCGGAAAGGCCTGCGGCCATTGAGTTGTAAAGGTTGTGGAGTCCGTGAAGCGACAGCTCGCTGCGGGGCATGGTCATCGAGGTTTCCGGGGTGTTGAACACAATGCAATCCTGATTGTCCACAAAGGCTTTGGTGTCGTTTTCCACATGCTCGGCAAAGGGGTACAAGCGGGCCTCGGTGGTGACCTGGGCGAGCTGACGGCGGATCACGGGGTCGTCTTGCCAATAGATGAAGGCATCGGAGGGAGTGAGATTATTGAGAATGCGGAACTTGGCGTTGACATAGTTCTGCATTTCATAGTCGTAGCGGTCAAGATGGTCGGGGGTGATGTTGAGAATCACGGCAATGTTGGCCTTGAACTTGTACATGTTCTCCAACTGGAACGATGAGAGTTCGATTACGTAAACATCGTGAGGGTCGCGGGCCACCTGAAGCGCCATGCTTTTTCCAACGTTTCCGGCAAGGCCCACGTTGAGCCCGGCGTCGCGCAGAATGTGGTAGGTGAGCATTGTTGTGGTGGTTTTGCCGTTGCTGCCGGTGATGCACACCATTTTGGCATTGGTGAACATGCCGGCGAACTCTATTTCAGAGATAACGGGAATGCCGCGCCCAGTAATGGCTTTCACCATTGGCGCCGTGGGGGGGATGCCGGGGCTCTTCACCACCAGGTCGGCGCAGAGAAGCTTTTCGGCAGTGTGGCCACCCTGCTCCCACTCAATGTTTTCATCGTTGAGCATGGCGGCGTAACGCGCAGGCACGGTGCCCATGTCGGAAAGGAACACGGAGTAGCCTTTGTCCTTACCAAGAATGGCAGCTCCGACACCGCTTTCGCCGCCACCGAGAATAACAAGTTTCTGAGGATTCATTATTAACGGATTTTGAGAGTTACAAATGTAATGGCAGCCAAAAGAATGGCCACAATCCAGAAACGAACCACAAGTTTCTGTTCAGGCACCGGGTTGAAGGGGCGGCGCAGAATGACGTCGACACAGTCGGCAGCGGACTTCTGGAAATGATGATGAAGAGGAGTGCATTTGAAAACGCGCCGCGGAGTGGCGTGTTTTTTGCGGGAATACTTGTAATAGCCCACCTGAATCATCACCGAGAGGTTTTCAACGAGGAAAACTCCGCAGAGAATGGGGGTGAGGAGTTCCTTACGGGTAAGGATTGCAAACACGGCAATGATACCGCCGATGGTGAGGCTGCCGGTGTCGCCCATGAACACCTGAGCGGGATTGGCATTGTACCATAGGAATCCGGTCAAGGCTCCGATAAAGGCAGCCATAAACACCACAAGCTCGGCACTTTCGGGGATGTAGAGTATGTTGAGATAGGAGGCATAGACCACGTGGCCGCCGAGATAGGCCATTATGAGTAGCGCCACGCCTATTATGGCCGACGTCCCGGCACAGAGACCGTCGATGCCGTCGGTGAGGTTGGCACCGTTGGAGATTGCCATAACCACCAAGATTGTTATGATTACGAACACAATCCATCCGGCAGTAGCGCCATATTTTCCGGCCCATTTGGTGAGCCACTGATAGTCAAAGTTGTTGTTCTTGACAAATGGGATGGTGGTTTGCGGACTCTTGACGTTTTCGGGACGGTAAGTGACCACTTGCTCGGTGCTGTCGGGGGTGGAGACTTTGACATTTTCACGCACCACAATGTCGGGGCTGAGCCACATGGTGAGACCCACAATAAGTCCGAGTCCGAGCTGACCAATGATTTTGAACTTCCCTTTCATGCCATCCTTGTTGTGGCGCTTCAGCTTGAGGAAATCGTCGAGGAAGCCGAGAATACCGAGCCAAATTGTGGAGATGATCATCAGCAGCATGTACACGTTAGTGAGATCGCCGAGCAGGAGGCAGGGCACAAGAATTGAAAGGATTATGATGATACCGCCCATGGTGGGGGTGCCTTTTTTGCTGTTCTCACCCTGAATGCCGAGGTCGCGCACAATTTCGCCTACCTGCATGGCGCGAAGACGGTCAATGATTTTGCGACCGAACACCAAAGCAATGAACAGAGCAAGCACAAACGAGGCCCCTGAGCGGAAGGTGATGTAATCCATCAGGCGCACGCCGGGCAATCCGGAATCCTTGAGCAATTCAAATATATAGTAAAGCATGTGAAAGGGGTTAGCTGATTATTTGTTCGGATTATTTGAAACATTCGGCCACCACTTCGCGGTCGTCGAAGTGATGTTTCACGCCGTGGATTTCCTGATAGGTTTCGTGGCCTTTACCGGCAATGAGCACCACATCGCCCGGCTTGGCAAGCATGAGGGCTGTGCGAATGGCCTCGCGGCGGTCGGTAATGGAAATGGTGCGGGCGCGGAGCTCGTCGGTGTCAAGGCCGGCGGTCATGTCGGCAATGATTTGTTCGGGGTCCTCGTCGCGGGGATTGTCGGATGTGAGCACCAGACGGTCGGAAAGGCGGGCAGCTTCGCGGGCCATAAGGGGGCGCTTGCCTTTGTCGCGGTTACCGCCGGCGCCAACCACGGTGATAATGTTGCCTTTTTTGTTAAGGAGTTCGGCCACGGTTGTGAGCACGTTCACCACGGCGTCGGGGGTGTGAGCGTAGTCAACAATGGCGATGACGTTGTTGGGGCCGTGGATGGTTTGGAAACGTCCGGCCACGGGAACAAGCAGACTCATGTCCACAAGCACTTTCTCAGGCTCCCATCCGAGCAGACAGGCGGTGCCGTAGACAGCCGTAAGGTTATAGGCGTTGAAGCGGCCGGTGAACATCACCTCCACATCATGTCCGTTGAACTGCATCAGGGTGCCGTCAATACGGCTTTCAATAATGTGTCCGGTGAAGTCGGCGTCCTTGCGCAGGGAGTAGGTGTACTTTTTGGCAGCGGTGTTCTGAAGCATGTACTCGCCGTTGCGGTCGTCGGCGTTTACCAGAGCAAACGATGTGGGCGACAAAAGGTCGAAGAACGATTTTTTGGCATCGCGGTATGCTTCCACGGTTTTGTGATAGTCCATGTGGTCGCGGGTGAGGTTGCTGAACACGGCGCCGGTGAAGTGCAGTCCGGCAATGCGGTGCTGATGTGCGGCGTGGGAGCTGACCTCCATAGCGGCATAGGAGCAACCGGCCACCACCATGCGATGCAGCAGCTCGTTGAGCGTGAGGGGATCGGGTGTGGTTTGATTTGTTGGAACGGCTTCGGAGTCAATGTAGTTGCAAACGGTTGAGAGCAGTCCGGCCTTGTAGCCCATTGCGCGTGCCATTTCGTAGATGAGGGTGGCGGTGGTGGTTTTGCCGTTGGTGCCGGTAACGCCCACAAGCTTGAGCTTGCGCGAGGGATTGCCCCACCATTGCGAAGCCAGATATCCAAGGGCAATTGCCGAATTTGCCACCTTAATATATGTTACGTTGGATTCAATCCTTTCGGGCAACTCCTCGCACACCACGGCGGCGGCGCCGGCCAGGGTGACAAGGGGGATGAATTTATGACCGTCGACATTGTAGCCGCGCACAGCCACAAACATGGAGCCAAGCTTTATTTTACGGGAGTCGCTCTCCAACGAAGTGATTTCCTTGTTTTCACTTCCTATGATTTCTTCAACCATAATGGCCGAAAGGAGGTCAGTCAATGATTTCATAACACACGTGTGAGAATTGTTGGAATTGATTTTTATGTGATAAGCTTATTCTTTCAGAGTGAGATAGATGGTGGACCCCTTTTTCACCGGAGTGCCGGCCGCGGGGACCTGACCGGACACACAGCCCAAACCTTTAACCATTACCTGATAGCCGCTCGGCTCAAGCACTTTAAGGGCATCGCGCAGGCTAAGTCCCATCACGTCGGGGAGTCCCGACGAGTGTTTTTTTGGAGCGGCAATCACGGCTTTTTTGGAGCCGAGCCCGAGCGAATGTTGCACACGGTTGTTGCGTTCGGGGTCGAGCGAGGCATATAGCGTGGGGTAAGGAGTGTCGTTATGGTCGCCTTTGTCAAAGCTGTCGTCGTAGTCAAGCATTCCGCGGGCGTAAAGAGCTTCGGCCACCTTGCGCACCACCACACCGGAGGTGGAAGCGGCGCCCATGGCGTTGCGCTTGGGGTGGGAAACGAGCACCATGCAAGTGTAGCGGGGTGTTTCCTCGGGGAATATACCGCAGAATGCAAGGCGGTTCACACCGTGGGTGTAGCCAATGCCTTTGCGGTTTATGTTGGCTGTGCCGGTTTTACCGATTATCCGCACCAAAGGCGACTGCACAAAAGCGCGGGCGGTGCCATGCTTGCCCCACACCACGGCCGAGAGCATTTTGCGGAGAATGCGGGCATTGGCTTCGGAGCAGATGCGGTCGCGTATGTTTGTGACGGGGAAAATGGTGTCAAGCCCATTGCCAATGAGTCCGCGCACGAGCCGCGGGCGCACGTACACGCCGTTGTTGGCAATGGCATTATAGAGCGAGGCGGTGTAGAGCGGCGATATTTCAGTGCAATAGCCGTAGCTTTGACGCGAGAGAATCTGTCGGCCGCCATCGTTGTTTGCCACCGGCGACAGGAAGGGCACCTCTTCGCCGGCAATGCCGCTGTTCATGGGCTCAAGGAATCCGAGGCTGCGGATGCGTTCGTGGAAAGCCTGTGGGTTGGAGCCGTAGCGCCGGGTTATGATTTTGGCCATGCCAATGTTCGACGACTGCTCGAGGATTTCGTTGACGGTGAGCGAGGCGTTGTAGTGGGAGTCCTTGATTGACTTGCGGCCATAGTAGAACCATTCGTGGCCCAGTGGAATAACCTCGTTGAGGTTTGTAACAATGCCGTCCTCCAGTGCAATGAGCATTGAAAGGGTTTTCACCACCGAACCGGGCTCCCAGCCCAGCACCACGCGGTTAAGGCTCTCGATGTAAGGTTCACCTTTGCCCGAGGGATTTTTTTCAAGATTGGCAATGGCTTTGATGTCGCCGGTGGCCACCTCGAGCAACACGGCCGAGCCCCATTCGGCATCGCAGAACTCAAGCATTTTGTTCAGCTCGTTTTCAACAATGTCCTGCATTTTAATGTCAATGGTGGAGCGGACGGAGTAGCCGTTCTCCGGGGGAATGTCGTTCCACTGCACGATGGCTGTGGTGAGGGGCACCTTTTTGGTAATACCGGGTTTTCCATACAGATAGGAGTCGAGCGCCTTTTCCAGACCGAACTTGCCGTGGACACGCTTCACGGTGTCCTCCACGCCAACGGCACCAATGCTTCGGCGGGCCATGGCCCCGTAGGGGCGCACGCGCACTGAGCGCGATTCAACCTTGAACCCGATGAGCTTACCCTTTTTCGGGGCGCGGGCTTTAAGGCGGGGGAAGGGGAAGGTTTTCACCAACTCCGACTCGAAGAACGACACATCGCGCACCACCGGAAATGCGCGGGAGCGCTTGTCGGGGTGACGTTCAAGCGGCTTGAGCAGGTGCTCGCGCCACTCTTTTTTTGATTTGGAGGGAAAGTGGGCAGCCAGGCTGTCGGCCACAAGGGGCACGGCGGCACGGTAGGAGTCCTCGTTGAATTTGGGGTGGCGGAAGTCGAGACATGGGGTGTAGAGCACCATGTTGGTGGCCAACACGCTGCCGTCGGCGGCAAGAATGTCGCCTCTGATTGGCTCGATGGTATCAATGCGCGACAACTCTCTTTCAGCCAGCGCGTTCCACTCTTTTGCCGAGAGAACTGTGTTGTCCACAAGTTTGTACACAATCCTCCCCACCAGTATCATAATCAATACTGTGATAAACAAGTAGCGCAGAAGTATTTTTTTGCGGTTGTCGTTCTTCATCAGTTGGATTTTAGTCGGTAAGGAGGATTTTCGTGAACGCTGAGATTGAGGTGGAGCGAGTCCACCATGGCCTGCATGGAGCTTTCGCGGATTTTGCTCATGTAGCTTGAGCGGCAACGCACAAGTTCGGCGCTGACAATCTCATATTGATGGGTGAGGCGCTTCACCTCCTCCATTTTAGTCTGGCAGCTGTATTTTCCGGAAATGTAGGCAAGCACCATGAACACACCCAAAATCAGGGCGAGCCAGTTGCGGGCAAAGAGGTCGGAGCTGACCACCTGTCCGTAAAGCAGCCGGCGCATCACCGAACCGGAACGCTCGGAGCCGTGTGGTGTTTGTTGTGAATCAGAAGCTGATGCCATGAAGTTTTGCAAGTTAAATGTGAAGAGAAAGATTATGATTAAAGCTTTTGGGCCACTCGCAGGCGGGCGCTTCGGGAACGCGGGTTGCGCTCCACCTCCTGCTCCGAGGGCACCAAGGGCTTGGCTATTGTTTTAAAGGGACTGTTGACCACACCGAAGAAATCTTTTTCCACCCGTCCGGCAAAATTGCCGGTGCGCATGAAGTTTTTCACCAGGCGGTCCTCAAGTGAATGATACGTGATTATGGCGAGTCTTCCACCCGGCTTAAGAGCTTTGAGGGCTGCCGTAAGGAACTGCTCGAGAGCTTTCATTTCGCCGTTGACTTCAATGCGGAGCGCCTGATACACCATTGCCAGCTCTTTTTTTTCGCGTTTGGGCGAAATGAAGCGCGACGCCACAGCCCGTAGCTGCTCGGTTGTGGCCACCTCGCGGCCGGCTTCGCGTTCAGCCACAATGGCCCGCGCAAGTTGGCGCCCGCGCGAGAGCTCTCCGTAGAGAGTGAAAATCTCGGCCAGACGCTCCTCGGGATAGGTGGCCAGCACGGCTGCCGCGATGAGCGGCGCCTGACGGTTCATGCGCATGTCCAACGGGCCATCGAAACGGAACGAAAATCCACGCGAAGAATCGTCGAAGTGATGGAACGAAACACCAAGGTCGGCCAAAATGCCGTCAACTTCCGGTTGTCCGTAAAAACGGAGCCAGTTGCCAAGAAAACGGAAATTGCTGTACACAATTGTAAACCGCGGGTCGGTCATGGCGCGAGCCACGGCTTCATCGTCCTGATCAAAAGCATATAAGTGGCCCTGCGGTCCAAGCCTCTCCAAAATGGCACGGGAGTGGCCACCGCCACCGAAGGTGGCATCGACGTACACTCCGTCGGGACGAATCTGTAGCGCTTCAAGCGACTCATTCAGAAGTGCCGGTATGTGATAGGCTTGCTCGGTCATTGGGGTTGCAGTTTTTAGGCTGTAAAGTTACTATATTTCGCACAAAATTTACATATTCAAACTAATTATTTTCCACAAAAAATCGCACAAAGTTATCAACACAGACGCATACCACTGCAGCACAACAACTTGCAACAACCAGCCCGGAATTGCGCATTATTTGCAAATGTAAATGGCCGCGTGAAAAATTTTTCAATAGAGGTGTAACGGATTCCAAGGAAAGTGTTATCTTTGCAGCGACACATATCCATTATCATATCAGATGTTACGCAAGGTTTTACCAATCATTTTCCTGCTTGCCACCCTGCTGCCCGCACGGGCCAACTCGCTTGAAACCGCCAGGATGAAATTTATCACCGACAGTCTTTACAAAGAGCTGGCAGCCACCAAGGACCCTAATCAAAGGGTGAGAATAAGCTACGACATTTTCGACATTGCCCCGCAGGATAACGTGACAGCGGCCGGCGAGCTCGTGCTTGAGGAGGCGCTGAAAGCCAAGGACAACGCATCGGCCATGGATATGTATCGCCGCCTGTCGTCATTCAACATTGCACGCGACACCGCAAAAATAACCGAATATCTGGTTGATTTGCGCAAACTACCCAAAACACCCGAACGGGAAGCAACGGAGTGTTTTGTCTACCTCTCGGCAATGACAGCCAAGGCCCGATACGCCAAAGAAGATGAACGCTACGAACAGATTTCGGACTTGATAAAACGTTATCGCAATTCGGTGACAAAGGACTCGCCTATAAACGACCGCGTCGCGCTGCTTTTTACCATTTGCAACTATCTTGACGCGGCAATGCCGGGAGAAGTGCTAAACGCCTATCTCACCGAGCTCGACGGCCTTATAAAGAAAATGCCCTATCGCCTTACCGGATTGGAAAACATGTACTATCTGCACTCGGCCATGGCTTACACCTACAACGGACAGCCATCCCGCGCCATTGCCGCTGACCGCGAGCTGCTGAACGTGATTGACCGCCTTGACCGCGAGCGCATTGAACATGGACACAAGTTCCGCAACTACGACCGCTTCCGCTACTCAGTTTACCGCCGCATGCTTGGCAATGCCGAAGCTCTTTCAATTGCTGAGGTGGATGAGATTTACGGCAAAATTCAAGAAATTGCGGCGCGGAATGCGCTGGTGGCACAGGACATGCAACGACAGCCTCGTGCCGAGGCTTACTATCTTATGGCCAAAGGACGCTACACCCAGGCACTGCCCCTGCTACAGGAGAGCGTGAAGTTGGAAAAACAGAACGACATACGCCGCCAACTGCTGCGCCTGTTGGTGAAAGCCGCTGAAAAGACCGAGAATGAAAAGGTGCTGATGCAGGCTCTGAAGGAATATGATGAGGCACTTGAAATCACCTTGCGCGAACGCACCTTGCAGCGTGGCCAGGAACTGCTGGCTCTGTACAACGTGGCCGATTTCCGCACCGAGGACTCCCTGCTGTCCAATGCCGAGGCCGCCGAAACAATCCAAACCAACCGCCGGCTGTGGATTGTGGTGTTTGTGGCGCTGTTCATCATCACTGTCACTTCGGTGATGTTCATAATTCTCTACCGACGTTCGCGCAAGCTCTCTGAAAAAATTCAGGAAACCAACGCCAAACTCACATCGGAACGCGACAATCTGCGCCGTATCCAGGCCTCACTCATCGAGACCCGCGACAAAGCCCGCGTAGCCAGCCGCCACAAGAGCGACTTTATTTCCAACATGACCCACGAGGTCACCACACCGCTCAACGCCCTGGTGGAGTGCGCCCATCTGATTGTCGACAACGTGAGCAGCGAAAAGCGCCCCTACCTTGACCGCTTTGCCCGAACCATCGACGTGAGCGCCGACATGCTTCGCACGTTAATTAACGACGTGCTTGAAGTGGACAATCTGGAATCAGGCTCCATGACTCTTCAGCGCGCCACGGTGCCCCTGCGCACCATCTGCACCGCGGCCATTGAAAGCACGCGCATCTATGCCAAACCGGGAGTAGAACTGCGATGGGCAAACGAAAACGATTGCGATGAAGTGATTTACACCGACCCGCAACGTGTTGAGCAAGTGCTTGTGAACCTGATGATTAACGGATTGAAGTTCACCGAAAAAGGCTTTGTGGAACTCGACGCTCGCGTAAACATACACGAAGGCACCACCACCTTCACCGTCACCGACACAGGCATAGGCGTGCCGCAGGGCAAAGAGGAGATGATTTTCAACCGGTTTGAAAAACTTTCGCCCCTTACTCAAGGCAGCGGCCTCGGACTCAGCATTTGCCGCATGGTGGCCCACCTGCTCAACGGCCAAGTGTACGTTGACCAAACCTACACCGGCACCGGAGCCCGATTTGTGTTCACAATCCCCTCCATGCCCTGAAAGAGAGCGTTTTTTTAAAGAAAATTTAGCGGATTTTTGGCAAAAATCCATTAGTTTTGTGGTTGCAATTTGCCTCCGAGTCACTCCACGGTGCGTCCCGGGGCACTTGATTGCGTCATAACTGATTAATTATCACAAATATAAATAATCCCAAAACTAATCAACAATCACTTTTATGAGAATCAAACTGTTCATGCTATTGTTGCTGGCAGCGTTTCTTCCCGCCGTGGCCCAACAGGGCACGGTGAAAGGTGTTGTGGTGGATTCCTCCACCGGCAAGCCCATTGAAGGAGCTATTGTCATGATCAACAATCAAGGCACAACCGTTACCACGGGGCCGGAGGGTGAATTCGTTTTCACATCAGCTCAGCCCGGCAGTGACATTATCACAATTGCCGCTTACGGCTACAATGATTTCAACCAACCCGTAACTCTCGCACCCGGTGCCGACCTTGGCGCCATGCAACTCAAATCGGCAACCAATGGACCGGCCGCTTTCGACGAGGTTCGCCAGGAACTGATGTTCGACGAGTCGATGCTCGAGGATGAAGAGGGTAACGCCCAATCAGTGGCCGTGCTCAACGGTGCCACCGACGACATCTACAATGCCGCCGCCAACTACAGTTTCTCGATAATGCGTTTCCGCAACCGTGGCTACGACAATTATTTCAACACCACATATATTAATGGTGTGCCGATGAACGACCTTGCCCGCGGACGCTTCAACTACTCATCGATCGGTGGCATGAACCGCATGTTCCGTAACCGCACCAACGCCCTTGACATGGCTCCGGCTCTCTACGGCTTCAGCAACATTGGCGGTTCATCGAACATCAACACCATCACCGAGGACTTTGCCCGCGGCTTCTACGGCTCGGTGGCCTACACCAACGCCAACTACATGCTCCGCGGCATGGCCATGTACTCCACCGGCATCAGCCCCACCGGATGGGGATTGACAGTGGGCGGAGCCATCCGTTGGGCCAACGAGGGCATTGTACCGGGCTCGTTCTACAAATCGGGGGGCTACTTCCTGTCGCTTGAAAAGCAGTTCTCGCCCAAGCACTCGCTGACCCTGACAGCCTTCGGCGCACCTACACAGCGCACCGGTACCACATCCACCTATCTTGAAGCCTACGAACTGGCCGACAACAACCTCTACAACCCCAACTGGGGTTGGCAGGACGGCAAGAAGCGCAACGCCAAGATTGTGGAAACTTTCGACCCCACTTTCCTGCTCAACTGGATTTGGAAACCGAAAGATGGAACCAAACTCACCACAGGAGCTTCGTTCCGCGTGGTTCAGTACTCCACATCGGCTCTGAACTGGTATAACGCCCGCGACCCGCGTCCTGACTACTACCGCTACCTCCCCTCATATTACTCTGACAATCAAGAGGCCTACGACCTCTACACCGACCTGTGGCGCAACGACGAGAGCTTCCGTCAAATCAACTGGGACGCCCTTTACCGTGCCAACTACTACAACAACCAAGAAAACGCAGCCAACCCGCTGGGAACCCAGAAAGGCTCCACCTACATTCTGGAAAACCGTCACAGCGATCAGCTGAACTACATTTTCTCGTCAGTACTCAACCACCGCCTCAACTCCACAATGAACCTGCAGGCCGGTGTGAGCTTCAACTACACCCGCGCTCACTATTACAAGACCATCCGCGACCTTCTTGGCGGCGAGTTTTGGCTTGACATTGACCAGTTCTCGGAGCGCGACTTCCCCGGCAATCCCGAAATTCTTCAAAACAACCTGGACGACCCCAACCGCCACGTGAAGGACGGTGACCTGTTCGGCTACAATTACTTCATTGCCGCCATTCAGGCCAAGGCATGGTTGCAGAACACCATCACCCTTCCCCACTGGGACCTCAACTACGGTATGGAAATGAGTTACACCCAGTTCCAGCGCGACGGCAAGATGCGCAACGGCCGCGCCCCCAACAACTCGCTGGGCAAAGGCGAAACCCACCGCTTCGATAACGGTGCACTCAAGGCCGGCGCCGTTTACAAAATCAACGGCCGCAACGCCCTCACACTCCGCGCCACTTATGAAACTCAGGCACCCTTCTTTGACAACGCCTACATTTCGCCCCGCATCAAGGACACTGCCGTTGACGGTCTCAGCTCAATGCGCATTTTCTCGGCCGACTTCTCCTACGGTTGGAACTATCGCCGCTTCCGCGGTCAGATCAGCGCCTTCTGGACCTCAATGAACGACCTCACTGAACGCTTCTCGTACTACGACGACCAATACTCCACCTTTATGAACTATGTGCTCAAAGGCGTGAAGCAACACTACAAAGGCATTGAGCTCGGAGCCGCCTTCAAGGTAACTCCTTCGATAACCGCATCGGTTGCCGGTACAATTGCAAGCTACCGTTACAAAAACAATCCCACCGGCGTCCGCTCCTACGAGAACGGCATGTCGCCCGACACTGCATCGGTGGTTTATCTCAAGAACTATCACATTGGCGGCACTCCCCAAACAGCCGTAAACGTTGGCATTGACTGGCAGGCTCCCCACATGTGGTTCTTCAACGTTAACTGCTCATGGATGGGCAACGCTTACGTTAACCAAAGCCCCGTGCGTCACGAAGCCCTCACCGACCTCTGGACCCTTTACCCCGACCCCGCCGAACTGGCACAGGCCGTGCGTGAAATCACAGGCGAGGACAAGCTCAACGACGCCTTCACGCTCAACGCTTCCGTGGGCAAGGTCATCTACCTTTCACGCAAGGTGTCACTGAACATCAACGTTAACGTTGACAACATTCTCAACAAAAAGAACATAATGACCTACGGCTATCAGCAGGGCCGTTTCGACTACACCAACTTTGACCGCACCAAGTATCCCAACCGCTACTCATTTGCCCAGGGCATCAAGGTGTTCGCCAACGTGGGTCTGCGCTTCTAATCCCCATCATCAACTCATTAATATATATTACAGATACAACCCATGATTAAATATATGAAATCAATGTTGGCCGTTGCGCTGCTTGCCTTGGCGGGCACTGCCATGACCGGTTGCAGCGAGGACCTGGAAGTGCCCCCATTGGCAATTCCGTCGTCGGACTGGAAGGCCAACACCACAATTGCCGACTTCAAGGCTCAATACTGGAGCGACCAGGAAAACTACTGCACCCAGGTGGGGCTAACTTCCACCGGCGAGCACGTGATTCTCGGTGGCCGTGTTATCGGTAACGACATCACCGGCAACATCTATCAGGCAATCCAGCTTCAGGATGCCACCGGCGCCATAACCATTTCAGTGGCAATGAAGGACATGAACCTCCGCTACAAAGTGGGCGAAGAGATGTTCATCGACGTCACCGACCTGTGGGCCGGAAAATATGCCGGACTTTTCCAGATTGGAACCGAGGGCACCTACAACAGCTCCCCCACAACCTCGAAAATGGAAGAGGACACATTCCTGGAGCACACACAGCTCAACGGACTCCCCGACCTCGGAGAGGTTCATTCCGAGCTCCTCACCATTGCCCAAATCAACAGTATGGTCAATGACCAGGTGAAAGTTCAGCAATATCAGAGCCAGCTGGTGAAGATTGAAGACGTTTCCTTCATTGGCGGAGGCACCGAACGCTGGGCCGAATCAGGCACATCGGGCACGGACCGCTACCTCATTGACAAGGATGGCAACCGCCTGTTGGTGCGCAACAGCGGCTATTCCGATTTCTGTGACCAGATTCTGCCCGCCGGCCATGGCAATGTTGTGGCCATCCTGAGCTGGTACCGCTCAAGCTGGCAGCTTGTTTTCCGCACCTACGAGGACTGCACCGACTTTGGCGGCGAAAGCTACGCTCCCGGCGGCGGTGAAGCCGTGGTGACCTCACTCGATGAAACATTTGAAGGCTGCACCTCAATCAGCGACCTGGGCAACTGGAAAACAATCAATGCATCGGGCAACGCCACCTGGTTCACTCAAACCTACTCCGGCAATACCTTCGCAGCCTGCACCGGCTACAACAAGACTGCCGGCACCGACGGCTTTGTTTCATGGCTCATCACTCCGGGCCTCAACGTTGACGGCATGGCCGAAAAAGTGTTCTCGTTCGAATCGATGGTAGGATATTCAGGCGAGGGCAAACTCGAAGTGTTCGTAATGACATCGGACGATCCCACCACTGCCACACTCACTGCTGTCAGCGCCAACATTCCCCAGCCCTCCGGCTCGTGGAGCGATTGGGCCAAGTCAGGCAACATTGACCTGAGCGGCTACACCGGCGTGGTTTACGTGGGCTTCCGCTACACCGCCGCTTCGGCTGCCAATTACACCACCTACCGCGTGGACAACATTGTTGCCGGCAAGAAGGTGGACGGCAGCGGCACAACCACACCTGACACTCCCTCCACCGATAATGTTCTCTACACACTGGCCAACTCCATTCTCAGCGGCTATAAATACGTGATGGTGATTGACTCGCAGGTGGGCACCGCAATTGGCCAAAGCCTCTCGTACGGCCGCCTGGCCATGCAGTCAGTGACTATGGAAAATTCAACATCGTTCTACACCTCCCCGGTTAACGAGATTACAATAACCGAAGTGTCAACCGGACGTTACACCCTCGTGGACTCCTACGGACGCTACATGGGCATGGATGCAAGCCACCTCACCTCGTTCCAGCTCTACGACACCAACTCGGGCGACGGCTGCCTCTGGACCATCAGCATTGACGCCAACGGCGTGGCCACCATTGCCAACGTGCTCAACCCCAACTGCCACGTGGTGCGTTCGGGCGAATACACCAACATTGCTCCCAGCGACATTGTGCAGTATCCCACCTACACCGCACCCACTCTCTTCGTAAACTCTCTGATAAACTAATTCACCCCTCAGATAAAATTTAACTATGAAATATTTCAAAGCCAACATAGCAATGTTCCTTGCCGTGGTTGCCATGGCCCTTGGCTTTGCAGCCTGTGGCGATGGTTTCGACGCACCCGAACTCAACGCTCCGGTTGCCAACATAAAGGCCAACACCACCATTGCCGAGCTCAAACAGCTCTATTGGAACAGTGCCGACAACTACATTGACACCATCAAGGTGGCCCAGAACGGCAACCACATCATTATCGGAGGACGTGTGATTAGTTCCGATGCCTCCGGCAACATCTACAAGAGCCTCGTGATTCAGGACGAAACCGGTGCCCTTGCAATGTCAATCAATGCCAACTCCCTCTATGTGAACTATCGCATAGGCCAGGAAATTGTCATTGACCTCACTGACATGTACATCGGTAAATACTCCACCCTCCAGCAGCTCGGGTTCCCCGACTACTCGGCAGGCTACGGATGGCAGGCCACTTTCATGCCCCTGGAATTCTTCAAGGAACATGCACAGCTCAACGGACTGCCCCGTCCCGAACTCGTGGACACGCTGACCATTTCCATTGCCGACCTTGGCAACTCATCGGAAAATCTTATGCGCTACCAGAGCCAGTTGGTGCGCTTCAACAACGTGTACTTCGAAGAGGGTGGCGAAGCATCCTTCTGTACCGCTCACAAGGTTAACACCAACCGCAATCTCAAGGACGACAACGGCAACACCATCATTGTGCGCACCAGCGGCTATGCCAACTACTGGAGCACCAAGCTGCCCGAAGGCCATGGCGACGTGGTGGGTATTCTCTCCACCTACAAGTCAGGCTCCAACACCGTTTGGCAGCTGCTTATGCGCTCCACCGACGACCTGCTGAACTTCGGCAACCCCACACTGCCCAAGGGAACCGAAACCAACCCCTACAGTGTCGACGAGGCCATTGACATGGTCAAGAACGACAAAGCTGTCTCAGCCTGGTTCACCGGCTACATTGTTGGCTCGCTCAAGGCCGGCGTGACCACCGTGGAATCGGCCGACGACATTATCTGGGGAGCCGATGCCGAGGTGAACAACACCCTCATCATTGGCCAGAATGCCGAAAGCAACTCGCTTGACCAGGTAATGCTCATCCGTCTGCCCCAGGATTCACCTCTGCGCCAGTACGGTAACTTGCGCGATGTCCCCGAAAATTATCTCAAGCAAATTTGGGTTCTTGCCACTCCGGGCACTGACCTTGGCATGAACGCATTCACCGGCAACTCCGGCGCCGCCAACGAATTCCGCATTGAAGGCGTAACGGTTCCCGGCGGCGACACTCCCACACCCGGCTCAACCATTCCCACTGGCGACGGTAGCGAAGCTTCGCCCTACAACCCCACTCAGGTTGTGGGCATGGGTACCTCGGCCAACGAGGCCAACAAATGGGTGAAAGGCTACATTGTGGGATGGGTTGACAACTCCAGCCAAAATTATGCCGATGAGAACAACTGCCACTTCAGCGTTCCCGCCACCGTGGCAACCAACATTCTCATCGCCTCCTCGCCCGACGTCAAGGACTACTCCAAGTGCTGCGTGGTGAATCTGCCCAACTCCAACGACATCCGCGCCAAGCTCAATCTGGTTGACAATCCCTCGAACCTTGGACAGGTTGTGGAAGTTTACGGTACAATCCGCAAATACTTCAACATCCCCGGTGTGCGCGACCTCACAAACTTCAAATTCGAAGGCTCGGGCGGCGGCACTGTTACTCCCACTCCCACCCCCGGCGGCGATGCCATTGCCACCGGCCAGGGAACCGAGGCTTCGCCCTACAACCCCACTCAGGTTGTGGCACTCGGCACCAACGCCAACGAGACAAACAAATGGGTGAAAGGCTACATTGTGGGATGGGTTGACAACTCCAGCCAAAATTATGCCGACGCAAACAACTGCAACTTCTCAGTTCCCGCAACCGTGGCAACCAACGTGCTCATTGCCACCACACCCGACGTGAAGGACTACTCGCAATGCGTTGTGGTGAATCTGCCCAACTCCAACGACATCCGCGCCAAGGTGAACCTTGTTGACAATCCCGGTAACCTTGGCAAAATTGCCACATTTGCCGGCGGCGTGCGCAAGTACTTCAACATGCCCGGTTTCCGCGATGTTACCGCAGCCACTGTTGAAGGCGGCTCAAGCGGGGGCGGCACAGTTACTCCCGACCCCACTCCCACACCCGGGGGCGATGCAATCAACGTAACCTCAGCCGACCTCAACACCCTTACAGCCAACTCATCGTACAAGAGCGGAATCACCACCGCCGACGGTTGGGTGCTCAACAACTGCGCCGTGCAGTCAGGCTCCACTTCAGGCGATAGCAACCCCGCCTTCGCATTCATCGGCTCGCCCGAAACCCGTGCGGCATGTCTCAACGGCAAAGTTGGCGCCGAGGGCACCCTCACTTCGCCACTCATTGCCGGCGGCATCAAGACCCTCAGCCTCAAATATGGCTTCGCATTCACCGAAACCAAGTGCAAATTCACCATCAATATCAAGCAAAACGGCTCGGTTGTGGCCACCAAGTCAGTGACACTCGACACCATTACCAAGCTCACCGCCTTCGACTTCAGCTGGACTGACATCAATGTTTCGGGCGACTTTGTTATTGAGATTGTGAACGATGCTTATTCACAAACCGCATCGGGCAACAAGGACCGCGTTTCAATCTGGAACATCAGCTGGACTCGCTGACATCAGAGCACCAATTGAATAATCATTTCCAAGAAGTGCCGCCCCGCAAAAGGAGCGGCACTTTCTTTTTCCCCGCACCGGAACAAATTTCACCGGAGCGAAACAAACGTTAACATTCATTAGCACTATCTGTTTGGAGGTTTGTGAATATTGTCAAAGAATTTTCTTAATTTTGCATTAGTTAGATGAGTGACCCAAAGGCCACCCATATTTTCATATTTTCATATCTACCAAACCTGAAAATGAGCACAAAGTACCCATACCTCGATATAGCTATAAGCGTGCTGAACGAAGGCAACCAGCCTGTGAACTACAGCTTCAACTCGGCACCTACAATTGCCCTGCCCTCGCTTAGCGAGCTCGCCAAGCATTTTGTGAACCTGTCTGACGGCTACGTGATGTGGCAAGTTGGAGGCCGGCGCGCCTTCACTTTCTTCCAGCTCAACGATGCCGGCGACACCACGGTGCTTGCCGTGACCGTGCGCCTCGACCCGGATGTGCTCATGGCCGGACGCCCAATCGTGAACCTGTTGGGCACAATTCGCCGCACCATCACCGACGGCACCAAGCTTACACACGATTCCATTATCCGCGCCATTGCCGACTCCGGCTTCCCTGAAGAGCCTTACCGCTCCGACGCCGCCAACGACATCTCGGCCGCGGCAACCGGACTCTGCTGCCGTACTTACATTTCCAGCACCGAACTGGCCACCATAATGGCCTATCCGCGCCAGAAGGATTACGAACCTTATCAGGGCGTGGTTGTGGTGCAAGCCACCGTGTCGATGCAGCCTGAATCGTCAATTCCATTGCTCACCACTCCCATTGACAAAGCGCTGATGGTGGTATGCCCCGAAGACGTGACCGCATCGGCAGGACGCGTGGAGCTCTCCGACCACCTCACCGTCACCTACACCATGGCCGGTTTTGATCCGCAGACAGTGGACTTTGAAGTGGGAACAACCAACCGCTACGTGCGCATCAACGGCCCTGCGCTTATTGTCAATTCAGCCCGACACGCCGGAATCACTTTCCGCCGCGATGTTCCCTACTCGGTTATGTCGGCCGCCGGAACTACCATCGACACCTATACCATTCTCATCAACGGCCGCACAGCCACCCGCGGCGACGGCTCGTTCGAGGTGTCCAACACCGACTTCACTGACGGCAAGGTAACAATAGCCGTATCATCGACCAACTTCGGTTCATTCTCGCAGGAATACACGCCCGAACAACTCTCCGATGCTCTTCCTCTGGAAATTGTGCTCGAGCCCGAAGCCCGTAAAATCAACTTGCGCCTTGATTTTGGAGGCGGACGCATAATCGAGGACTCCATTGTGCTTGAAAAGAGTACACCGGAGTACAACAAGCTCCGTGCCGGCTCATTCCATGGTTTCCGCGCTCACCGCATGGTGGGAAGTGACCCCGAAACCTACAACATTGACGTGCGCCAGCAACCGCAGCAACCGGCCCTGAACTTCAACCAGCCCGCAGCTCCCGCAGCGAGCACCTCCTCCCCGGCCAAACCTGTTGAAGTAAAGCCCCAGCAGCCTGCCCGCACTAACACCATTGACCTTGGCGGCTCCAACCCCGCGCCCACCGTCAACGACCGCTTCCAGCGCCCCAACGGCCCCGTGGCACCCGTTATGGAGAAAGCTCCCACAGCCATTTGGGAGGAAAAGAGCCACAAGCGTGAAGCCCCGCACTTTGAAAACGTGGCAGCCGGCTCTGACAAGCCCAAGGCTAATAACGTGAAAAAGGATATTCCCGTGGTTGAAACCGAAAAGAAAAAGCAGGGAATCTCAACGGCCGAAGAAGTCAAGAAGAAAATCCAGCAAAAAATGGACATCCGCCTAATCATTATAGGCGTTGCCACCATTGCCGCAGCCCTTATCCTGTGGTGGATTTATCTGCTTGTAAGCGGCGACACGACCAAAAACAGCACTCCTGATCAACCTGTGCAGCAGGGTGAATCCATAGAGGAGGTTACCTACAGCGATGCCGCCGGACAGGTTACCGATGCCGCAGCCCCTGCTGCCGACCAAACAGCCGCTCAGCCCGTTCAGGCCGCCGTTACCGCAGCCGCCAACGACCAGGAAAAAGCCGATGTGGAATACCTGAACAACAACACCACATGGCGCTTGGCCGACCTCAAGTCCGACAAATATCGCGCCCTTATCACCGACATGCAGAAGGGCGACATCCAGGCCGTGGCCTCCAACCCCTACTTCTCCATTCCCGGCACCGCCACCAATAAAAAGGCCGAAGCCGTGATTGGCTACCTTTGGAAAGCGAAAGACTCGCAGCAGGAGAAACGCAACGTTGAGAAACTGCGTGACCTCACCAAGGCCGACAAAGCAAATCTTGGCGAACTCATCGACGTGCTCTCGCGCTATCAGCCTGCCGAAGGTAACAAGGCTCCCCGCCCCGGAGCAAACTAACCGGATCCGGCGGGGGGCAAGCACCCTCGCCACACTTGAATTGCCCATATCACACTTCTTTCACATACACCATTACCTCTGCCCATGAAAGCAATGAAACTCATCAGCTCAGCGGCCACGGTTTTCACCGTGGCCCTCGCTGCATTTAATGCCGGTGCCGTAGAACCCACTCAGGACATACGCCAACTCGCCAACTATTACTACGCCTATCCTTACCCCGAAAAGCCTCTGCCAAAGCTCACCAAGGCGCCGAAAGGCTACGAGCCGTTCCACATCGAGCACTACGGCCGCCACGGCAGCCGATGGCACATTGGCGAGTGGGTTTACCGCCAACCCATTGACCTGTTGCGCCCTGCCGAACGTAACGGCAAACTCACCGAACGCGGCAAAAAGCTCATGGAGCAGTTGCGCACCACTGAAAAGCAATCGCGCCAGCGCAGCGGCGAACTGACATCGCTCGGCGCCCGCCAGCACCGCGGCATTGCACAACGCATGACCAAAAACTTCCCCCAGGTGTTCACTGACGGCTCACGCATCGATGCCCGCTCCACACAGGTGATCCGTTGCATCCTCTCCATGGACAATGAACTTCAAGAGCTGGCCGCCTACAATCCCGCCCTCGACATCACCTCCGACGCTTCGGCCGGTACCGTGTACTACCTCAACTTCGAGCAGGACAGCATTGCCGATAAAAAGCAGAACTCAAAGCCGGCACAGGACGCGCTCAAAGCCTACAAGAAAGTCTATCCCTACAATTATGACTTCATTGACCTGATTATCTCCGACCCGCAGTTTGCCGCCGACTCCATTGACCGCCGCGAACTCTGGCACTCTCTGTTCCGCATTGCCACCAACTCGCAGAGCCTCGATGAGCCTACTGACATTTGGGACCTGTTCAACGAAAAGCAACTGCAGGACCAAGCCTTGCGCAACGATGCCAACTGGTTCATACGCTACGGCAACACAGACCTCACCGAAGGCTCCGGCCCCATGCGCCAACGCTATTTGATGCGCAACTTCATTGAAAGTGCCGACACCTCGATACTCCGCGCCAAACCCTCGGCCAACCTCCGTTTCGGCCACGACGTGGCAGTGGTGCCTATGGTCACTCTGATGGACCTTGACGGGCTCGGCCGTAAAGTGAACGACCTCTCCACACTCCCCGACTTCTGGCGCCTGTACAACATAACCCCCATGGCCGCCAATATACAGATGATTTTCTACCGTCCGCAAGGAGGAAAAGCCTACACGGCCAACGATGTGCTTGTGAAGGTGCTTCTGAATGAAAAAGAGGTAACCCTGCCGGCAACTCCGGTAAGCGGCCCCTACTACCGCTGGACCGACGTGCGCAAAAACTATCTTGACCGCATTGGCGACGCACGTTATCCCATTGACAACTCCGATTATTAACCCCCCTCTCTCCCAACCACAACAAACCATGACATTCGCTGAAAAAAGTTACGCCATATTCTGCCAGGCAACAGAGGATTATCACATCCACAACGATGTTGACGCACAGATTCCCAATCCCTACGCAGCCGGAACCATTGACAATGTGCTATATGCCAAAAACCTTGTGGACGCCGTGCAGTGGCACCTCGAGGATATTATCCGCGACCCGGAAATAGACCCCGTGGCCGCCTTGGCCCTGAAGCGACGCATTGACCGCTCCAATCAGGTGCGCACCGACATGGTGGAGGAACTCGACTCCTACTTCCTGAAAAAATATGCTTCGGTGAAGCCCCTGCCCAATGCCACCATCAACACCGAAAGCCCCGCATGGGCCCTTGACCGCCTCTCCATTCTG
This sequence comes from Bacteroides sp., assembly GCA_023666905.1. Classification (GTDB taxonomy): domain Bacteria; phylum Bacteroidota; class Bacteroidia; order Bacteroidales; family Muribaculaceae; genus Paramuribaculum. The sequence continues at coordinate 56,443 of JAMPBC010000002.1, read as the reverse complement.
GCACTGAAGATCTATCACATGATGCGCGAGGTGGAACGAACCGACGCCACCGAGCCGCACATCGAGAAGTGCAAGGCCAAATTGGGAGTGCTCATTGAACAGCGCGCCGACCTCTGCTCGGCCATTGATGAACTTCTGGCCGACATTGAAGCCGGACGCAAATACATGAAGGTGTACCGGCAGATGAAAATGTACAACGATACCGATACAAACCCCGTGCTTTACGGCAAGAAATAAACGGCACACAGCAAGCCGCATCACTGATGGACGAAAACTTCGACATACATTCCGCCCGCGAACGCAGTTCAATGGCTCAGGGGGAGAAGGATATTGAAAAAGCCCTTCGCCCCTCGGAGTTCGACTCTTTTGCCGGACAGGACAAGGTGGTTGAAAACCTCAAGGTGTTCGTGGCCGCGGCGCGGCTGCGTGGTGAGGCTTTGGATCACCTGTTGCTCCATGGCCCTCCAGGGCTGGGCAAAACAACCCTCTCGGCCATCATTGCCAACGAGCTCGGAGTGGGATTCAAGGTAACGTCTGGCCCCGTGCTTGACAAACCCGGTGACCTTGCCGGCATCCTCACCTCGCTTGAGGAGAACGACGTGCTGTTCATTGACGAGATTCACCGACTGAGCCCCGTGGTGGAGGAGTATCTCTACTCGGCCATGGAGGATTTCCGCATAGATATAATGATTGACAAAGGTCCCGGCGCCCGGTCGGTGCAGTTGTCGCTATCGCCATTCACACTGGTTGGCGCCACAACACGCAGCGGGTTACTGACATCGCCTTTGCGTGCCCGTTTCGGCATAAACTGTCACCTGGAATACTATGACCATGAGGTGCTTGAACGCATCATTCTGCGGTCGGCACGCTTGCTGCGGGTGGAGTGTACTCCCTCGGCGGCACGCGAAATTGCCCTGCGCAGTCGTGGAACGCCCCGAATAGCCAATTCATTGCTGCGCCGCGTGCGCGACTTTGCCCAAGTGAAAGGCAACGGCGTGATTGACCCGGAAATTGCCCGCTTCGGCCTCGAGGCTCTGAACATCGACCGCTTCGGCCTTGACGAAATTGACAACAAAATCCTCACAACCATCATCACCAAGTTCCAGGGCGGTCCGGTGGGACTGGGCACAATCGCCACGGCCTTGGGCGAAGATGCAGGAACAATAGAGGAGGTCTACGAACCGTACCTTATAAAGGAAGGGTTCATAAAGCGCACGCCCCGCGGCCGCGAAGTCACTGATCTGGCATGGCAACATCTGGGCTACACCCGTCCTGCCGAAACCGGTTCGCTTTTCTAACAACACCACCTCTCCAAAACCATTCATCACTTCTTCCAATCAATGGGTTCAGTAAAATCACTTGCCAAAGACACAGCTATTTACGGCATCAGCTCCATTTTGGGGCGCTTGCTGAACTGGCTGCTTGTACCGCTGTACACCAACGTGTTCACCGCTGCCGAATATGGCTTGAACACCTACATCTACTCCTTTGTGGCCATAACTCTGGTTATACTGACCTACGGAATGGAAACGGCATTTTTCCGCTTTGCCAACGATGACCGCTTCCGCACATCGAACGTGGTCTACTCCACCGCCCTTATTTCACTGCTCACCACAAGCTCGCTTTTCGTGCTGCTGGTGTGGATGTTTATCGGCCCGGTGTCGGTGTTCATGGAATGTCCCGCCCATCCCTCGTATGTGATGATGATGGCCTTGTGTGTTGCCACCGATGCCTTCACAGCCATCCCATTCTCTTATCTCCGCTTCCGCCACCGCCCCATAAAATTCGCCACACTGAAGTTTGTTTCCATAGGGCTGAACATAGGCTTCAATCTCTTCTTCATCCTTGCCTGCCCCTACCTCATGGAGCACGCTCCGGCCACCGTGAGCTGGTTCTATAACCCCAACTTCGGCATAGGCTACATTTTCCTTGCCAACCTGATCAGCTCGCTGGTTTTGATTCCGCTGATGATTCCCGAGCTGATTGGCTTCAAATGGAAATTCTCACCCGCTGTGCTCTCCGAAATGCTCCGCTATGCATGGCCTCTGCTGGTGCTTGGCATTGCCGGCATAATGAACCAGAACCTGGACAAGATTCTGCTGCCGCACCTCATCACTGACCAAAGCGAGTCCATGGCCGACACCGGCGTTTACGGAGCCTGCTTCAAGCTTGCCGTGGTGATGGTGCTGTTCCTGCAGGCATTCCGCTTTGCCTACGAGCCCTTTATCTTTGACCGGGCCAAGTCGCAGGGCGAGGACAAAAAGCAAATCTATGCCACGGTAATGAAATGGTTCGTGGCATTTGCCATGTTAGTGTTCCTTGCGGTAATGGTGTACATTCCCATAATTCAGCTCTTCATTGGCGCGAAATATCGCTCCGGCATTGGCATTGTGCCCATTATAATGCTCGGTGAATTCTTTTTCGGCGTTTGCTTCAACCTCTCGCTCTGGTATAAGCTCACTGACCGCACGCAATGGGGAATGTGGCTCACTCTGTTAGGACTGGTTGTTGTGGTGGCGCTCAACATCATTCTGGTGCCTCATATCGGCTACTACGGCTCGGCATGGGCATCGTTCTGCTGTTATGCCGTTATGATGGTGGCCTCCTACCTGCTCGGACAGAAATATTTCCCTATAAACTACCACATTCCGCGTCTGGCATTTTACTTTTTTGCATCGCTCGCCCTTTACGGCCTCACTCGTTTGCTCCAAACCGGGAACAATTGGGCCGACATGGGCGTTGGAACAGTGTTGATTATTATCTACATCGCACTGGTTTTGCACAAGGAGCACGTCACCCTTGCCCAAATGATTCCAATTGACGCAATCAAGAAAAAACTTCACCGCTAATGCCGTTGTCATCCAACAAATTCATCAACTTCTTCTCGGACTATTTCAATCTGAGCCCGCAACTGCTCCCGCAAGCCGAAGGTGAGCAAGCTATACGTGACGGGGTGTCGTTCAAAGGCACCAACATAATTATTCTTGTCTTGGCCATTCTAATTGCCTCGCTCGGGCTCAACACCAATTCCACAGCGGTGATTATCGGCGCCATGCTCATTTCGCCCCTCATGGGACCCATTATTGGCATTGGACTCGGCGTGGGGGTGTGCGATTTCGAACTTATCAAGCGGGCGCTGCGCAATCTGGTAATGGCGGCCGGATTCTCAATTGCGGCCTCCACGCTCTACTTCCTTATATCCCCCGTGAGCGAAAGTCACTCCGAACTGCTGGCCCGCACCTCGCCAACCATCTACGATGTTCTCATTGGCTTTGTGGGCGGTTTTGCCGGCATCCTTGCCATTGGGAGTTCATCGAAAGGAAATGTGATTCCCGGTGTGGCCATAGCCACTGCCCTAATGCCCCCGCTCTGCACCGCCGGCTACGGCCTGGCCACATGGCAGCTCAACTATCTGTTTGGCGCGGGCTATCTGTTCATTATCAACTCCATTTACATTGCCTTTGCCACATTCATTGGCGTGAAGTTACTGAAATACAAACCGGTGGCAGCCACAAACAGCGAGCGCGCCCGCAAAGTGCGCCGCATTGTCTACACCGTGGCAATTCTCACCATGCTGCCCAGCGTGTGGCTCACCTGGCGTATGCTCACCCAAACCAAATTCGCCATGAGGGCATCGAAATTCGTGGCTACCGAATGTGTGTTCCCGGACACTCAGGTGCTGTCTGACAAGGCTGCCATTATCGACGGCAAGCCCACCCTGACCATAACGCTAATAGGGCAACCGCTGTCGACTGATTCCTTGAAGCTCGCGTTGACGTCAAGAATGTCCGAATACGGACTTAAGGACACTCACCTTGTCATTCTGCAAGGTTCCAACGTGATTCACAACAACACCATATCCACCGCCAACATGCGCGATTTCTACGAAGTGGCACAGACCACCATTGTGACACAGCAACAGAAACTCGACTCCTTGCGCCAGGTTATCCGCAACCAGCGCGACATGGCCGATCTCGGTTCGGCCATTGCCCCCGAAATAAAGGTATTGTTCCCTCAGATTGCCGACATTGCCATTTCCCGCAGCATATTCACGTCAATGGCCGACTCTGCCCGTCAGGATACCCTGAACCTGGCATTGGTGAACTTCGCATCGCCCATGAGCCGCACGCAAATTGACAAGCTTGACGAATATCTGCGCGCTCGCCTCAATTTGAGCAGTGTGGAAATTGTGAACACCGGCCACATAATAAACCACCCGAACAAAAAATGACCCAAACAGAGCACTCCACCACCACAGCATCATCATCACATCCCCGGCCACTCAAAGTAACCCTGATTTGCCACAGCGACCTGCTTGGCGGCGCATCAATTGTGACCTACCGCCTGCTCTATGCCCTGCGCGACGCCGGTGTGGATGCCCGCATGCTGGTGTTCAACAAGTACAGCACCGACCCGCTTGTGGAGGAAGCTGCACCCAGGCTTCACCGTGGATTCACGTTCTTTTTTGAGCGCGGAGGCATTGCCCTGCGCAACGGGCTGTCGCGTGCCAACCTGTTCAAAGTGTCCACAGCCTCCACCGGATTAGCGGTGCACAAGCATCCCTGGGTGCGCGAGGCCGATGTGATTTGTCTGAGCTGGATTAATCAGGGATTGCTGTCGCTCAAAGGGATTCGCCGCATTGCACGGCTTGGCAAGCCCATTGTGTGGACCATGCACGACATGTGGTGTCTGACGGGCATTTGCCATCATGCCCAGGAGTGCCGCGGCTATTTTGAAAGCTGCGGAAACTGCCAGTTTCTCACCGGGAAATCACGCCGTGACCTCTCACACTCCGTGTGGCGCAATAAGAAAAAATTGTTCACCGACATCCCCATAACCTTTGTGGCCGTGAGCAACTGGCTGGCAGAGTGTGCCGCCAAAAGCTCGCTGTTGGAAAAGGCCGATGTCCGCGTAATTCCCAATGCTTTTCCTGTCGATTCATTCTTCACCTCCCCATCCATGCACTTGGAGCGACTGAACCAGGAGGCCAAAAATTATATCCTGATGGGCGCAGCCCGCCTTGACGACCCTATCAAGGGCTTGCCAATGGCCATTAAGGCCCTCAATTGGATTTTCGACAACCGCCCCGACGTGGCAAAAACAACCACAGCGGTGTTCTTCGGAGCCATTTCTGACCGCAAAGCTCTTGCCGGCTTGCGATTCCCGCACCAGCACCTCGGCACGGTGAACGATGCAAACATTCTGCGTCAGCTCTATGCCAGCGCCAAAGTGGTCATCTCATCGTCGCTTTACGAAACCTTGCCGGGAACATTGATTGAGGGACTTGCCTCCGGAGCGCTCCCGGTGAGCTTTGGCCGCGGCGGCCAAGCCGACATCATTGACCACAAAGTCAACGGTTACATTGCCGAGTACAAGGACATAACAGACTTTGCACAAGGCATAATCTGGGCTCTGGAGCAAAATCCTGACCGCGATGCACTGCACGAGGATATGCGCCGCCGCTTCTCAGCATCCTCCGTGGCGCAAAGCTACATATCCCTTTTTGAAACGCTTACCGGCAAACAAGAGAGCTGACAGGCTCTTAGAGTCCATTCGATAAGGAATGGACTCTTAATCCTCCGGCAGTGACATGGTGAGCAGGCGGGAACCGTCGGGCTGCTCGGCAATGTCAACGGTCACAGTGTCAAGTGGAAGCACATCGGCGGCACGGTCGGGCCACTCAATGAAACAGAGAGCGCCTGAGTCAAAATAATCCTCAATTCCAATGTCAAGCACCTCGGCCAATGTTTGCAGGCGGTAGAGGTCAAAATGATATATGAGTTCGGCGGTGGTGTCCGAACGATACTCATTTACAATGGCAAATGATGGCGATGATGCAAGGTCGTCAGTAACACCAAGCTCGCGGGCCAAAGCCGCTATGAAAGTGGTTTTTCCAACACCCATGGGGCCGTTGAAGGCAAACACTGTGTAATCGCCCATGGCTTCCATGAATTTATGGGCTGCTTCGGGGAGCGAGGAAGTGGATGGAATGTGAATTTCAATCTGTTTCATTGCAGTAGTGAATGGGAAATGAGGGTTTACCGGGGGGAGAGGGTGATTATGGGCACAAGCATCTCCTCGAGCGATATTCCGCCGTGCTGGAAGGTGCCGTCGTAATATTGAACGTAGTAATTATAATTGTTGGGGTAGGCGAAGAAATCGCGACCGGTGGCGAATATATAGGTGGTGCTCACGTTTGGGGAAGGGAGCCCGAAGCGTTTTGGCTGTGAAATTTCATAAACCTGCTTTGGATTGTAGCTAAGATTGCGGCCCAGCTTGTAGCGGAGATTGGTGTTGGTGTTCCGCTCGCCCACAACACGGATAGGATTGTCCACCCGCACGGTGCCGTGGTCAGTGGTAAGCACCACACGGTAGCCTTTTTCAGCTATGCGGCGGAAGATGTCGATGGCCGAGGAGTGGCGGAACCACGACTCGGTTATTGAGCGGTAGGCGGCATTGTTGGCGGCCAGTTCGCGAATCATTTTCGACTCGGTGCGGGCATGCGAAAGCATGTCGATGAAGTTCATCACCACCACGTTGAGCTGATAGCTGTCAAGCGAGGCGAAGTCGCGCAGAAAGCGCTCTCCCGAGGCCGAATCGTTGATTTTGCTGTAGGAGAACCGGCATTTGCGGCGGTAACGCGAGAAGAGTGTTTCAATGAGCGGAGACTCGTTGAGGTTCTTTCCCTCTTCGCTCTCCTCGTCGACCCACAGCGAAGGGAACATCCGCTCTATGTCGGCCGGCATCAGGCCCGAGAATATGGCGTTGCGGGCATACTGCGTGGCCGTGGGCAGAATGGAGCAGTAAAGCGAATCGTCGTCAATGGTAAAATAGTCGGAAATTATAGGACTCAGCGAGCGCCATTGGTCAAGGCGGAAATTGTCAATGAGAATGAAGAATAGCTTCTCACCCCTGTCGAGAATGGGGAACACCTTGTCGCGGAACAAATCGGGGCTCATCAACGGCCGCCGCGGATTCGAGCTGTCCATCCACGAAGCGTAATTGCGCTTGACAAATTTGGCAAACGCGGAATTGGCTTCGGTTTTCTGCATTTCAAGCATTTGGTCCATAGAGGTGTCGGCTGCGGCGAGCTCAAGTTCCCAATGGGTCAACGTGCGGTAGGTTTCCATCCAGTCGGCAATGGAGGAGGCGGAATTGATTTGGCTGGAAATTGCCGGGAAGTTCTCGCGGTAACCGGTGGAGGATTTTTCCGACACTAACTGCGAGGAGTGAAGATTCTTCTTTATGGAAAGCAGAATCTGGTTGGGGTTCACCGGCTTGATAAGATAGTCGGCTATTTTGCTCCCCACAGCCTGGTCCATGATGTTTTCCTCCTCGCTTTTTGTAATCATTATCACAGGCACAGCCGGTGCCAGCGGCTTGATTCGCTGCAAGGTTTCCAATCCGGTGAGTCCGGGCATGTTTTCATCGAGAATAATAAGGTCAACCGGCTGCGACTCCACCATTGACAGGGCATCGGCACCGTTGTTAACGGTCACCACATTGTAACCCTTTGATTTCAGAAACATTATGTGGGGCTTTAGAAGGTCAATCTCATCGTCGGCCCAGAGTATGGTGTGATTGTTCATTTTATGCGGGGAAATTCTTGTTCGTTAATCAAAAAGCGGGTCATCGCCCTCGCTGCCAACGGGCACTTCGGGAAGCGATGGTTTCTGTGGAGCGGGCTTGGGAGCCGGTTTTGGAGTTGGCTTGGCCTGCGGTTTGGTAGCCGGTTGCGGCTTCGCGGGGACAGCAGGTTCCGAAGGTTTCGGCGCGGACTCCTCAGCCGGTTCAACTACCGGTTCGGCTTCAAGCTCTTGCTCAAGGTTTTGCTGCTGCCCGCGGCGCTGCTCACGCTCCATTTCCTGAAGCAGTTGCTGCTCGATTTGCCGGTCAATCTCCTCGGGAGAGAGTTCCAAGTTCGGTTCGGGCGCAGATGGCACGGAATCGGGAGCCTCCTGTGGAATCACGGGCTCGTCAAATTCATCGGGCGGCAGTACGCTCTCATGCACTTTGCGCAGGCGGTCGTCGCCGGCGGCCTCGAAATACTCATCGAGCGTGCGTGACTCGTTGACAAGCGTGTTGAAGTCACCATCGGAAATTACCAACGGCACAACTTCGGCAGGCAGTTTGGCATAGTCTGAACGCTCTAGTGCGGTGCGATAAGTCTCGGCCTCCCGGCGGTTGTGGAATCCGGAAACAATCAGCACTCCAATCTGACCCAGGCGCATCTGCTCCAAGTCAAAATCGCGCACGGAGTAAGTGGTGAAGTTATGGCGGGCAACATCAAAAAGCAACCGGTTGGCATCGACCGCCGCGGTGGGATAGATCAGCAGCAACGACTGGGCCGTGTCGGCCCGGAATGTGAATTTCGCCGGCTCGTTGGCCATACTCACCTTGGCGGAATCGCCACCGAAGCGTGTGGACCATACCATGCCACGCACGTTCGAGGGGTTGGTGTTGAATTTACGCCCTTCGGCCAGCAGCTTGAGGTAGGATGAAGCCAGCGGAGCCACATCTGTTTCAGCATAGCGCTCGGTAAGTTCCTTGAGCGTTTTCTCAAAGAGTTCGGGATTATTGTCGGTAACATAGCTCAACGCCTCCAGGAACATGAATTTAGGCATGATGCGGCTCATGGGGAAGTCCTTGCGAGCCTTGGCATAAATGGAGTGCACGGTGGTATTGTCGTTGGCCATGTAGGCAGCGTAGGCTTCGTCGTAAAGCAGCCCCTCCTCGGCAGTCATGCGGCGCAGCTTGTCCATGTAATCGGGGTCGGAAAGAGCCTCGCCGTAAGCGGTGTTGGGGAAGTCGGTGAGAATGAGCTGGCGGTAGCGTTCAGCTTCGGCCGGTTTGTCGGAGAGCATGAACATGAGATAGAGATTATAGTATGCATCAAGGCGATACACATTGTCGGGGTAACGCGAGAGCAGCTGTTCGAACTCACGCTCGGCACCCGGGAAATCCTGCATTTTGTCCTTGAGGATAACGCCCATGTTGTAGAGTCCCTCCTGAATCACCTCGTTGGCGGTGGTTTTTTCAGCTTCGGTTTTGGGAATCTGACGCAGATAGTATTCGGGATAATGGGGGTCTGAAGCATGTTCAAGTGCCTCGGCGTTCTCTTCGGTGTTTCCCTCATCCGGAGATTCGCCGGAGCCATCATCGGCCGAAAGGGAACCCTCCTCGCCGTCGGTGGTTTCTTCGGGTTCGGCAAACTGGCTGAAAGAAGCCTTGTTACGGCGTCGCCAATCATCTTCCAACTTTCGGCTGCCCCAACGCTTCTGGAACTCGGTTCGGCCTGCATTGCGGGTAGCTTCATTGTAGAAGTACCATGATTTGTCTGTGTTCAGCGCAAATGTGGAGGGCGCGTTGTTGCCCGACTGGTTAAGACCGTTGCCGGCTGCTGCCTGTTGGGCCATATACTCCTCGCGGGCAAGGTTTTCGGCCTCCTCATTCTCTTTTTTCTTCAATTCTTCAATTATGCGGTCCACGACCTTGCGTTGCTCCTCGGGCGACATTTCCGAAAGCCGCAGCAGCGAGTCCTGCAACGTTACGTTTTGCGAGTACACGGCCAGTTCGTCGAGCACGTCGGAACGGCGGCGCATGTCGGCATAACCGGGATAATTGTCGGGAATCCGGGGCACAGCCGATGAGTAGCATGGCTGCGCAAGTTCATATTTCCCCTGAGCATAGTACAGGCGTCCCAAGGCAAGACTTGCGAACGCCGATTCAATGCCTTTGCGCTCGGAAAGCTCAATGGCTTTTTTATAGTTTTCAATGGCTTCGAGTGTATCGGCCTTCGACAGGTACAGGTTGCCTATGGCATAGTAAATCTGGTCCAGATACTGCTTGTTGGCACCATAACGGGTGAGGGCTTTGAGCGACTTCACCTCAGGTGCGATGTCGGTTCCCTGAAACACTTCGCTCTGCTTTATGCGGGCATTGAACTTGGTGCGGTAATCCACGCTGTTCATACCGCCCACCTTGCGGTAAGCGGTGTAGGCCGAGGCTTTGTCGCCAACCAGTTCGTGAAGCTGTCCCAAAAGGAAGGTGAGACGTGCTTTCTGACTTCCCTTGGCGGCATTGGCGGCTTTTGTGAGATATGGCACGGCTTCGGCATAATTCTTGTTGCGCACGTTGAGCGAGGCCATGTCGAAGTCGTAGAGATTTTGCAGCGTGGAGTTGGTGAGCTCTTTCTCCTTAATGGAACGGAGAATCCCCTCGGCCTCAAAGAGCCAATCAACGGCAATGTAGCTGCGGGCCTGCCACAATTCGGCCTCCGTAACGGTTTGCGGCAGCCACCAGAAATGTTTGGAGATGTAGAAAAATGTGGATGCAGCACCTAAAAAGTCGCCACCCATATACTGGCTTCGGCCCATCATTAGCCAGGCATTGTGGAGGAAGGGATTATACTCTTCGCGCTTGAGCCATTGCTTTTTTTCAGGAGTTGACTTGCCCCCTTTTCGCTTGGGACGCTTTTTTATGGAACGCACCTGAATGGCCTTCTGCGCCTTTTCAATGGAGCGCTTGAAATCGCCCGACGGTTGCGGAGCTTTTTCATCGGCGTATGCCTCGGCCGGGTGCATGAACAGGGTGGTGCGGGTATAGTCGTCCTGATACTTCTGTTCCATCTCGGCAAGAGTCTTCTTGTAATGCTCGTCGCCGTTGAAGTAGATGTTATAACGGGTAATGAAGGCCGTGTAGTTTCTGGAGGCGGCAGTGTTCTTTTTGAGGCTGCACCCCTGCAGGGCGAGCATCAAAGCCGCAACCAGTAAAAATGTTATCTTAGCCTTCTTCATCAGCGGTTGTGTGAGTGAAATTTATCCGGTTAATTTAAAACGGATTTCATTGTGAATTATTGTTTTGCTCCACGCATAGCCTGCAGCGCTCTGGCAAGGATGTAACCGCCAACCATAATGAGCACAATCAGTGCCGAGCAGGGCACATTGACCACAGCGCTGAGCAGCAGTCCGCTCACGCCGCACGCCGCCGACACCACTACGGAACCGGCCATAATGCTGCTGTAACGGCGGCAAAAGGTTTCGGCAATTATCTGGGGGAGGGTGAGCATGGACATGAGCAGCATCACGCCCACAAGCTTTATGGTCAGCACAATGCCCACGGCAACAAACACGGTCATGGCATAGCTTATGGTGCGCACCGGAATGTGCATGACCCGGGCAAAATCGCGGTCGAAAGCACATGCCACAATCTCGCGTCGATACCTTGCGAAGAACAAGCCCAAAGCCATGGTGAACAGGGCAAAGCTCCACAGGTCAGCGGCCGACACGGTGAGTACGTTTCCAAACAGAAATCCGTTCAATTCAGGCACATATCCCGGGGTCAGGAACACAAACAGGATGCCGATGGCCATGCCCAAAGCCCACACAACGGCAATGGCCGAATCCTCGCGCAAGCGGTGGCGGGTGGCAAGCCACTCCACTCCGGCCGATGCACCCACGGCAAAAGCCGCGGCCGTAACCACCGGATTCACACCTAAAAAATAGCCTAAGCCAAGCCCCCCGAAGCAGGCATGGGTTATGCCTCCGGAAATGGCCACAAGGCGGCGTGTGACAATGTAAGTGCCAATCAGGGCCGAGGCAACGCTGATGAGCACCACGGCCAACATGGCTTTCTGAAAAAATGCATACTGAAATATATCCATCATGCTGTGCGGGCTGCTCGGGTTTCGGCTACAATCATCAACAACTCCTCGCGCACGGGCGCCGGAAGCTCAATGCCGCGGAGCTGTATGCTTCGCGCCCATCCGGCAATGTCGGTGGGGATGAGGGTGAGCAGCACGTTTCGAAATTCTTCAATGGCATCGTCGGAATATCCGTCGGCCGGGACACCGCGATAGCGGTCAAGCTCCTCGTCATCGTAATACTCTATTTCGGAACTTACGGAGGCCAACAGCGAGTCTTTTTCGCAGGTTATGTGCATTCCGCAACACTCCGCTTCCGGCTCAACCACGGTTTCCACGGGCGCCTCGGAGCCACCGTTCCGGCTCATGTCGTGCCGGTGCATAATGTAAAGTACCGTGCCCACGGCCACCAGTGCCAGCAATATGTAAAGAGCAACTATCATGCGCCTTCTCCCTCTTCAAAGAGTTCATTGTAGGACACATTGCCGTCCACAAGTGTGAAACCGGCTTGCTGCAGATGCTCCCAAAACTCCGGATAAGACTTGCCCACAACCTCCACATCCTTCACCTTAATGCCGGGGATATAGAGGGAAACGGCTGCTAAAGCCATGGCCATGCGGTGGTCGCCGTAGGTGTCAAACTCGGGCAATCCGAGCAGGGGCATTCGCCGTCCGTTCCATTCAAGAGTGTGGTTGCCAATCACCTGACATTCAACCCCCATTTTATCCAACTCCAGGCGCAGGGCTTCCAAACGGTTGCACTCCTTGTGGCAAAGAGTGGAAAGGCCGCTTAACCGGAACGGGATGCCAACCAAAGCACATGTAACTGCAACTGCCGGCGTCAAGTCGGGGGTGGCACTGAGGTCGGTGACAAGCCGGGGAGCCAAGTCGGGCGATGCAAGCAGTTCGGCGGCAGGTCCCCGGCTATCGTAGTCTGATGTAAATTCAGTGTTGACCGAGATATTGGCAAACAATTTAGCAACGGCGGCATCGCCTTGCGGAGAGTTAGCCTCCAAGCCCAACAGTGTGAAGAAGCCTGACGACACAGCCTCCATTTCATACCAGTAGGAAGCGGCGCTCCAGTCGGCTTCAATTGAAGTGATTGGCTTGGTGTAAGCGCCTTCTGCAACGGTTATTTCAAGGCGTTCGCGTTCAGCTTCGGCGCCGGCGCGTCGCATCATTTCCAATGTGAGGTCAACGTAAGGGAGCGACCCTATTTCCGTTTCCAAGATGATTTTCAGACCGCCCCTAAGCCTTGGAGCAATCATGAGCAGAGCCGACACGAACTGGGAGCTCATGGAGGCATCAATGGTAAGCTCTCCTCCGTGAAGCTCTCGCCCCTCGATGAACAACGGAGGGAATCCCTCACCACCCGTATATGTTATTTGTGCGCCGAGCTTGCGCAACGCGTCGACCAACGGGGCGATGGGACGCTCGCGCATGCGCTCGTTGCCGGTGAGCGTGACGTTGCGCCCCGGAGTGGCGGCAAACAGAGCCGTAAGGAACCGCATGGCGGTTCCTGCGCCGTCAATGTCGATAACATCGGAATCGGACTCAAGGGCACCGCGCAACACATCAGTGTCAATGCAGCGGGCGGTAACATTATTTGTGGACGGGAATGCGCCAAGAGCGTTGATTATCAGGGCACGGTTGCTCATGCTCTTTGACAGGGGCAACTTTATTTCAGCCTCGGGCAATTCCTCAGGGGGTAAAATTCTGTAATCCATGCCCAAAATTACACAATTTCCCTTTCATTGCAAAATTGAGTTGAACACGGACTGAACCTCCTTGAATGCAAATGTGCGCTGATGGCCGCTACGCTCGGTGAGCGTAATGTGGCCCGAGGGGGCTATGTTTGAAACACGAGCCTCGAACAGCTCATCGGCTTCAACATCAAGATAAGGCCAATAGCCCACGGAACGCCAAAGCATTGAGAAGTAGCGGCCGCGCAGGCGCGAATGGCGGTGAGGCAAAAGCAGGGCGTTGAAAAAATGTTCAACCGTGTTACACAACTGCAATGCCACCTCGTTGACGTCAAATGTTTTACGCGTCAACTGGAACATGGACACCGGATTCGGAGCGTCGCTAAGGAACGTGCGCTGGTTCACGTTGAGCCCTATGCCGATAACCGTGCGCGATATTCTGCATCCGCTCAATGAGTTCTCAATGAGCACACCGCAGATTTTGCGCTGTCCCACGTAGATGTCGTTGGGCCACTTTATGGCTATTTCCGGTGTGAGCTCAGGCATGAAATGGCGCAGGGTTTCAACAATGGCCACAGCCACGGCCTGCGAAATGACAAACTGCTCCGAGGCCGCTACCTGTCCGGGACACCAGGCAATGGATAGCGTGACATTCCGCCCCGGTTCCGATTCCCAATGATTGCCCCGCTGTCCCCGGCCGGCCGTCTGGGTGTGAGCCATCACTGCAAAAGGTGCATTGCGCTCCTTCAGCAGCTCCCAGGCAAGAGCATTGGTTGATTCAGTGCTGTCAACTCTGATAATATCCATCAAAAGGAATCGGGTGGTAAAGGGTTAAATATTAATTGGATATTGGAAGCGGATGGGGTCGTCGTACTGCTCCTGCGCTTCCTTGAGTTTGCGCATCATTGAACGGGTAATCTCCTCGGTGCCGGGCTGGCCGTAGATGTTGTTCATTTCGGTAGGGTCGGCCTGGAGGTCGTAGAGTTCCCAGGTGTCAATGTCGTTATAGAAATGGATGAGTTTGTAACGGTCGTCGCGAACACCGTAATGACGCTTCACCATGTGCTCGGCAGGGAATTCATAGAAATGGTAGTAAAGCGTGGGGCGCCATGAATCGCCGGGGTTCTCGCCGCGCAACAAAGGCATAAGCGACACACCCTGCATGTCGGCCGGTTTCTCCACGCCGGCAATTTCCAGGAATGTGGGAGCATAGTCAATGTTCTGAACCATCTCGGTCACATCTCCGCGACGGTCGTATCCTTCGGGGAGCATCATAATCAACGGGGTGCGGAACGATTCCTCGTACATGAAACGCTTGTCGAACCATCCGTGCTCGCCCATGTAGAAACCTTGGTCGGAGGTGTAAACAACCAGCGTATTCTTAAGCAAATCGTTGTCTTCCAAATATTTCAACGTGCGCCCCACGTTGTCGTCAAGGCTCTTCACCACTTTCAGATAGTCGCGGATATAGCGTTGGAATTTCCATTCGGCCAACTCTTTGCCCTGAAGACTGTCATTGTAGAACTTCTCGGTGATTGGTTCGTAAAAAGCATCCCATTTAGCTTTTTGCTCTGGATTCATGCGGCCCACAAAGTCCTCGTAAGTTGACTTGAGGCGGCTTTCCTTGTCGGGGCGATACATCTTTAAGTCGTAAATGGGGTCCATGTCATGATTACTGGCAATGCTCATTTCCTGTTCGGCGGCAGCCTGGCGGCGGGCGTAGTCGTCAAAGAAATTTTCGGGGATGGGGAAAGTTTTGTCCTCGAAAAGTTCCAGATCGGCAGTGTCGGCCATCCAGTTCCGGTGAATGGCTTTGTGGTGGATAAGCAGGCAGAAGGGTTTGCTCTTGTCGCGACCGTTCTCCAACCAGTCAATGCTGCGGTCAGTGATTATGTGGGTCAGATATCCGGGACGCACAATGGTGTCGCCGCTCATTTCAATGAAGCGGGGATTGTAATAATCGCCCTGTCCGGGAAGAATTTCCCAGTGGTTGAACCCTTCGGGCAGACTCTCGAGATGCCATTTGCCAATAAGGGCTGTTTCGTAGCCGGCATCCTGCAGATAACGGGGGAATGTCGGCTGGGAGGCGTCGAACACACAGGTGGTGTTGTCAGTGAATCCGTTTTTGTGACTGTGCTTTCCGGTGAGCATGCATGCACGGCTCGGACCACTCAATGAGTTAGCCACAAAGCTGTTGGTAAACCTCACGCCATTCTCGGCAATTCGGTCGAGGTTCGGGGTGACCGTGTAGCGTTTGTCGTAGCAGCTCATGGCCTGGGCCGTGTGGTCGTCGGTCATGATGTAGACAATGTTTAGCGGCTTTTTGTCGGCGGAATTGTCAGTGTTGGCAACAGGAGCTTTGGCAGCTGCAGAACCGGCAACCATGGCAGTGATGGGCACAAACAGGCCCGTGAGGTTACTTTTCATGTGCGAATGTGTTAAGACTTTGGATGTGCAAATATATGGTATAACGAAAAATAATACAAGTGTATTGTACGCACAATCCGCATGTATGGCCAATTTTTAGCCGTTTTGACAATATTTTCACCGCTCGTGGGCGCTGTGCGGGGCAATGTGGGTGGTAATGACCGAAATGAACAGCCCGGTGAGCACCACAAGTCCCATCACAGTGAGAAGGTCGGTTCCCGAAACCCTCACCGGATAAACGGAGAGCGACAGCTGCGAGGCATCGCCCGCAAGCTTGATTATGCCGAATTTTTGCTGGACAAGACACAATCCCAATCCGGTCAGAATGCCAATCACTCCGCCGAACACTGAAATGAGCCACCCCTCCCAGATGAATATGCGGCGAATCATTGCGTGGCGCGCTCCGAGGGCACGTAGTGTGGCCATGTTGTCGGCTTTTTCAATCATAAGCATGGACAGGGTGGACACCACATTGAACGAGGCTATAAGCAGAATGAAAGCGAGCATTATGAATGTTATCCATTTCTCCACGGCAATCATTTTGAATGATTTCTCCTCCTGTTCAAGCCGGTCCAGCACTTTAAAGCCGGGTCCGAGGACTTTGGAAATGTCGGCTTTGCACTGCTCGGGCGAGGTTGATTCGGAAAGTAGTTTTATTTCAATAGCTGAGGCTTCGTCAGTGAAATCAAGCAACCGCCGGGCCACGTCGACCGACACCATCACCGTAGAGGCATCTTTGTCGGCCTCATCTATTTCATACACTCCTGCCACACCGAGTGAATCGGAGCGGAAAGCCGACATTGGATTAGTGGGATTGATGCGCCCCACGCGGCGCGGTGCATAGAGAGCAAACGGCATCATTGAGCCGGGATGGGCGGCAAGCTTTATGGCTGTGCCCACGGAGAGAACGGCCATGTTTGTGGAATCGATTTGCAGGGCATAGACGCCATCGATAAGCGCAGGAGTCACATTGCTCACACGGGTGTAGCCATCGGGCACGCCGCGGAGGTTCACAGCCATTTGCCGGTGGGAAACTATGGCAAGCGCTTGCTCGTCGACAGTGGCCACCGCCGTGTCTACACAGGATAACTTAACGAGCTGCAGAGCAAGAGAGTCGGCATTGCGAATCACTTTGCCGCTCACCGGAACAACCTTTACGTCAGGGTCAACCACCGACAGGCGGCTCTCGGCCAGGTCTGAGAAGCCGTTAAACACCGAAAGCACGCACACTATGGCCACAGTTGCCACAGCCACCCCGGCCATTGAGATGAACGAGATGACATTGACCGCGCTGTGGCTCTTTTTGGAAAAGAGGTAGCGCAGGGCTATGCGCAATGTAACCATGTGATAATGAATGAGGACTTAATGACTCTACTTTGTGAGCAGATGGTCAATGTTTTCAATGTAGTCCAGCGAGTCGTCCAGATAGAAACTCAGTTCGGGCGTTTTGCGAAGTTGGTGGCGCACGATTTGTGCAAGCTCATAACGGATTGTTTTAGCCGAACGATTCACGCTCTCAATCACCTCCTGAGCTTTGGCCGAGGGGAACACTGACAGATAAGCCTTGGCGGTACTGAGGTCGGGCGACACGCGCACGGTGCTCACAGACACCAATGTTCCATGCATCTTGGCTGTTTGTTTGCGGAAAATTTCGCTGAGTTCCTTCTGAATCAGGCGTGATATTTTGGCTTGACGGGTAGTTTCCATACGTTTATTTAAGTTATTTATGTTTGCCAATAATAACAAGTGCGGGCTGTGAATGGCTCACAAAATTACACATTTTTCCCAAACTTTCCGCTATTGTCCCCGGCATTGAGCAGTTGGCGGGCATTTCGGAGCAATCCGGCAAGCTTGGCGCGTTTTATGGCGGAGCGGGAGAAGAGACGTGAAAAAGCCTCCTGATCAAGCGCGGAAACCTGTTGGAGGGTCAGAGCTGCAATGGCCGGGCGGGGTTGCAATTCCGGGAGTACCCGAACATGAGACACTTCGCGGTTATAAGGGCATACGGAGGCACAAATATCGCATCCGTAAAGCCGCCCGTGCAAATCGGTTTCCGGAGGGAACTCGCCGCGGTGTTCAATGGTGAGGTAGGACAGACACCGCCGGCAGTCGACCGTGCAGCGGTCGGTTATAGCTCCGGCCGGACAAGCATCAATGCATTTATGGCAATTCCCACATCCGGCAAAGTGGCGCGGCGGGGTGGCCGGAAGATGGACTGTGGTGAGGATTTCGGACAAAAAGAAGCAGGAACCCAATCCGGGAATTATCAAATGATTATTGCGGCCAATGAAGCCCAATCCTGCCCGACGGGCCCAATAACGCTCGCGAAAAGGGGCAGTGTCAACGCACACACGCGCCTCACCTCCGTACAGCCCGACAATACGTGCAGCCACCTGCTGAAGTTTGTCTCTGATAACCTTGTGGTAATCATCGCCAAGTGCGTATGAAGCTATGTTGACCGCCATTCCGTTCGGCCGGTGAAGCGGCGAGGGGTAAGGCACTGCGCAGCAAATCATTGACCTGGACCCGGGCAGAAGAAGCTCCGGGTTTGCACGCACTGCGCCGTTGCGTTCCATATAATCCATGCCGGCATGGTGGCCGGCGGCAATCCAGCTGTCGTAGTGTAACTGAGCCTCGGAATCGACCGGCTGCACATCGGTTATGGCATAGGCCGCCACTCCGCTCCCCTTGAATATGGCATCAAAGCATGGGGAGTGCGTGGAACTCATATTGCTGCGACTGAAGCCACTCAATGGCACGCGGAAGCACACTCATCATGTTGGCGCGGGCCTTGAGCGAATCGTGAAACACAATTATGGAGCCGTTACGGGCGTAACGGCGAACGTTGTCAAACACCTGCTCGGGGTTAAGCTTCTTGGAATAGTCGCGCGTAACAAGGTCGTACATCACAATGTTGTAATGGGCCTTTATGGCTGCGGCTTGCGTCCATCTCAACAATCCGTGCGGGGGGCGGAAAAGCGGAGAGTCAATAAGGGAATCGGCCTCGGTGATGTCGCGCATATAGCGGAAGGTGGGCACCTTCATGCCCTGCAGATGGTGCATGGTGTGGTTGCCCCACGAATGTCCGCGCCGTTTTATCTCCTCGAACAGTTCGGGAGCACGGCGAACATTGTCGCCCACCAGGAAGAACGTGGCTTTCACTCCGTAGCGGTCAAGCGTGTCCAGCACCCAAGGGGTCACCTCGGGTACCGGACCGTCGTCGAAGGTAAGATAAACGGCTTTGCGGCCTTTATGCTTTATTCGCCAGAGAGCCTCCGGGAAAAGAAGCCGATAGGCCAACGGCGGTTGCTCGATGAACATGCGCTATTAAAATATAAGGTGGAGAGAACGCCTTATTAATTATTCAGCTTGTTCACGGGCGCTGCGTTCGCGATATTCAAGCTGTCGGTTCAAATTCACGCCCTTGGCCGAGAGTTCGCTCACAAGCTTGTCGGTGTTGCCGCCGGTCTCACGGTAGCTGTCAATAAGGTCAAGGAAGTAAATCATGTCAATGTAGCGGTCAGTGTTCTGAAGCGACATGTACTGCGACGGGCTCAGACTCTGATAATAGAGAATGTTGGTGGTGTACCGGTCAATCTCATTGCGCAGAATCTCACGTGCAATGCGCTTGTCGGCATCGTTGTTGGTCTGCTCGCCAAGCACAAAGTAGGTCATTGCCACCTGTTCGCCCACCTGCATGGCAAAAGGCATTGCTGCAGTGGGGAGCTTCTCGCGCATGAGGTTGAGCACGTTTCGCGACTTGTTGAAGCGGTCGGCCCGGAACGCATCAATGGTCTTTTGGTCAGGACCCGCAATGGAGTCGGCCAAAAGTCCTTCGTTGAGCAGAGCAATGGAGAGGTCAAGCATTGCCGAACGATTGGTGGTGACCATTCGGCGCACGGTTTCGTCAAGATAAACCTGTCCCGGTTCGGTAACCTTGTCAAGCCCACCCCACTGGAAGCGTTCGGTGATGTTGCGGTAAGCCTTTTCAGTGTTCACGGCCATGTCGCTCGAACGGTTCAGCAGAGGGGTCACTTCGTAGGTGAGGCCGGTGCTGCGCATGTAGGGGTTGAGACCCATGTAGCTGCGATCAGGCACGGTCATGGCGTAGTAAATGGGGCGGTTCCAGCCGTTGGCGGCCGATTGCGAAAGCATGTCAAGTGCCATGATATTGTTCAGATACAATCCCTGACGGGTGCTGGCATTGTTCTCGAAGTCAAGCTGAATGGCATTGAGAGGCATGAAAAGGGGGTTCTTGAGATCGTTGGCCGACAGATGTCCATCCTTCACCATCTGCTCAAGGTTCACGGGAATGTACATGCGGGGATGCTTCACGGCGGTCACGCCATAGTCGTTATCGGTGTCGGCCTGATATATCTCTTTAACCGCCTCAATCGCCGGAACGGAATCGGAGGCCGAGTAGCCGGGAATAATGTAGGCAAAAGCAAGATTATTGTAAGCGTAATCAGTGGGAGCAGCCTGCAAGGGCACACCCTTTGAATCGTAGCTCGGACGGCGAATCTGGTCAATGTACCAGTCAGTGGTAAGGTATGACAGGTTCACCACTTTCACATCGGTGCGCACTCCCTCAACCTCCTGGGCATACCACAGGGGGAATGTGTCGTTGTCGCCGTATGTGAATATAATGGCATTGGGGTCAAGCGAATTGAGATAGTTCATGCCGAAGTCGCGGGCGGCATATCGGCCGGAGCGGTCATGGTCGTCCCAGGTCTGCGACACCACCTGAAGGGGAACAAGGATGCCCACCACGGCAGCAATGCATGCGGCAATAAGCGACTTGCGCGCCATAGGTCCGGCGGGCTCGTCAACAGCTTCGGTTGCTTTCTCTTTCTTCGGACGCATGGCAGCCACAATGAGGCGCCAGAGTCCGGCAACACCCATGCCCACCCAAATGGCGTAGGCATAGAAGGAACCGGCAAAAGCATAGTCGCGTTCACGCGGCTGGCCGGGCGTTTGATTCAGATAAACCACAATGGCAATACCGGTCATGAAGAAGAGGAAGAACACCACCCAGAACTGCTCGATACCGCGCTTGGAGGTGAATGCTTGCCATCCGAGTCCGATTATGCCCATTATGAGAGGCAGGAGGAAGAACACGTTGTGTCCGGCATTGCCCTCGCCCTCATCGTAAGGAAGCAGCGACTGGTCACCGAGGCGGGGGTTGTCAATGAAAGGAATGCCGGAAATCCAGTTGCCATGGTTTACCTCGCCGTTGCCCTGAATATCGTTCTGGCGTCCGGCAAAGTTCCACATGAAGTAACGCCAGTACATGTGATTGAGCTGGTAGTTCATGAAGAAGCGGAAGTTCTCGCCGAAAGTGGGCTTGATGTGGGGCTCCTGCTGAACGGAGTTACCCTCGGCATCCTGATAAACGGTTGCCATCACCTGATTTCCCTCCAGGCCTCCAATCCAATCGCTGTAGGCCTGACGGTGAGAACCGTCGCTGCTGTAAATGCGGGGGAAAAGCATGTTGAGCTCGGGGCTCATCACATAGCTTTGCTTCTCGCCATACATGGTGTAGCGGTCCTTTTCGTCGGGCGACTCCTTCACCTTTTTGGCATATAGTTTTTCACCGGTAATGGTCTTTATTGAACCGGTGGAAGCATCGCGAACAGGCTGCGATTCGAATGTTTCGCCGAAAATCAACGGTCGTTCGCCATACTGTTCGCGGTTAAGATATGTGGCAAGCGAGAACACATTGTCCGGCGCATTCTGATTCATAGGGGTGTGGGCCGATGAGCGGATAAGCAGCAACGCATAACTCGAATAGCCCACGAAAATCACCAAAATGCTTATGGCAACGAGGTTGAGCACCCGCACCGGAAGTTTTTTGGTCACGAACAGATATGCAGCCAAAGCGGCAGTGAGCAAGAAAAGCAGCGTCACGCTGTGGCCAATCCAGAAAATTCCGGAAAGGAACACACTCAAAATGAACGAAATTTTCATCATCAGCGGATTGCGCTGACGGTAAAGTTCGTAAATTGTCCAGCAGAACAATGCCACGAGCACAATGGCATAAATGAGCGTACCCATGTTGAACGACAGTCCCATTCCGTTAACAAATGTAAGCTCGAAGAATTGGGCCATGTTGATGAAACCGGGCACGAGTCCGTAGAGAATAAGAGCGACAATCACAAACGAAACAAGCAGAGCAATAAGCGAGCCCTTACCGGTGGGATTGGCAAATTTCTTATAATAAACAACGAGCACAATTGCCGGAATACAGAGTAAATTAAGCAAGTGCACAGCTATGGAAATACCAATCACATAGGCAATAAACACCAGATATTTGTCGCTGTGCGGCTTGTCGGCACGATTCTCCCATTTGAGAATGAGCCAGAACACCAGCGCCGTGCAGAACGATGAGAAGGCATATACCTCGCCTTCAACGGCTGAGAACCAGAACGTATCGCTCCAAGCATACATCAGCGCGCCGCAAATGCCGGACCCGAAAATAACAAGCATTTTCAGGGGCGACACCTCGGTGGCATCGTCGGCCACCGTGAGGCGCTTCACCATGTGCGTGATGGTCCAGAACAGCAGCAGGATGGTGCCCGCGCTGAGAAGGCCTGACATGGCATTGACCATCAGGGCCACTTTGGTAACGTCGCCAAAGGCAAAGTTAGTGAAAAAGCGGGCGGCAAGCATGAAGATGGGGTTGCCCGGCGGGTGCCCGATTTCAAGTTTGTAGCCTTGCAAAATAAACTCCGGACAGTCCCAGAAACTGGCCGTAGGCTCGAGGGTGAGCATATAGGTCACCGCGGCAATGATGAAACAGAGCCACCCGAGGGAATTGTTGATAATGTTGTATCGTTTCATGCGCTTAATGTGCGTGTGGTTTTCGTTTAATGGTTGAAAACGGATAAAATATCGCGCAAATTTACTACAAAATAGTGAAACTCACATCCGCTTTGCTCACAAAACCGCACCCGGAAACAAGCATCAGCGCCGTTTTAAATAATTTTAAGAGCCAACATTAACAAAATTAGAGGCGGCCTTTAACAATTTAAGTCCAAACACTTTGAAACCGAGGGGCGTTTTAACCGGTGAATACCTAATTACTCTATAACTCATTTACCACTATGAAAATATATTTAGCTGAGTTTTTCGGCACCATGTTTCTGGTGTTGCTGGCCTGCGGCAGCGCCGTTCTTGCCGGCCCATCGATAGGCGGCTTGGGCATCGGGCTCTGTTTCGGTCTTGTTCTGGTGTGCTTGTGCTATGCCATTGGTAATGTTTCCGGATGCCACGTAAATCCGGCAGTGTCATTTGCCATGCTCGTTTCGGGCAAAATGACTTGTAAGGATTTCGCAGGTTACGTTGTGGCTCAACTTGCCGGCGCAGCCGTGGGCGGAGCGCTGCTCTACTGGTTCACCCAAACCGGAAGCGGCTTTAACTTCGGTGGCGTCACCGGCTCCAACGCGCTTGCCACCAACGTGCTCCAACCCGGAGCCACCTCCGGCATGGCGCTGCTGGCCGAGGTGCTCCTCACCATGTTCTTCGTTTTCATAATCCTGGCAGCCACCGACGAGAAGAAGGGTTTCGGCAATTTCGCCGGTCTGGCAATAGGTCTTGGTCTCGGATTGGTGAACATTGTTGGAATTCCGGTTGACAACTGCTCGGTTAACCCGGCACGCAGCTTTGGCCCGGCGCTGTTTTCACCCGATGCATGGGGCGATTTCTGGATAATGGTTGTGGGTCCGTTGGTTGGCGCCGCACTTGCCGTTATTCTCTATAAGCTCGCTGTGAACTGCAACTGCAAAAAAACCGAAGATTAACCACACATCGTGCAAGTGGCACCCTCTCCCGACAACACACGTTCACTCATTCTTCCTTTACCCCCGCAATGGATGGGGTCAATGCCCGGTCACGGCAATGCGTTTGGCAGCCGACTGGATGTTGGCCCCGTCAGTTGTTACGGTGGCGCGGTAAATGTAGATGCCGCGCTGCACCCGGCGCCCGGCCATGTCGGTCAAATCCCAATGAATGGGGGCGGATAGGAACATATCGGAACGGTCGGTGACGGTTGTTGTCCACACGCGGTGTCCGAGCATGTCGTAGATGTCGAGCGTCACGGTTAGGCGTGAATCGGGACGGTTGTGCGACAGATAGAAGTTAGCCTCGGTCGATGCCGGATTCACGTCGGTGAATATGTCGAATATCTTGGGCGTGGCACCCTGCTCAACAAAGAAGCTGAGAGTGCGCGAGGCGGAGTTGCCCGAAGTGTCCCACACACGGAATGTGAGCGTGTGGTTGCCCTCGCTCAAATTCTCCATGGGATAGGCCACCGACCCCGAGGGAGAACCGTCGGGCGAAGGGGTGTAGTAGAAGGCTACGTCGGTGAACGAGCGCGAGTCGTCGAGCTTCAGCGTCATCTGATGACCTATGCCGGCGGTGGAGAGATTAATGCCAATGTCATCGGAAATATCGGCAATGAACATGGGCGATTCATTAACCACCGAGCCCTGGGCAAACGATTCGTGATTGAGGAAAGCGGTATTGATGGTGGGGGGATTGGAGTCGGGTTCTGCCGTATCGTCGTAGCCGTACACGTAGAACTGGCGGTTGCAGCCAATGGCCTCGCGGCCATCCGATGCAAGGGCATACATGTTCAGAGCCGCCGGACGGAAATTGTCGGCCACCTCAGCGGGCATTGCAATCTGCACATCGAAGCGTCCGCCCGAAACGGAATCGCGCCCCACATACAGCTTAGCCCCCTGCTCCTCAAAGGTAATTTGCTCACCCTGAGTGGGCTTGCTTCCACCGGTGGAGGCACCTTGCGACGTGGTGGAATACTCGGCATCGTAAAGCGCAAGCGAAATGGTGCCGTTGAAATCGTCCATCAGAGTGCCGTCAGTGTTATAAACGGCTCCTCTAAGGCGCACACGCTGGCGGGCCATGATGGTGCACTGGTTTTCATCGTTCACCTCCTCATCGTCAATCTGTTCGAGGGCCACCGTGGGCGATGGTGTGGCCAAACGCAGCGCCGGGTCGCCCAGCAGGGTGTAATATAGTTTCTGATTGTTGGCGTCGCGGCTGGCCGAGCTGAGCATCTGCTGCTTGGAGCGACGGCATATTTCGCCAATGGTCATGAAACGTCCCTGCTCGTCGCGCTGAAAAGCCTGGTCGCCAAAGGCGGCGGCAATGGTGCCGTTGTGGGTTATAAGGCTCTCGCGGGTGGGAGCAATGGCGGCAATCACACCGGCGTTGGGCGTGAGGAGCATGGTTTCGGAACCGCAGATGCTCAGGCCGTCGTGCATACCAAACGAGCAGGTTGCCGCGAACAGCACGGGCCAGCGCCGGTTGTACATGTTGTTGATGTCCGTGTTGGTCATCACATTCTCCTCGGCCAGGGTGGAAATGGCGCCGTGGCCAATGTAGTTCCACCACAGGATGCCCTCATCGAGCATGCGGTGCAGACGCTGGCGGCCGCCTGTACACTGGCCGCCGATAATATTAAAGGCGTCTATGTACACTTTGGTATAGAACATATTGGAACCAGAAGCGGAGGATGTGAAGTTGGCATACTGGCGTTCGGAGTCCTTCATGAACACGCCCAGGTCGCCATTGTCCGCCATCATAACCACCTGATTTTTCCAATCGGTGTTGTAGGAGTTGTTGGCATAGGCAATCACCTTGTCCACAAACGTTTTGGCGTTTGTGAGGTTATGGATTGGAGCGCGCCCTATGGCCACCGACAGGTTCGACATTGCCAGATTCACGCCGGAGTCATCGTCGAGCATGGTTATGGGGTCGTCAGAGGTAAACGAGTCGGTCAGCGACAGTCCGTCGTCAGTTTGCCAAGTGGGCATGTAAGGCTCGCGCAGGGTCTTCATCTCGGCGGTAAGCTGCCGATTGTCAAAGGTGGAGCGCCCGAACATGAGCACGTATTTCAAGGGATGCCCGGCTTCTTTTCCGCGGTCGTAGACCATCTTCAGATAATGACGGAAAGCATAGACATCGGGCACGCCCGATGAAAATTCATTGAACACATCGTCCTGATTCACAACCACCACGTTGAGCTTGTCGGGACCGCTGCGGTGGAAGTTGGCGAGGCGGTTGGCCTCTCCGGCCCAGTCGCGCACGGTGAAAATCACCATGTCAGGCAGGTCGGCCTGCGGTGCGTGGAGGTTCTGGTTGGCCACAGCGCCCACGTATGCGGGCGAGGGCACTGAAACTCCGCCGGGATTGAATGCGGCGTAGGTGCGAACACCGGAATAGGTATTTGTCCACTGCATGGAACCGCTCCCGGCCACCGTGCGAATCCGGCTGATGTTCAACGGGTCGGTCACATCCCACACCACAGTCTCAGCCCCGGCTCCGGCAAGTTGCACCGATGGGCGGCTCACGGTAAAGTGGAGCAATCCGTTGTGCAGGGCAAGCGCGCGGGTGTAGTTGATGGTTATGGCGTCGAGATTGGCCAAAGTCACCACCCCTTGAGGCTCGAAATTCACACCGAGCGCAAGCTTCTGTCCGTTGACATTGTCCACATTCATTGACAGCGTTGCTCGGGTGCCGTGAATGTAGTTGTTCATTGCCGAGAGATAGGTGCTGCGGTCAAGCGCGGTGCCGTTAACGGTGTAGGTCACGGCCGAGCGCGCCGACACGGCTGCAACAAACGATGAACGAATCCACACACCCGTGCCCTCCTCGCGTCCGGTGAGGTCGAAATTGAAGGTGCGTGAACGGGTGTAGCGGAAATCCTCACCCACAAGCAGATGTCCGGTTTGCCCCGGCGACACCTCGTCAACCTCGTGATAAATCTTTTCAGTAAAGGTGGTTACCGGTGTGGATGTAACGCTTTCAAACCCCTCGGTGGGAATTTCACGGTCGGACTCGTCACTGCTGTCGGTC
Source organism: Bacteroides sp. (assembly GCA_023666905.1). Lineage (GTDB taxonomy): Bacteria > Bacteroidota > Bacteroidia > Bacteroidales > Muribaculaceae > Paramuribaculum. The sequence continues at coordinate 29,798 of JAMPBC010000002.1, read as the reverse complement.
AGGAAATAATAACCGAAGTTTGAAAAGGGATTCAACGCCTGATAAGAGTTAGTGGTATTGACATCCACCCAGCTCGCGGGACCCACGGCGTAGAAGTATATACCCTTGTCGGTGCGGTGAATCTGCACGGCGGGAAGGTCATCGAAATACGCTGCGCGTGAGAGCTTGTCGGGCAAACGGCGCCCTCCATAGCCATGAACGCTCACCTTCTCGGGATGTGTGAATCCCCAGGACGCGAGCATGGAGTTGGAAATGAAGTGCATACCCGTGGTGGCGACGCTCACTTTTATCCATCGGCCCGATGCGAGAACCGATTCAGTGGCGTAGCTGTCAACAGAAAAAGCGTTTGCGCGCTGCGGAGTTGCAAGCATTGCAACAACGGCGGCAAGTGTGAGCAGGAGAGATTTTATGGCGGATGATTTCATCAATTCGTATTTAACCACATAGATAACGTAAGGCACCCCGGGTTTATTGCAAATCGTCGCCGAAAAGCGAGGGCTGATTGTCGAGCAGGCGAAACGACATGCGGTGCAGCGGCGTTGCGCCATGAATCCTTATGGCTTCACGGTGGGCCCGGGTGGGATAGCCTTTGTTCACATTCCAGCCATACATGGGATGAATGGAGTGCAGGCGCTCCATTTCGGCATCGCGATGGGTTTTGGCCAGGATGGAGGCGGCGGCAATGTTGGCAAAGCGTCCATCGCCTTTCACAAAGGTGCGCCAGGGCAAGTTGCCGTAAGGCGTAAAGCGGTTGCCGTCAACAATCACGGCTTCGGGCCTCACCGCCAAGGCATCGAGCGCGCGATGCATGGCAAGGATGGATGCCCGCAGAATGTTTATCTTGTCAATTTCATTGTTGTCCACCACCCCTACGGCCCAGGCCACGGCTTCAGCCTCGATAACAGCTCGCAGCTCGTTGCGCTGCCGCTCGCTCACCTGTTTGGAATCGTTCAGGCGCGAATCGCTGAACCCGGCAGGAAGAATCACGGCTGCGGCATAAACCGGTCCGGCTAGACAGCCTCGGCCGGCTTCATCACATCCGGCTTCTGCCACCGAGGGGTCAAAACATGCAGGTAAAGGATTGGGCAACTGTTTCATCACTCCACAAATCCGTAGCCGAAACCCTTGCGGTTCACCAGGTTGCGGCCGTAATCGTAAAGCTTTTTCCGTAAGCGGGAAATGCCGGTGTCCACTGCGCGGTCACTGATGTCGCTGTCGTTGTCCCAGATGGCGGCACGAATCTGCGCGCGGTCATAGAAGTGGTTGCGGTGTCGCAGAAACAGAGCCAGCAGCTTGAATTCCGTGTGGCTCAACGACAGCTCCATGCCGTCTATAAACGCCGTTCCGGCACCCATGTTGAGCGTAAGGTCCTGATAACGCACAATGTTGGCAAGGCGGCGGGCATTCATCATGTTGCGGCGGCGTATCACCGAGCGAACGCGCGCCATGAGCTCACGGGTGGAGAATGGCTTTGCTATATAATCGTCGGCTCCGGCTTCAAGTCCGTCCACAATATTGTCCTCCGATGCTTTGGCCGACATAATTATCACCGGTAGCCCAACGGTGTCAGGGTTGTGTTTCACGGCGTCCGTGAACTGGAGCCCGTTGAACGGCTGATCCATCAGGTCGACAAGAATCAGCGTGTAGTCCGCAAGGTCGAGATCCAAAGCTTTGTGTCCATCGTTCACCACCGTGGATCTGAACCCCTCCTTCTCAAAGCGAAATTGAAGGAGTTCACACATCATTGACTCGGTGTCCACAATGAGTATGTTGCCCGCTTGTGGTGCCTGGGATGATGTTTCTGTAATAGTTGCCATTGGGATGAATGAGGGTGCTTGGCGTTGGATTAATGTACAAATATAATTAAAGTCTACTAAAGTGTCGCCTAAAATGAAACAATTGTTTTCAAATTGTCACACCTTTTTAACAATGCAGCTCATTTTGCAATCTTTTTTCTTGCAAACGACTTTTAGCAGGAGTTGCCTGCGGGGCGAAGCGGTGCGCATTGTCAGGCTGATTTATGGCGAAGCTGCTCCTTCACGGCATCCACCACATTAATTATATAGTCGCCCGTTTTTTCAAGATTGGAAACCATGTCCATGTAATAGATGCCGGCCTGATAAGGGTAGAGATGATTGTTGATGTTCTCGATGTTGCCCGAACGCAACTGGTTACGATAGTTGTTGATTTCGCGCTCTTTGTTGTACGAAGCAATCACCTCCGGCTCACGCGCATGCTCGGGATCGCGAAGCAAGCGCAGCATATCGCTCATGGCCTCTTTCACAAGGGTGAACATGGCGTCGATATTGGAGTAGATGGCTTCGGTAAACTCAACGTGCGCCTGATTTTTACGCACCATGATTTTGCCCGAACCCGAGCAGCAGTCGGCAATGCTCTCAATCTCGCTCACAATGCGAAGCATGGCGGCAATGTGAAGCTTACCTTCATTTGAAAGGCGGCCTTCGGAACAGCGGTTGAGATAGTGTGCAATCTCAATTTCCATGCGGTCCGAAATATCCTCATACTTCTCAAGCCGCGAAAGCAGATGCGCATATTCCTCCGATTCGGTGTCGGTGTGAACCAGCTTCTGCGCCATACCTATCATGCGCTCCACTCTTTCGCCAAACACGGCAATTTCCTTTTCGGCCTGGGCAATGTTAAGTTCGGACGCATTAAGCAAGCCACCCGAAATGAACTTGAGCTGGAACTCCTCGTCCTCCTTGTGCTTGGCCGGCACGAGCCGCTCCACAACCTTCACATACAGCCCTGTGAACCATATCATAATGGCAAGGTTGATGAGATTAAACACCGTGTGGAACACAGCCAGACCAATCGACACGCTCTGCTGCAGCGATTCCACCTTTTTCTGGGCTGCGGTGATGTCGTTGAAGCGAGGATGATCCGAGGGGAGGTTATTGAACAGGTTATTGTAAATTTCGGGGTCGGTTTTCTCAATATGCTTCACGTAAGCCGTCAGAGCCTCGGGGTCGCCCTGGCCCATCCACTCTGTGATGTCCACATTGAGCCGTACAAAGGGGAAGAACACGCAGGCAACCCACGCACATCCCAACAGGTTGAACATAAGGTGCCCCATGGCCGTGCGCTTGGCAGCCACATTTCCACTGAGCGATGCCAGAATGGGGGTAATGGTGGTTCCTATATTGCTACCTAACACCAGCGCACACGAAAGGTCGAAATCAATCCACCCCTTGCTGCACATAATTAAAGTGATGGCAAACGTTGCGGCCGACGACTGTATTACCATTGTCACCAACAAACCCACCATCAGGAAAATCAGCACAGAACCAAAGCCCAGATTGGTGTACTGCTGCAGGAAGGCAAACATTTCAGGGTTGCTCTGAAGGTCGGGAACATATTTGCTGATCATGTCCAGACCCATGAACAGGAATCCGAATCCTATAATAAATTCACCTATGGACTTGTTGCGGCTCTTCTTTGAAAAGAGAAGCGGAATGGCCACTCCGATGAGCGGAAGCACAAGGGCTGATATGTTGACCTTAAAGCCGAACAGCGAGATTATCCATGCCGTGAACGTAGTACCCACGTTCGCACCCATAATCACAGCCATTGACTGAGCCAGTGTCATGAGGCCGGCGTTCACAAAGCTCACCACCATCACCGTGGAGGCCGACGAGCTCTGAATCAAAGCGGTGATAAGAAATCCGGTGAGGGTTCCGGTAAAGCGGTTGCGGGTCATGGCCCCTAAAATGTTGCGCAAGCGGTCACCGGCTGCTTTCTGCAGGCCTTCGCTCATCACTTTCATACCGTAAAGGAAAAGGCCAACTGATCCGAGGAGACAGAGGAGGTCTAAAAAACTGTAGCTCATTAATTTGTGCAGTTTATAAAGTGTAGTAATACGTATGGGGAGAGGCCATGTGGAAAAGTTTCCGCACACAAAGGTATATAAAAAATGGAACTATCACACCAGCATGATAAAAATTTTTTTGCACGTTTTTAGTATTTGACACAAAAACGGCTTTTTTCACCCTTATCTTTGCAGTGTCAAAACAACCCCGACTAAATCTTAAAAAACTATGGAACACGAAACACAAAACCTTGAAACAACACCCGTTGTAACCGCAGAAACCGAGGAAACCGGCGCGGTTGAAACAACAATTGAAAATCCCGCCGCTCCTGCGGAAACCGAAACAAACATTTCCAACGAGCCTCTCGCTCCCGCGGCTGAAGAGGAGAACACTCCGGATCCCGCGCCCGACATTGACCTTCTCATTGCCGAAGCTGAACAGCGCGGCTATCTGCGCGGACTCAATGAAGCGGCCGAAGCCCGGATGCAAAGTCCGGTGCTATTGGAAAATCTCAGCCTCCGAACTGCTCCAAGCCCCGGTCAGGCCGACAGAGCCAAAGAACTCACCGGAGGTTTCCTGGCTAACATCAGAAAGGAGGTGTGGGACTGACATTACCCGCCTAACCATGAAAAACACACACCCTCTCGCAGGCAAAAAGATACAGCCGTTTTGCTGTGATTGATATTGAACGCAACTTGATGAAAAGAAATTACAACCCAATCATTAAACACACACAACAACAACTTTTAAAACATATTTAAAGCCATGACAACAAATTCAGAAAACACAGTGATTGTAAACAACTCCAACAGTTCGGTTAACGTGGTCGACGGTCCCCTCACCACAGGTGCGGTACGCGAAGGCTCCCCCTCGCTCCTGCTCAACGAAATTGACAGCCGCGTGGTGAAAGTGCGCCCCATGGCCACTCCGGTCGACCAGATTTCACGCCTCACCGGCGCCCGCCCCGCGGCTTCGATGGTAGTTGATTATTACTCGGTCGACACCAAGTCGCCCGAAATAACCCTCGCCTCTCCAATCACCAAAATTGCCGGAGGCGAACACGCCGGACACCAAACCTACACCTTGAAAGTGAAAAACGGCGATGCCATTGCCGCCACCGAAACACTCATGCTCAACACCGTGGCGGGCAGTCAGGGTGTGGGACACGCACTGGTGCTCTACGTGGTGGAAACAAACAAGGGTGCCGACAGCTCCGCAACAGTGATTTGCCTCAACATCAAGGATGCCGACAAGGATTCCAACACCATTGGCAAAGCAGGGGCTAAAGTGGTGAGAATGGGACGCGCCGCCGGCGAGCTCGATGTGCAGACACCTCAGTTCGAGTCGCTCCCGGTGAAGTCGACCAACTATTGCCAAATTTTCAAAGCGCAAGTCGAACAATCGGCCCTCACAAGGCTATCGGCCAAAGAGGTGGGCTGGACCCTCTCCGACCAGGAGGAAGTGGCAATAATGGACATGCGCCTTGGCATGGAAAAGAGCTTCCTGTTCGGTGTTCAGGCACGCCTCACTGACCCCAAGCGCTACGACGAAGTGCTATTCACCCAAGGCATCTGGCATCAGGCCGGCGACGAGTTCTCGTTCGATTCCTCGCTCCTGGATGGCGCCACCCTCATACAACTGATGCGAAAAGCCTTCACGGGCGACTCGGCCGGCTCCTCCAAGAAAATCCTCATGGCCGGCTCCGGACTCATCGAAGCGCTCAACAACCTGGACTACACCAAGGTGATTACCTCAACCGACACCGTTACATACTGGGGCATTGACTTCACCGAGCTGCGCTCCAAATTCGGCTCCCTGTGCGTGGTCCACAACGAGGTTTTTGACCAGTGCGGACACGAGGACGACGGTCTTGTAATTGACCCCCAGTACCTCACCAAGTACTCCCACATCCCTTTCCGGGTTGAGCATCTTGACCTCAAGAGCAGCGGAGTGCGCAACACCGATGCACTGGTGGTAACCGAGGCAAGCTGTCTGGTGCTCCGTCATCCCAAGTCACACCTCAGAGTAACAATGGCGTGATGGAACTGATTGAACTCACTCCCGATGCAATGTTGGCACGGTGGAAACGCGCTCACGGTTTCGAACCGCTCCGCTCCGACTGTACGGTGACACGCACCGACGGCCCCGACCTCGATGCCATGCTCACCCTGCAGATGAACAATTGGTACACGGACACCCTGCTCCACGCTCCGCTCCACATGCTCCCGCTCACCGACATTGCCTCTGAAATTTCCATGACCGTCTCCCCCACGGGGACGGCCATGGCCACTCTCCCTGAAAATTGCCTGCGCGTGGCTTCGGTCATGAGTCAGGGGTGGGAACAACCCGCTCTGGTGGTTGACAATCTGCAGTCGGCCGAAGCCCTGGCCCAGGCCAATCCCTATGCCGCCGGAAGCACGTCGCGCCCCGTGGCTCTGGTTGGAGCCGGATGGATAAAGATTTCACCTCCGCCCGAGCCCACTGACCGTTTGTGGATAATGGCCGTCGCCATGCCTGACACCTCCCGGCGCTATATTCTCACACAGGCCATGTTATCATCAATCAAACCTGACACTTATTGACAAATGGAATATCTTAATCTTGCTTTGAAAGCCTGGCGCGACGGGCAAAACCTGCGCACCCGCCGCTCCCGTTACAAGGACTACACTTACGGCCGCCAATGGGGCGATGCCGTTACCGATGCCGCGGGAAACACCGTTACCGAAGGCTCGCTGGCCGAAACATCCGGTTTCCGTCCGCACACCAACAATCTCATCCGTCAGCTGGTGAAATGCGTGGTGGGCAATTTCCGCTCATCCCTTGCAGAGGCCGATCCCTGCTCCACAGCCTCATCACTCGGCTCGGAACTGATGGAGCGCAATGCCCTCACCGAACTGGATTGCCGCATGCTCGAGGAGTTTCTTATCTCGGGCTGCGCCGTGCAGCGCGTGGTCACCGAACGCCGCCTTGACGGCTCCGGAGTGTGGATTGACAACGTGAGCCCTGACCGATTTTTTGTGAACCGTTTCACCGACACCCGCGGGCTGGACATTGAGCTGGTGGGCATGCTTCACTCCATGAGCTTGCGCGAGGTGCTGATGCGTTTCGCTCCCGAAGGGGGCGAAAGAGCGGCGCGTCTGTCGGCCAAATTCAATGCCGAGCTAACCTGCGGCTCTCTGGCCCGAATAGGCGATTCGGTTAGCCGCTCCTTCCTTGAAGCTGAAGAAGGACGCTGCCGCGTAATCGAGCTCTGGACCCTTGAAAGCCGTGCCCTGCTCCGCTGCCACGACCACTCCACGGGAAGCTGCTTCACCATCCCGGCTCAATCGGCCGCGGAACTCCGCGCCGAACAATCGCGCAGGTTCGAGGCCGCCGAACCCCAACTCGAAATCAAGCCCGTCACCACGCTGCGCTGGCACTGCCGCTTTTTGGCTCCCTGGGGCGAAGTGTTGCAGCAATATGACTCGCCTTACGCCCACGGCCGTCACCCCTTTGTGGTGAAGTTCTACCCGCTTATCGATGGCGAAGTCCACTCGCTCGTGGAAGATATAATTGACCAGCAACGTTCCATTAACCGACTCATCACCCTCATTGACCACATTATGAGCGTATCGGCCAAAGGGGCCCTGCTACTCCCCTACGATTCGCTTGCACCGGGAATGACCCCGGCCGATGTGGGGCGACTTTGGGCACAATGCAACAGCGTGATTCCCTACCGTCCCGGAAAGGGCGAAGTGCGCCAGATGGTTGGCGGAGGCGACAATGCCGGTGCCTATCAACTGCTCAATTTGCAAATGGATCTGTTCCGTCAAATTTCAGGCGTTAGCGGAGCCTTGCAGGGACAGCTCACCAATCCCAACTCATCGGCAGCGCTGTTCGATGCCCAGGTTCAGCACTCGGCCGTGGCAATCCTGGACCTGCTTCAAACGTTCCATTCATTCCGCTCGGCACGCAACCGGCTGGCGGCATCGGTTTAAACCTTAACACTTCTTAACAAGGGCACCCACCAATAATCGCCCAACCCCCATAGTATATTTGCCGGTGACATCACATTCTTTAGCTTCAAAAAAGTAAAACAACATGACACAACCAATCAACATCACAACTATGAAAAACCTCCGGGATCGCGACTTCATGCGCGAATGCAGGCGAATTGCCGCCAACAGCAAGGAACGTCTCACCATGTCGCAGGTGGCAGTGGCCGCTTCGCGCGTGAAAGCTCCCGAATTTTATTTGAGCTACGATTACGCCCTGCGTCAACTCCGAACCCTCACCAAGCGTGAGTTCAAAGGTATTTCCCGCTGCGGGGCCAAGGCCGTGTTTCTTGAACTGCGCAAACGGGTGGACCGCATTATGAAACGCTCCAACCTCTCTGAAGCCGATGCCCTGCTCAAAGTGCTTCTCGACGGCAACGCCCCGCGGTTTTATCTCACCGAAGGTGCCGCTGTGAATCTGCTAAGCCGCCTTCGCGCGAAAAGCAAACTGAAAAATATCACAAAATTCTAAACAACCACCAACCGTTATGACTGTTTCAATTGCCATTTCATCAAGCAGCATTGCCGAACTGCTTTTGGCCGAATCGGCTCTGCGCCATCATCTCAACGCCAACTCCAAGCGTCTGCTCACCGCTGACCGTACTCCGGCACTCATTCGCCTGACATGTCCGGCCGTGGCCGAACTCGCCGCGGAGCTCAAGGCCTCGTCAACCCACAGCGCCGACCATATCATACACACCCTCACGCTCACCGTGCCGCCGGGAACCGACACCGGGGCGCTGCGCCAGTTGATTGAACAAGCCGTGGCCGCCAAGGTTGGAGTCGCCGCCTACGCCGGAGTCGATTCCAAAGTGGCCGCACACTATGCCACTGACCGGGCCACTGCTTTGGCCAACATAAAGCTGTTTCTATCCGCCGACGCCAAAATTTTACCCTCGGCTGTCTGAACAATTGTCACCCCGCGTGGTTATAACAATGTTTGCATTTATTACCCCTCATAAGGATAATGAAAATAAGAATGAAAAAGTTAGTTGTTATTATATTTGTTACTTTAGTGGTGGTCGGCGCCTTCCTGAACATGGGTGCCATGATTCAGAGCGACTCCGGAAACGCCACCCCGGCCTCAACCGACTCTTTGTTTGAAGTTGCTGTTGGCATTATCAAAAAGTATGAGACCATGCACCAGCCGCGCCACTGGCCCCTGGTGGGCTACGGACACCTTGTGCTTCCCGGTGAGAAATTCAGCCGCACAAAAGCAATGAACGAGGCCGACGCCGACGCCCTGTTGCGAAAGGACCTGCTCAAAAACTGCGCTGTGTTCCGCAACTGGGGCGCCGACTCCCTGATTCTCGGTGTGCTCGCCTACAACATTGGCTCCGGTGCAACCAAGAAATCATCGGTGGCTAAAAAACTCGCTGCCGGCGACCGCGACATCTACAACAATTACATATCCCACTGCAAATACCGCGGCAAGCCCCACAAAGGTATCCGTCAGCGACGCATTGAGGAATTCAACGCCCTCTTCCTTACTGATTCCGTGCTCAACGCCTCCTCACCGGTTGTGGCCGCAAACGTTAATTAATCATCACTGCCATGCGTAAACTCTCAATTCTTGGAATAATGTTAATCGCCGCCGGGGTCCTGCTCCCGGCTTGCGGACACCGTGCCACCGACGATGCCGTGCAGAGCATCGTTTCGTCCGACTCGCTCCCCACCGAAGTGAAATCGCTTGTCAAAGCCGTGGCAACCGACAATAAAAAAGATTTTGCCTCGCTGGTGCTTTATCCCCTGGAGCGTCCTTATCCGCTGAAAAACATCGATGACTCCGCCGCTATGGTGGCCTACTATCCAACTCTGGTCGATGATTCACTGAAAAGCGTCGTTACAATGTCGCCCCCCGAAAGCTGGGACAAATTCGGCTGGCGCGGCTGGACACTTGACAACGGCCAGTATCTTTGGATTGACGAGAGCGGCGTTTATGGCGTGAACTACGTCTCCGCCGCCGAGCAGGCCACTCTTGAAAAACTGCGCAAAGAGGACATGGAATCGCTGCCCGGGAACCTGCGCGGCGACTGGGTGCCCGCCGGATGTTATAAAGCCGTGGATTCTGAGAAAGTAATGCGCATCGACATGCTCACCGAAAAAGATGGCCAAACCATTTACCGGCTCGCCGTCTACTCCGCCCCCGCAACCATGCGCGGTGAACCCATGGCACTGTTCACCGGCTTTGAAGAGCTGCAAGGCTCCGTGGGAACACGCATCTACAACTTCACCGGCCCCTCGGGCGTTTCCGCCACTTTCATGGCCGACATGCCCGACGATTCCCCGCTAACCATGGACTTCACTTCGGCCTCCGGAACCGAAACCAGCGTGGAGGTGCAGCCGGCCTACTGGCTTGACCTCCTCCCTCCCAAAAAATAGCCACACGGCCCCCGCACACAATTGCAGCCTTCACCGGCTTTATGTACTGTGCCACAGCCACGACAATATTCAAATTGGTTCAAAAAAACCATTTCGTTCACGAGCAGCCAAAAACGGGCTGCTCGGCTTGCGTTTGTGATTTTTTTTGCATATCTTTACCCACACTAATTATCACATCCCGTTATCTGCAAGCACCATGATTGACCCACATAGATATTGCGTGATTATGTGCGGCGGCATAGGCAGCCGCTTCTGGCCCTACAGCCGCTCCAACATGCCCAAACAGTTTCTGGACCTATTCGGCACCGGACGCTCGCTGCTGCAAATGAGCTACGACCGCATTTTGCCAATTGTCAAGCCTGAAAATGTGTTGGTTGTGACCAATCAACGCTACCTCGGCCTGGTTAAGGAACAGCTTCCCGAACTTTCAGACAGCCAGATACTTCTGGAACCCGACCGCCGTAACACGGCCCCATGCATAGCATGGGCTGCCTATCACATTGCAGCCATTGACCCCGAAGCCTCGATGATTGTCACACCGAGCGACCACCTGATAACCCGCGAAACAATTTTTGAAAACTGCGTGCGCCGCGGCTTCGACTTCATTGAACACAACGATGTGCTCCTCACACTCGGCATAAACCCCACCCGCCCCGAAACCGGCTACGGCTACATTCAAATTGGCCGCGAAGTGGAACCCGGACTACTCAAGGTTAAGACATTCACCGAAAAGCCCAACCGCGAATTGGCCCAGGTGTTCATTGACACCGGCGAGTTCTACTGGAACGCAGGCATTTTCCTCTGGACAGTGAAATCCATCAAAACGGCCCTGCACCGCTACGCGCCTGACCTGACAAGCGTGTTCGACCGCGGCAACGACTGCTTCGGAACACCTCGCGAAACCACCTTCATTAAAGAAAACTTTGCCGGATGCCCATCCATTTCCATTGACTTCGCCGTGATGGAGAAAGCCGACAATGTTTACGTGGAATGTGTGAACTTCGGCTGGAGCGACCTCGGAACCTGGGGCTCGCTCTACGACAACTCCCACAAGGACAACAACGAAAACGTGAGCGTGGCCGCCAACGTGATGACCTACGCCTCGAGCGGAAACATAATAATGGCTCCCGAAGGCAAGCTTGTGGTGGTTAGCGGAATGCACGACTGGATTGTGGCCGACGCCGGCGATGTGCTGCTCATTTGCCCCAAAAGCGACGAACAGCAAATAAAAGTGATGCTCACCGACGTCCAGATAAGCCACGACAACCGCTTCCTTTAGTCCCTGACCTCCTCCTCAATATCCTCCACTCTCCTGCACATCAACTCTCTCACTCTCTGACTCCGACAATAAAATTAAAAATAAAACAACCAATCAAAATGCCAATCATTGATCTTGTGCGTTGGCAACCCCAGCAGGGACCAACCATCTACGCTTACCGTTACCCGGAAACAAACCTGAGCACCTACACACAGCTGTTGGTGTCCGAATCTCAGGAAGCCCTTCTGCTCTCCAAAGGAAAACTCATGGGCAAATTCGGCCCGGGCAAACACACTCTGAACACCGAAAACCTCCCCATACTCCGCAGCCTTTACGGAATACCCTTCGGCGGCAAAAATCCCTTCACCGCCGAAGTATGGTTCATAAACAAGGTCCAGGTGTTCGACATCAACTGGCGAATTGACCGCCTGCCCATTCACGATGCCGACTACAACACTCAGATTCCGCTCTTTGCCTCCGGGCAATATGGCTTGAAAATCATCGACTCCGAGAAATTCCTCATCAACTTTGTGGGAACACGCCACGAGTTCTCCGAAACCGACATGACCCGGCAATCGCGCGGCGAATTTGCATCAAAGGCAAAATCTACAATCGTGCAGTTCATGATGCAAAACCGCGTGGGCTACAAACAAATAGCCGCCTTCCTTGACCAGATGTCGCAATTCCTGCGCGACAACATGGCCCCCTTCTGGGCCAATCTTGGCCTGGAGCTCACCAAGTTCTACGTCACCGAAATTGACATTGACGACTCCACTCCCGAGGGGCGCCAGATCAAACAAGCCATTGCCCAGCAGAGCACAATGTCCATAACCGGACGCACCTGGCAACAGGAGCAGATGTTCGAAACGGCCAACAACGCCATCGGCGGCCTCTCCGGCGCCATGTCGGGCGGCGGAAGCGGCGGACTGCTCGGCGGCATCATGGCCATTAACATGATGAACGGAATGATGGGCGGCGGCGGACAGCGCCAGGGACAGGGTGGCGGCGGAGTGGCTGCCGACATGATGCGCCCGCAATATAACCAGCCCACCTTCAACGCACAGCAACAGGGCGTTCCCGCGCAGCACCCCGGATTCGGTTCCCCGCAGCAAGGCTATGGAGCCCCTCAGCAGGGATATGGCGCTCCCCAAGGATTCGGGGCTCAGCAGCAAGGCTATGGACAAGCACCCCAAGGCCAAGGCGTCAAAATGGTCTATTGCTCCAACTGCGGAAAGAAATACCCCTCCACATCGGCCTTCTGCCCCAACTGCGGAAACAAGTACAACCCGTGCCCTCAGTGCGGAACCGACAACAATCCCCACGCACGTCGCTGCGTGAGCTGCGGTGCCCAACTCAGCTCGCAGCCCGGAGGTTCCACTTGCCCCAACTGCAACGCACCGGTGGCACCGGGAAGCGTGTTCTGCGGAAACTGCGGACAGCGCATTGCCTCGTCCGACACCTGCACCCGCTGCGGTGCCCCATTCCCGCCCAATGTGAAATTCTGCCCCAGGTGCGGAAACAAACGTAGCTAATTATCCACTTCAAAAACAATCATTTTCATGAAACAACTCACCTTGCTCAACTGGATTGTGTTCGGCGTTGGCGCCGCAATCCTGTTTCTGTTGTTCTTCCTGTTCCTTGAAAACCTGCCTCAGGAAATTTTTTGGCTTGACCTCATTGTGTGCGTGCTCGCCTACGGCCTGATTTATTTCCGCGCCGTCCAACCCATGGTTGACCTTGACGACCCCGCCCACCGTCAGGTAGGCTATCTGGGATTGAGTTTCGTCTCAGTTGGATTCTATGCCGTGGCCGCCATCCTGTGCATGATTTTCATGCAGTATGAAGAGGTGCAGTTCAAAAATCAGCTCTTTGTGCAGATTATCCTCGCCTTCCTGCTGCTGCTCACCTTCATGGTAGGCGCCCGCATCAGCGACAAAACCGTGGAGGTGTTCAATAACGAGCAGAAACTGCTGAGCCAGCTCGACAGCCTGCGCCGCTCCCTAACCCGCCTGGAACGCACTGTGGCCGTTACCGGCGGCTGCCCCGCGTCAATAGGCAACCGCGTATCCGACATCAGCTCGCGTCTGCGCTACATTGCCCCCTGCAACAACCTTGAAGCCGTCGACCTCGAAGCCGAAATGATTGCCAAAACCGACCGCCTCAACAGCCTCTGCTCCGACTATGAATCGAACGCCGATGCCATCGAGCAGGCGCTCCTTGAGCTTGACCACCTCATGTCTGAACGTAAATCAATCTATTTCAACTAATAAATCTGTCTTATACCATGGAAGGTAAAATTTTCCCAAGCTCAAGTAATATTTATCAGGATCAGGCCCGAATCCTGTTTAACTATTACAAAATGGCCGCCGACAAAATCGTGGCCGAAGAGGAGCGAATTGAAGAAGAAATCGACTCTCTTCAAAAAGAGAAAGCCGAGTACGAAGAGAAACTCTCCAAAACCTGGTACTGGTATCTCACCATTATCCTCTTCTTCATGGCCTTTGTAAAGAAAAGCGAATTCACAAAGAAAATCAACCAAATCGACGAACAGATAGCGCAGAAGCAAAAAGAGCACAGCGAAATTTTCCGCGACTATAAAATCAGCAAACTCGGCGTGGCCTACGTGCCCGTGGCCGACCAGGTGAAGTACGACGACAAGAGCTTCATGGTCGACTTCACCGGCGAAGTGCCGGACTCCGAAGTCTCCCTCAAACTCCCCCGCCAAAACCAACTGCTGGTCGACACCATTGGCCGAATTGACCAACTTGCCACCGAAGCACCGCTTGTGGAAACATCAGAGGACACAGAGACTCTTGAAACATCTGACTACTCCACATCAATCCAGGAAGTTAACGAGCACGACTACCTCGGAGCGCTGGAACGCTCCCTGCGCACCGTGAGCTACTGCATGGAGGATGTTGACACCGTGTCGGTTTCACTTCCGCTGGTGCAGCGCGAAAGCGCCTACATGAATTTCATTGACGAGTTTGCCACCGACTCCGTGCCCAAAGGCGCACCGGTGCTCAACGTGTTCAACGCCGAGCGCTACACCGAACGCATTGACCGTTTCCGTGAACTCAACAAGCTCAAGGACTCGCTCTCAAGCGAATCGAAGCACTTCGAGGACGTTATAAAAGGCCTCATGTCAACCATGGCCACATCCGTCCAGGCAATCTCGGCCCTGAAAGTGGCATCGGTCGACAAGGTTATCTTCGAATCCAACCGCCTGCTCTATCAAATTCTCAAAGCACCTTACAATCACTACTCTCCCATTCTGGAATACGATGAAATCGAGCGCATCCGAAACGAAAAATTCGACTATTCGCAGGACGTGGAGGACTATGAACCCTTCAACCTCCGCCCCAGCTCTCGCATGAAATTCAACCTCCTCTCCGGCATGTGGACCTCCGAGGACGGCAACGTAAGCTCCATGCCCTTCGGCGTTCACCAAATCATTGAGGAAATCATGGCTCCCGTGGTGCAAAATCTCATGGCCGAGAACCGCATAGAACGCCTGCGCATCTACAACGGCATAAAGGACCAAAAAATATCCTACCTCAACAAATGGCATCAGGACACCGACGCTTTCTATCGCGCCAACCGTGCCGAAAGCGCCGACATTATCAACCTCATGCAGGAAAGTCTGCGCGAATACGTGGCCGCCTACAACACCCTCGACTCCCTGCAGCGCACCGAGAGCTCCATGGTTGAAAGTGGCGAAAACCTCGACTCCACTGTGGTTGAAACCGTTGAGAACACCGACGAGTCCATTGCAGCCTTCGAGCTCCAGTCGCAGGAATTCCAGCGCGTACAGCAGGATTTTGAGGACTACATGGAACGCCTCAAGGACGACATTGACCGCCGTGCCGAAGAATTCGGACACGTGGAATATTACGATGCCAAACTGCGCGACGGACACTCCAACGAAGCCGCCGTGGCTGCTAACGAAGTAAACATTCTCGATGAACGCCGCCAGCCCCTTGCAAGCGTCAATCCCCTCTTTGCCAAAACTTCCAACTTGCCTCCGGTTCCGAGCGTTGACTCTGTGGCCCACGAACACATGGCCCTCAACCTCCCCGCAATTGCCCGCGAAGCTTTGGCCAACCTCGCCGACATGGAAGCCGCCATTACAACCGCAGCAGCCCCGTCAGGCGCCACAACCCAGTCACAACAACCATCATCCAATCCTCAGTAACCATGGCAGTATTCGATTGTGTCATTGACACCAAGCCCATGGCCAAAAGCATTGACCATGTGGCCAGAACCGTTGACGGAACCACCGCCGCAGTGGTGGCCATGCAGACAGCAGTGGTGAAGGCTCAGAACGATGCCGCCGACGATGTTTGCCGCAACGTAAACCGGGGTTTCTACTCCCTTATTCATTCCCAGATTTCCCAAAAAATAGCCAAGTGGAAAAGCGAAGTGAACTCACTTCAGCTCCAGCTCAACCAGCAGGGCCGGCAGCTCAACAACATCCGCAACCGCATGGAGCGCGACTACGCCATGATTACATCGCGCTACACCAAGCTCTTCGGCACACTCAACCGTGCCCTGCAGCGCCGCGTCTACGAACTCGATAAAGCCGCCTTCAAATTTGCCGTTACCGAAATAGACACCATTGAAAACCGTGGCAAACAGCTCACGGCAACCGTTCCGGTGGGGCAAACCGAGTCTTTGGCTACATCGCAACGACTCATGGCCTCCAACATAAAATATCGCGGAGCACGGCTCATTGACATAATGAAAGACTTCCTGCTCGACCTCAACCATCAGAAGCAGCTCACAGCCAGAGTGCTCCTGAACCGAGGCATTGAGCAGCCTGACGAATCCCACTTCATGCCCGTGGCCGTGTGGGAGGGTGTGGCCGGAAGCCGGGAAGGCTCGCTGCAACACGTGGCTATGCCCCGCAAATTCCTCTCGGAGCGCACTTGCCAGACACTCACCAACGCCTTCACCGCACCCGACGCCCCATTGGAGTGGACCGGCACCGGCGCCGCTCCCGACCGCCGCGTGCGCGACGGCTTCAACGCAATGCTCGCCCAATTCGACGCCACCCCGCGCATGAAGGAAACCATGGCCAAGCTCTTTGCCTCGGCAAGTTACCAAACCCTTAAAGGCAATTGACCATGAGTTACACCCGTTCATTTTCCAGAGACATATCCATCCCTTACAGCGGATATGTGACAACCGATAAGGGGCAGGTTCACTACAGCGGCACCGTGCACGAAACCGTACATGTCAACGTACATGTCAACACTGACCCCTTCGACTCATCGGTCAATGCATGCTCCGGACAGGTTGGCGCATTGACCACATCGGTAGTCGCAACCAAAGCGGCCCATGCGGAATCCATAAAAAACTCATCGAAGAAAATATCCCAGACCATCATTTCCGGATTCTTCAAAACCGTACGCTCCGAATTGGGTCAGCAAATTGCGCAGCTCAAAAGTCAAACCGAGGCCACACTGCTTCATCTTAACCAGCTTGCACAGCGCTGCCGCGACAAGCACCGGCAAATGGAGGCCGACTACAACCGCATCACCGACCGCTACACCAAAGTGTTTTCCGACCTCAACCGCGAACTTGAAGTGCGCGTGTTCGAGCTGGACAAGGCCGCTTTCAAAACTCGGGAAACAACCACCGAGTGCACCAACCGCTCCACCTCGTCGGACCTGATTGGAGTTGCCGCCGTGTCGGCCGGTGAAAACGCCCGCGTCCAAAGTTCCATCCTGGCTTCGGTCACAAAAAAACGCGCTCTTGATGCAATCCACCGGGCCAACGACTTCCTCCTCTGCCAGCAGGAGAGCCGCAACGTGGTTAACCAAGCCCTTCACGACAAGGACACAGACAGCCGCTATTTTGTACCCGTTTGCCTGGCCGAAGAGGTCGATGACACAACCCACACCCCCGGCAAAGCAACCCTCTACAAGCCTGAAGTGGTGCCAAACAGCTCGCGCCGCCGAATGACCTCTGAGCTTCTAAAAGCCCGCTGGCACGCCATGCCGCAGAAAGACGCCGACCTGGTGAAAAAAGATTTTGCCCGGTGCGTGGCCCGCAGCATCACTTCCGACTCGCCCCACGACCGCCGCGTGAAAGAATACCTCAACAAATTCATTAACAATCCTCTCCAAAGCCTGTAACATAATCCAATGAAAGAACTCAAGGAAATCCGCATAAACGGCACCGACATCCTGCTCGAGGACAATCTGGTGCGCAGCTCCATTCTCCCCGAAAAAACCTCGGAGCTAAACCGCAACATCATTTTCAAAGGCGACACCGTGGTTGAAGGCCCGATCTACGGCCACCGCATTGAAGTGCGTCGCGGCAACATCGAGGTGCAGGGAGCCGCCTTTGCCCAAAACGAACTCTATGTAACAAACGATGCCCGGGGCAACGTAACCTTCCGCAAATCGGTGGGTGCGGTCAACTCCGTTGTTTCGCGCGGCAACAGCGCTAACATAACATTTCTGGCCGACATCAACGCCAAAAGCGTGGAACTCACCAACGCCTTCGTGGCCGGAAGCATATATGCCGATGAGGTTATTCTCACCAACTGCGTGGTGGTGGGCGGCGTTTTCGCAACTCAGGAAGCCGACATACGCTCATCAATGGTGGGCACGTTCAATGCCCCGGCCGTGCGCCTCACTGACATCAACTACCTGCTGCTTCCCAGCGCCTTCTCCATCGAACCCCTTATCCACACTGACGCCACCCGCCTGTTCAACCTGAGCCTCGCTGATCTGGGCGACCTGTTCAAGGGATTCCCCCAGGCACCCGAATCGGGCAAAATCGAAGTGGACCTCAACACCGATGAACTTCGGTCAACCCTCACCGACGGTGAAATGACCAAAACCCTGCGCAGCTACACTGTGGTGGGCAAAGTGCTTGCAGCCGACCTGCTGGACACTGACAAGTTCCAGAACCACTTCCTGCTCACAGCTGCCGCCCTTGGCCCGCAGCTTCTGAAAACTTACGACTTAGGACCCGATGCCAACGGCAAAACCCCGGAACTCTCCCCCGAAAACATTCGCAAATTCCTCTTTGACATTCTTCAGGGACGGATTGAAGTGCAACCCCTTTCGGGCAAATTCAACATTGCCGAAATCACCAATCATTGAAAATGACCATAACAGCACCCTGTGTGTGTCTGGATGCCGAATTTGTGGAGGGCGACGAGTTACTCGAGCTCTCCATTTTCGGCCCGGACCTTACTGAAATATACCACCGGCTCTTCCA
Source organism: Bacteroides sp. (assembly GCA_023666905.1). Classification (GTDB taxonomy): domain Bacteria; phylum Bacteroidota; class Bacteroidia; order Bacteroidales; family Muribaculaceae; genus Paramuribaculum. The sequence goes on along the minus strand of JAMPBC010000002.1, from coordinate 11,061 downwards.
CCCGGTGCACCACAAAACGTGGGACTCCTCCATTCATCACATCACACCCGCCATGGTGGCGGACAGCCCCAAGTTTGCCGAATGTGTCGCTGACATCCAGCCCATTCTCAACTCGGCCCGCTATCTCATTGGCTGCGCCATTCACAACGACACCGGCCACCTCTCCCGTCAGGGAATAACCGGACTTGACGATAAAGAGATTGTGGAACTGCAGCAATGGTACTGGATTGTGCGTGACCGCGCCTCCAATCCCGACCCCTACCATGTTGCAAGCCTGGAAACAATAGCGGCCGCCCTGAATGTGGAGTTCGCACCTGAAGCAAAGCACAGCGCCGGCGGCGACACCCTTGTCACCATGCGCTGCTTCACCATCCTCTTTGAGGAGTATTGCTCCGCAAACTCCATTGACCCGGCCCGGTTCAGCGAAGCTATCAGCCATTTCAACACCCTCTATGCCGACTGCAAAGATGAGTACGACCGCACTCACGCCGAAGGCTACGCTGTGCTGCTGCGTGTAGGCACCGACGGCTATGCACTGCGCACCAAGCGCGAGTGTCCTGCCGAAAGCCCCAAAATAGCGGCAGTGGTAAAGGTGGCCGACCGCAAACGGGCCGATGTGGAACTGGGCGCCCTCCTGTCGCGTCGTCCCATGATTAGCCGCGGAGTTTACCGTCTCCGGAGCCGGGACATTGAAGAATTCAAGGCATACTCCAATGGTTACGACACCACGGAGCATGCCCTGTTTAACAAACTTCAAAAGCTTTCTGGGCGCTTCAACGTCACTTCACGCCGGCGTTGACCGCTTTTTCATTGAAACCGGAGGTTACCAACCGTTGTAATGAACTCTCTCCTGATTGAATTTTTCTTTAGGTGAGAGTTTTGTTGCCGGATAACCAATTGGGATAACGTTGAGCGGGATAATGCTGTCGGGCAGCTCAAGAAGCTCGCGCACAAACTTCACGCGCTCCTCATTGGGATAAATTCCGCACCAAACGGCACCGAGCCCCATGGAGTTGGCGGCAAGCAAAATGTTTTCGGTAACAGCCGAGAGGTCCTGCTGCCAAAAATCGTCCTTGTCGCCACAAATGCCCATGTCTCCGCAGGCCACAATGGCCATCGGAGCCTCGGCAGCCATCTTTATGTTCTTCTGATTGGCGGCAATGGTGTCCAGAATGTCGCGGTCAGTAATCACCACCAATTGCCACGGCTGCTGGTTGCGTGCCGTGGGGGCAGCCATGCCGGCACGGAGCAGAGAATCGATTTGTCCTTCCGAGAGGCGTTCGCCGGTGAACGAGCGGCAGCTTGCACGCGACATAATGCAATCGTATGCCGCATTGTCTGTTGTTTCAGTTGACTCTTCACAGCTCTTGGCTTGGTTGGCTTTTACAAGTTGCCATGAAACAATGGCCAGAGCTGCCACAAGAATTATGCAAATGAAATAAGAAGTTTTCATGTCGGTTGAATATTTTAGAGTTTTTCAGAAACATGGAACAGGCAGCCGGTGGGGCAGACAAAGCGGCAATAGGGCCGGTTGATGAACAATGACAGCACCACAACCACTCCGCCGGCAATCAAAACGCCAAGGGCTGCTGAATCAACAATAAAGCCGGTGAAGAGCTCGTAATCAATCCAGGAAACAAAAAATCCGGTCCATAGACAAAGCATGAGAGCTCCCCACAGCAACAGGCGCACATTTTTGAGCACTTTCACCACAGCCGGGGTAAGCTTCCACTTGTGGGAGGGGTTGCAATGTCCGGCCAACTCCTGAAGCGATCCAAGCGGGCAAATCCATGTGCAGTAATAGTTGGGACGGCCGAACAGCGGATAAATAAACGCTACGGCAATCATTAGCAAAATCACAATCGAGGCTGTGGCCGTGATTCCGGCCGACATCAATCCAATCATGGCAGTGTAATCAACAAATGTTCCGGCCCAAAAGCCCAGCACTCCAACATTAAGCAGCTGCTGAACAATGCGATAACGCTTATTCTTTACAAACAAAGGGATAATCGCGCCGCAGAGAAAAACAGCGAGAGCGGCATAGAACTCCCAGCCACGGTTGGCCGGAGCCGCTGGCGAAACCGGAACACTGTCGGCATAATGGGCAAGACCGGCTTTTACGTTGGCAATCAGCGCGATCGAGGAGTATGTGGCACCGGTAACGCCATCAACCTCCATATCCAATGCCTCGGCCGGAGTCTTTCCGTTCCACTTCTCAAGGATACCGGATTTTACAACACGTTTGAAAAATCCGGGAGTCTCCGCATTTTCCAAGGGATGAATACTGTCAATGGTGCCCTTGGCCGAAATGGTAATCTCCACCGGCACAGGACCGGAGTATCCGGATACGTCTTCTGCCAGGGTAGTGGTGTTAATCACCAAACTGCCGTCGGCATTAACATTCTGAATATCATCAGAATTCATTGACACTACATCGTGTCCCAGCAAACGGCCGTCGCGCACAATAGCCACGGCTGCCAAAGCCAAAAACACAAAGACCAAGCCTGCCAGGTTGGCCCAAATGGCTTTCTTTTTCATAACACTATTTAGAATATGTCTAATTTTTGAATAATCGCGCTGCAAAGGTAGCAATTTTTTTCAAAAAAGAGACAGCGACGGGCGTGTTACTCTGCGTCAAGGGGTTGGGAAATGGTCACTGCATCGGGCGATACGGTGAGCGTGGCTTCCACACCCTCAACAAAGGGAATTATGCGCGAGCCGTGCCCGAATGGCACTCCGTAAGCCACAGGATAGTCATAATCGGCTACCAATTCATGAATCATCTCCTCCATGGAACGACCGTCCACATCGGGCGAATACTCGGTGAACACACCAACAATCAAGCCGCTGATTTGGGAAAGCACGCCCGAAAGTTTCAGTTGATACATCATGCGCTCTATTTTGTACACCGGTTCCGACACATCCTCGATGAACATGATTGAACCCGGCTTGAAAATGTTGAACGGCGTGCCGAACAGTCCGGTGAGCACGGCCATGTTGCCGCCAAGCAGCGGGCCTGTGGCAGTTCCGGGGCGGTTGAGTTTGTTCGGCGCCACTTCAAAGGTCTGTCCCTTGCCGGTGAGTATTTCAATGAGTGCCTGCGAATCGGAATCCTCGCCCGAATGTGAAGCAATATGCTTGGCCATTGGTCCATGAATGGAAGCAATGCCATGCTTGTGCATGAGCGCATGGAGGGCGGAGATGTCGCTGAAGCCTATAATCCACTTGGCATTATCGCGCAAAGGAAGCTCATCGAGGCGCTCCAGCAGATGCACCGCTCCGTAGCCGCCGCGCGAGCAGAGAATGGCTTTCACCTCGGGGTCGAGCAGCGCCTGCTCGAGGTCGGCGTAACGCTCGTCAGGTGTGCCGCTGAAAGTGGCATGGCGGCCGAACGCATGGGGCGAGGTAAACGGCTCCCATCCGTAGGATTGAAGCACCGGCAGAGCATTGTAAACGTTGCGCGAACGGGTAACACCGGCAGGCGAAACTATGGCAATCTTGTCCCCCTCCTTTAAAAACGGAGGCACAATCAGGGACTCCTCAATTATGAAATCGTCAATCATGTCAGTTTACTTGAACGGTGAGTCCGGCTTGGCGGAATGTATCGGCTATGGCCTCCAGCTCATCGCGCTCCACACGGTGCACGGTTTCGCAAGGTGTCTTGCGATCAATGGAATAGAGCATTATGGAGCGTGGATTCACGGCAAGATAAGCCTTGAGCAGGGCATCGATTTCGGCCGGGGTGGTGTTGTCCACCTTCGCGCCGTCGACCTCGCCGCGCAGCATCATGGTCTGAACAATGGCTTGCCCGCGGAACTGAGAAATTCCCTCAATGGCTTTCTCCACGGTGAAGGAGGGAGAGGTGGGGCGGTCAATGAGCCGCATGGTGCTCTCCACCGCCGAGTCGAGTTTGAGAATATTATTGTCAACCCGCCTCAGGGCGCGAACCACGCCCGGAGTCATAAGCCGCGTGGAATTGCTCAGCACGCTTATTTTCACCGGGGGGAAATACTTGTCGCGCAGCGAAATGGTATCATCGATAATTCCCTCGAAGTCAGGGTGCAGGGTTGGCTCGCCGTTGCCTGAAAAAGTTATCACATCAAGAGGCTGGCCCGATTCCTTCATTGACTTCAACTTCGCTTCAAGCTCCCGGGCCACCCGGGCACGTGGAGGCAGCCCGGTTGTGCCTGGCCCCTGCGCATTGAATCCGGCTTCGCAATAAAGGCAGTCGAACGAACAGGTTTTGCCGTCGGTAGGCGAAAGGTTCACACCCAACGATGTTCCCAACCGGCGTGAATGGATGGGCCCGAAAATGGTGGAATGAAAAAGCACTCGCTGCATAACCAAACGCCTTGGAATTAATGTTTCACATCAACTTTCACCGACGGCGGAAGCTCGCGGTTGCGCTCATCCACGGCGTCAATCACCTCATGGGCAAGGTGCATGAAAGCGTGGCCGGTAATGGTGTCGGACATGGCAATGGGTTCGCCGCCGTCGGCCTTGTCGCAGATTGAGCCCACGAGCGGAATTTGGGCCAACAGACGTATTCCCAACTCCTTGGCGAGTTTTACGCCGCCGTCGCGGCCAAAAATGTAATAGCGTTCGTCGGGGTGCTGTTCGGGAGTAAACCAGGCCATATTTTCAACTAATCCGAGCACGGGCACGTTGACCTTATCGGAGGTGAACATGGCAATCCCCTTGCGGGCATCGGCCAAAGCAACCTCTTGCGGGGTGCTCACCACCACCACTCCGGTCATGGCAAGTGTCTGAACCAAGGTGAGGTGGATGTCGCTGGTGCCGGGAGGCATGTCAATGAGGAAGTAGTCAAGCTCGCCCCAGTCGGCCTCCTCAATGAGCTGACGCAGCGCATTGGAGGCCATGCTCCCGCGCCACAACACAGGGGCGTTGCGGTCAACCAGAAAGCCTATGGAAAGTAATTTCACGCCGTAACGCTCAGCGGGAATAATGAGCTGGCGGCCATCGACCTCGTGCATGTAAAGTTCGGCATCCTCCAGGCCGAACATCTTGGGCATGGAGGGACCGAAAATGTCGGCATCGAGCAACCCCACTTTGTAGCCTTCGCGGGCAAGTGCCACGGCAAGGTTCGAGGTTACGGTGGATTTACCCACGCCCCCCTTGCCGGATGAAACGCCCACAATGTTTTTCACACCGGGGAGCACCGGTGCTTTCTCAGCCTTGGGTTGCGGCACAATGGTGTTGACAGTTACCTGAACCTCAGGCGATATGCGGGTGTGGATGGCGGCTTCGGCACTCTTCATAAGCGAGCGCATGAACGGGTCGGTGGATTTTTGAAATTGCAATGAGAAGCTCACCTTGTCGCCATCGATGCGTATGTCGTCGGCCACCATGCCGAGCTCTACAATGTTCTTTCCGTTTCCGGGATAGCGCACCGTTTGCAGTGCGTCGAGAATCAATTGGGGGTATAATCTTTCCATAATATAGTTCAGCGTTCGGGACACTGCAGCTGTCCGCGTGAGAAGCTGCGGTAGGTGTCGCGTTCAATTTCAATTTCGGGTTCTTCAAGCTTGGTTTCCTTATCGAGCAGGAAGGCTATGTGCTTTATGGTCAAGCCGCGGTCGAGCCACTGCTGCTCATAGTAGGTGCGTATGTTGAGAATAGGATTGCCGGCGTGGGTGGAGTAAAGATTGTCCGTGTCCTCAAGCACAGGCAGCGAATTAAGGTTCACCATGGCACGGGTGTAAGTGTACAGGAAGGGGCTGTCGGTTTTCAGATTTATGCGGGCGTCATTGCGTGTCACTGCCCGGTATAGCTCCATGAAGCGGGTGGAGGTAAGGCGCTTGCGGGTCTTTTTCATTTGGGGGTCGGGGAAGGTGATCCAAATTTCATCCACCTCGCCGGGGGCAAAGAAGTGGGGCAGCAACTCAATGTCAGTACGGAGAAAGGCAACGTTGTCAAGGCCTTCGGCACGTGCCTGACAGGCACCGGTCCACATCCGCGCACCTTTAATGTCAATGCCAATGTAGTTACATTCGGGGTGAGCCTTGGCAAGCCCAACGGTGTACTCCCCTTTTCCACATCCAAGCTCAAGCACAATTGGATTTGAATTACGGAAAAAGTCGGCGCCCCACTTCCCTTTCAGGGGAAAGGGTTCGGCTTGCAGCCGTGCCCACGGATATTGGAACACGAACTCAATCTGTTCCATGTCCCGGAACTTTTTCAGCTTGTTTTTACCCATGTTTCAGGTTACGTTTGGTTATCTGATTTCATTAGCAAATTTAAGCAAAAAGTGTGAGGTAAGGGGCATGGGGATTATTTTTTTAATCAAATATAGTATTTGACACCAAAAGGGGCTCCGGGCAGTGTAACTTTGCAGAAACTTTAACTAATTTTTATAATGCTATGAAGAAAACATTTATTGCGGTGGGCATCCTGGCCGCTACACTGACAGGATGCGGCTCGGCAAAAAGAGCGACGCAAGAGAACATTGTTACGGACAGCAGTATGGCCGCCCGAAGGGTGGCGGAGTGGAGAACCGCCAGGAGGGACAGCGTGGCGGCCATGCGGCAGTGGAGCGTGGACAGTGTGAGAGTGCAGGTGATTTACGACACGGCCGAGCGGGTGATGGAGCGGCGCGTGCTGGTGCACAATCCGCGGGCACGGAGTGTGGCCTTAAGGGTGAACAGTGTGAGCGGTTCGGCAGTTGACTCGGCCCACGCGGACCGGTTTATTCATGCAAGTGTTGAGCGGGAGCAGTCCGGGAGTGTTGTTTCAGGAGGCCCCGGGTGGGGCGTTGTGGCCGGAGGTGTGATGTGTGGAATTGCGGCAGGTGTGCTGTTGAGGCGCCGGAAAGGGAGTCAGTCCGATGCGTGAGATGCGTTGCGCGGATGGTGCTCCAGGATTTCCTTTCGCAACTGCGCGCGGTCAATGTGTATGTAAATTTCGGTCGTGGAAATGTCCACGTGCCCCAGCATTTGCTGAATGGCGCGGAGGTTGGCTCCCCCCTCGAGCAGGTGTGTGGCAAAGGAATGGCGAAGTGTGTGCGGCGAAATAACCTTTGTGATTCCGGCCCGGGTAGCAAGTTGCTTAATGATGTAGAAAATCATAACACGGGTAAGGCGGCCGCCCCGGCGATTTAGAAACAGAATGTTGGCATCGCCCGGCTTCACATCGAGCATGTTGCGGTAAGGCATGTAGGCCTTGATTTCCTCAATGGCGTTGACCGACATTGGCACAAGGCGCTCCTTGTTTCCTTTGCCGGTGACAATGAGATACTGCTCATCGGCGTAAATTCGGGATATTTCCAGATTCACAAGTTCCGACACCCGAAGTCCGCAGCCGTAAAGCACCTCTATTATGGCCCGGTTGCGTTGACCTAACGGCGAGGAGAGGTCAATGCAGTCAAGCATGGCGTCAATCTCGTCGAGGCGAAGCACTTCGGGGAGCTTGTTGCTTGTGGAGGGGCTTTCAAGCAACAGCGATGGATTACCCTCCAGATAGTTCTCGAGTTTGAGGAAGCGGAAAAAGGATTTTATGCCGGAAATGATGCGTTGCTGCGAACGGGTGGAGATGCCCACCTCATAAAGGGCCGACACGAACTCGCGGAGGTGTTCGAGGGTGACATCACGCAGCTTCACGCGGGACACAATGAGGTAGTTAAGCAGTTTACCCACATCGGCAAGGTAAGCCGTGCGGGTGTTGTCGCTCAAGCCGCGTTCAAGCATCAGAAAGGCATCGTAGTCGGTGACAATGCGTTGGAGTGAGTCAATGTTTCGCATGGCGCTTGGGGATTACGGCAGGCTTATTTTAAACTGCTGGTGAGGAAGATGCCCGGCGCGTACCCACACGGTGAGCTCGGGAGCCTGGAACAACATCCCTGACTCTGCCTGCTGCCACTGCAGCTGCAATGACGGTGCGGCTTCGGGAAGCGCGACCACGCAGGTTGCGTCAGCCTCCGGTGGAGTTTCGGGACATGGATTTCCCAAACGCAGAGCAAGAGCCACGGAGGGACTTATGGCGCCGCGCACCTCGATTGCTTCAGGGCGGAAAAAGAGCGCCAGGCGGAACAGGGCTTTGACCATGCGGCGGTTCACCCCGTCGAGCGACGCGGCTGCCTCAAGTCGAGGATAGCAATAGTAAGCGTAGCGCTGTGTGAGCACCTCGCGCACAAACCGGAATGCAAAGGGGGAGTGGATTCCGAAACCACGGCTGCGGGCTGCTCGCCGCGGGCTGCGCAATCCGCGCCAAATGCTTCTGAATCTCAGCGCGCTCAACGCTCAGCGCCCTCCTCTTTTTTCTTGGCGTTGTCGGCACCCTGCTCCTCTTTGCGGCGGCGCAGAACCGGCACGGCTATGGCGGCGGCAACACCGAGATAAATAATGATGATGCTCACGTAAGCCACATTGGTGGTGGAATGGAGCGACTGCGGGTCAAACACCATTTCCACAGTGTGCTCGCCGGCGGGTATGTTGATGGCGCGGAGCAGATAGTTCACTCGGCCAATCTCGGCGGGCCGGCCATCAATGGTGGCTTGCCATCCCCAAGGGAAGAACACCTCTGAGAAAACAGCCACGCCTCCGCGGGCCGAGCGGGCATGGTAGGTGAGACGGTCGGGCGCGTAGGTGGTTTCAAAAATGGTATCGCCGGCGGTCTTTGGCTTCGATGCACCAAGGGCGTTGCTGAACTTCTTGTCGGCAACAGCCGTGGTGGCCACGTTGAGCGAATCGAGCGCCGACATTTCGGCATCGGGACCCTCTACGTAGTCAATGCGGTCAACGAACCAGGCGTTGCCCATGGCATCGGGGTTGAGCTCGGGAGCGGCGCCCTCGTTGCCTATAATGTAACGGGTGTTGAGCATGTTGAGCACGGCGGGATTGTTTTTCATAATCTGCCGGTCAATGAGGTCTTGATAGCGGGTGAGCTTGGCTGCATGATAGCCGCCTATGGTTTTGTGGTGATAGGAGGGAGCGGCCGACGAGAACTGCGGTATGTTCAGCACACGGTAGTTCATGGCCGTGTCGGTGAGCACCACCTTGTCGGCCGGCGTGGGGGCGAACCGTTCGGTCACCACGTACTGGCGGGGAACAAAGCTGGCGGAGTTGAGATAGCGCTTGTTGACCATAAAGAGGTCGCCGCAAATCACAATGCCCACACAGGTAACCACCACGGGCACCGACAGCTTGCCGCGGAAGTAAAGCAGCAGCAGTCCAAGCCCCAGGGCCACTATGATGAAGCTGCGCAGCGAGTCGGACTGCACCATGGAGTAACGCAGCTGCTCAATGGCGTGGTAAATGCGGGGGTTCTCGGTGGTGAACACTTGCAGGGCCTGCGAGGGGTCGTAACCGTTTTGCTCGGCATCGGCCATAATTGTCTGGGCAAAGCGCACATCGGTGTCCTTGTCGGCGGCAGTTACGGCCGATCCGAACATGCTTGGAGCAACTATGCCGGCAAGGCACACAACCAGCACAACTCCAAAGCAGGCCATCACCTTGCGGCCGTAGCGTTCCCAAGCCTCAGCCGGCTTCACCTCCAGCACCTTCTGCAGTGCCAGAGCTCCGAGCAGCGGCATGGTGAACTCGGCAATGACAAGGATGCTCTCGACGGTGCGGAACTTGCTGTACATGGGCATGTGGTCAATCATAAAGTTTGTGAGCCACATACAGTTGCGCCCCAAGGCGAGCAGAATGGAGAACAGGGTGAGCAGAATCAGCACCCACTTCATGGGACCTTTCACCACCACGCAGCCAAGTAGGAACAGGGCCACGATGAGAGCACCAACATAGACAGGGCCGCTGGTGCCTTCGGGTCCGCCGAAGTATTGCGATATGTAGCCAAGGTAAGAGGCTTCGCTCGGATCAAGCACACCTTTGCTGACCATCTCCTGCGCTTCGGGCAGGTCGGCCAAACCGAGGAACTTGCCTCCGCCGCCAACGAATTGCGACGTCGCACCGCCCTTTATGTTGGGGATGAGCAGCGAGAAACTCTCGGAAGTCTCGTAGCTGTACTGTGTTATGTAGTCGCGGTCAAGGCCGGCGGCAGTGGCGTTGCGCTGCTCGCCCGGCAGAGGGGTAAGCTCGGAGTGTCCGCCGCGCATGGTTTCTTTGGAGTACTCGTAGGTGTTGTAGAGCGACGGCAGGTTGGCGCCCACGGCAAGCACAGCTGCCACGGCAAGCACGCCGGTGGCAATGCCCCACTGCTTGATTTTCTTTTGCTTTACGGCGGTGATGAGATAGGCCACGGCCATGCCAAGCACCACAAAGAGGAAGTAGTAGGTCATTTGGGGATGGTTGGCCGAAATCTGCATCATGGCCATGAGAGCCGCCAGCGCTCCACCGGCCAGATAGCGGCCGCGGTAGCAGAGCACCATGCCGGCGATTGTTGGCGGGATATAGGCCAGGGTGATAAACTTCCAAATGTGTCCCGCACCTATTATTATAATGAAATAGGAGGAGAAGCCATAGGCCACGGCACCAATCAGGGCCACGTACCAGCGGCAGCGCAGACACAGCAGCAGGATGAAGAAGCCGAGCATCATCATCATGAGCCAGTCGGCCGGATTGGGGAGCCACAGCCCCATTGCGCGGTTAATCCAATTGAACAGCGAATTGGAGGGATAGGAGGGTGAGATTTGAAATGTGGGCATGCCGCCGAACAGCGAATTGGTCCAGCGGGGAGTATGGCCGGTTTGCTCGGCCCACTGCCGGGCTTCGTGGCCAATGGCCGAACCCTGCTCCATGTCGTGCTGGCTCAGAGTGTTACCCACCACATCGTCAGGGTAGAAATAAACAACGGCAATAAGCGCCATGGCAACTACAGAGCCCGCAATGCTCCAAAATTTCTTAGATTTGAGAAATTCCAATATTCTATTCATGATTAACTTTTTAGGAACCGTCGCACCATAATCCGCAACAGATACGCAAAATTAATTAATAAATCAACTTCTGCAAAACTATTCCGGGAGTTCAAAACTTTATTTGCGCAAAATCACCGCGAATTGCGTGATAAACAAATAGATGCCCGTGGATATGTAAGAGTCCATTCGATAAGGAATGTTAAAGCCGGGGCGGACTATCATTGAGCAGA
>JAMPBC010000029.1 GCA_023666905.1 Bacteroides sp. | reverse complement strand
AAGGAATCAAAAGATTTTAGATTTTCTGAAAGATAATAAACCGATTCCAGCGGGCAGTAGTAGAATGCTTGCATTTCAATTGAAGTGACGCTTTCCGGTATCGAAATTGAGGTTAATCCGCTTTTTTTAATAGCACAATTCCTCGTGTGTCACTTTCATTCAACGCAATTCGCAATCTAAAGCACGAGAGTATCTATATATACTACACGTTATACAAAACACATAACACATCTTCCAATCTCCCCACATTTTGTTCCACATCATACGCCACCTCTAACTCCGTATTTTACTCTACCTCTTACTTCTCACTTACGACACATCTTACTGCATATCTTACTCCACATTTTATTCCATATCTTACTCGACGACTTAATCCTTATCCTACTCCTCTTCTCACACCACATTTTCACAGTCATAAATCCAGACGTACCCAAATCCATTAAGCGCTATTTAACATAATACCGGTTATGTGCCAATTGTTCGCATGTTTCTGGAGCATTGGTTTTATTCAAATGTTTTCCCGGCCGGATTTCTGAGCACGTCTTTGCAATAACATTGCACTACATCATGCATTAGTTTTATATACAATACTAAATTACGAAATTTTAGCGAAATAAGCAAATTTTTCAATCTGAAATATTCGTAAATTATTTCAGATTGCTCCGGTCTGTTTCTTCATTCATAAAACTATTACGTTACTATTTCTTCAGATTATTTGGATCACTATGTTCACTAATGCTTGTTACATTGTACATCAACATTTGAATTTTCATCGTGGATAAACATAATAGTAGGAAATCACTATCTGTTTAGAAAGCAACAAAATATCACATTGCATTTTTCTCCGGAATTGTTTGAATAAGAAGTCCAATTTGGTGATTCGGAATTTTATTTTTAAATTTGCATCGCAAAGGCGCACGTGGCGTAATTGGTAGCCGCGCCAGACTTAGGATCTGGTGTCTTACGACGTGGGGGTTCGAGTCCCTTCGTGCGCACTCCTTTCAAAAGCTGACCAACATGAATGGTCAGCTTTTTCGCATATATAGGAATCACTCCACATTTGACCCCACCAACCGCGGTTCCCCTCGAACCCCGGGACCCAAACATGTTGTGAATCCAATACTGATACAACAAAAAAAGAGTGCCTTTCAAAAGCACTCTTTGTAGCGGGACCGAGAATTGAACTCGGGACCTCCGGGTTATGAATCCGACGCTCTAACCAACTGAGCTATCCCGCCATTGTTCCTTTTTGCGGTGCAAAGGTATGAACTTTTGTTTATTCACGCAAATTTTTATACTTATTTTTTGAAAATTATTTCTTGCAAATCCTCATAAAAGCCACTGGCACAACATCCTACGCGCTGAATAACGCGATTCCCGCAAACCGGACTACCTAAAACACGGTCCGAATTGCGGGAATAGTTCCTTTAGTATGAATGCAGATTTTCTCCCCGGGCTTGCTATTTTGAATCTGCGGCTTTTTTAAGAAATCTGTTTCTTAATTTCATCGGTCCACTCTTTTACCTTGTCTTCTGTCAAATCGGAATGGTTTACGTCATCAATCACAAGTCCCACCGTGGCTGTGGTTCCGTTGATTGATGCATCAGAGTGGTTAAAATGATAGCCTATGGAATTATATTCTCCAATCATCTCAGCTCCAGTCCCCTTTAACGCTTTATAAATCTCGGCAACGGCATTGCAAAATGTGTCGCTCATCGACTCGTCGCCACAGCCAAACGCAGCTGCCATTTTCCTTTTGAGGTCCAACGCTTTAACGCCGTCAAGAAAATCGTGCATATCATCCTGCATCTCTCCGTCGCCCCAAGTACTGGCGCCCGTGAGAATAACGTCATACTCCCCTACTGCCGACGGCGCCGTCTTGCTGACATCATGTACATCTTTCTCATGTACTCCAAGGTTTGAAGCAATGAGCTTGGCAAGACTCTCGGTGGCTCCTGTAGTGGTTCCGTAGAATATTCCTATAGTTTTCATACTTAACAAGTTGTTTATATTGCAATTCATGTTTTAAGCGGATGTGCAATAGCGCTAAACCGCTCGCCCATCCAATCTCTTACACATAAAACATTGCTGAATAAAAATAAGTTCATCCGCCTGCATTGCTTGTAATATGAATAAAGTTGTTAAATTGCTCAAAAGTTTAATTCACTTAATTAGGCATATTGATTTAAAATGCGTAATTTTGCACTCTGAAAACCGATTATTTTGAATTTTACCATATAATTCGAAACAAATGTCTGACAATAGAGTAATTAAAACAGCACTCATATCCGTGTTCCATAAGGATGGCCTTGACAACATCCTTAAAATGTTACACGACAACGGAGTTAAATTCCTATCCACCGGCGGTACCAAAACATTCATCGAAAGCCTTGGCTATCCTTGCGAAGCCGTGGAGAATCTGACTTCCTACCCCTCGATTCTTGGCGGAAGAGTAAAAACCCTCCATCCCAAAGTATTCGGAGGTATTCTCAATCGTCGTGAAAACGAAGATGACCGCCAGCAAATCCAGCAATACGAAATCCCGGAAATTGACCTCGTTATTGTTGACCTTTATCCTTTTGAGGAAACAGTGGCATCTGGCGCTTCCAACGAAGATATTATTGAAAAAATCGACATAGGTGGCATTTCGCTTATCCGAGCCGGTGCTAAAAACTATCGCGATGTTGTCATCGTGGCCTCCAAGGCGCAATATGCTCCCCTGGCTGAAATGCTTGCATCCAAAGGCGCTTCGTCATCACTTGCCGACCGCCTTTTCTTTGCCAAGGAAGCTTTCAAAGTCTCTTCGGGTTACGATTTTGCCATCTTCAATTACTTCGATTCGCTTGACCCGCAAGCTCCCACAGCCATGCGTGTGGCGCTTGACAATAAGAAGTCGCTGCGTTACGGAGAGAATCCCCATCAAAAAGGTGCTTTCTTCGGCAACTTCGACGAGATGTTCACTCAGCTCCACGGAAAAGAAATTTCTTACAACAATCTTCTCGACATTGATGCTGCTGTAAGTCTCATTTCCGAATTTACCGAACCCACCTTCGCTGTTCTGAAACACAACAACGCCTGTGGCATTGCAACACGCGAAAACATTCTTGAGGCTTGGACCGACGCTTTGGCCGGTGATCCCGTTTCGGCATTCGGTGGTGTTCTTGTGGCTAATCGCGAAATCGACGCTGCCACGGCCGAACAAATCAATAAGATTTTCCTTGAAGTTATCATAGCTCCGGCTTACACCGATGAAGCTTTCAATATTTTGGCTCAGAAGAAAAACCGCATCATTCTTCGCCAGTCGCGTCAGCTCGACACCAAGGTTCAGTTCCGCAGCATCCTTAACGGTGCATTGATGCAGGAGCGCGACCTTAACATTGAAACTCCTGCTGATTTGACTCCGGTAACTGAAACTGAACCCACCGCAGCGCAGATTTCCGATTTGCTCTTTGCTAATAAGATTGTAAAAAACAGCAAGAGCAACGCCATTGTGCTCGCTAAAAACGGCATGCTGTTGGCTTCAGGCGTAGGTCAAACCTCTCGCGTCGATGCCCTCAAGCAAGCAATTGCAAAGGCTCAGTCGTTTGGTTTCGATTTGCAGGGCGCGGTTATGGCTTCCGATGCCTTCTTCCCCTTTGCCGACTGTGTTGAAATTGCCAATCAAGCAGGTATCACTGCCGTTATTCAGCCCGGTGGCTCTATCCGTGATCAGGAATCCATTGACTATTGCAACGCCCATAAGGTTGCAATGGTAACAACCGGCATCCGCCACTTTAAGCATTAATCCAATTTGACCCATAAACCTTTTACACCTCATTATATATTAAAATGGGAATCTTTTCATTCAATAAAGAAATAGCCATTGACCTCGGAACGGCCAATACCATTATAATTCACAATGATAAAATTGTGATTGACGAGCCCTCGATTGTGGCCATCGAAGTCCGTACCGGAAAGCCCATCGCCGTAGGTAAGGACGCCCAGCAAATGCAGGGAAAAGAAAACGAAAACATTCGCACAATCCGCCCGTTGCGTCAGGGTGTTATCGCCGACTTTAATGCCGCCGAAATGATGATCCGCGGCTTGGTTGGCAAAGCCAGCTCCAAAAACCGCTGGTTCAGCCCCTCCATGCGCATGGTTGTTGGCATCCCCTCCGGTTCAACCGAAGTTGAAATTCGTGCCGTTCGCGACTCATCGGAGCACGCCGGCGGACGCGATGTTTATATGCTCTACGAACCCATGGCAGCCGCCCTCGGTATCGGTATTGACGTAGTTGCCCCTGAGGGTAACATGATTGTTGATATAGGCGGTGGTACAACCGAAATCGCTGTAATATCTCTTGGCGGCATTGTATCCAACAAAAGTATTCAAATTGCCGGCGACGACCTTACAGCCGACATTCAGGAGCACATGCGCCGCGTCCACAACGTGAGAGTGGGCGAACGCACCGCCGAACTCATCAAAATGAACGTCGGTTCAGCCCTTACCGAGCTTGAAAATCCCCCTCAGGATTACATTGTGCACGGTCCCAACGTCATGACCGCGCTCCCGATGGAAGTACCTGTTTCTTATCAAGAGATTTCACACTGCATTGAAAAGTCAATTTCAAAAATTGAAACTGCTGTGCTTGGAGCCTTGGAAATGACACCTCCCGAACTGTATGCCGATATTGTTAAAAACGGTATTTACCTTGCCGGTGGCGGTGCCTTGCTACGCGGTCTCGACAAGCGACTCACCGATAAGATTGGCATCCAGTTCCATATTGCCGAGGACCCCCTCCTCGCTGTTGCAAAAGGAACCGGAGTTGCCTTGAAGAACATTGACAAGTTCTCATTCCTTATCCGATAAAAAAACTTGTAGCCTTACAAAATGGGCTGCCCGACTCATCCGGTCGGGCAATCCGCTTTTGTTATAATCCGCCATTTTTGCAAACTTTGATATTCCTCACGGTCAGATTCTTGCACAAGTAACAAATGCTCATCCAATAAATCCAATCAGGTGTGAATAACCTTTTGTATTTTCTGATTAAGGCACGTCCATGGATTCTTTTCACGATTTACTTCGTGTTGGGGTGCGTCATGCTTTTCAATAGCGGTCCTTATCAGCAGTCAGTCTACCTCACATCTGCAAATGCTTTTTCAACCGGCGTTTATAAGACCGCTACAGGCATAACCTCCTATTTCAATCTGAAGAACATCAACGAAGACCTTCAGCGCCGCAACAGCGACCTTGAAATGGAAGTTCTCTCTTTGAAACAGCAACTGGTTGCGTATCACGATATGGACTTCGCCTTAAAGCATCCCGTTGATTCCTCTCTGCAGCGTTATAACTTTATTCTGGCTCATGTTATCAACAACAGTGTGCATCGCCCCCACAACTACATCACCATTCAAAAAGGTGCTCTCGATGGCGTTAAGCCTGAAATGGGCGTTGTTGACCAGAACGGCGTTGTTGGAAAGGTCAATGTTGTTGGGCCTCATTCCGCAAGAATCATTTCACTGCTCAACGATAAGCTTCCTTTGTCATGTAAAGTGAAAAAGTCCAACACCGTAGGCTCGCTTGTGTGGAACGGTAAAGACTATCGCGAGGCCCTGTTGGAGGAAATTCCCCGGCATGCCACATTCGCCAAAGGCGATACCGTAATCACCTCAGGTTATTCCACAAGTTTCCCCGAAGGTATTCCCGTGGGAGTAGTGATTGGTGAAATGAAAGGCTACGACGACAATTACAAGACCTTGCGGGTTAAATTGTTCACCGACTTCTCCAAACTGTCAACCGTGAGAATCATTGTTGACAACATGGCTCGTGAACTTAAGGAACTTGAATCGCAAACCGAGTCCGACATTGACAATGAAACACAGCTAACCAACTGATACTGTTGAAATGAACAAATCATCTTTGCAAATACTCACAATCTCGGTTGTTCTGGTGCTTGTTCAGGTAATTGTCCTGAACAGGATTTGCCTTTTTGGTGTGGCTGTGCCTCTTGCATTCATTTATGTCATTCTCCGCTTGCCAATTAGCATGGCAAAGGAATGGCTCTTTACCATTGCTTTTGTTCTTGGCTTCATTGTCGACGTGTTTTCCGACACTGCCGGCATCAACACCTTGTCGTGCCTTGTGATTGCGGCTTTACGAGGACCGGTTCTCCACCTCTATTTTCCCCGTGAGGACGAGTTGTCCAATCCCCTACCCTCCATAGCCACACTTGGCCCCTTTGTTTACTTCAAATACGCTCTGACACTTGCTTTCATCTATTGCCTATCGGTGTTTTTCTTGGAATCTTTCTCCATGTTCCGCTTCTGGCACTTGGTTCAGTGTGTGTTGGCAAGCACTGTGCTTACAACCGCATTACTCATAGGCATTGACAGCATAACCCTCCCTCGACGTGAGAAAAGACTATAATCTTGAAAAACGAAAATATGTGATTGGTGGCTTCATAGCCATTATTGTAATCATATACATCATACGCCTCTTCAATCTACAGGTCCTTGACAATCGCTATAAGGACGATGCCGATTCCAATGCCTTTCTCCGGAAGGCCATATACCCCTCGCGTGGCGTGATTTATGATCGCAATGGCAACGTGGTGGTCTATAACCGGCCGGCCTACGACATTGTTGTTATTCCCCGCGATGTGCAGCCGTTCGACACTCTTGACTTCTGCAACACCCTCGGCATTACTCCTGACCAATTGAAACTTCGGTTTGAAGAGATGAAGGACAAGCGCAAGAATCCGGGCTACTCATCCTATTCCCCTCAAACTCTAATCACACACCTCGATGCCGCCGATTATGGTCGCATGCAGGAGAAAATGTATCGCTTCCCCGGATTCATGATTCAAAAGCGCATCCTGCGTGAGTACAATTATCACTGTGGCGCAAACATTCTTGGAAACATTCGCGAGGTTTCTCCCGAGGATATTAAACGCGACCCCTACTATAAGCGTGGCGACTACACCGGCGACCTCGGTGTTGAAAAAAGTTACGAAAAGCATCTTCGAGGAGTCAAGGGTGAAGAGGTTCTAATCCGCGACGCATTGGGTCGTATTCAAGGCCATTACGATGAAGGCTCACACGATAAAAAAGCCGTATCCGGCCGCAACCTCACACTTGGCATCGACATAGAGCTCCAGCAGTACGCCGAGAAACTTATGACCGGAAAAGTGGGAGCCGTTGTTGCCATTGAACCTCAAACCGGTGAAGTGCTCGCTCTTGTAACGAGTCCCACCTACGATCCCGCGTTGCTCGTTGGCCGTAATCGCGGTAAAAATTACTCTCAGCTTCGCAAAGCTCCCAACAAACCGTTGCTTGACCGCTCAATCCAGGGTGCCTATCCTCCCGGCTCAACCTTTAAGCCCGGTCAGGGACTTATCCTGCTCCAGGAAGGAATCATTACTCTCGGAACAAGCTTCCCCTGTAGTCGTGGATATGTCAATTCCGGTTTAAGGGTCGGTTGCCATGGTCACGGCTCGCCTATTGCGCTCAAGCCGGCTCTCCAGACTTCTTGCAACGCCTACTTCTGCTGGGGTCTCAAAGCCATGCTTGAAAAGAAACGCAAGTACGGGTCCACGGCCAATGCTTTTGAAGTGTGGAAAACACATCTTGTGGAGCTCGGCTACGGCTATAAGCTTGGTATTGATATTCCCGGTGAAAGCCGCGGATTCCTTCCCAATGCCAAGTTCTATAACAAAATTTATGGCGAGGACAAATGGTCGGCCAACTCAATCATCTCGGTTTCTATAGGCCAGGGCGAAATTCTTGCCACTCCTCTTCAAATTGCAAATCTCGGTGCCACCATTGCCAATCGCGGATGGTTCATAACGCCTCATGTAGTTAAAGCCATTGAAGACACCATCATCGACAAGCAATATGTCGATAAGCGCACGCCCAACATAAACCGGGCGCACTTTGAATCTGTGGCCGAAGGAATGCGCATGGCTGTAACCGGTGGTACCTGTAAACTCGCCAATCTGCCCGACATTGAGGTGTGCGGAAAAACCGGTACCGCTCAAAACCCTCACGGGCGTGACCACTCTGTGTTTATGGGCTTCGCGCCTTACCACGACCCAAAAATCGCCGTTTGTGTTTATGTTGAGAATGCCGGATTCGGAGCTACCTTCGGCGTTCCCATAGGCAGCCTTGTCATAGAAAAATATCTTAAAGGCGAAATATCCGAATCCAGAAAATATATAGAAGACCGAATGGTGCACACCAGCACAACATCAACCAATGCAAACAAGGGAAAATAGCACATCCATATTCAGCCATGTCGACTGGGTAACTATAATACTTTACCTGGTTCTCATCACAGCCGGCATTTTCAGCATATATGCCGCCAGCTACGATTTTGACAATGCCAGCCTCGTTGACCCTGAAGAATTTTCAGGCAAACAAATCCGCTGGATTGGATTGTCCTTAGCTTTGGCGCTTGTCATTTTGCTCTTTGATTCTCATGTGTTTGAAACGTACGCCATACCCATATACCTGACCATTCTGTTCATTATGTTGGTGACAATATTCATTGCGCCTAACATCAATGGCTCTCACTCATGGCTTGTTCTCGGTCCCATACGTTTCCAACCCGCAGAGTTTGGAAAATTTGCCACGGCACTCGCATTGGCAAAGCTGTTCAACTCCTATAATTTCAAACTAAACGCATCGCTCAAAAACTACGGTCTGGCACTCGCCATAATTTTCCTTCCTATTTTGCTGATTCTTGCCCAAAACGAAACCGGAACCGCCTTGGCATACACAGCATTGTTTTTTGTCTTGTATCGTGAAGGAATGAGCGGTCTCATCCTTCTTGCCGCTTTAAGTGCCGTAACCTTTTTTGTTGTGGCTGTAAAATACACTGACTCATTATTACTTGGCATTCCGCTCGGCGAAGCGGTGGTGTTCGTTCTTATAATGATACTCATGGTGGCACTGATAATGTTTTATGCCAAACAGTTCATCATTGCCCGTAATGTAATGATTTGGTATGCCGCCACCGGCTTGCTGGTAGCAACGCTTTCATTGTTTGGAGTGCAGGTGCCCGGCTTGGCATTTTTTCTGCCTGTAATTCTGCTTGCATGCGGATATTGCGGCCTCGCCTTTCTGCGGTTGCGCAACCCTAAACTGCTTGCCACTATTATAGCTACCATAGTTTCAATCCTGTTCCTCTTCTCCGTAAACTATGCGTTCAACCACCTGTTGCTACCACACCAGCAACAGCGTATCAATGTGGCGCTTGGCATCTCCGACGATCCCCTTGGTTCCGGTTACAATGTCAACCAATCCAAAATCGCCATCGGTTCAGGTGGTTTTGCCGGTAAAGGCTTCCTTAACGGCACGCAAACCAAACTCAAATATGTTCCCGAACAACACACTGACTTTATCTATTGTACCATTGGCGAAGAGGAAGGCTTCATTGGCAGCAGTGCCGTGCTCTTGCTTTTCCTCGCACTCATTCTGCGAATCATGCACATTGCCGAACGCCAACCCACCGCTTTTGGCCGTGTTTATGGTTATTGTGTAGCGTCCTACCTCATTTTCCACCTTGCCATTAACACCGGAATGGTAATCGGGCTCTGCCCTGTTATCGGCATCCCTCTCCCTTTCTTTAGCTACGGTGGTTCATCGTTGTGGAGCTTCACAATTCTTATCTTCATACTGCTTCGACTTGACGCGGCAAGAAAGGAGCATCACTCGTTTCGTTAATCCGGTTGCGTAAAAAAATATTCCAATACCTTTGTCACCACAAATCCATTTATTAATTTTGTGACATGTTGGAGAGCTTGCTCTACATAGCCTTCTCCGGATTTATGATCGGAGTGTTCATCAGCGCACCTATGGGACCCATTGGTATGCTGGTAATCCAGCGCACGCTCAATAAGGGCCGCACCACGGCAATGTACACCGGAATTGGAGCCGCGCTCTCCGATCTTCTCTATTGTCTGCTCTCCGGACTTGGTCTTTCATTGGTAACCGACTTCATTGAGTCCAATAAAAACGTGTTGCAGATAATTGGCTCATTGGTGCTTATTGTCTATGGAATTTACCTGTTCCGCAACAATCCTTCAAAAGCAATAGCCAAAGCCCCGGACACATCCTCGAATTATTGGCGCGACTTTGCAACCGGTTTTCTTTTCACCTTCTCCAATCCCCTCATTCTCTTCTTCATAATCGGTCTGTTTGCTCGCTTCAATTTCATGGACAGCAACTATGATTTCTATCACTACATTATCGGCTACCTGTCAATTGTGGGTGGCGCTTTATGTTGGTGGTCACTTATAACCTATTTTGTTGACAAGGTGCGCGGCCACTTCAATGTCCGCTCAATGTGGATTATTAATCGCGTCATGGCATCGCTCCTTATCATTATGGCTCTCTTCGGTTCAGTTCATGCATTAAAAAATCTTTTATAATTCACTCCATGGAAAATAACAAACCCTCTCTTGAAATACCTTATATCCCCGAACTTGACAACCTTTCGCAGGAAGATATTATTCATCGTCTTGATGATATGGGAGTGCGCCGAACCATTGAGTCTCTCAATTGGAAAGATCAGTTTCCTTACCGGCCGTTGACAACCATCACGGCTGCCCACTCCGGTAATTACATCTACATTGATTTCTTTGTTAGGTGCAACTATTTGCGTGCCATGAACTACGAAAACAATTCCTCCGTGCATCAAGACTCGTGTGTGGAGTTCTTTGTTTGCCCCGACGGGAAACTCCCCTACTACAACTTTGAATTCAACTGCATTGGCACAGCACATGCCGCATGCCGCACAGACCGTCATAATGGCACTCAACTCACCGATGACCAACTTGACAGCATTAAACGCTATCCATCGTGCGGCACAAAACCGTTTCAAGAACTCGAGGGACTTTTCACCTGGAATCTTTTGGTAGCAATTCCGCTCAGCCTGATGGGATTGAAATATGAAGGCAAGCCCATTAAAATGACCGGAAACTTCTATAAATGTGCCGATAAAACAGCATCTCCCCATTTTCTTAGCTGGGCACCTATTGACACCCCCGAGCCCGATTTCCATCGTCCCGAGTTTTTTGCCCCCATCACACTCCTGTAATTACCTACGTTCACATGTGTTGATATTCAGTTATTTAATGCAGGGCTGCAAAATATTCGGCCGAATATTTTGTCAATAAAAAAATCATTTGTAAATTTGCAGAGCAAAAGGGAACAATTCCCTCCTGCAAACTGGCGATTTAGTGTAGAGGCCTAGCACGCCACCCTCTCACGGTGGAGACCCGGGTTCGAGTCCCGGATTCGCTACTCTTAACACCTTGAAGTAATTCAAGGTGTTTTATTTTATGGCA
The DNA here is from genome assembly GCA_023666905.1 of Bacteroides sp. Lineage (GTDB taxonomy): Bacteria > Bacteroidota > Bacteroidia > Bacteroidales > Muribaculaceae > Paramuribaculum. The sequence goes on along the minus strand of JAMPBC010000029.1, from coordinate 3,054 downwards.
TAAACTTTGAAATTTATGTTTCTTTCCGTACCTTTGTAGGTGAACAACCATTGCCCGCTTGTAACCTCAATAACCATGCCTGACAATTCACCGCCGCTATTTTCAATCATCACAGTAACTTACAATGCCTCGTCAACCATTGCCCACACTCTTGCATCAGTTGATGAACAGCTTTTTAAGTCCTACGAGCATCTTATAATCGATGGGCTATCCTCCGATTCTACGCTTGAAATTGTGAAGCAATATCCCTCACCACTTCGAACGGTGATTTCCGAGGCCGACCGTGGCATCTACGATGCCATGAACAAAGGCATCAGCATTGCCAAAGGACAATATTTGATATTTCTGAACTCAGGCGACACCTTCCACACATCGGATACTCTCGGCACATTGGCCCGGGCTATTGAGCAAAATAACACCCCTGGAATTGTCTATGGTCAGACCCAGCTTGTAAATCCCAACCGTGAGCGCGTAGCCGACAGGCATCTAACCGCGCCCGACGTCCTCACATACAAAAGCTTTGCCAACGGTATGGTTGTTTGTCATCAGGCCTTCGTGGCTCTACGGCGCATTGTGCCGCTCTACGACTTGCGTTACAAATATTCCGCCGACTACGATTGGTGCATCCAGTGCCTGCAACATTCCCGCCACAACGTTCTTGTACCGGAAATCCTGATTGATTATCTTGACGAAGGCGTCACTACTGCCAACCACAAAGCATCCCTGAAGGAGCGGTTCAAAATAATGTGTTACTATTATGGCACGTTTAACACCATTCTTCATCACCTTTCGTTCATTCCTCGTTACGTCAAACGTAAAGCAGCAAGACTAAAACAATGATTCTTTTGAACACCACATTCGTGATACCCGTTTCGGAAGAAACAGCTTTTCTCAATTGGGTATCGCAACATTATTTCCCCACAATATTCCGGAAAGGACACGCCGAACCCAAGCTCCTTGCCATTCCTGCGCCCGATGAATTGTCCAAAGCATTCGGCGTTCAGTTTACAGTTGCTGACAAAAAAGAGGCTGCCATGTGGCGCGATAATATACTTCCGCTAACAATAACAAAACTCACCACAGCCGCTCCCGACACCATACTTCATTTCACCACCTTGATGGATATTTTGCAGATTAATGAACAATAGTCAGTTACGAGAATTTAAACGGGTGATTATAGGCATTGACCCCGGAACCAATTTCATGGGCTATGGCATACTCGGCATTAAGGATAAAACGCCGCTTGTAATAGCTTTGGGAGTGATACATCTCAACAAAATCTCCGGACATTACTTGAAACTTCGCCGAATCTACGAACGTGTTTTGGGACTCGTCGAGCAATATTTACCCGATGAAATGGCCATTGAGGCTCCATTCTTTGGCAAAAACGTCCAGTCAATGCTTAAACTTGGCCGTGCCCAGGGAGTAGCCATGGCTGCAGCCCTCTCTCGCGATGTTCCCATAACCGAGTATGAACCTCGCAAAATAAAAATGGCCATAACCGGGAACGGAGCCTCCTCCAAGGAGCAGGTTAAAGAAATGCTGAAACGAATCTTGAACATCACTTCCAATCAACTCCCTTCCGAACTGGATGCCACCGACGCATTGGCAGCTGCATTGTGTCATTATTATGAATCTTCCCGACCCATTGCCCGCACCTCCGCCTCCTCGTGGAAAGAATTTATTGCAAAAAATCCCGATAAAGTCAGAGGCTTGTAATCGTAATCAAAAACTTTTTTCTTATCTTTGCTATCGATACCCATCCGGAGCTCTCGCAGTGCTCCAATCCTTAAAAATGAACAAATTACTTTAAATCTATTATAAAAATGTACAAATTTGACAAACGCATCGTAATCACTCTTGACGCCGGCGGTACAAATCTTGTATTTGGAGCCATGCAGTCAAATGAATTCATTGTTGAGCCCATAACCAAGCCATCCAACGCACACGATCTTGATCTCTGTCTCGCCACAATGGTTCAAGGCTTTGAGGAAGTCATCTCGAAACTCGAACAAAAACCCGTGGCAATCAGTTTTGCATTCCCCGGCCCGGCCGACTATCCCAACGGCATTATCGGTGGGCACCTTCCCAACTTCCCCTCGTTCCGCAATGGAGTTGCCCTCGGTCCGTTCCTTGAAGAAAAATTTGGAATCCCCGTTTACATTAACAACGACGGCGACCTCTTCGCTTTTGGTGAAGCCATTGGCGGAGTGCTCCCCGAGATTAATGCCAAATTGGCTGAAATAGGAAGTACAAAGCGCTACAACAACCTTCTCGGTTACACCTTTGGAACCGGTTTCGGTATCGGTATGGTTATTGACAACCACCTGAACCGCGGCAACAATTCATGTGTGGAAACCTTCTGCCTCCGTCACAAAAACCATCCGGAAGTAATGGTGGAAGAAGGTGTGGCCATCCGTGCAATCAAACGAGTATATGCCGAAGAATCAGGCGACATCAACCACGACCTTCAGCCCAAGGACATCTGCGAAATTGCCGAGGGTACCCGTCCCGGAAATAAAGAAGCTGCCATTAAGGCATTTGAAGAATTTGGCGAAGTTGCCGGTGATGCTATTGCCACTGCCATTACTCTTACCGACTCGCTCGTAGTTATCGGCGGCGGTTTGTGCGGTGCCAAGAAGTTCTTCATGCCCGCTCTTATGAAGCAGCTTAAAGGTTTGCTCCACACAATTAAAGGTGAAGAAATCAACCGCCTTCAAATGAAAGCCTTCGACCTTGACAATGATGATGAATTTGCCCAGTTCGCACATGGCGCGGCACGTCCCATAAAGGTTTACGGTTCTGAACGCACTGTGATTTACGACCCCATGAAAGCCACCGGCGTTGCCATCTCCAAGCTCGGGGCAAGCAAAGCCATATCAATCGGTGCCTATTCATTTGCCCTCTCCATGCTTGACGAAAAAGAAGAATAATAATCAACTTCCCAACCCATAATCCCACAAAAATTCCCGCCTCCAGTCTGAACGCGGGAATCTTTTTATCTAAGAGTCCATTCGATAAGGAATGTTAAAGCCGGGGTCGCATATCCTCGAA
>JAMPBC010000028.1 GCA_023666905.1 Bacteroides sp. | reverse complement strand
CCTTCGAGGATATGCGACCCCGGCTTTAACATTCCTTATCGAATGGACTCTTAACTCATACTCAGTGTGACATTACCACTGTTGAGTCCGCATAAATAAGGGAATCGGGCACTTGACATACGCTGTCGGGCTCAAAAAACCGAGGCAAACCGCTGAAAGTTTCATCCGAGACAGCTCCCGCCTGTGCAAGTGAAAGTTGAGGTACACCATAGATATAGCTGAAATCCAACACGGCAAACTCGTAATTACCCACGCGACAACCTGAAATGTCGCAAAGGTCCCAGAGCGACCCGCTGCGGACGGCAAATCCGAATTTACTTTTAAAAGCTCCGTCAATTGATGAGCTGAGACTTATAACTTCATCGGCATCGTCAAATCTCAGAATTTCATTTCCCTTCAAATCCATAAGAAAATAGTGTCGGGCGTTGGAGGCGAGCAATACTCCGCTTGAGGCAAACTCAAGCGAATTGAACCGGTCAGGCAAAACCATCCGACCATCCACCGTCATAACGCCCCGCAAACCGGAGCGTCCTATATAAATAAGGTGTGTGCCGTTAACGGCTTCCACGCCGCACACATCCATGGGCAATTCCGTAAGCTTGCCTTGCGAATCTGCCAATCCCCACGCATGGCCGTTGCTCCAAACGGCATAGCCATGATTAATAACAGGGTTCTCCATGTAAAAATCCGTAGGCAAAGTTGAAATAACATCCCCCCTGTTGTTTATAATGGAATATCCAAACTTATCCGAGACTCCGGACAAACGCTCCACACCGATGGCCAGTCCATTGCAGAACACCAACTCCGACACATATCCGGCCTCGATAGCCGTGCGACCCTCTTTGTCAACGGCGCCCCACAATCCTGCATCGTTGCACACCGCCAGCACTCCGCACCTGTACATGCCTGCACATGCCGTGACTTTCTTCCCGGAAATCTCCTTGATTTTGAAGCGAACCCGGCCAAATCCGTCACCAACTGCAAACTCGCCCGAAGGCAAAACAACCGGCACCAGGCCGTTATTGAAAAATCCCGCATCAAGCAGCCCCGTTAACTCAGAAAGAACCGCGGGCTCGGCCGAAGCACGGTAAAGCGTTACCAACCCGGCGGAATCACGCACTGAAAAAAAGCCGTTCACAACCGGCGACACCTTCCCGGCAATGCCATTATCATCCAATATGCGGCCACGCGCGTTAACAAGCCCCCAGTCTTCTTCCCAAATCACCCTTACCGGAAGTCGGTCAATCTCAGCATCGGAAGCATCGTTGCACGCCACCAAACTGATAAAAAGGAATAGAAGCAACGTTGGCCAACTACGTTTCATGGAGCGATTGCTTGTAAATGTTTTCGGCATCTGAAATTATCCGGCTGCCGGTTTCACCATAAAAGCTTCGGGGCATTATGAAGACACAAATTCCTGCCAAGCCCGGAACCGGAGTGAGAATCACAGCCATGTCCTGCGATAAGTAGACAGCGTATTCATCGCGTATTTTTTCAGCGCGATAGCCATGCGGAACCAGCTCTGCCCCGGCATGCTGCAAGAGTTCCGGGAAATGCTTGCCCTGAGTCAATGCCGTCACCTTTATATACTTGACCACGGCAGCCGTGTCGGCAACCAATTGGCGAGTGCTTTCATTGCTCAGCGAATCAACACCGAGAGGCCGGTCGGAATAAGCCGTGGCTGAAAGCTTTAGTAAATAAGGTGTGGAGCGTTCAAACTCCACGTTTTTTGCACCGGCGTGACGCCAAGTCAAGCTATCGGCCACCATAGCCAGTCGCATGCCAAGTTCAGCCCTTCCCCATCCGCGTGGAGTGATACGTGACAGCAAGGAATGTGCCGCAGCCTGGGCATTGAAATAATCGCTTGAAATTTCTTCAGAGCCTGCGAGAGTGGCGGCAAGCGACAGGTCAGCCAACGGGCCGACCCCCAGCCGGTGGCCGCGCGAATCCATTATCACCTTGCCGGCAAACCCATCGCCCATCAATTTAAAGGGGCTCACCACACCGTAGGCAGGATGCCGGAGCGACCTCAAATCATCAAAACCGGTAAAGCGGACACGAGCCCGGCCGGCACTGTCGGCAATAGCGAACCGGCCGTCAAATCCGGCCACCAACAATCGGCCGCTGTCGGCAAGCTCAATTTGCTTCAACTCAGGAGCCACAAGTTCATTCCCTTCCATGTCAAACACGCCATAACCATTCGTCCCGCGCCAAACAATGTAATCCGAGTTAAAATCAACAACCTCCTTCACTTTTTTTGGCAGACTGCGCACAGTGCCGTTTGCCGACAACATGGACAACTCGCCCGACTGGCCGGCAATGACCATGCGGCCACCTTTAAAAAGACTTTCAGGCTTTATACCGTCAGGAAAACGGAAAACGGTTTTACCATGGTTGTTAACAAGTTGACGGCGGATAACGCGGCGTTCCGGATTTATAGAGTCGCCCGCAACGGTTTCGGTACGAACCACCGAGGCAAGTCCCTCGCTGAACATGGGAGCTTCATCATAAACAGGCTCCAGAATCATCTCGCCCGAAAGATTCATGGCGCCCCAAAGTCCGTCCTGCGATTTGACCGCCAACAGGCCATCGACAAAATATGGTGCGCATGCCACAATTTCAATGCCGCCAATGGACGTTAATTCCATCTTAGTCACACCCTCACCGTCGACCAGCTCAATTCTATGTCCCGGACGCACCACCGGTATCAAGCTTTCTGACATGGCACCCGCTTGTTTGAGTCCTGCCAAGCCGACAACGCTCATCGGCGCCGGTCCGTTTCGGTACACGGTGACCCCGGCGCCCTCTTTCACAGAGAAATAGCCATTGATTGGGAGCGACGGAGCCGATGGGAATTTATCGCTGAAAAGCATTGAGCCATCGCTACGAACCATGCCCCAGTTCGGCACAGTGTCACCCTCACGTGCAGGCAGATAGGCCGACACCATCGGGCCTAACTCACTGAAGTCGCGCTCCACGACAGTGGTTGCTGTCCCTTCCGGCGAGCAACCGCTCAATGCCGCCATGCAAATGAATGCGGTCAGACACGCAAAAAGTGCGTCAATTCTCAATCCAGTCTTCATCGCCGGGCAGTTCAATGGTGGTGGTGGCTTGTGGGTAATCGGTCACAACTTTAAGCAAATCCAGGCCGCCATTATCAATCATCGCCAGTGGTTTCGCGTTGACCAACTCGCCCGCAGTATTGACAAGATACATCCCGGCGGCTGCGCGGCACACGAAAGCAAATCCCTGTGCAAATGAAGCTTCCGGAGCCGGAGAAACCATTGATGCACCTCCAATGGCAACAGCATTTTCACCGTTAGCATCCATAAGGAACCATTGCGACCCATCCGTCACGGCCACCCGGCCGTTCGGGCCTAATCGCACCTGCTTATATTTTGCCGGCAGCAACATGTGGCCGGAGTAATCCACAATTCCCTTGCGCCCATTGGCATCTCGGATAACTATACCATCGCTGCCCATTGCCTCTACACTGCGCACTTCGGCCGGCAGATCAACAATTGATTTGTCGCCCCCGGCATTACACAAGGCAAAAGTCTGAGAACCGGCCTTCCTCACAACCACATAACCGTTTCTCACATCCATCAGCACAGGAGTATATTCCGAAAACTCGTACAGCACATTCATCTTGCTGTCAATCAACTGATATTTCTGTGAAACAATTCCATCCGGGGCCTCCGCTTCTATCATGGCCAGCATCTTGCCGCCGTCCACAGGTCCGAGCAGGGAAAAGATTGGCCGGACAACAAATTCGCCCTTGGTGTTTACGGCACCTTGCATGCCGCTGTCGGTAGTCACGCGCAACAGACCCTCACGCATAAAGGCGTCACATTCTGTCACCTCGCCCTCATCAAGGGTAATGGTGGCCACGGACTCGCCATCGTCGTTCACAAGTTCAATGTGGTTGCCCTGCTTGCACACAGGCATGACTCCGCATGCCATGTAGCCGGCCGAAACAAGCCCTGTGAGCCCTTCAACGGGCTGCGGTCCGTCCGCCGTGAGCTTGTAAACTGTCACGCCGTCGGGTGTCGAGGCGTGGAAAAAACCATTTACAAGGGGCGATATTGAGTGTGTGGACACGCCCAAATCAATCACTTGTCCTTTTGAATCAATCATGTTGAACTGTGTTGAATCAGAGGCACACGGCAAAGCTTCCACCTCGGCACCTTTAGGTGCGCACGATGTCAGCCAGCCAACAGCTATCAGGCTTACAAAGCCAAGTATCGTCAGATTCTTCATATCGATAATTTTCCACAAATATAGCCACTTAAACTGAAAAAACAAACACCGCACTCCGGGATGAACTCCTTGTGCGGTGTTAATTCAGATTATCACTGAGGCCGGATGCCCCGGGCTCTTATCCATTATAATCAGGAGATGGCGGCCATCATGGCTTGGAATGCTTCCGAAAGTCCGTCGCGATTTTTACCGCCGGCCTGGGCAAAACCGGGTTGTCCGCCGCCGCCACCTTTAATCTGCTTGGCGGCATCACGCACAATTTGCGATGCACTCAAGCCCTGATTCTTGACCAAATCTTCGGTAATCATCATGGTAAGAAGCGGTTTGCCCGACACGTCGGCAGTCGCGGCAATGAACACAGTTGACTCGGGCGATGCAGCGCGCACTGCAAAGGCAACGCCTTTGACCAGTTCGGGCAAACGCACACCTCCGTACGACACCACCTTTATACCGTTAACCGTTTGAGCTTTTTCCAAAAGTTCCTTGCTCAGGTTCTCGATTTTTTCATGGAAATATTCATCGACCTGCTTGTGTAAATCGGCATTCTCGGTTATGGAGCGACGTAAAGCGTTCACAATGTCGGGGGCATTGTTGAGCATGCTGCCAATTTCGTGCATGGTGCGGGTCATGTCGTCCAAAGCATTCTCCACGGCTTCACCGGTAATTGCCTCGATACGGCGGATACCGGCTGCAATGCTGCTTTCACTGATAATGCGAATCATACCTATGTTACCGGTGTTGGCCACATGTGTGCCACCGCAAAGTTCAACGGAATCGCCGTAGCGGATAACACGCACATCATCGCCATATTTTTCGCCAAACAGCGCCATGGCACCCATGGCACGAGCTTCGGCAATGGGCATGTGGCGGTGTTCATCGCGGCCAATAGCTTCACGCACCATGGCGTTGGCACGGTGTTCAACCTTGCGAATCTCTTCGGGAGTAAGCTTCTGGAAATGCGAGAAGTCAAATCGGAGCAAATCGGGAGAAACAAACGAGCCTTTTTGTTCCACATGGGTGCCAAGCACTTCACGCAATGCATGGTGCAGCAAGTGAGTGGCAGTGTGGTTGGCCGAAGTGGCACGGCGCGCCTTTTCGTCAATGCGGGCGGTGAAAGTAACAGTGGGGTCCGAAGGCATCTTCTTCACCAGATGAACACCCATGCCGTTTTCGCGTTTGGTGTCGTAAATCTCCACCACCTCACCGGTGGGCGAGGTAAGTGTTCCACGGTCGCCGACCTGACCACCCATTTCAGCATAGAAAGGAGTTTTGGCCAACACTATCTGATAGAACTCACCCTTTTTCTGTTTCACCTTACGATAGCGGAGAATGGGTGTTTCAACTTCGGTAAGGTCATAGCCCACAAATTCGGGGTCGCCCTCCTCAATAACGGTCCAGTCGCCCGTTTCAGTAGCTGCCGCATTGCGTGCACGCTGCTTTTGGGCTGCCATCTCGCGGTCAAATCCGGCCTGATCAAGGGTCATGCCGTTTTCTTTCAAAATCAACTCGGTGAGGTCGAGAGGGAATCCGTAAGTGTCATAAAGCACAAAGGCTTCCTCGCCCGAAATTTCTTTTTTGCCGGCAGCTTTGGCGGTGGCAATAGCGGCATCAAGCATCTTTATGCCGTTTTCAAGGGTGCGGAGAAATGAATCCTCCTCCTCTTTGATTACACGCATAATCAATTCGCGCTGGGCAGGAAGCTCGGGATAGGCCTCGCCCATGGAATCGATAAGGGTATCAACCAGCTGATACATGAACGCTTGCTTGCGTTCAAGGAAAGTGTAGGCATACCGCACGGCACGGCGCAAAATTCGGCGAATCACATAGCCGGCCTTGGCATTGGAGGGTAGCTGAGAGTCGGCAATGGAGAAAGCGATGGTGCGCACATGGTCGGCAATAACGCGCATTGCAATGTCAGTGCGCTTGTCGTCACCGTAACGTTTGCCCGAAAGGGCGGCAATTTTGTTAATGAGCGGAGTGAACACGTCGGTATCGTAGTTCGAAGTCTTGCCTTGCAGAGCCATGCAAAGACGTTCGAAGCCCATACCGGTGTCAATAACTTTTGCGGGAAGCGGCTCAAGCGAGCCATCGGCCTTGCGGTTATATTGCATGAACACCAGGTTCCAAATCTCGATAACCTGAGGATGATCCTTGTTCACCAGTTCCGCACCGGGAATAGCCTTTCGTTCAGCCTCGGGGCGGAGGTCGATGTGAATTTCCGAGCAGGGTCCGCAAGGGCCGGTATCGCCCATTTCCCAGAAGTTGTCATGCTTGTTGCCGTTTATGATATGGCTTGCCGGAAGGTGCTTCTCCCAAATGGCGGCAGCCTCGTTGTCGCGCTCCAAACCCTCGTCGGGGGCTCCTTCAAACACTGTGGCGTAAAGAATTTCAGGATTCAGTTTCAGCACATCCACCAGATATTCCCATGCCCAGTCAATGGCTTCCTGCTTGAAATAATCGCCGAAGCTCCAGTTGCCGAGCATCTCGAACATAGTGTGGTGATATGTGTCCATCCCCACCTCTTCAAGGTCGTTATGCTTGCCGCTCACTCGCAGACATTTCTGCGAGTCGGCCACTCGTGGATTTTTAATGGGGGCGTTGCCAAGGATAATGTCCTTGAACTGGTTCATTCCGGCGTTGGTGAACATGAGCGTGGGGTCGTCCTTGATCACCATTGGCGCCGAGGGAACAATTTTGTGTCCCTTATTGCGGAAAAATTCTTTGAATGATTCGCGTATCTCTTTAGCTGTTAGCATTTTAATGTGAGGTTTATGCTTGTTTTATCCTACGTTGAGGAATCGTTTTCAAAATATTTGTGCAAAATTACTGTAAAATCACTAATTTTGCAAACGTAGTCAAGCTTTTAGCCAATAATAACCGCACCTATGGACTCACTCGACAAAAAATATTACAAAATCTCCGAGGTGGCTGAAATTTTGTCAATTCCGGCATCCACGCTCCGATTTTGGGAAAACAAATTCACCGTAATCAAGCCTCACCGCAACAATCACGGAACCCGCTTCTACACCCCGGCCGACATTGACAAAATTGCACAAATTCATTTTCTTGTGAAGGAGCGCGGACTGAAACTCGACGCCGCCCAGGAACAACTGCGCGTCAACCCCGAAGGAATTGACCAGCGGCACCGCACCGTGAGCCGCCTGAAAGAGATTCGCGCCCGAGTGCAGGATATGCTTGATTCGCTTCACTCACTCCGATAACTCCCCACTCCCGTTGCCCGCGGCTTGCAATTGGTCAAAATGAACGAATTTTATGATAAATTTGGCCACAAACCAACCGCAAGAATCAAAAAAATCTTATCTTTGCAAGAATAATAAATCACACAACGACAATATCAACCAATTATCAATAAATGTTTATGAAGAAAATTTACCTTTCATTATCAGCCCTGGCGCTCCTTTCAGGTTCAGCCATGGCTCAGCAGCTCCCAAATGCCGGCTTTGAAGGTGCATGGAACTCATGCAGCCCCTGGACCGGAGGCGAGACAAAAGCAATTGGAACCACTCCCGAATCATGGACCATCTCCCACGTGGCCGGATACAAATTGTTGTTTTTAGTCTGGATGGGGGCCACTCAGGTAGGTGAAAAAACCACCGGTAACGGTAGCGAATCAGCTGTGCTCCTGAAAAATTCGCCGAACTCAATAATCAAAACACAAACAGTTCCCGGCTATATCACACTCGGCACTCCCTGGAACACTGCCAACACCTCAGGTGATGACAAGGACGGCGGTTCATGGGGTGGCATTGATTTCACTTATCGCCCCGACGCCCTCTCTTTCGACTATATCCGCACTCAGGCTTCCGGCTCAACCGAACAGGCCACTGTGGTTGCCTACTCATGGAAAGGCACCTGGACCCAGGCTTCGGTTCCCGCCTCAATCGGCGGCGACCCGAACATGGTTGTCATGACCAACCGCGACCGCAACATCCTTGGAATTGAAACCGCCAAGGGAGGAGACGTAACCCACTCTGACGATGCAGCTCTTATTTCAAAAATCAACTACGCTCTCAACGACAACAACACCGATTGGAAGAACCTCGTGATTGATTTTGAATACTCTTCAACCGCAACTCCCACATCGTTAAACGTTATATTCGGTGCAGGCAACTACTTCTCGACCGAACCTGAAGTGAATAATGCACTGACCATTGACAATGTGAAACTTGTGTACTACTCACGCTTGTCAGGCATCACCGTTAACGGAACAGCCGTTGAAGGTTTCGCTTCCGACACATATAGCTACAATGTTGACGCCACTCTGCCTGAAGCCAATGCCATTGTTGCAACAGTGCTCGGAAATTCCGGCACTGCCAAAGCAACCGTAGCCGTGGACCAGGCTTCCAACACCGCAACAATCACCGTTGCCAACGCTCAGGGCGCCGACCTTGACGGCAAGACTTCACACGTCTACACCCTCACATTCAAAGCAGCCGCCACTGCTGAACCTTCGGGCGCAACCGTTAAATACCCCGGCACACTTGATGTGAGCATGTTGGGCAGCGACATTGCAGTAGGTCAGGAAGCAGAAGTCAACATCACTCCCTATTCCGACGGCACATACACACTTGTACTACCCAACTTCAGCCTTGCACTTATTGAAGGTGAAGCCCCTGCTCAACTGGGCGACATTGTTGTTCCCGGAGTAAAAGTCGAAGGCTCCAACCCCATCAACTACTCAGGTTCAGTCAAGAACTTCAGCCTTCTCGGAGGTGAAATCATTGCCGACATCGATCTCACCGGAACCGAAGACGCCAATGGCAAAATTGATTTGGACATCAACGTTATGTGGGGACAAATACCCATCGCAGTTAAATTCAACGGACAAAAAGAAGCTTCAACCGGCTCAGACATCACCTACCGCCGCATTTACACCGACAACTCAAGCCGCTACTACTCCGAAATATCATATAAGGTTGGCGATGAGACCACAGTGGTTTACTCAACCACCTCTCCCACATCGGAAAGCTATTATGTAACACCCAAAATGAACGCTTGGCAGGAAGAAGGCGCCTACATTGACATGACTGACAAAGTGATCAAAGTACCCGCCGATGCCCAGACTTTCACCATGATTCTCAAAGGCATTTCCGGAACAGCCATCAACAGGTCTCAGAACTGCGTTTATGTTGACTGGAACAACAACGGTTCATTCATTGACGAGGGCGAGACCAACGGTGTAATCAACCGCAACATCAAGCCTAACGCACCCGGCGGTGGCTTGGTAATCACCGAAACCGGCGATCGCGATGAAATCACCCTCCCCGCCAATGTTGAGCAGGGCATGACATTCCCCGTGCTTCTCGCACTCACCGAGCCCTATGACGTTTCCACTTCCACCGACCGCTGGAACGATCACTGGGAATGGTCAACAGAGATTTTTGCTGACAACGTTTGCTCACTCATCAACGGACAGGCCTATGGTCTAACCCTTGAAATTGTTGAGCCCGCCTCAGCAGCCATTGACAATGTTGCCGCCGACCACAGCAATGCTCCCGTTGAATTCTTCAACCTCCAGGGTATATCTGTTGACGCTGACAACCTTGTTCCCGGCATCTACATCATGCGCCAGGGCAACACCACCAAGAAAGTTCTTGTGAAGTAAACTAACTTAAGCATACAGTTCAAAAGCCGTGTCCCGGACTCTGCATTGAGTCCGGGACACTTGTTTTCATGGCTCGCGAAGGCAAAAAAATCACCTGCATGTGTGCTCGGATTGCGGTTTTTGATGTATTTTTGCGAATATGAACAAAATCAGTAACATTTCCCGAATTTTAGCATTGGTTGTGTTGGCCGTTTCACTTGCCATGGGAGTGAGCTCCTGCGGTTCATCGAAAATGGCTTCCGGCAAAGCCAAACGCACACAAGTCACCACCTCCGGAAATAAAAAATCAGATAGGAAAACATCCAAGCCCGCACCGGTGAAACATATCGATGTTGCCGCTGCAACAAAGAATCCCATTACCAAAACCTTATTGAAAGAGGCCGACAGTTGGATTGGGACTCCTTACGTTTGGGGCGGCAATGACCGCAAGGGCGTTGACTGTTCCGGATTTGTCACACAAGTGTACCTGAAAGCGCTTGAAATCAGCCTCCCGCGAACATCGGAAAAACAGATGCAATACTGCTCGCCAATCGACAAGAAGGATCTGCTTCCAGGCGATTTGGTATTCTTTACCGTCAGAGGGGGCGACCGTGTGGGCCACGTGGGCATCTACATTGGCAATGGTAACATGGTTCATTCATCGTCAAGCAAAGGCGTGGTTATTACGCCACTAAGCACCCCCTATTTCGTTACGAATTACCACTCTGCCGGAAGAATCGAACGCTACGTGGCCATGGTGGAGAAACATGGCAAGAAAGCCCCTGTACCTGAAAAAGTTGCCCCTACAAAAAATGAGCCCATGCTCGCCTCAAAAACCGCTTCCAAAATTGAAAAGCCGAAAGCTTCATCAAAAATTCAGGAACCGAAAAACGAGGTAAAGGCCTCGAAAAAGCCTCAGAAAGCAGCCAAAGAACAGAAGAAGACTTTAAAACCCGAACCCGTATCGGTGCCTTCACCTGAGTTTACCACACCTCTCCCCTCGCAAGTATTCGCCTCGAAAGGGGATGTAGAGGTAGAAACGGACGGTGAAGAAATTGAAATGGAATCACCTGATTTTTTTGACTGATGGCACAATGGGTCAATGATATGAAATTCAGCCGGGTAAAGCGTTTGGTTGGCTCCGCGGCCGTGGAGCGGCTTGCCAATGTCCGTGTGGCCGTTTTTGGGCTTGGAGGTGTTGGCAGTTGGGCTGCCGAAGCATTGGTGCGCTCCGGCGTGGGCCACATAACCATGGTTGACGCCGATGTGGTGGCCGAGTCTAACATCAACCGCCAGTTGCCGGCCATGGTATCGACCGTAGGGCGCCCCAAAACGGAGGTTATGCGCGAGCATTTGCTTGACATCAATCCCGAAGCGAAAATCAATGCAGTGTGCGAACTGTACACGGCTCAAACGGCCGAGCAGTTCAACCTGAACGAGTTCGATTATGTAATCGATGCCATTGACTCGCTATCGGACAAGGCTTTGCTGATTCTTAACACCACAAAATCATCGGCGCGGCTATTCAGCTCCATGGGAGCTGCCATGAAAATGGACCCGGCAAGAATTGCTGTAGATGAATTTTGGAACGTGAAAGGTTGCCCGCTCGCCGCGGCACTGCGCCGCAAATTCAAACGCACCGGACTGTTTCCACGGCGCAAATTCCGCTGTGTGTTCTCCGATGAGTTGGTGCCAAACCGTGAGGAAGCGATGGACGCCACGACCATTGGCGACACAGCAATGAACTTCGGCAAAGTGGCCTATAACGGCGCACTGTGCCACATAACGGCTATTTTTGGAATGACACTGGCATCGCTCGTAATTCGCGATGCAACCAAGAATCTGTAACGGCCGATGTTTGCATCCTCAAAACCCTTAATATCTAATTTATAAGTCGCTGAAGTGTTTGCGGCCGCAGCCAAAGTATTGCCACAGAATGTTGGGACGACGGGGACGCGTGTGAAGCAGGTCAGCGACGGGGTGTTGAGTGTAAGCCTTGCTCATCTTGGCAAAATCTCTGTGCGCCTTTAAAATTGCGTTAGCGTTCTTCCAATCGAAGGTTGCAACGAATTTGGCCCATGCCACAGTGTCGAGCAACCGGCGGCGCAGTAGCGTGGAGCGGCGGCTGGAGTCGGGCAGATTTTTATGCAGCATCAACAAATTGTTGCGGAAATTGAGGTACGTTTTCCGCGGATTGGTGGCATCGAGGCTGCCGCCGCCCAAATGGTACACTTGCGATTCAGGCACCACGGCAAGCTTGTAGCCGGCCAATTGCATGCGCCAGCACAAATCAATCTCCTCCATGTGAGCAAAGAACTCTTTGTCAAGGCCCCCACACTTCAAGTAAACTTCCGAGCGGACCATCAAGCACGCTCCCGTAGCCCAGAACAGGTCGGTCACGCTGTCATACTGTCCATGGTCCGGCTCCACAGTGTCGAATATGCGGCCACGGCAGTATGGGAAACCGTTGCGGTCAATGAATCCGCCGGCAGCTCCGGCATATTCAAAACTATCCGGTTCGCGATAGGATTTCAGCTTTGGCTGACATGCGCCGTAGCCGGGATGCGAGTCCATGAAATCGACCAAAGGTTGCAGCCACGGCGACAATGCCGTGGCATCGCTGTTGAGAAGCACGGTGTAGGCATAACGTGGCGCATAGTGGGCCACTGCAAGGTTATATCCCTCGGCAAAGCCGTGGTTACGGTCGAATTTCAGGATCTCCACCTGCGGAAATTTTTCGGCAAGCAACTCAAGTGAATTGTCGCTGGAGCCATTATCGGCCACTATTATTGCACCCAGCTTGGGGTCGGTGTTTTCAAGTAACGGCGGCAGAAACTCCTCAAGTAACGCAGCCCCGTTCCAATTGAGAATAATAACCGCAACCTTGGGTTGCGCAGTCAGTGCTTCGGTGTGAGTCGTGTCGGTCATATAACGGTTCCTTTCATGTCAAGTCCGTCCATGCCGTCGAGTCTTACCATAACCACTTTGTTGGCAAGATCCGGATTGGAGGGAATGTTTACTTTGAGATAATTGTCGGTGAAACCGCTCATTGTCCCATTGGCATGGCGTGTGTGCTCCACCAAAACCGGGCGGACTGAGCCAATGAACGCTTCGGAAAACTCTCGCTGCTTGCAATCCGACAATTCAATCATTTGCTTTGCGCGGCGGTGTTTCTCATCCTGCGGCACCACATGACTGATTTCGGCAACGGCACGGGTGCCGGGACGCTCTGAATAGGGGAACACGTGGAGTCTGGAAATGGGCAGGGAATCCACAAACCGGTAGCCTTGGTCAAACAACTCAAGTGTTTCTCCACGTGACCCGGCAATAAGGTCGACGCCTATGAAAGCGTGTGGCATCAAATCACGAATCATCTCCACCTTGTGGCGGAATAAGGCCGTGTCGTAGCGCCGGCGCATCAATGATAGCACCTCGTCGGCTCCGGCCTGAAGAGGGATGTGGAAGTGCGGCATGAAGCGGCGGCTTTGCGCCACCCATTCAATCATGCTGTCAGTCAGCAGGTCTGGTTCTATTGACGATATGCGAAAACGCTCAATACCCTCAACGCCATCAAGTTCCCTGATGAGGTCAAGCAATGTGTCACTGCGCCCATAACCAAAATGGCCAATGTTCACGCCGGTAATCACTATCTCCTTACCGCCTTCGGCAGCTGCCGCACGTGCCTGAGCCACGATGGAATCGATGCTTCCGCTACGGCTACGGCCACGGGCCATGGGTATTGTGCAGTAAGAACAGTAATAGTTGCAACCGTCCTGCACCTTTAAAAAGTAACGTGTGCGGTCGCCGCGCGAGCACGATGGCGTGAACTCGCGTATGTCGGCAAGAGCCGACACCTCCATTCGTTGGGAATGTTGCTCGGTCCATTGCGCAATCATTTCGGGTAGCCGTCCCTTTTGGTCGGCCCCGGCCACAATCACAACACCGGGTAGCGATGCAGCTTCCTGCGGCTTCAACTGTGCATAGCAACCCGTTACCACAATGGCCGCTTCGGGGTGGCGACGGGCGTAGCTGCGAATGGTTTGGCGGCATTTCTTGTCGGCCAATTCTGTTACTGAACAGGTGTTGACAACTATAATATCGGGCGATTCACCGGTGCGCACACGCTCCATCCCTCTGGCTGAAAGCGCATTTTCAAGCGATGCCGTTTCGGCAAAGTTGAGCTTGCAGCCAAATGTGTGATATTTGACTTTATACGAGTGCAGAGTTGACTGAGTACATGTGGCCATGATTTTTCCAATTGCGCTGTGGATGATGGTTTGAGGAAGTCCGTAGCCGGACAAAGGACAATATTCCGATGCAAAGTTACGCTTTTTTGGCGAGTTTTTTTCTGCAAACGCAATTAATGGCTATCTTTACACAGAAAAAATATAGCTCCCCGGCTCTTACCATGAAAAACTGACGGCGGGCACGTGTTCAACCAATCATTATCTATAACGCATTTTTATGGAACGCAGAACATTTCTCAAGCGAGGTTTGGCATCGTTGGCAACAATGGCCGTTGCCTCGGCACTTCCGCCGTTTATAGGCGCCAAGAAAAAGAAAAGTGACGCAAAAACCGTCAGCCGCCCCGGTGCCCGCCGGGTTCTGATAATAGGTCTTGACGGCATATCGGTTGAGGGCTTTGAAACAGCTCGGACCCCGAATCTGGACAACCTTTTGGCTCAGGGATGTCTCTCGCTTCAAACCCGCGTTGTAATGCCCTCCATGACCCAGCCCAACTGGATGAGCCACCTGAGCGGCTCGGGCCCCGAAGTGCATGGGGTTGAAAAGAACAGTTGGCGTCTTGACAACCACATTCTTCCGGCTCTCGTCACCGATGAGGAGGGCTACTATCCCACCCTGTTCAAAGTGCTTAAGGACACCATTCCCGGAATGAAGACGGCATATTATTACAATTGGGACAAACTGATAAATCCATATAACCAAAAATATCTGGACGTGGTTAGCTACGAGGA
>JAMPBC010000027.1 GCA_023666905.1 Bacteroides sp. | reverse complement strand
CTCCAAAATCCCACCGAGATATGCGACCTCAGCGTTAACATATATTATGGGACAGACTCTAAAAGGTCTTCTGTCCCGCATCGGTTCCACCAAGCAGGTACGGTGGATTGTAAGTGTAAAATAGCATTGAATATAACAATTAAAGAATTAGTTGAACGTGTTTGAGATGACGCTACAAGAAGTTGAAAATCTGCGCGGTGGTATTCAATCCGGCCTTGATGCATTGATTGAAAGGATTGTTTTATCAATATAACATAGTAAGATAAATTAAAATGGTGGATGTTTTTTTGGGGGGTGGAGAGTGAACCTTTTTGGGAGATGGCTGTTTTTACTATTGCACTTGATAAACGTGGTGCATAGACAAATCTATAAGAGAATTAATAGAAACAGATAGCGATAAATAACTGATATACAATTAACAACATAAACAAATAACATTAAACACACAACACTATGGACTGTAATAAAGAAAAACGTTCCTATCACTTCAATATCACCGAAGTGATTAATGGTAAAATTCAGGAAGTAATGAACTTCAACTTCGGTGGCCACCATGATTTGGCTATGCTCGCTGACCATGCTGAACGTACCCGTGGTATGAAGAAAAAACATGCCGAGCAGCTGGTTCTTGGCATGCGTCTTTTGCATCATGCTCTGAAAAAATATCCCGACGATGCTGAATTTGCCGCTTTCTTTAAGCAGCTTGATGATTTCAAGCATCAGCTCAAAGGTGCCGAGTGTACTTGTGAAAAATAAACGCCCGCACACCGTGGCGGCTCATATTGAGTTAATGCAGCCGCATTAATGAATTTGAAAGAGGTCGCGTTCTCCCACGAAGAGTCGCGGCCTTTTTCTTGTGATTTGTTCAAAAAAGTTAAGGCGCGGAGTTTAAGTTGAACGTTGTTAGATCCCGGCCCTATTAATCTTCGGAGTAGTGGCGTAGTACGCGACGGTAGGAGTTGAAAATCTTGGACTTGGACACAAAGCCAATGTAGCGTCCGTCGTTGTCGACAACAGGCAGATTCCATGCTCCGGTGGAGTCAAAAACTTTCATCACGTGTTCCATTGAGGAGTTCACGTTTATTTCGGCCGGAGGCGAGCTCATGAAAGTTTCCACATGTATGCGCCGGTAAAGGTCGGTGCGGAACATGATGTTGCGGATTTCATCGAGTGTTACAACGCCAAGCAGTTTGTCGTTGTTGTCAAGCACGGGAAATAGGTTGCGGCTCGATTGGGAAATTACGCTCACCATTTGGCGCAGGTCCATGCGCGGGCGCACGGGCAGGAAATCCGTTTCAATCACATTGTCGATTTTAAGCAATGTGAGCACGGCCTTGTCTTTGTGGTGGGTAAGGAGCTCACCGCGCTGGGCAAGTCGCATGGCGTAGATGCTGTATGGCTCGAACACCTTTATTGTCAGATACGACAGGGCTGACACAATGAGCAGCGGCAGGAACAAAGAGTAGCCGCCGGTGAGCTCGGCTGTGAGGAATATTCCCATGAGTGGGGCGTGCATTACCCCGCTCATAACTCCGGCCATTCCCATCAGGGCGAAATTTTTCACCGAGAGGTCAAGTCCGAAAAGGTTGTTGAGCGTGTAGGCGAAGAAAAATCCGGCCATGCACCCCACAAAGAGCGAGGGGGCAAATGTTCCACCCACTCCTCCGGCTCCGTTTGTGGCGGAGGTGGCGAATGCTTTCGTAATGGTTAGCGTGAGGATAAAAATTATGATGAGCATGGTCGAGGAGCGCTCGCTGTAGAAAATGGAGCCGTCGAAAATGCTCTCGGTGTTGCCTGAAAGCAGTGACACGATTGATTCGTAGCCTTCGCCATAGAGAGGCGGAAACAGGTAGACGAGCCCCGAAAGGATTGCCGCGCCAATGGCAAAACGGACCCACACGTTGTGGATGCGCCTGAACATGTTTTCCATCATGTTCATTACGCGGGTGAAGTAGAGCGACACCAGACCGCAGAAAATGCCAAGCAGAATGGTATAGGGGATGCGGGAGGTGAAAAACGGCTCGGTTTGAACAAAATAGAATTCGGCGTTGTAACCGGTGAACACGTATGCCGTGACAGCTCCGCTTATCGATGCCACAAGCAGAGGCATCACCGACACCGTGGTGAGGTCAATCATCAGCACTTCCAGTGTGAACAGCATCCCGGCAATGGGAGCCTTGAAAATGCCGGCGATACCTGCTGCCGCCCCACACCCCACAAGAATCATCAGCACCCTTGGCGACATGCGGAACCATTGTCCTATCTGCGAACCTATGGCCGCTCCGGTGAACACGATAGGTCCCTCGGCTCCTACGGAGCCACCGAAGCCAATGGTCACGGAGCTTGCGCAAAGCGAGGTGTACATGTTGTGGCGTTTCAATCGGCTTTTGTTTTGCGAAATGGCATAAAGCACGCGGGTAACGCCATGGGAGATGTTGTCGCGCACGGCATATTTCACATAAATCAGCGTGATGAGCACACCGAGCGCGGGGTAAACAATGTAGAGCAGCTGGCCGCCGTTCACACCGAAATTGGCGGTGAGCGTGTGGGAAATTATGTAGATCAGTCCTTTGAGGGCCAACGCGGCGAAGCCTCCGGCAATGCCTACAATGAGAGCCAGCACAACAAGAAAGGATTTCTCCTTTATGTGGGCTTCGCGCCAGCGCGAAAATTTCAGCATGGTGTCGCTGAACCGGCCCGAAGGGTGTTTTATTTCTTTTTTGTTTGCAGTCATATTTGTTGCAAGATTCTTGGCGGAGTGCTATATGCCTTTTCCGGAAAACACTGTGGAAAAGGTGTAGAGCATTATTTTCAGGTCAGAAAGAATGGACGCGTTCTGAAGATATATCATGTCATATTTCATACGCTCGATCATTTGGTCAACGGACGTTGCGTAGCCATATTTTACCATGGCAAGCGACGTGATTCCGGGACGCATGCGGTGAACCAGTGCATGCGAAGGCTCCCGGCGTTCAATCTGCTCCACATACACCAGCCGTTCCGGACGGGGGCCTACGAGCGACATGTCGCCGCGGAGCACGTTGAAGAACTGGGGGAGCTCATCAAGGCGATATTTCCGCAGAAAGTGCCCCACGGGTGTTATGCGGGAGTCGCCCGGTTGCGACAGGCGTGCTTCGCCGTTGGCCTCGGCGTCGGCCCGCATTGAGCGAAGTTTGTACATTGTGAACAGCTTGCGGTGACGCCCCACACGTTGCTGCCGGAAAAAGGCCGGGCCGGGACTTGTGCATTTCACCACAGTCGCCAATATGGCCATCGGAATAGCCGTAAGCGCCAACATGATGGCGGACACTGAAATGTCCATTATTCGCTTGGTGCATAGCATGGCGGGCGATATGTGGCTGTGCGACACGTCAATGAGAGGGTCGGCCGTGAAACTCACCAGACGGTGGTTCAGAAGATATGAGGGAAGCTTGCTTGCCGACACAAATATGGGCATGTCGAGCGAGTAGAGCTTGTTGATGATTTCAAGCGTTGTTTCCCAGCCGTCGGGGTGAGGAAGCACAATGAGACGGCTGATGCTGTGTTGCCTGATGGCTTGTTCAAGGTCGCTTAACGCGGCCTGAGGCAGTGTGGATGACGCGGCAGCCGGGTGCGGAACAACGTTGTCGGCATAAAGTTGCAAAGCCGGCTTCAATCCAATGTGGGGCATCCGTGAGTTGTGAAATTCTTCAAATAGCTCAGGATGCGCGCCAAGTCCCACAATGGCTGTGGGAAAGGATATTTTGCCTGATGAAATTTTATGCTGAACGGATGATGTTATTATGAGCCTGGGGAAGTAAACCAGAGCGAACAGTAACAGGAACACAATCAGGAACACCCTGTAATCCTGTCCGCGGTCGTTTGACAGGTCATTGATCAGAGCAACGAAAATAATCACGAGGGTCCCCACGCCCGCCGTGGCAAGGGTGGTGGTGAATTCCACAACGCGTGAACGCGTGAACACGTTGGAGTAGTAGCCCGACATGTAATAAATCACAAGCATGCCAAGCGGGAAGAGAATCTGCCCTGCAATCACCGTGGGCGATGAAAGGAAGTCTGCCAACGAGTAGAAGTTCTTGGCCGTGGGCAGGAGGATGTATCTTGACACGTTGAACAGCAATACCGCCAGTGAGGTCGACAACCAGTCGGCCAAAACGTAAGTGGTAACTAAGCGGGATTGTGAAATCATGTTTGTGGAGGAGTGTGTCAGGAACGGAGAATTTTGAATGAGGAATCGTTTGAAATTTTAATTACGGACGATGGCCGTGCCGGGGTGGTGTCGTCGCGGCGATATTTCACCACGTAGTCCATTTGCTTAATAAGAGCCGGGTCTATCTCATGGAAGAATCGTGGCGATGGCATGCCGCTTATGTTGGCCGATGTGCTCACAAGCGGATGGCGCAACCGCCGGCATATTTCCCGGTTGAACGGTTCGTGCGAAATGCGGAGCGCGGCGCTGCCGTCGGCTGCCAACAGCCGCGGTGCCAATCCCACGGGGCTGTCAACCACCAGCGTGAGCGGACTCACGGCCTGGTCAAGAAGTTCGTAGGCCACGTCAGGAATTTGGCTTGTGAAGCGCTCGAACTGTGCCACATCGGCCACCAGCGAAATCATTGCTTTGGCCTCAGCGCGTTTCTTAATGGCGAAAATGCGGCTCACAGCCTCGTTGTTCGTGGCATCGCACCCAATTCCCCACACCGTGTCCGTTGGATATAGGATTATACCACCATTGCGCAGACAGTCAATGGTTTGAATCAGGTCGTCGTGGTCGTAGGGCATTGCCATGCTGGTTGTTGTTTGTTGGTTTACTTCAAATGCAAAGGTAACAATAATTCCCAAAAGGCAAAAACAAAGGGCGGTTCGTTGATTGAACCGCCCTCAGACGAATATAGTTCTATAGAAGTGATTTGAAGTTATTTCGTAACGTAGGCCAGCACAGACTCAATAAAGTCCTTTCGTTCAGCTTCGCTTCGCTTGGAGGTGTGGTCAAGGTTGAACCACTTCACCGAGTTCATGCCCACGGCGCTGAGTGTCATGGGTGTGAGATAGCCCATGAAGAAATTTCCAAAAAGCTCGGAATCGGCTTCGGACGTGGTGACAAGTGTTGTTTTTTCAATGTTCAGGCAAGGCATAATGGCACCTTCGGGGGTGGTGTCATACACAATACCTTTTATGAAGGTCTTGTCGAAAAATCCTTTCAGCATGGCCGGCATGGAGCCCCACCACACGGGAAAAATGAAAATCACCTGTTCCGACTTCTGCAAGGCTTCAGCGTAGCCGAGAGCCTGCGGCTCGGCCGACCGCCCGTTGCCCATGTTGGCGAGCTCGGTGGAATCAAGTACCGGGTTGAAGTTCTCTCCGTAAAGGTTAATCACGTCATATTCGCGACCTTCATCAGTGAAAGCCTTGGTTACTGCATCAAGAATCCGATGATTGAAGCTTTTTTCGAGTGGATGACAGAAAACAATGGTAATCATAACTGTGCGTGGTGTGTAAGCTGTGTGTGATGTTGTTGGGTAAGGATAATCAAAAATTTTAACAAATCACTCAGCGGAAAGTTCAGCAAAGGGGATGTCAGGTCGGGTTAATTAATGTTAAAATGCGCCTTGCTTGTTTCCGCATGCAATAAATCCTTCAAAATGGCAAATGCCATTTACGGAAAATTTATTTTCTTTACACTGATTTTTGTAAACTGCGAAATTTTGCACTACATGAATAATTCATTGATTAAACTTTTCGTTGCTCTCGCCATGGCTTGCGGTGCATGTTTTCTACCCTCAAAAGCCTCTTCGGCCGAAAGTGCTGTCGAAGTCCCCGTATTCATCAACATAGGCCAGTCCAACGCCGATGGCTCGGCTATGTTCAATCCCGAACTTGATGAGGAAATGCTTGCCTGGTACACGTCGCCTGCCAATTCCGGCAATATGAAAATATGGTATCGGAGCACGCAGGTTCAGAATCAGGAATCCAATAAATTGGGCGAATCAGCCCGGTGGGTTGTCGACGGCGCGATTACGGACGTGGAGCCCGGTTGGCTTGAGTTATGGTACCGCAATGAGAATCTTGAGGGACGCACGGCCATGAACATGATTCATGGTTATGGAACCTACAGCACCGGAAGCGGTACCGAT
The DNA here is from genome assembly GCA_023666905.1 of Bacteroides sp. Classification (GTDB taxonomy): domain Bacteria; phylum Bacteroidota; class Bacteroidia; order Bacteroidales; family Muribaculaceae; genus Paramuribaculum. The sequence goes on along the minus strand of JAMPBC010000027.1, from coordinate 9,038 downwards.
TGCGCTCAGGGACGCCGTGGCATGGAGGGCGCTTTTGGCCGGAGTTTTCAAGAGAATTTCCCGGAGTCGGAACTCTACATCATAAAGTTGGGAGTGTCCGGTTCGGCTATAGCTTCGTGGGCTAATCCGCTTGACGATCATAACTGGAACTATTTCTATGACAATGTTTTCACTCCGGCCATCGCCGATTTGCTCCAAAAGGGGAAGCGACCGGTGCTTGCCGGTGTGTGGTACATGCAAGGGTGTGCCGACAGCGGAAAAACCTACGAGTATTATAAAGAGTGCTTGGAGCGCCTTGTGCAAAAAATTGGCACCGACCTCGGCTTTCCCGGAGCCCATATATACGTTGGTCACATAGTTAAGCCGGGAGAATCCACCGTTACGCCCACGGGCTCGACTCAATATGGCGAAAACGTGCGCCGTGCGCAGGACGACGTAGCCGCTGCGCATGCCAATGTGGAAACAGTGGACACAAAGGACTTCCCCTTGCAATATGAAGAGGCATTCAAAGGCTATATTCACTTCAGCCATGCCGGAGTCAATGATATAGGCCGCGAGTTGGCCGCCAGGGTATCAAAGGCCGGTCCCCGGAGCTGGAGCAAATTCACCACCCCGGGCCGATGGATCGATGCCGGAACCACTGCCGTGTTCATCCCCAAGTTTGGCACGCCCGAAATAACCTACACCACCCGGGGCGACATGGTGACGGCCACAATCACCTATCCCGGCTTCACCGACACCATTTGTCACCAATTGCCCGCGAGCCCGCATAAATGATGCGCTCATTCATGCAGGCTCATAAGGATGTCCAATTCAGGATATGTTGGTTGTCTAATTCCGTTGATTATAGCGGCACACCACTTCATCAATGGAGATGCCGAGCATTTCCATTTCGCTGAAAAGCTCTTTGAGGCGTGTGTTGAAAAATTCTTCCCGCCGGATTTCCTGAACCCGGTTTTTAGCGTCGTCGGCAAGATAATAACCCATTCCGCGGCGTGAAACAATAAGGTTGTGCAGTTGCAGATAGTCAAAGGCCTTGAGCACCGTGTGGGTGTTAACGGCCATCTGCACCGCAAGCTCCCTCACCGAAGGGATTTTCTCGCCGGGCATCCATGCGCCGGAGAGTATGCAACTGAATGCGTAATTGATAATCTGGCGATATATTGGAATGTCAGTTTTGAAATTCATGTGTTGATGACGGATGTGTTACACTTGCATGTGCTTTAGTTTGCGATAGGAAAGCCATGTCATAAACAGGGTGTAGGCGGTGCATGCGGAAATTATTACTACTATGAGGGGTTTGAGCCATTCGGCCATCAGCTCGCCAAGTTCGCTCGGATTAACCGTTCCGGACACGTTGACGAAGGCTTCAAAATTGGTGTTGAAAGCCATTACTGCGCCGGCAATTCCGGACAGAAGCGAAAGTCCCACAATGGTGAGAATGGTCATGCCCACGGCAAGCCCCACGCGTTTGCGAGCCGATGTCACAACCACAAACATGCACGTAGCAACCGGGGGTAGCGATTGCAGCCACCCTGTGCCCTGCATTATTTCGCTCATTGAAATGGAAAGCTGCTTGATGTCGCTGAACAGCGGGTCGGCATTAATGAACGGTGCCATTGCCCATTGCATACCGTTGAACGGCAGGTAAACCACTATTGGGTTTATAACCAGGCACATTATGAAGAACACGGTGAGTTTTTCGCCGGCGGTGGAAGGGAGCATTGTCTGCACCACCGGGTTGTAGGTGCGATAAAGGAGCAAGGGAAAGAAATAGAGCATTATGGAGAGGATAAACTGCAGTAGCCCCGACATAACCACTCCCGTGGCCGATTGCTGAAGCAGCATGTAGATTATTCCCACAGACAAGCTTGTGGCCACGTAGAGCAACAGCGGAAGTTTTATGGCCGGAAAGAAGTATTGGAACGTCATTTTCAGCCGCGCAGGACTGAACTGGTTTATATTGGCTGAGGTCATGATTCGGAATTGGCGTTATTGAAAAGTGTTATAAGTTTGTGGCGGCATGCCGGGTTTTGCAGGGCATTGTAGAGCAATGTGTAGTCAATGTCCGTTACATCATCGCCGGCCGTGTGAGGAATAATTGCGCGGAACTGACCGAGCACCTGCTCCAGGTACAAGGCGTTTTCCGGTGGAAGACTGTTGGCCACAAAGTCAATGCGGTCCGTGATTTCCCAAACAGGTTTGTTTATTACCATACGTCCGGCCGACAGAAGCATAACCGAATCGAAAAGGGGCATGAAGTCGGCTACGGTGTGGGTTGACAGAATTACTGTTTGTGAGGCGTCAATGCATTTTGACATCATGGATAGCGTGAGCTGTTTTGCGGTGATGTCAAGCCCGTTGGCCGGCTCGTCGAGCAGAAGCACCGAGGTGCGCAACGAAAATGCGTATGCCAATATGGCCTTTTTGCGGTTCCCTAATGAGAAGGAGTCGATTGGGGCGGTTTCCGAAATGCCGAATGTGGTCAGATTTTGGCGTAGCATTTCCGGGTCGAAGTTTGGATAATATGGAGCGTGAAGGTGCACCATATCAGCGATTGTTTTGAACGGAAACGTCATGTTGTCGCTCACAAAGAAAATTTCCTGCATGAGCGAGGGGAGGCGTTTACCGGGGATTTCGCCGTTGACGGTGCACTCGTCGGGCTTCCCGGGAATGAGCAGTCCGGCAATAATGTGAAGCAGCGTGGTTTTTCCCGCACCGTTCTCGCCAAGAAGCAGATGAATGCCGGAACCTATCGAGGTGGTCAGACCTGCGAGAACGTTGCGACCCTTGAAGTAGGCGTATGTGAGGTTGTTGAGTTCAATCATGGGGTGCGGGTCATTTAACGGGTTCAACAGTGTAGCCGGCTTCTCTCAGTCGGTTAATGAGGCCTTCGGAACCGGTGAGGTGTCCGGCTCCCACCACGGCCATTACCGAGGCTGTGGGTATTACTCCGAGCAGGATGTCGATCCAAGCATTGTTGCGATCGGTGAGAAGACGTGAGGCTTCTTCCGGAGTGAGCCCGTTCTCGGGGTTCTCGATTATCTCGGCAAGTTTGGCAATGTCGCCGGCCATGTAGGCTTCCGACATCAGTCGCGCCATCTCAATGGCTTTCACAGGATTGTCAAGCGAGCTTATAAGGCTTTCGGCTTGCTCGGAAATAGGAGCGCCGTAAAGAGCTTTGAGCTGTGTGTCCACACCCTCGAGCCCTTCCACTTGTTTACCGGCGTCGCGGGCCATTTTTTGGATTGTGAGGTCCAGCTGGCTGTTCGGGTCAAAGTCGGGGAATACTTTTTGGGCGAATATAAGAGTCACAATGTTGTCCACGGTAGCCGGTTTCATGGGCTCGAGCATGGCGGTGGTGAAGGGGAGTCCTGAAGCTTGGAACAAAGAGTCGATGCGTGCGAGTGTGGTGGCCAGAATCACTTTGCTCAGGGTGCTGTCGGCAGGCGCCATTGAATATTGGGCCATTTCCAGTTGGGTTGCGGGGTTGGACAAGGCTTGCATGTCAATTTCGCCGTAAACCTTGTCAACGGTGTTTAGTGCATTGGAGAATCCCGGTGTGGACTCAAGCACCGACAACGGTGCCACGTGGTGTGTGCCGAACAGATATGAGGGCTTGGTCACGCCGTTGCCGGTTATTTTCCAAAGCAGTTGTGCATTGGCCGTCAGGGCCATGGCAAGCGAAAGAAGCAGAAGTGATAAAGTGCGTTTCATTGTTGGGTATGTTTGAAATGTTGGGTTTGTTGCGGTGTTGTAGTTGTGTACAACACTGCAAAGGTACGTCTAATTTCTGAATCTCCAAATTTTTTCAAAAGAATTTCAAAAAAATCATTATCTTTGCACAAAGAAACCAATTATCGGCTGCAAAGAGAGTGCCTGCTGTCTGTCAGGGTAAGTTAGGTAACTGTTTACAGCCTTATATAAAAACTTGCTTTGAGAGCTATGAATACCAACAGCCTCGTATCCATCGACGACATATCCCGCGAGGATATTCTCGATTTGCTTGAACGGGCACGGTTCTTTGAAGAGCACCCCAACCATAAAATTCTTGACGGAAAGGTTGTGGCGACTCTTTTTTTTGAACCCTCCACACGCACGCGCCTGAGTTTTGAAACTGCTGTTAACCGCTTGGGAGGACGAATAATAGGCTTTTCTGATGCCTCCACGTCCAGCTCATCTAAAGGTGAATCGCTCAAGGACACCATTAAAATGGTGAGCAACTACGTGGACCTTATTATCATGCGCCACTATCTGGAAGGGGCTGCCCGCTATGCCACCGAGGTTACCGACACCCCGGTTATCAATGCCGGCGACGGTGCCAACCAGCACCCCTCGCAAACAATGCTTGATCTCTACTCCATTTACAAAACGCAGGGAACGCTCGAGAACTTGACAATTACCATGGTGGGCGATTTGAAATACGGCCGCACCGTTCATTCGCTGCTCATGGCAATGCGTTATTTCAAACCAACGTTCCGCTTTGTGGCTTGCGAGGAGTTGAGGATGCCTAAGGAATATCGCGATTTTCTGGATGCGAACAACATCCCTTACACCGAGCACACCGAATTTGATTCCGAAGTGCTTGCCGACACTGACATCCTTTACATGACGCGTGTTCAGCGCGAGCGCTTTTCGGATATTATGGAATATGAGCGCGTGAAAAATCTTTACACGCTCCGCAACGACATGCTGGCTTGCACCAAGCCGAACCTCCGCGTGCTTCATCCGCTGCCCCGTGTCAACGAAATTGACCGCGATGTGGACGATAACCCAAAAGCTTACTATTTTGAACAGGCCCGCAACGGGTTGTTTGCCCGCCAAGCCATTATTTGCCGTGCATTAGGAATTGACATATACAGCTGCAGCAATGACACAAAATAAGAAAGAACTTGCGGTGGCCGCACTGAAAAACGGCACCGTTATTGATCGCGTACCCTGCCAGGCCCTGTTCAAGGCCGTGAAGATTCTGGGCATTGAAACCATGACCAACAATGTGACGATTGGAAATAATCTCAGTTCTCACAAACTTGGCACCAAAGGAATTATAAAAGTTGCCGATGTGGAATTTCCCGAACAGGTTCTCAACCGTATCGCCATCATTGCCCCTCACGCCAAAATAAACATTATCCGCGATTACGAGGTGGCCGAAAAGCGTCTTGTAACTCTCCCCGATGAAATTGTGGGCATTGTGAAGTGCGGCAATCCAAAATGCATAAGCAACAACGAGCCTATGCGTTCACGCTTCACCGTTGTTGACCGCGACGACGTGACCCTGCGCTGCAACTACTGCAATCACTCCGTGAAAGCGGCCGATGCAATAATTGATTAATCCCCCGCCGCAAGCCAATGAAACAGCAGTGGAAACCCGGAACGATGATTTACCCCCTGCCTGCGGTGCTGGTGAGTTGCGGCTCGGCCGAGCATAGCAATCTGGTCACCGTTGCCTGGACCGGAACGGTTTGCACAGACCCGGCAATGTGTTACATATCGTTGCGCCCCGAGCGTTATTCCCATGGCTTGATTCGCGAGAACATGGAATTTACCATCAATCTCACCACGCAAGCCATGGCCCGAGCCACCGACTGGTGTGGAGTGAAATCGGGCCGCGATTTTGATAAATGGGCCGAGACCGGCCTTACACCCGAGCCGGGGAAAATGGTGAGCTGTCCGTCGGTAAAGGAATCGCCGGTGAGCATAGAGTGCCGCGTGCGCCGCATAGAGCATCTCGGCAGCCACGACATGTTTTTGGCCGAAGTGCTCTGCGTGCTTGCCGATGAGGAGCTGCTTGATTCTGAAACCGGTGCTTTCCTGCTGGACAAAGCCGGGCTGATGAGCTATTCCCACGGCCAATATTTCAGCCAGGGTGAGCCCTTGGGACGCTTTGGCTGGAGCGTGATGAAAAAAAGAACAAAACAAAAATTAAAAAACCAATAACTGCTTTACACATGCAACACGACAAAGAAATCTTCAACCTGATTGACAAGGAATATCAGCGTCAGAAAAAAGGGATTGAACTTATAGCCTCGGAAAATTTTGTTAGCGAGGACGTTATGCGGGCCATGGGCTCGTGTCTTACCAACAAGTATGCCGAGGGTTACCCCGGCCACCGTTACTATGGCGGCTGTCAGGTGGTTGACCAGGTGGAGCAACTTGCCATTGACCGCGTGAAGCAACTTTTCGGGGCAGAGTATGCCAACGTGCAACCTCACTCCGGTGCGCAAGCCAACATGGCCGTGTTCATGGCTTGCCTGAATGCCGGCGATAAGTTCATGGGGCTGAATCTTGCCCACGGCGGCCACCTTTCCCACGGCAGTCCCGTTAACTTCTCAGGATTGATGTTTGAGGCATTGGAATATAACGTGGATGCCGAAACCGGCCGCATTGACTATGAACAGATGGAGGAAGTGGCCCGCCGCGAGCGTCCGCGCCTTATTGTCGGAGGTGCCAGCGCTTATTCCCGTGAATGGGACTACGCCCGCATGCGCCGTTTGGCCGACGAGATAGGCGCCATTCTCATGGTGGATATGGCTCACCCGGCCGGATTGATTGCCGCCGGCTTGCTTGACAACCCCGTGAAATATGCCCACATTGTGACCTCGACCACCCACAAAACTCTTCGTGGCCCGCGCGGAGGCATCATCCTCATGGGCAAGGATTTCCCCAACCCCTGGGGCAAAACCACTCCCAAAGGAGAGGTTAAAATGATGTCGGCTCTGCTTAACTCGGCGGTATTCCCCGGCGTGCAGGGCGGCCCGCTCGAGCATGTTATCGCAGCCAAAGCCGTTGCATTCGGCGAAGCTCTCAGCCCTGACTTCCGCACTTACCAACTTCAGGTACAGAAAAATGCCGCCGTTATGGCCAACGCCCTTATGGAGCGCGGCTACAAAATTGTTTCGGACGGAACCGACAACCACTGTGTGCTCGTGGACCTTCGCACAAAATTCCCGGAACTTACCGGAAAAGTGGCCGAGCGTGTGCTTGTGGATGCCGACATCACAGCCAACAAAAACATGGTGCCGTTCGACACCCGCTCACCCTTCCAGACATCAGGAATACGCCTCGGCACTCCGGCCATTACCACCCGCGGAGCCAAAGAGGGCCTTATGGAAGAGATTGTGGAATTGATTGACACAGTTCTTTCATCGCCCGACGATGCCGGCGTGATTGAAAAAGTCCGCGCAAAGGTCAATGAAACCATGGATGCATATCCAATGTTTGCCTACTGAAAAACTGTACATTGATGAGTAACATCACAAACATAACAATGGGAGCGGTGGGTGCTGTGGCACTCACCGCAACCGTTCAGGCTCATGCTGCAGGCAACACTGACCGCAAGCCGAACGTTGTGGTTATTCTCGCCGACGACCTTGGTTATGGCGACCTCGGTTGCTACGGAGCGAAGAATGTGGCCACACCGTCTATTGACGCTTTGGCTTCGGCCGGCGTGCGGTTCACCAATTGCCATGCCACGGCGGCCACAAGCACCCCCTCGCGCTATGCCCTGCTCACCGGCGAATATGCCTGGCGCCGCAAGGACACTGATGTGGCTGCCGGAAATGCCGGAATGATTATCCGCCCCGAGCAGTTCACTATGGCCGACCTGTTCAAGGCTGCCGGCTATTCCACCGGAGCTTTCGGAAAGTGGCATCTCGGGTTAGGCGACAAAACCGGCACGCAGGACTGGAATGCTCCTCTGCCTGCCGCCCTTGGTGATCTAGGTTTTGACTACTCCTACATAATGGCTGCCACGGCCGACCGCGTGCCGTGTGTGTTCATTGAAAACGGACAGGTCGCTAACTACGACCCCTCGGCACCCATCGAGGTGAACTATCACAAAAACTTCCCCGGTGAGCCCACCGGCAAGGATAACCCCGAGCTGCTCACCAATCAGCGCCCGAGCCACGGCCACGACCAGTCCATTGTCAACGGCATTTCGCGCATAGGCTATATGAAAGGTGGCGGCAAGGCCCTGTGGAAAGATGAGAACATTGCCGACTCAATTACCTCTCACGCCGTTGATTTCATCCGGGCCAATGCCGGCAATCCATTCTTTGTTTATTTTGCCACCAACGATGTGCATGTGCCCCGCTTCCCTCATCCCCGCTTTCGCGGTGCATCAACCATGGGTGTGCGAGGCGATGCTATTGCCCAGTTCGACTGGTCGGTTGGCCGCGTTCTCGCCGAATTGGACAGCCTGGGCATTGCCGACAACACCATTGTGATTCTCACATCGGACAACGGCCCGGTGGTTGACGACGGCTATGAGGATATGGCTCGCGAACTGCTCAACGGACACTCGCCTACCGGCGGGTTGCGTGGTGGAAAATACAGCGCCTTCGAGGGTGGAACACGTGTGCCCTTCATTGTCCGTTGGCCCGGCAAAACCACGGCCGGACAAACTCTGGAAGCTCTTGCCTCGCAAATTGACATGTTGGCATCGTTCGCCTCACTGCTCAATGTGAACATTCCTCGCGGTCAGGCCCCCGACAGCTATCCCCGCATGGATTCGTTTCTTGGCCGCGACTGCACGTCGCGCCCTTGGGTGGTGGAGCAGGCTTACGATAACACCATTGGCATTGTCACCCCGGAGTGGAAATATATCCCGCCGAGCAAAGGCCCGGCCATTGTGCCCTGGGGAACCGAAATTGAAACCGGTCTCACCACCGAGCCGCAACTTTTCAAGGTGTCCGACGTTACGGAACTCACCAATGTGGCTCCAGCAAATCAGGCCGTAGTGAATCGCCTGAGCGAAATTCTGGAGGCCGTGAAGCAGAACAACCGCTCCGAATTGCAAGCACTCGACGCCCTTCCCTGACGTCCCGACAGCCACTTATTTAATAAAATTGGCATCTATGTCAATTTTGTAAAGTGGAAATTTGCTGAGTCGGAGTCTTTTGCAGCCTGTTGTGCCTACAAGGAACGCAACAAGAGGTCAGGTGGTCAAATGCCCCAAGAACGCTCACTCTAATTAAGAAGTCGCCGAAAGTGGATTGCAGGTTGCAACCCTCCTTCGGCAGCTTTTATATCCGGAAGTT
>JAMPBC010000026.1 GCA_023666905.1 Bacteroides sp. | reverse complement strand
TCGGAGTGCGAGATTCGGCCTGACTTATTTAAAAATTAACGAACTATTGTTAATTCTTTTTTTAATTTATTTTATGTTCAAATTCAGTAACATGTTCCTCGCTGTGGCTGCATCAACCATGATGCTCTCAAGCTGTAGCAGCGACGAACCTGCAACCACTCAAGTGGTTCCCGCTGAAGGTGGCGTTTACGCAACCCTTACTCTTCAGCTTCCCAGCCGTGCAAACACTGTTGCCGGTGACGAAAACACCAATTCCGACGACGGTTTTGAAATTGGTAACGACAGCGAAAACAACGTCGGTTCCGTACTCGTTGTAATAGCTTCCAAAGGCACAACCGGCTACAGCTATGTAGCATCCAATCTTGCCGATGCCCACTCTGCTACCAACACTACCACTGCCCGTCCCACTTACAACGTGCAGTTCGAAACCCGAGACCTTTACGATTTCGCAGGTCAGGAGGTTTATGTGTTCGCATACTGTAACCCCAGCAAAACTCTTGTCAGCACCATCAGCGGCCTGAGCACATCTGACAGCAAGGCGTTCACCGACCTTACCGGCAACATTACCGCTCACTCCATTTCAACCGCCAACGGTTTCTTCATGTCAAACGCTTCTGTAAGCGCTGCCGTGACTCTTCCCACCCAGCAGCAGATGAACGAGACCTTCAACACCCCCGAGAACCCCTTCTCACTTGGCGTTGTTAACGTTGAGCGCGCCACTGCCCGTTTCGACTTCCGCGAAACCACCATCGGCAACTTCGCTGCCAACACCTATCCCATCTACAACCATAACAACTCCAATCTTGAAACCTCAACCCCCGACGGTCCTGTTGCATTTGTAGAACTCAACGGTATGGCTCTTCTCAACGAAGCCAAGGAATATTATCTCCTTCCCCGAGTTTCAAACAACGGTCTGCCCACTGGCGACGGCTTTGAAATTTGCGGTCGTGAAACTCCTTTAAACTATGTTATTTCAGCCAATTACGCCCTTAATGGTTTCGACGGTAAGCTTACCACCGATAAACTTAACGAGGCATTCCTTTACACCGGTCTTGCTTCAACCAGCGCTATTGACTTCACCACTTTCCAGTATGAAGCACTCGGCACCAACATTGGCGAAGATGATGACAACAACTGGACCGACACCAGCGACAGCAACTTCAACAAAACCGGTTACATGATTTGGAAATATGTGACTGAAAACACCATTCCACAGCTCCAGATGGGCGATTATAACTACATGCAGCGTCTTGGTGTAACCACCGGTGTTGTGTTCCGCGGCCAGCTCCATGCAGCCGACACCAACAACGAGCTCGGTCAGGCTATCACCAACGGTACCAACTATCTCTATGCTTTCAACGGTGTTCTCTACGGCGACCTCGCCATGCTCAAGAAGCAGGTTCTTGCCAACCCGGTTTCAACTCTCGCCGAGCAGTTCATGACCCAGTTCAACATTACCGAAATTACCGAAGAAGCTGTGAACGGTGTTTCTGACCTTACCTCAACCGTTGCCGATGGCTTTGCAATTTACAAACCCGTCAATGGCAAGTACTACATGTACTATGCTTACAAGAACCGTCACTTCGACAATCTCAATAACACCATTATGGGCCCCATGGAATTCGGCGTTGTTCGTAACAACATCTACAAACTCTCCGTTTCCAACATCCTTGAGTTCGGTCACCCCGGCAATCCCGGCGACGACCCCGATCCTGAAGATCCCGATGATCCCGATGAAACCCCTAAAACCTACTTCCGTGTTCAGGTTAAGGTTCTTCCCTGGGTTGTTCGTGTAAACAACATTATTCTTTAATTAGGACTTGTCCCGTAACACGCTTGTTATAGGCCAACCACTTAATTTCCAATTCCAAATGCAATTCGCAATTCTTGAGCGAATTGAGAATTGTGAACACAGCATAAACGAAATGAAATTATTCTCAAAAACAATCAAATCCCTGCTGCTCGGTGCGATAGCCTTTATCGCACCGGCAGTGGCCGGATTGATGTTCACCTCCTGCAGCGGCGTTATTTACGATGACTTGGACCCGTGTCCCGAGGGTGTTCGCCTCCGTTTTGTGTTTGATTACAATCTGGAGTTCGCCAATGCCTTCCCATCGCAGGTTCATTGCCTCACCGTGCTTGTTTACAACGAGGATGGCTCTTATCGCGAGACCCGTACGGTCACTGACCCGGCTCTGCTTGCCGATGAGAACTGGCGCATGGAAGTCGATCTCCCCGAAGGCAAATACAAAATCCTTGCCTACGGCGGTCTGGCTTGCGACAACAGCACCTTCCACTTCGTTCAAACCCCTGCACCCGGTACAAACTACCAAGACCTTGAAGTTGCCCTTGACCGCTTTGTAATGGACCGCCCCATAGGCACCGACCTCCACCCGCTGTTCTGGGGAACAACCCTTGAAAAGAAACTCGCCGGCGAAAACACCGACTTTTCACGCGCCATTGATGTGGAAGTGAAAAAATCGACCATGGCCTACGATGATTACACCGTGTACATGATGCGCGACACCAACAGCCTGCGCCTTGTAATGATGGAGCTCAACGGCGACCCTGTGAGCGACAAGGATTTCAACTTCGAGATTACTGACTGCAACACCGAAATGGCATGGAACAACTCGCTGCTACCCTCGGCCCCGTTCACTTACAAGCAGTGGGTTGGCGGACAGCAAGACATAGGCACTTCGGCCTCAACAGGCAATCCCTGGTTGGTGGCATTTGCCGAATTCAGCTTCGGACGCATTGTCACTTCCAACGAGCCAAGGCTCCATGTCACCCGTTCATCCGACGGCAGCGATGTCATAGACCTCCCGCTCATTAAACTCCTGGAGCTACAGAAACCCGAACGATTCGCCAAAATGTCGCTTCAAGAATTTCTGGACCGCCAGCATTTGTGGAACCTCACTTTCATCCTTGACCAGCATTGGAACTGGATTCAGGTCGAAGTCAAGGTCGACAACTGGACTGTGCGCGTCAACAGAGCTGATTTGCAATTTTGATGATTATGAAGACTTTTCTTAACATCGCCTTACTTTTCATGCTGACGATTTCGGTCATCGGTTGCTCAAGCGATTCGTCGTTTGCCGAGGAGCCTGCTGCCGATGATTCCGAAATGGTCAACTTCTCCATAAGCGTTTATGCCGGTGACCCTGAGGCAAAGCCCTCGGCGCGGTCGGCAGCATCGCGTGTGGGCTCTCTTCCGGGCGATGATTACTTTGAGGACGCACAAAACCAATATGAACGTATGCGCACACTGCGCGTAATCATTGTACGCCCCGACGGCACCGTGGAACACAACGAATATCTGCAGAAAACCATCCCCGCCGCCGGCCTTGGAGAGTACAATGACATTCAGCTTCGTGTTCATGGTGGCGAGACCAAAAAGGTTTACCTCTTTGCCAACGAAGCTTCCATGCTCACCTCCGGTCCCGGACTTCCGCCCTACAATTTCAATTCAATCCGGATAGGAACGAAGTTCCCCACCGAAGAAATTGCCGCGCTCACGCTCAAATGCGATGCCGGCCAACCTCTCATCGACAACACCGGCGGCAACAAAATGTACATTCCAATGACGGAGCAGTTTGACATTGACGTCCGTGCCCCGAAGCCCGACGGAACCGACCTTTATCAGTCGGCCAACCTTTTCATCACCCGTGCTGCCGTTAAATTCTCTTTTCATGTTCAAATAACCGAGAATCCGCACGAAACCTTCACCATTGAAGAGTTTCAGCTGTCCATGCTCGGTAACTCCGAATATCTTCTCCCAACCAATTGCGAATATGTTCCTGCAAAATATCCCGTTTATTTTGCTGACCGATATATAAAATCCTATTCCGTTCCCGCCACAGCCGTGAACACCGCCTGCAGTTTCTATCCGGCCATCACTTTCACCCCCACATCGCCGCTAAACACTTTCACGGACTACGCTCCGGCGCTTTACTTCCCGGAAACGGCTTTGGCCGCAGGTGGCGCTTTCAGTGTTAAAATGAGGCTTAAGGGCGACGATTACTATGTGTCGAGCGCCAAGCTTCCCAACCTCCCCGCACTGCCGCGCAACACGCATGTGAAAATCAACGTAACCATTGCACGTGCCGACCTCATCTTCACTGTCGATGTGGTGCCTTACGCTTCCGTGCCGCTTAATCCGCAGTTCGGATTCGATGAACTCAAACCTCGTCCGCCGGCCCAGCCGGGCGACGTTCCGCCATGGCTTGAGATTCCGGATCCTGATAATCCCGAAGACAATTGACGTTGATTTTTGAAAACACAGAGATACCTAATCCGCATACGTAAAACTTCACACATTTAACTAACGTTGATGTTAAACCGAATCATAAATCTGCTATGTGTCCTGACTATCCTCGCAGGCATCACCACCTCGTGTGTCGATGACCTGTTATATGAGGATAGCGTGATTGGCGACGGTGAAGCCCAACTTGCCATCACCATGGATTTCCACCCTCTCACTGCCGCAATTAACTCTCCAAGCCGCGCTGCCGGAACCCAGGGCACGCCCGGCGATGCCATTTCCAATATCCGCTCACTCACTCTGTTCGTTTACAATGAAGAGGGAATGCTTCAGGATATTATCACTCAGAGTGAAATGTCGGACCTTACAATAAAGGACCGCACCGACGAAGGCGCCAACACAAGCATGCCCAACGATGCCGGCGGCTCGGCTGTTCAGGCCGAGGAGAGAACCGCCCGCGCAACCTTCACCATAAAGCGTTATCCTTTCGGCAAGTACTATTTCTATGCCGTGGCTAACATCGACGGCCTGGAGGATAATAAAGAGACCCGCGATAAGTTTGCAATGGTCAACTCGCTGCGCGAATTCGAGGCCAAGTGGAACGAGGATGACATCGCTGCCAACGACCAGATGTTTGGCTACGTTACTTACAATGACAACGATGACAAAACAAGCGTTGGCTATGACGCACCGCTGCTCTCCATCGCACAGAAGCACATGGAGCTCCACTCCTGGCTCAAACGCTGCGCCTCGAAGGTGACCGTGGTCTACGATGGCAAGGGTCTTCACGAGGGCATCTACGTGTACATCAAGAATGTTCAGATTCGCGATATCCCTCTTTACTGCAAAATAGGCGCTCCAAACTCACCGCAAACCAACTCGGCCGACTCGATGCTTAACCGGGGCGGCATGATTGAATATAACAGCGCCGGTATTCTTCCCGAAGGAGAAACTCAAGGCTCCATGTCCACCGACTGGCTGGAAATCACCAAGGGAGGTGGCCTGAAAGGTGCCGTGGAGGTGGTGGATGGCGACACCATCACACACTCCGAGTATCAGCCGGCCCTTTACTTCTATGAGAACATGCAGGGCAACTATGCCGATGCCTCAAATAAGAAATATTACGACAAGCGCCAGCAATGGTCCGATGTTGGCTATATGCCAACGGAGGGTGAGTACGACTACAAGGATAACATTAAATACGGAACTTACATTGAGGTGGAGGCTTATTACATTTCCGAAAACTCGGCAAGCATCTCGTCGGGAAACATCATTTACCGCTACATGCTTGGGCAGAACGACACTTACGATTATAATGCCACGCGCAACCATCACTACAAGCTCACACTTGGTTTCAAAGGCTACGCCAATCAGCCCGACTGGCACATTGAGTACATAGAGCCGGAAGAGACTATTTATGTCGACCCAACATACCACGTCTCCTACTCCTACAACACCAAGGCCCTGTTCCCCATCCGCTTCATTGGCACGCCGAAGTCAGTAAGCGTGGAAATTGTTGAAAACAACTGGGCTCCTTACGATTCCGGGAATCCCGATTCTGTACCTCGCGCTGAAATACCTGACTTGGCATCGGATTACCCTTTCAAATGGAACCGAGCCGTTTACATAAATGAGGGCAAAAAAAATGTAACAAACGCTCTTTCTTATCCTGGTTATAATAAAATTGGAACTGCCGGCTATTATTACGGCCTTCAGAAGCCTTTCAATACATCCGGTACAGCCCAAACGGAGTACACTGACCCCCGTGCTCCAAAATACGTAACGCCCATCTGGGCCGGGTTCCTTGCATTGCAAGTACCCGGGAACACGCCCGAAAACATCCCCTCAGTCTTGTTCCCCGATGATGGTTACGATACCGGTTACTCTAAAATGTATGACTATTTTTACGGAAAGGGAAACGGGAACACACTGCCACAAAACTATCGCGAGTTCTCTGCCTCCGACTTTACATTTACCGGATGGCAAGCCGGTAGCACACAGACGCGCACAGTGGGCACAGGCAACAATGCCTGCGAAATTTCCAAGGCTGCCGACGGATCCATAACAATGAACCTCCCCATGTGGACCCGTCCCAAAACACTTTATGGCATCTCCGGGTTTACCGGTAATAATCCTTACGACTGCTATCAACGCAAAGCCGTGGTGAAAATCACCGTGAAGTTTGCCAACAGCACCGTAACAAAATACATGCCCGTGTTTCAGGTGCGCCGAATGGTAAATCCCAAGGCCTTGTGGCGCAACTGGCGTGATAATCAGAACTTCCACGTAACTTTGCTGCAGCGTGAAGACCCTAATGCCAAGGAATTCTCATGGTATCCTTCGAACGGTATGTGGCGGGCATACATTAAAACCGTATCGCCCGGTGCCGAGGGCTTCATTTACCTCACCGGCGGCGTAGGTAAAGATGCTACCGGGGCGGTTTACGGCAACACCGGAACGGTTGTGGATTTCTACATCAATTTTGCCGGGACCACCAAAGCCGACCAATCGAACTGTGCCATTATTGAAGTGGAATATCACGGACTCACCTGCAAACATTCAATTTTTGTGCGTCAAGGCTATAAGGAGCCGCTTCAGGTAGGTTCGGGTAAAGCTAAGTGGAGTTCATTCTGTCTTTACAAAGTTAACGGGACGCCTCCGGCTTTCGGTACGCAGTGGGACGATTCCGAAGCCGGCTACATCCCGGCGGAATTGACCGTGAACCCACTTTCGTTCGGTTCTTTCTTTAAGCGAGGAAACTATAATGCTATTATGGCTTCCAATAATGTGAAATATGGTGTAAATGTACTTCTTCCCCGCACTGCCACTCTCCTTATGGGCGATGGCTCCTACAAAACCTGGGAAAACATCGAGGGCTACCCCATTTCCGACTCTTATGGCGGATGGAAATTTACGGCTTTTCCGAATGGTTCGCCTCAGAAAGATTTTAGGTGGGGTCGATTCTCGGTTGATGTGAGCGTTGGCGGGGCCACAGAGCATCGTCATTACAAAGTCCCCTCATATCAGGATTATCTCGATTTGCGAAATTCGTGTGAATATGGTATAGGTGTAATGTATGGTGACGGTTCCCGCAATCCCGCCATGACTGTGGATCAGGCATACGGATTCGAGGACTTCTCGAACAACGGTTACGATGAGGGTTCGTCGGCGCTTGATCCTGAGTTGGCAATGCGTGGTATGCGTGGATTTATTATCTACGACAGTAAAACCGCCAATCAGATATTTTTCCCGCTTGGCGCACGCGGCGCAGGCCGTAGAACCATTGCCGGCAGCGATCTTTCGGCAACTTCCTACAACTATTTTGGTATGCAGCGTTACTCCAATGTGATGGCTCCATTGGACGGTGCGCAAAATTCGTTACGTCCTATTCCGTACAACATTGAGGCATCGCCCGGCGCAATGTTCTGGATGGAGACTTGTCCCGGTTCTGTCGGCGCATGGGACTTGAACTATTTTGACTTGAACTTCACCTCCTATAGCTTCCCCGTTGGGTTCACTCCTGACTACGGTTCGCGTGCATTTAACATCACACATGGCGGCGACGCCCTCCCAATCAAGCTTGTGCTCGACGAGTCGCACCCCCATTGATAAGTAAAAGTTCTCTTATCCTTATTGAACGAGCTCTTGCATAGCAAAGGAGTCATCCCCGGCGGGGTGGCTCCTTTGTGTTGCTTTTATACCGGTTCCGAAAGCGGGTTCCTTGCCGGTGTGGGCGGCTCTTTGCGGAGTTGGCGTTTGCTTTTGCGGCTCTTTTTCTTTTTGGGGCTGGAGACGGTTGAGTCAACCTCGGCATTACCGGACGTAACAGGTGCCGTAACAGCAGTGTCGGTGGCCGCTGTTTCGGGCGTTATTGAAGCGGAGTTGCGCGACACGGCCAGGTATATAACCACAGCGGCCATGATGAAAAGCACTGCGATGGTGCCCCGGCGTTCCGATTGGGTGAAGCGGTTCATTGGTCAGAAAAAGTAGGAGAAGAGCACAAGAGCAATCAGCAGCGGTGCAACGTAGCGGATAATTGCCAGCACCGGAGCATAGAGCATGGAGCGGATGGTGCAGTTGTTGGTGAGCTGATTGTGAAGCATGTTCTTGGGCGCGAACCAACCCACGTAGATGCACAGGAAAATCGAGCCCACGGGGAGCATGATGTTGGTGGCCACATTGTCAAGGAAGTCGAATATGTTGAAGCCGGCAATGCGCACGCTTTCAAGCGGCCCCATGGAGAGGCTGCACAGCGCGCTGAACACGAACAGCGGGAGCAAAACCACCAGGCAAGCGTTCCACCGCGCAATGCGGAAGCGGTCGCGGATAAAGGCCACTGACACCTCGGCAATGGATATGGTGGAGGTGAGGGCGGCCACACTCAGCAACAGGAAAAAGAGTATGGCCCAAAGGCGGGTGAAGTGCATTTGCTCGAACACCTCGGGGAGCGTGATGAACACCAGTGCGGCACCGCGCATGTCGTCGCCCTGAAGCCCGAAGGAGGTCACCGCAGGGAAAATGATTAGTCCCATCATTATGGCCACAATCATGTCGAGCACGGCAACCGTCAATGCCGTGCGGGGCAGATTGGTGTTCTTGGGAAAGTAGCTGGAATAGGTAATGAGTATGCCCATGCCCAGGCTCAGCGAGAAAAATGCCTGACCGAGTGCATTGAGAACCACTCCGGGGGTGATTTTGGAAAAATCGGGGTTGAGAAAAAATTCCACACCCTTGGCAGCTCCGGGCAGCGTGAGGCTTTCGCCAAGGAATATGAGCAGAATCAGAAACAGCAGCGGCATCATCACGTTCGACATCCGCTCAATTCCCTTTTGCACGCCTCCAAGGAGCACAATGAGGTTTATCACAATCATAATGAAAGTGTTGACCAGCGGTGCCACTGGGCGGGCAATGAACAGCTCCATTTTGTAGGCGAAATTGTTTTCGCCGGCCGGAACAACGGAGTGGTCGAACAGTCCTCCGGTTATGGACTGCCACAGGTACTCTATGGTCCATCCGGCCACCACCATGTAGAAACTCAGAATGAGGTAGCTTGCAAGGATTGCCAGGCCGCCCACAAGCCACCAGGGGCGTGATGCACCGAGATTCTTGAACGCGCCCACGGCATCGCTTCGGCCTGCTCGGCCAAGCGCGAACTCGGCAAGCATAACCGGAATGCCCAGAATGAGAACGCACAGCACATAAACAAGCAGGAAGGCCGCCCCTCCGTTAGCCTGGACTTCGGCAGGGAAGCGCCAGATGTTTCCCAGCCCCACGGCAGAACCCACAGTGGCGGCTATGAGCCCTATTTTTGTTGCGAATTGTGATGATTTCTTTGCCACAGTGTTAATAATTTTTGCAAATTTACCTCTTTTTGTTTCAAATTGAAACTTTTTCTTTAACAAAATTAACCCATAGCTTGTTCGGGGTGGCATTTGAAAGAGCAATCACTATGGTTTTTGGCGGGTTTTTGCTTATATTTGTGCAATGAAAAGTTACCAAAACCTGCTTCGCTGCATCAATGCCATTCCTGTTGGCTGTGCATCTGCTCTGATTTTCAGCCTTATACTGGTGCTGACGCTGATGCCGGCTTCCGATGTGCCGCCTGTTCACATTCCCCACATTGACAAGGCTGTGCATGCCATTATGTTCGGAGCGCTTACCGTGGTGCTGGTGTTTGACTCGGCACGGTATCGCGGACGCGTAACCCGGGGGGTGATGCTTGTGTGTGCCCTGATTTCCACTTTGATTGGCGGGGGCATTGAACTGGCGCAGGACGGCATGGGGCTTGGCCGCGGAGGCGATTGGGCCGATTTGGCTGCCGACGCTTTCGGGGCGTTTCTGTTTCCATGGATGTTTATCCGGCTGCTCAATGCCTTGGTTGCGGCTTACTGCATAAAGCTGCATGCCGTGCGCCATTCGGCCAAAGTGCCCGCGGCTGTCAAAAATCTCTACGAATCAGCTTTCCCTCCCGACGAGCGGCGTCCCTGGCCTGATGTTCTGAAAATGGTTGACCATGAGCCCGACTTTCACCTCACTCTGTTGAAATGGGGTTCGACTATGGGGGGATTCATTACCTGGTGGACTTTGGGCCGCCGTGTGTACATCGAGCATTTTGCTGTGGAGCCCGAGCTGAGGTCCAATGGATTCGGCGGGATGGCCCTTGATGTTTTCTGCGCCAACAGGCGCGGGTGCGGAGTGGTGCTTGAGGCCGAACCGGCCATTACCGGTGAAATGGCGTTGCGCCGCATCCGTTTCTACTGCCGCCATGGGTTTGAGCCCCAAACACAGTTCCGCTACATTCAGCCGCCCTATGCTCCGGGATTGAATCCGGTCGAGCTGGTGTTGATGACGCGCGGCAATGTCGGTTCCCTCGATGCCGTTGCAGCCGAACTCTATTCCAAGGTATATAAATCTCCGGGTATATAAATCCCCGCCGGGCAAAGCCTGACGGGGTTATGGATTCCGACCTTATACAATCAAGGTCTACTTGCGGCAAGTGCGCGATTACTGGCGGCCGGATGTTGCCACGCTGCGGTCGATTTTCAGCACAAGTCCCTGAAGCACTTTGCCCGGACCGAGTTCCACAAATTCAGTGGCACCGTCGGCAATCATGTTTTTGACGGTTTGAGTCCAACGCACGGGTGCTGTGAGTTGTGCCACAAGGTTGGCTTTGATTTCGGCAGGGTTGGTGTGCGGCTTGGCATCGACGTTTTGATAAACGGGGCAAATGGGTTCGGACACGGTGGTCTTTTCAATGGCTTCGGCCAGTTCGGCACGTGCGGGTTCCATGCAGGGTGAGTGGAATGCACCGCCCACCTTGAGCTTGAGGGCGCGCTTTGCACCGGCAGCGAGAAGCTTCTCGCATGCGGCATCAACGGCTTCCACCTCGCCTGAAATAACAATCTGGCCGGGGCAGTTATAGTTGGCGCAAACAACCACTCCGGGAACTTCCCCGCACACGGCCTCCACGGTTTCGTCGGGGAGCGCGAGAACAGCGGCCATGGTCGACGGCTTCAGCTCGCATGCCTTCTGCATGGCTTGGGCGCGGGCCGAAACAAGGCGCAGTCCATCCTCGAACGTAAGAGCTCCGGCGGCAACAAGGGCGGAGAATTCGCCCAGTGAGTGACCGGCAACCATGTCGGGGTTGAACTCGCTGCCAAGTGTTTTGGCAAGAATCACCGAGTGAAGGAATATGGCGGGCTGTGTTACCTTGGTTTGTTTCAGTTCCTCGTCAGTGCCGTTGAACATAATGTCGGTTATCTTGAAGCCGAGAATCTCATTGGCTTTGTCGAACATGGCGCGGGCAGTTTCGTTGTTTTCATACAGGTCTTTACCCATACCGACAAACTGCGCGCCCTGTCCGGGGAATACGAATGCTTTCATTGCAGGAATGTTTAGAAGTGAGTGAGAAACGGCCCGAGTATCGGCCATCTTTCAAATAAATTGTTAATACGGCTGCAAAGTTACAAAGATTTGGTTATATTTGCATAATAATTACCATTCAACCTCTATGACATTTCTGACAAATCTCCCTCTTTTCATTGGCAATTTGCGCGGCACTGAGATACTTATCATTGCTCTGGTTATCCTTTTGCTGTTTGGCGGACGCAAAATTCCCGAACTTATGCGCGGATTGGGCAAGGGCATCAAGAGCTTCAAGCAGGGGCTGAAAGAGGCCGGCGACGAAATAAATTCGGATAGTTCCGACTCTGATTCCCACAAACAATCCTGAACCGCTCCCGACCGTCAAGATGCAGGCCGCCCCTGAATCGGACATCAGACAGAACCAAAATCTGTCGTTTTGGGACCATCTGGATGTGCTTCGCGCTCTGTTGCTCCGCGGCGCCATTGTGGTGGCCGTGTTTGCCGTGGCTCTGTTCGCTGCCATGCCCTCTATTTTCAATGAAATTATCCTGGCGCCATGCCGCCCCGACTTTGCAACGTACCGCTGGCTTGAATCCATTGCCGGCTCCAACCTTCTTGGTCTTGGAGGCTCCGATGCCAACATCTTCTCCGGCAATGTGAATCTGGTGAACATAAATCTGGCATCGCAATTGATGATTCACCTCTCCACATCGTTTTGGATTGCGCTGGTTGCAGCCGTGCCTGTGCTTCTGTGGCTTCTGTGGCGGTTCATTGCCCCTGCACTGTATGACCACGAACGCCGGCCCGTGAGTCTTAGTCTGATGTTCGGGACTTTGCTTTTCTACGTTGGGGCAGCGGTGTGTTACATGATGATATTTCCCCTCACGCTTCGCTTCCTTGCAAGTTACCAGCTCAGTCCACTGATTCCTAACGTAATATCGCTTGATTCCTACATGGACACCCTCACGGGCATGATGCTGGCCATGGGGCTGATGTTCGAGCTCCCTGTCCTGGCATGGCTCCTGGGGCGTTTTCACATCCTGAACCGTGATTTTTTCAAGCGCTATCGCCGCCACGCCATCTGCATTCTTCTCATCCTGGCTGCCATAATTACCCCAACAGGCGACCCCTTCACACTCGCGTTGGTGTTCCTGCCCCTTTACCTGCTCTGGGAACTCAGCTCCTTCACCGTTCCCGCCGGTTAGCGCCGGGCGGCTTGCCGCATTGCGGTCATACTATTTATATTGTGGTCATATTCCAAATAAAATGTGTAATATGACTTCGATTGCAGTAAAATATCGCCCGTCGGTTGTCAAGGACAAGCCGGGTTCGGTTTATTATCAGATTATTCATGAACGCAAAGTGAGCCAACTTTGTACGGGTTACACTCTTTTCCCTTGCGAGTGGGACGTAACACGCTCGGCCATTGTAGTCCCCCGTGTTGGCAAGCGAATGGAGCTGCTGCTCGGCCTGCGGGGCAGGATAAAAATGGATGTGGAACGGCTGAAGCGAATCGACCGGATGTTAGCCGCCAAGGAGTTAGCATATACTGTCAATGATATTGTGGAAGAATACAAGCGATTTGAAAACCGCTATTCACTGTTTGAATATCTTAAGGCCCTTATCGCGAAATTGAAGGTCAACGGCAAGTACCGGACTTCGGAAACATACGCCGCGGCGCTGAACAGTTTCAGACACTTCCGGAAAAATAAAGACTTGATGCTCGATTGCCTCACCACCGATATTATAGAGGAGTATGAAGCATGGCATAAAATGCGCGGAAACACTCCCAACACCAGCTCGTTCTACATGCGTATACTCCGCGCTGCATATAACCGCGCCGTCGACGAAGACGTAATCGAGGACAAAAAGCCGTTCCGCCGCGTGTACACCGGAGTGGAAAAAACCACCAAACGCGCCCTTCCGTTGCAACGCATCAAGCAGATAAAAAGATTGGATTTGTCAGGCATGCCCATGCTTGACTATGCGCGTGACATGTTTTTGCTTAGCTTCTATTTACGTGGTATGAGCCTGATTGATATGGCCTTTCTGAAAAAGACCGATTTGAAAAACGGCTACGTTGTTTACCGGCGACGGAAAACCGGACAACAACTCACCATTGGGTGGACCAAGGAAATGCAGAAACTCGTGGATAAGTATCCGGCCAATCCAACGCAGTATCTGTTGCCAATTCTAACTAACCCTGCGAGTAATGAACGGTGTGCCTACCGTTATGTCGCCTGCAAAATAAATCGTAACATGAAAAAAGTGGCGGCAATGATTGGCCTGCAGGTACCGGTGACCATGTACGTGGCGCGCCATTCGTGGGCCTCGGTGGCCAAGGCGCAGGGCATTCCGGTGAGCGTTATAAGCGAGGGGATGGGACACGACAGCGAAGCCACCACCAAAATCTATCTTGCCTCACTCGACACCTCGGTGGTGGACCGGGCAAACAGCCTGATTATTTCCTCACTCTGATTGCTCGCCGCCTTCCATGCTAATGTCGAATCGGTCAGCCGTATCCCGTTCCGTTCCGTTCCACTCGTTCCGCTTGTCCCACCACGGAACGGAACAAATGGAACACGTGCTGGACACATATCATCGTTTTAAATCATAGAACATAAAGCGTGTTTCCAGTGGTTCGTCATCATCCAGTCCAAGGAAATCACGCTCCTCACGTTCGGTTTTGTACAGCGTTTTGAATCCATTACGCTCATAGAAGCGTATGGTTCGCGTATTATTATACGCATCGACAACTATGAACCGGCAACCGGTTTTATTATCGCTTGACCGGAACCAGTCCTTCACATAGTCAATTATTTGGCTGCCGATGTTAAACCCCTTCCCTTGATAAGCGCCGGCCACACCAAGGCGTCCGATAAGCACTGCCGGGAAGTTGATACCACGTTTGGCGTTTGTCACAGACCGCTGCAGCCTGTTCCGCGCCGATGCGGCTAATGTATTGGTTTTTACGCTATCGTTTGCAAGCGTAATCAAACCCAAAATTATCTTGGGATCTGTTGCCATAACCCACGCATAGGTTTTACCAATCATCTCCACATCGTAGAAAAATGAGTCGCGTGAGAAAAATTCGTCAAGATCCGGATCATTACAAGAAAAAGGATTACAAAACATAGCTACCGGCTCCGTATAAGGAAGCCGCTTGGCGTCTACCGACAAATCAAATTCGGCGGTCCTGTTCATCCCTGTGTTCTTGTTATGTGCGACAGCAGTTCGCGGGATCTTCTGTCGATTTCGCGCAATTCCGCCTCCCTCTCGGCCGACAGACGGGGAGTGGGAAGCTTGCTGTTACGTTCAGCTTCTTCCAAAAAAGCACGTGCCGATTCTCCCACAAGAACGGGAGATGAGTTTATTGTCATTGCCATAACTGTCTTGTTTAATGTACAAAAATATATAATAATAACAAATTTCACAAATATTGTTGTCAAATATTTCCCTGCCGGGGAAACGGAAAGTGTTATGAAAATGTTATGGTCAACGCGGTTTTTATTGTCTTGTTTCTGCACGTGTTCCGTTCGTTCCATTCCACTCGTTCCGCTTGTCCCACCACGGAACGGGACGGGACGAATGGAACGCCTTGAGTCAACTTGTTTCAGGGATAGATTAAGAGCCTGTCCCATAATATATGTTAACGCTGAGGTCGCATATCTCGGTG
>JAMPBC010000025.1 GCA_023666905.1 Bacteroides sp. | reverse complement strand
GTGAGCCAGTGTCAGTCTTGCCCTTACCGTACTTCTCGAAGATTTCTACTTTTTCGTCAGAATTCAAGTGCATTCTTGGAAAATTTTTATTGGTTAATAATGAGTTGAATGAGTGGCGGTTGCTGAAGGCTCCCGCTTTTCGGCTGCAAAGGTAGCTAATTTAACACTAACCACCAATTTATTTCAGCATTATTTTTTGGCGAGCCGTTAATCGGCCATGTTTATTTTATCCTTGGAGGGATTGCGATAGTGAATTTTTCCTTCGATATACTCCTGAGTGGCAATCAGAGTTGGCTTGGGGAGTTTTTCGTAGTAGCGTGAAATTTCAATCTGCTCGCGGTTTTCCGACACTTCTTCAAGATTATCGTTGAGCGATGCAAATTCCTGGAGTTTTTTCTCAAGATCATGCTTCATTTCCGCTGCAATTTGATTGGAACGTTTTGCAATCACACAAACGGTTTCATAAACATTGCCTGTGTCCTCTGAAAGTTCAATGAGGTCGCGGGTCACTGTGTTGAGCGGAGCATTTGTCCTTTTGTAATCCATATCTTTAATGCTATATGATTTTTTGAATATATTCAATAATAATGTGTGCGGTGTCAGTCACGAATGTGGTTGCTGGCAATCTTGAAAATGTTGTCGGCTTCCTTGCGGTTGGGGCTGTCGGGGTAGTTGTTGATAAAGGAGTAGTATTCGTCAACCACCACGCGGTAGCGGTCCTGTTTCTTCTCCTCAACGCTCTGTGAAGCCTCCTGATACCGTGCTTTAAGCACCAGCAGTTCAAGGTCCTCTTTGTAACGTGAGTAAGGATAATCTTTAATTGCATTTTTGGCCACAATCACGCACGATTCGTAATTATTGCCCATGTAATTGCCCAAGTTATAATAAAGCTGGGCGTTTTGAAGTTGCTTCAATGTCAGTTTGTCCTGAAGCTCGAAAATGGCATTTTGCGCAATGCTCACTTTATCGCTGTGAGGGAAATACTCCAAAAAAGCTTGAAGTTCTTCAATGGCCTTGATGGTGCCGCTTTGATCAAGCTGCACATCGGGAGAGTCAAGATAGTAGCCGTAGCCGCTGTAGAAGCGGGCCAGTTCGGTGTACTTGCCTTTGGGGTAACGGTCATAGTACGTTTTAAAATATGCACCGGCATTCACATAATCTTTATTCTCGTAGTGGCTCAACGCAAGCAGATAAAGCGCATCCTCGGCTTTATCCGATCCCTTGAAAACGGTTACAATGTCAGTGAGTATGGTTGAAGCCTGAACATATTTCTTGTTTTCAAAGGCACGCTTGGCGAAGTCAAGTTTGTAGTCGTAGTCGGTGCTCTTTTGAGCACGTTGGTATTCACCGCAGCCGGTCAGGCAGATGGCGGCTAAAAATATGAGTAGGAATTTTCTCATTCTTCAAAGTTGGATTCAGACCGCAAATTTACAACTTTTCTTTGTAACAATTGTCAAACGTGCCAAAAAGTTTGTATTTATTAAGATTATGCTTCCGGTGAAGGACACAATAGTCCATAACATATACAAATCCACTCAATTCATTAGTAGATGTCTCGAGGGGGGGGCGACCACGTTTAATTGTCTTCGTTGTTGAAGAGGTTTAAGAATGATATGTTATTCTCCTCAACTTCGTCAAGGGTTATGTCAATGTAAGCGTCGTATATGTTCCTGTCAATTATCTCCTGCTTGGTGTATCGGTCAAGTGTCGAGAATTTAAGCGCGTAAATAACTGCCCTGTCTTCGGTCTCCCTTATGCTATTAAATCCAGCTGTATGTAAGTGTATTTTGTTAGAATCACCGGGGTAGAGTGTGAAAAAAATGTGTGAGCCAGGGGTGGGACGTGAAAAACTCATTTACCGAAATTGTTGAACCCGAATACGTTTTATCGTACCTTTCAACCAATAAAATAACCATATCATTAGAATTGTTAATGACATCAAAGTACGCATCTCTAATCTCAGGTTCATGTTTGCATCCCGTAACCGTTAAACATAGTATTAAGTGCAAAATTAACATGCTAATGCCAAGGTGTTTATTCATTGCTCAGTCCCTCAATCATAAAAATAAACATGAAATGTATCTGATGTTGTGAAATGACTTGGATAAACGCGTATTGTCCAGTCAAATTCATTGCGTTCAATCAATTCATCACGCGTCATTGACTCTATTGTACTCTTTTTTAGAACGGCAAAATCCCTCCAATCAAAAATTTCAAAAAGGCCATCATCGTGGTCTGTAAAAGTTATGGAATCTCCCCGGCGCGAGCAGTTGGGTTGAAAAATATTGCATAAAATTATTTATATCAGAATAAGAGCTTGCCAGTATGTAATCATCCGACTCGTTATGAATAACCGTAATAATATTGCGTCTCTTGGCAGCTACCAAAAAGAAAAAGTGTTGGAATAATGAAAACTAAAGCTTTACAAAATCTGCGCATATCATTTATGTTTAAATATTACAATATGAAATCCTAGAACACTATCCTTGATTTCTTACTATTGAAAATATATCTTCATCGCTTTCAATATATATCTAAATGTCTACAAAGGAATTCTTCTACACAACCGGCGCTGCCAAGCACAAGCGAATTTAGTTAATATTGTTTAATTAAAACTTGTTAAAAGTCGGCTTCGCGGAAATTCAGATATGAAACTCCGAAATTTGCGGTTTCCTGCGCCCGACGCTATCCATGAGTGGTTTCAGAAACCGTCCGGTACGGACGGAATGCTTACTTATTTGGGTGGGAATATTGGTGAGAATCCGAAAAAAATATTTATTTTTGCGGTTGAAACCAAAATCAACGCTTTGTGAATACTGATAAGGAACAAGATAATGGAGGCCAAGGTGGTTTGCCTATATGGCTCAAGGTGGTTCTCAATGTGATCCTCATGATAATTGTGGGGGTGGTGCTTGTGTGGCTTTCGTCGCTTTGGATCGATTCATGGACCCGCCATGGCGAGGAGGCTGTGGTGCCTTCCGTTAAGGGGCTTTCGGTTTATGATGCTGAGGAGCGCCTCTCGGCTGCCGGTTTTACGGTGGTTATAAACGATTCCATATATGATGCTGCAATAAAGCCCGGACAGGTCGTGGACCAATCTCCTAAAGAAAACAGCACTGTCAAAGATGGTTGCACGGTCTATCTTTCAATCAACGCTTTCTCTCCCCGGCAGGTGGTTCTGCCTGCGTTGACTGACATTTCTTATCGGCAGGCAAAGTCGATTCTCGACGGTTTGGGAATTAAGAATGTTCGCACCGATACGGTCCCCTCAGATTTCAAGGACCTTGTGCTGTCGGTTAAGCGCGATGGCAAACGATTGATGGCCGGCGCGCGAGTGCCCATTAATGCCAATCTTGTGGTGGAAATAGGGGCCGGCATTCCTGAGGAAATCCTGAACAATGAAGTCGAGGCCGACTCAATGGACATTGACACCACCTACACGGTGGAGAAACTAAACCTGTTCTGACACTGATTGATGGAAGAAGTTGACAATATTGTTGACGACGATGACGTTGAGGCTTTGGATTCGGACAATGGTTTGTTTGAACACTTTCGTTTCGTGGCCGACAAGGGACAACAGCTGCTAAGGGTTGATAAATTCTTGGTGTCGAGACTGGAGAAGTCGTCGCGAAATCGTGTGCAACAAGCTGCCGATGCCGGATGTGTGCTTGTGAACGGCAAGCCGGTTAAATCAAATTACCGCGTGAAACCCCTCGATGTGGTAAGCGTGGTTATGGACAGGCCGCGTTATGAGCTTGAAATTATTCCCGAGAATATTCCACTTGACATTGTTTACGAAGATGCCGATCTGCTTGTGGTTAACAAACCGGCAGGACTGGTTGTGCATCCCGGACACGGAAATTATAGCGGCACGTTGGTCAATGCACTGGCATGGCACTTCCGCGATAATCCGGACTATGACGTGAACGACCCCCGCATGGGACTCGTTCACCGCATTGACAAGGATACCTCAGGCTTGCTTGTCGTTGCCAAAACTCCTGATGCAAAAACAAATCTTGGCAAGCAATTTTTCAATAAAACCACTCGCCGCGAGTATGTGGCCGTGGTTTGGGGCGTTCCTACTCCCGCGCAAGGCACAATTGAAGGAAATATTGGACGCAATCCCAAGGACCGCATGCAGATGGCTGTGTTGGACGACCCGATGCAAGGCAAGCATGCCGTAACGCATTACTCCGTGATTGAAAGCTTTGGGTATGCATCGATGGTGAAATGTAGGTTGGAAACAGGGCGGACGCATCAAATACGCGTTCACATGCTCCATATCGGTCATCCGCTACTCAACGACTCCCGCTATGGTGGCGACAAGATTTTGCGCGGAGAGCGCACTTCGGCCTACAAGCAGTTTGTGAACAATTGTTTTGACCTTTGTCCGCGGCAGGCTTTGCATGCGCGCACTTTGGGGTTTGTTCATCCTCGCACCGGTCGGGAAATGTTTTTTGAATCTAATATCCCGGCCGACATGACCGCCATGATTGAAAAATGGCGCAATTATTCATCGGCCAAAAATATTGCAGGCCCTCTGTGAAACTTTTAAGGGAGAAAGTTGTATTTAATTAGTAGACACTTAGCGAAAAGCGGCTCAATTAATCATTAAAAAAAGCTAAGAAAACACCATAGAATATGGCTACATTGGAATTTTTTCTATAATTTTGAAAAAAATTTGACACTGTGCCGGCTGATACTCTCCCTTTCTCGGCTTTCCAACATAATTGTTTGTGTTTCTTATGGATGAACAAATTGATTTTAAAGATATAGCTCCCTACAGCGATGCCGAATTCAAGGAGCGGATGGCCAACTTGGTTAAAGAACCGGGCTTTGAGCATGCCGTGAAATATGTTATGCCCGATGTGGACTTCCCCGAGTTTTGCAAAATGCTTTGTGAGGTTCCGGACAATGCCACATTCCAGCGAGAAGTTATGTTGCCTTTCCTCAAGCTGCTCGAGGCAAAAACAACCAAAGGAGTGTCTATTGGCGGCCTTGAAAACATTGACCGCCAAAAGAGCTACACGTTCATGTCCAATCATCGCGACATTGTGCTTGATGCCTCTTTCTTGAACCTCGGGTTCCTTAACAACGGGTACCCCACTTCCGAGGTGGCGATTGGAAACAATCTCCTTATTTATGATTGGATAACGGATTTGGTAAAACTAAACAAGAGTTTCATAGTTAAGCGAAATCTGAAGCTAACCAAGGCTCTTGAAGCGGCAAAGCAGTTATCGGCTTATATTCACTATGCCATCAATCAAAAGCATGAAAGTGTTTGGATTGCTCAGCGCGAAGGTCGTGCCAAGGATTCAAACGATCGCACTCAGGAAGCCCTTGTGAAAATGCTTGCCCTTTCAGGAGGTGGCTCTGTTGTGGAAAATTTGCAGTCCATTAACATTGTGCCTGTTTCCATAACTTACGAGTATGACCCCAACGATCATCTTAAGGCCAGGGAGTTCTTGCTCCGTAAACTTGATCCCGAATTTAAAAAGTCGCCCCATGATGATTTGCTCAGCATGGAAACGGGCTTGCTTCAGCCCAAGGGGCACGTTCATTTTGAAATTGGACGATGCATAAATTCCGAGTTGGCCGAGCTTCCTGCCGAAACAGAGAAGATTGAGATTATAAAGCGCATTTGTTCGCTCATTGACTGCAACATACACATGGGTTATAAAATTTACCCGATTAACTATGTCGCTTACGATAAGCTGAATAACACTAATCGCTTTGAATCGCATTACACTCCGGCGCAAGCTCAAGACTTTATGGAATATGTCGAGGGCCAGCTTGACAAAGTGCGTCTTGACAACATTTCCACACTCGACCGCAACTTTATGCGTGAAATGATGCTTGTAATGTATTCCAACCCGCTGAAAAACAAGCTGTCGTCAACAGGCGAAGATTGCCACATTTAGCAACTTAACATTATGAGAATACCTTTGATACCGGTAATGGTGATGGCTGTTTTCATCGTTGCCATAGATTTCTACATATATGTGGCGGCTAAGAAGCGATACGCTTCAGCAATGCCTTCAAAAATACAATTTTGGAGTGCTTTGGTATTGTATTTTGGTTTGATAGTGACCTTGTGTATGCCGCGAAAGTCGGGCGACGACGGTACTTTGGTTTCAATAATGTGGATGCTGTTCACCTTTATAAGTATATACGCCTCCAAACTTATTTTTGTGGTTGTAGATTGCATAGCCTCCATTCCATTGCTATTCAAACGGCGACATCTCAGCTGGCTATCAGTAACGGGCGGCGTTTTGTCGGTTATAACGTTTCTGGCCATGTGGTGGGGAGCTTTGATTAACCGGTTCCGAGTGCAGGTGAACGAAGTGGAAATTCCGGTTGAAAATCTGCCGGCAGCTTTTGATGGGTATAAAATTGTGCAAATTTCCGACCTGCACACCGGTACTTATGGTGCTGACACCACATTTTTGAGTAATTTAGTGGGTAAAGTCAATTCAATGAACGGAGATTTGATTGTGTTTACGGGCGACATTGTAAACCGACACAGTCATGAACTGTTGCCACATATTTCCCCCTTGTCGCAGCTTGATGCTCCCGACGGTGTAATATCAATCATGGGTAACCACGATTATGGCGATTATGCTTCATGGGACTCTCCTGAAGAAAAAGTTGCCGATATACGGGCGCTTGCCGATATGCAAGCCTCTATGGGCTGGCGACTTTTAAAGAATGAAACCGAATTTATTTATCACAACGGTGATTCCATTGCCATTATTGGTGTGGAAAATGTCGGCGATCCACCTTTTACCGTTTATGGGTCCTTGTCCAAGTCTTATCCCACATTGAACGATTCCGTTACCAAGATACTGCTAACCCACAATCCCGCACACTGGTCAATGGATATTGCTGACCATGAGGATGTGAACATAGCTTTAACTCTATCCGGACACACTCATGCCATGCAGATGGAGGTGCTTGGACTTTCACCGGCCGCTTTCCGGTATAAAAATTGGGGCGGGCTATATTACGATTCTAAAAACACTCATCCGCTATATGTAAACATAGGTGCCGGCACGGTAGGATTGCCTATGCGTTTGGGAGCCACTCCTGAAATTACTGTTTTGACACTTAAAAAAGCGAAATGACCGATACTGAAATCTTTGCTCATATTGCACGTGAATTCGGGCTGGACACCAAACATGTGCGGAATGTTGTTGAGCTGCTCAATGATGGCGCAACGGTTCCTTTCATAGCCCGATACAGGAAGGAAGCTACCGGCAGACTTGATGAGGTGGCGGTAAAGAAAATTCAAGAGCGGTTGGAATCGCTTATTGAGCTGGACAAACGCAAGCAAACCATTCTTGCCTCAATTGAAAGCAGCGGAAATCTTACAGCCGATTTACGTAGCAATATTGAGGCCTGCTTTGACTCCCGGCAGCTTGAGGACTACTATTTGCCCTTCAAACCCAAACGACGCACCCGTGCTTCCATTGCCCGGGAACGAGGATTGGAACCTCTTGCCAAAATCATAATGAGTCAGAGAAGCCGCAATCTGCAAGGGGCTGCCGAGCGGTTTGTCAATAAAGATGTCGCCAACACGGAAGATGCTCTGAAAGGAGCGTGCGACATTATAGCCGAATGGGTTAGCGAAGACACCAAAACCCGAAGCCATCTGAGAGACGCGTTGCAGCGCCACGGTACTCTTTCAACAAAAGGAGATGCTACCGGAACAAAATACGAAACATATCAGAATTTCAGCCGAAAATTAGCCGGACTGCCTGCCCATACTTTTTTCGCTTTACAGCGCGCAAGCAATGAGGGTGTATTGTCCGTAAGCGTTAACGGAGAAGAAGAGCGTGACATGGTATCGTTGCAGCGTCGGTTTATTCACCGCGATGCTTCCGCCGAGTCTGCCGGTTATGTTAATTCTGCGCTGAAGGATAGTTACAAACGGTTGCTGTTACCCTCCATAACAACCGAGGTAATGGCCGATGTGCGCGAGCGCAGTGACGATGTATCCATTGGGTTGTTTGCCGATGGGTTACGTCAGCTTCTTCTTTATCCTCCCGTGAAGCCTCAAACGGTTATTGCTATTGATCCCGGATTCCGGACAGGTTGCAAAGTAACGGTTCTTAGTCCGCAAGGCGATTTGTTGGACCACTGTGTTATTTACCCTGTTGAGCCTGTACGGAAAATCGCCGAAGCAGAGAATAAAATAAAGGATCTTATAGGAAAATACGGCTGTAGTTTGATTGCATTGGGCGATGGAACGGCATCGCGCGAAACAGAAGACTTCCTTGTTAATAGCGGCATAGCGGCAATGGCTCACGTTGAGAAAGTCAGTGAGCAAGGTGCCAGTATATACTCCGCCTCTGATGTAGCCCGTCGCGAATTTCCTGACCTTGACCTTACATTCCGAAGCGCCGTCTCCATAGGGCGCAGATTGCAAGACCCATTGGCTGAATTGGTTAAAATTGATCCGAAATCAATTGGCGTTGGGCAATATCAGCACGATGTTAACCAAACAAAACTTCGTGATGCGCTGCACTTTACGGTTGAACGCTGCGTTAACGAAGTTGGCGTAAATATTAATACCGCATCGGTTGAATTGCTTGGTTACGTTGCAGGTATCGGTCCTGTCCTGGCTTCCAACATAGTGGCATACCGTAAGGAAAATGGCGATTTTAAAAGCCGTAGTGAAATTAAGAAAGTTCCCCGTCTGGGAGCAAAAGCATTTGAGCAATCATCGGGCTTCCTGCGCATCCCCGGTACCGATAACCCACTTGATAACAGTGCTGTTCATCCTGAACGATACGAGCTTGTATCAAAGATGGCACGCGATTTGGGTTGTGAAGTTAATCAGTTGATTGGTAACGATGAACTCATCTCAAAAATAGTTCCGGAAAAGTATGTTGGGTCCGAAGTTGGAATGGACACAATTGAGGATATTATTAGTGAACTGAAAAAACCCGGTCGAGACCCGAGAGAGTCACAATCAGCTGATTGGCAAGACCCGTCCTTACGCGCAATTGACCAGATTCGCTCCGGAATGATTTTAAAAGGAAAAGTGGTCAACATCACAGCCTTTGGTGCGTTTGTTGACATTGGTGTCAAGCAAAGTGGACTTCTTCACATCTCCGAGTTAAGCCAACGGAGAGTGACTGCGGTGTCAGACGTCCTTAAGTTGTGGCAAATTGTAACGGTCAAAGTGATTGATGTTGATTTACAGCGCCAACGTATATCACTTTCAATTAAGCAGATTGATGGTTAACGAATATGTCATAAGCATTGGAAGCAATGTGCCGGAAACTGCTCGCGGCTATGTTGAATCAGCCATGAGATTCATGGAGAATCTGTTGGCCGAAGCAAAATCATCGTCTGTTTATTCCACTCCCTCGGTTAATGGAGATGGAACAATGTATTTCAACGCTGTTGTGAAAGGCTTTTCGCCACTGGATTCAGCGCAAATTCAACAGGCATGTAAGGATTATGAAACAGCTTCAGGACGAACCAAGACAGCTCCATACGTTGTTATTGACCTTGATTTGGTAATGGCCAATGGCTGCGTAGTCAGGCCTAAAGATGCCTCTAAAAGCTATTTTACTATAGGATTCAACGAGTTGTCATAGCCAAGGTTCCATCGTTGGTTGCGAGCCGAGATAAAAGGCGTTTGTTTTTGTTGACATTCTTCTTCGTATCTTCTTATGCGTCGTGGATGCAGGTCGGCCGCTAATATTATGGTGTCAGGATTGAATGAATCGACAATTTCAGTAATTTTCCCACGGAAGCCACGGCAAACAATGGCATAATTCAGTTTGTCTGAGGGGAAGTTAACGGCTTTGCCCGAAATCAGACCAATGGTTTTTCCATCAACGCTTATCAAACGGTTTGAGTTACAATTGGTTGTGTCAACTTTAACAGAATCAAGACCGGCCTTAAGCATAAAATCGCCATAACGCCATTCGGCTCTTGTTTTGACATTTGTGGGTTCGTGAGGCGTGGTTGTTATGAGTATCAGCTCTTTTGAATTAAATTTTGGAATTACGATTTCAGTGTGTCGCTTGTCGCGCGACAAATATAATCGGTTATCAAACTTTGGTCTATCGGTTAAAATTAGAGAAAAAGAAAATATCAAGGCGGTAGTTCCAAAAAGTAATGCGGTTTTTCGTTGCGGCTTGTCAAGCAGGATTTTAAGCGCTGCAAGAGTGAGAGTCAATGGAACAACCATCCATGCCTCAATGTAGATGTTGTCAATTGTAGCTCCCGGAAGAGTGGCGATAAAGTTCACCATTTGCAACATCCAATCGGTTAACGCACTCACCGCACTGCATAATGTGCAGCAAGCCAAGCCAATAGCCCCGCAAGGGATTATAATCAGGCCGCCCCCTAAAATAAATGGAATGAAAACGCCAGTGAAAGTGTTTGCCACTAAGAAGTAAACGGGAAAAGTATGAAAGTATATAGCTGTAAGCAATCCCGTGGCTGCCATTGCACTCAGTGTTGTCGTAAAAACTGCTGTTGCTGCGTGTAGCAGTCGGTGTCGAGGCGAAACCGGATTAAACCGTTCTGCAAAAAGGATAATGGAGAGCACTGCGGCAAACGATAGCTGAAAACCGATATTAAAAAGCGATGCCGGACTGAACAGCAAAATCAGCAGTGCCGCCGCACACAGGCTGTTGACCGAATAAGATTTGCGTTGCGATATTCGGCCAATAATATAGATGGAAATCATTATGGATGCTCTCACCACAGATGCCCCTAATCCGGTTATAAGTGCAAATATCCATATTATCAGAAGCACTCCGGCCATTCGCCATTTGGCATGGCCCGTAATGTAAAGTGGCCAAAGTGCAAATCCAGCCAATAATGCTATTATACCAACATGTAGCCCGCTTAATGCCAGGATGTGGGCAACTCCCGAATCACGGAACATATCGCGTTGCGACTCGGAAACTGATTCTGTGTTGCCTAAAAGAGCCGCCCCAATAAATCCTTTGGCCGAAAAGGAGAGCTTTGAGG
Source organism: Bacteroides sp. (assembly GCA_023666905.1). Lineage (GTDB taxonomy): Bacteria > Bacteroidota > Bacteroidia > Bacteroidales > Muribaculaceae > Paramuribaculum. The sequence continues at coordinate 4,621 of JAMPBC010000025.1, read as the reverse complement.
TGTTGACAAGCTGAAGAGTCGCGGCTTGCATCCGGTTCAAGAAATCGGTGAAGCGGTCCGGTTTCCCAATCTCAACGATGTCTTCGTCTGTAATAAACGCCTGCAGCAGTACTCCGTCCCTTATTAAAATGTTGGCCGGGTCCGTTTCAAAAGGCAGGTCCGTAGTGGCAACGACTTTTTCGGGTGTAATGTGGACCGTTAGCTTTTCACCTTTTGTAAATTCCGATGCATATCCGGGGTAGGTAAGCCCTATACGAGAGCTTCCGGTTTCAAGAATTATTGATTGTGACGACTTGGAATGATGTACCTCGGAAATTTCCCCACTCACCAGTTTTGGTGTTTCGATTAGCGATTCATCAACATCTTTCGGCATGCAAAGAGATGCGTCGGCAATCCCCAAAAGGGCGGCAACAAAGAGCATTGACACGTGTCGGTTGAAAAACCAAACCGTGGTAGCTAAAATCAAGCCGACCACCAAAATTGGAATTGTTGGCAGATAGATGTATAGAACAATCCCCGCTGCAAAACAAATTGTTATTGGAAGCAGCGGCGCTGTGGCAAGACTGAAACGGCTAAGAGAGAACGGGGACAAGGTAGCGGGCCAGTAAATAACCTCCGCACATCAGCCAGCAGAAAAGCATTGCCGCCAATAAAAAGGGCTTAACTCCGGCTTTCTTGAATTTGTCGAAGCTCGTTTCAGCACCCAATGCAGCCATGGCCATTGTGAGAAGGAAAGTGTCAAAATAGTTTATGCAATCGGTAACGGTGTTGGAGAGCGGAACAAAAGAATTGAAGCAGATAATCACAAGAAACCACAGCGCAAACCAGGGAATTGCAAGCTTGCTTTTTGATGAATTGGCTTCCGATGATTTCCTGCTCTTTGATGCAACCCACAGAGCGAGCACAAGTAGCACGGGAACAAGCAGCATAACACGAATCATTTTCACAATGACACAAGTGTTTGACACCTCGGCACCCATAGCATTGCCAGCTCCTACGGCGTGGGCAACCTCATGGAGTGTTGAGCCTGCGAATATTCCCATTTGATTAGGCTCAAGTTCAAGCAAGCCGGTGCGGTAAGCTATGGGATAAAGGAACATGGCTATGGTTCCGAAAATCACCACCGTAGAAACAGCCACGGCTGTTTTGTAGGGTTTCGCATGAATGGTGGATTCAGCTGCAAGCACTGCCGCTGCGCCGCAAATTCCACTTCCCACGGAAGTGAGCAGAGCTGTTTCACTGTCCATTTTCAGTAATTTGCCAAGCCCTACGCCGCCAAGAATGGTGACGCTGACAATTATCATGTCCACAACAATTCCGGCCACACCAACCTCCATAACGTCAAACAGAGTGAGGCGGAATCCGTAGAGTATAATGCCGAGTCGCAAAATCTTCTTTGAACAGAAAATAATGCCCGGCACCCATGTGGAGGGCAAATTATTTCGCAAACTGTTAGCATAAATCATACCCAATACAATGCCAATAATCATTGGGGATATTGACAGGTCTTGCAGCATTTTAATTTGTCCGATGTAGAATGCGGCACAAGCAAAGAGTGCTATAAGCAGTATGCCGTGAAGCATACTGGAACGTTGCTCGCTTACTTTCATAATTTATTGTCCGGGGTTAAGTTATTCCAAATTTTCCATGCTTCCAAAGCTTGGATTCTTAGCATTTCCGCGCCATTTATGATGCAGGCACCTCGCTCGGAAACTCTCTGCATAAATGTTGTAACTGCAGGATTGTACACAAGGTCATAACAAAGATGCTCCCGGCCAATCAGTTCAAACGGTATCTTCGGGCATGTTTCCACATGTGGAAATGTGCCTAAAGGCGTACAGTTGACAATCACTTTGTGCGATTCCATTATTTCGGGTGTCAGCTCTGAATATGAAATTTGACCTGAAGCAGGCGTACGCGATACAATCAGTGGCTCAATGCCCAGTTTCCGTAATGCATAACAAACGGCCTTCGATGCTCCTCCCGAACCTAGCACAAGCGCATTTTTATGTAGTGGGCCGAGAAATGGCAAAATGCTTTTGGCAAAGCCTATGTGGTCGGTATTGAATCCATGCATCGTGAGCCTGTTGTCAAATGGAGACCGGATTACATTCACTACATTTACCGCCCCAATAGCCGCAGCCTCACGGTCAACATTATCAAGCAACGGCATTATCTCCTCTTTGTAGGGAATAGTGACATTGAAACCTTTGAGATTTTGGCTGTGCTCCCGGAGCAGCTGCTCAATCCCAATGGCAAGGGGAGTGGCCAGTGGAATGTCGAAATTCAGGTAGCAGGCATCAATCCCTTCACGGGTAAACTTCTCATTGAAAAATTTACCGGAAAAGGAATGGCCAAGGGGATGTCCCACAAGTCCGAATATTTTTTTTGTGTTGCTCATTCGGCGCATCAGTTCGTGAGTGATGTGTTGCAAAGTTACAATATTAATTTGTAATTTTGTAAGCAAAATCACATCAATGGAAAAGCTGATTGAGTTATTTACCTCACATTACGGATGTGCACCTGAAAAAATAGAACCGTTGCGCGGTGCCGGGTCAAACCGAAAATATTTCAGGATGCACCTGAACAACATATCCGTTATTGGAACCGAAGGCTGCGAAAGACAGGAGAATGAAGCTTTTCTGGAGCTCGACAGGTTCTTTAAGAAACATCACTTACCTGTGCCGGAAGTAATTGCGGTTTCAGATGATTCCACAGTCTATATCCAGCAGGATTTAGGCGATGATTCACTTTATAAGCTAATTATGCGGCCGGGAGTTACGAGCGATGAGGCGTACGGTTTGCTCAAGGACACGCTAACAGTTCTTGCCGGCTTTCACGCGGCTGGAGTAAAAGGATTGGATCTTGACAAATGCTACCCCCGTAAGGCAATGGACCGCATGAGCGTTATGTGGGATTTATATTATTTCAAATACTGTTTCCTTAAGCTTGCGGGCGTAAATGTTTATGAGGTGGCTCTTGAAAAGGAATTTGACAAGATATGTGATGTAGTGGCTACTGAAAAGTCCAACTCATTGATTTTGCGCGATTTCCAGTCGAGAAATGTAATGATTCACCATGGACAGCCGTTTGTGATTGATTTTCAAGGTGCCCGCATGGGCAATCCTTTCTATGATGTAGCCTCGTTTCTGTGGCAGGCGCGCATAGCTTTGCCGGATGTCTTGAAGTGGCAATTGGCTCGGGAGTATGTGGATGCAGCAGGTCAATTGGGTCTTTTATACGATTCCGAATGGCCGAGGCAGCTGAAACTGATGGCCTTGTTCCGAATGTTGCAGGTGCTTGGGGCCTACGGTTTCCGCGGTTTGCACGAACATAAGGCGGAGTTCGTTACTAACATCCCCACTGCGATTGAAAACGCTTTGAATCTCATTGAAGAGCTTTCAGCCGATGAATTTCCATATCTGAAATCTGTTCTCACTCAATTGTCTGCTGACTCTCGTTTCATATCGGCTCCTTCAACAGATCGACTTACGGTTAAGGTGTACAGTTTTTCATATAAAAAGGGAATCCCTGAAGATTTTACCGGAAATGGCGGAGGCTTTGTGTTCGACTGCCGCGCTATCCATAATCCGGGACGTTACGATGAATATAAGCAGTTGACCGGTCTTGATGCGCCGGTGCGTGAATTCCTTGAGAACGATGGTGAGGTTCTGACTTTCTTAGATAGCTGTTACAGCTTGGTGGATAATGCGGTTAGCCGTTATGTAAAGCGAGGCTTCACCAACTTGTCCGTGTCGTTCGGATGCACCGGCGGCCGCCATCGTTCTGTTTACTCAGCCCAGGCAATGGCTCAGCATATTGCCTCATTGTTTGATGTTGATGTGGTGTTGATTCACCGCGAGCAAAACATAATTGAGCGACTATGAAAGCAATGATTTTTGCTGCAGGACTCGGTACACGTCTTAAACCGTTGACCGATAACTCTCCTAAGGCACTTGTGGAAGTTGGCGGTATCCCTATGCTCGGTAGGGTAATTGAAAAACTTAAGGACGCCGGTGTTACGGAAATGGTTGTGAACGTGCACCACTTTCCTGATATGATTATTGATTATTTGCGAGCTAACAATAATTTTGACGCTAAGATAATCATTAGCGACGAACGCAATCTGTTGCTTGACACCGGTGGCGGGGTACGTAAAGCCGCTCCACAGCTTGACGGTGATGAGCCCATTCTCCTGCATAATGCCGATATTTTAACTGACTTTGACCTCAGGGCAATGGAAAATGCATTTTTCAAAGCCGGTGCTGATGCCATGTTGCTTGTCGGTGACCGCGCCACAAGCCGATATTTGCTCATGGATTCAGACAACCGGCTGCGCGGGTGGACCAATTTGAAAACCGGTGAAGTCAGGCATGCATCTTTGGATGCGGATGGCATGCACCGAAAAGCATTCGGAGGTGTCCACATAATTTCGCCGGCTGCCTTGCATGCTTTGGAAAATTATAATTCCGAAACAGATAAGTTTTCCATTACGCCGTTCTATGTTGAAATGTGCAGCAGTCTTGATATACGTGGTTATGAACCGGATGAGCCTTACCGTTGGTTCGACGTGGGGCGTCCCGACACTCTGGAGGCTGCGCGGCAAAGTGTGTAAACTCTT
>JAMPBC010000024.1 GCA_023666905.1 Bacteroides sp. | reverse complement strand
TTAGTCTCTTCAGAGGGAAATTATGAATTTATATATCTTTTTCAGTGCCCTCGGGAAATCCGGGAGTCCGCGTTATGGGATAGAATTATTTCTTTGTTAATTCTTTATCAAACGCACATAGATTATTTGGGATTGGGTTACTATCGGTTTCGGAATAAGTATGAATTCCCTTCAGATAGTAATCTGTGTGAACTTTTACAAACTCCATTGTTAATGGTACTATAGATAAATCCACCTTATAGTACCAGCGAACTACATCGCGGTCATATTTATATGAACCATGTTTAGAATATCCGGGGTCAGCTTTCTCATCACAGTCTTCAACGTAATAAGTCCAACCTTTTTTCCTTAACTCAGAATGATGATCCCAAAATACTTCGACCATAATTTCACAAATGTCTCCATGTCCGGTAATTTGAGCATTACGGAATTCTCCTCCAAAAATGTCGCGGCCTACATAATTTACAGTGTACCTACCACCTGAAGAATACACATCAAGCACTGGATGGTATGTTCCATCCGCATAAGCTAAATACCATATACCATTCAGAGGATGAGACTGGTCATCTTTTGACCAACTTGTTTGTGCTGAAATATTTAGAGAGCATATAATCGTTACTAAAATAGCAATAATAAAACGCATATAATTAGGGAGTATTATTTAAATTATCTGATTAGATTTTTGGAAATCAATGTTTTTAGTTTTGAATTTCACCATTTCGTATAAACTAATGGATTAGGACTCCAATTAGATTCTTGAAAGAACAAAGGTATTGAACCTTTTAGATATTCTCCTCTAAGTTTATAATATACATACATTTCGTCTTGGTTCACGATTATAATTTTTAAATCTATGTAGTCTTTGCAAATATTTGCATGGATTCCACGAGGGCCTCTAAATCCGGAGACATCCCCGGAAGAACTACATGAGCGTTCTTCCTCCTTTTCAAGAATCTCTTTACCCGATACCCAGAAATCTCCATGTGTGGGGGTATTCTCTTCAAAAGAGAAATACAACACACCTTTGGAAGAATTTTCTGCTTCTGATGTATGTACTTTGCCACCAAGAGATATACGCATCTTATATTTTCCCACGGCGGTCTTTTTTATCTGAATCTCACCGAATGAACTTTCTTTATCTGGAGTCCATGTACCTATAAAGCCTTGTGCCACAGCGGGTACAAGTGAAGCGCTGATTAGAGCGATGAATAAAAAAAGAATTTTTTTCATAATTGTAATCGAATTAGAATTGTGCGAAATCTTAGTGGTCGGATAGAAATAGTATTATGAAGTCCACTTCTCATAACCTTATGTATTTGTCCGTTTTGAATTAATTGTCTTTTTCTGATGTATTTTCAGAGCCGGATGGTTTAGCACGCCATGTCACCCCCTTTAATGTCTCATGGAACTCTCTGCGTTCTTGTTGCATTACTTCAATTCTTTGTACTGCTTGTTGGCCCTTTATTTTCTTCTCAGCCTGGCAAGCCTTGTAACCACCCACACAAAGTGCCATCAGTATAAAAATGCCTATTCTTTCGAACCAGGATTTCTTAGGAGCGGGAAATATCGATGTGTGTATGGGGGAATATGCGATTTCGCCGGCTCGGTTTTCCGCATCAATGCGTCGCTGCCTTGCGGCAGCTTCCCGGCCCTCTTTTTCATCAACTGTAGTGTATCCATTGAAAAATGTGTCTTCATCCGTATATTGCTGACGGAGTTTTATTAAAAGCGGCTCTACCGAATGGTTGCGTCCGCATACGGTCAGCACTATTTCTCGCAGAACACTTGATTGGATCTTGCGACCGGCATCCCAACTCATTGACTCAGCCGATTTGCTACCAGTAGTGAGGCAGTAAATCACTTTGGCATAGTCGTGAAGGTTTCTCTGAAAGACCTCTTCGCAGAATTGATAGTCAGTGGACGCATTGATTGTGAGCCGGCCGCCATCGTCGTCAAGCGAGCAGTCCTTCCATGTGAATGGGGCAAACGCGCGGCCGCTGTCATGCGCTGCGGCTATCTGCCAATAGGTATCTACGAGTATTTTGTTTTGCTCATGTTCCGGCAACCCTTTGATATATTTTAGAAGTTCTTTTCCTTGCATAGTCATGTACTTGTCAGTTGATGTTGGTTTATTTTAGTGTTGCTACGCCTTTAATTATCTCGACCATCAGATTGTAGGCTTCTTCCATTTCCTGAAGGTCGGCATACTCGCGAGTGGAGTGGATTTCATGTTGACCGGTGAAAACGCACATGCCACCATTCAGACCTTTTGCTGCAAACATCGAAGCCGTGGTGCCACCGCGCTCTTCCGTAAATTTGACTCGCTTGCCAATCTTCCGCGCGGCTTCTTTAACCAAGCTTTTTGCCTCGGGATGAATGGTGTATGCCACATTTTCATATTGCAAGCCGTCGAAAACCACCTCTACTCCCACATTAGGGAGTTCTTTTTTCACCTTAGCGATGGCATCAACGAGCAGCCGGTCAAACCGCTCTCCCTCTGCCTTATCAAAATAACGGACGCGCGTCTGCACCATTACATCAGCACAACCTTCTTTTTTGTCAAAACTCCAGGGATGAATGTATCCTTGGCGACCTTCGGTGTTTTCGGGGCGGATTTCCACAGGGAAGAACGAGATGAACATGGCTGCCGCAGCTGTAGCGTCTCCTAATTTTTCGGCTTTAGCTCGAGCGGGATGTGCCTCATTGCCAATGAATTTAACATTAAAGCCGCGAGCCGTAAAATTAGAATCAGTGATGATTTCTCCCTCTGGTCCGTCAAGATCAAAGAGAATATCAGGGTTGAATATAGTTGAGTCAATGGCATCAGCAGCGCGACCTACGTCTTCATTAGGGCAGAAGACAAACATCACATCGCCATGTTTGAAGATTTTGTCGCAAAGAAGCTTATGAATTAGTTCGACAGATATCGTACAGCCGCATTTGTCATCGGCACCAAGGAGGGTTGTTCCGTCAGTTCGCACGATTGTGTGGCCATCTTTTGTGTCAACAATCGGTTTTATGTTTCCTCCCGGGGCTTCGGGTGTCACGTCGAGGTGGCAACTGATCCCGAGTGATGGACACTTTTCCGATGTATTCGCAGGAATGATAACGTAAACATAGTTTTCATTGCTGACAGTGCACACCACGCCCTCCGCATTATGGGAATCAATTATGCCCCTGACTTCGTTTTCAATGGCTAAAGCCATGTTGTGTTGGCCGGCGGAACAGATGCTGTCATAGCTTGATTGGCTGTCAATGGATGCAAAACGAGTGAAGGTGTCAAGCATTGACCTTTGCACGTCATATCCCTCGGCAAAGACAGCCGTGAAGGTTAGGAATCCGACAGCAGAAGCGATAATACGGTTCATTGGTTTTTGAAGTGCCTGCGGACTCTCAATCAGGCATATGTTGAAAATAAAAGCGTGAGAGCCTAATCTGTTGCTCGCTCTCACAATTAGAGGCTCTCGCATTGCCCGGATTCGTAGAACGAGCAACGGGATGCAGAGGCCTCACGCAAATATGTATAATCGCACACCGATAACGCTCACGCGCTGTTCGGTGTGTGGTAAAATATACATATCCACATAAGTCATCTACCGTTGCCGCATCCTTGACGAATCCAATGAAACTTGCGAGATTTCTAATTGTCAAGATTGTGCGTCGATAAACGCTTTTCAATATGTCATTGCATCCCGCCCACAGACCCACATCGTTAAAATGCTCAATTAAGAGTAATAACGAGCGGCCTCTGCTGACGATATGCGAATGCAAATATATAACAAATTCTCCGTGCAACCAAATCTGCTGAAAAATCTCTGAACTGAAGTGAGCTTTAACGATTTAGAACATTATTCTGCGCTATGCTATGATTGCGCTATGCATTCGTTAACACTTCGAAATTGGAAGAGTAAGGATAAAACTTCTGTAGTCCAATAGATTGTAACCGATTGCCGTTTAGTCATTACAACGTCAACAATATCAACAATAAATCATTGTAATAACTCTATTTTCGTGCCTTGAAATCTATAATACAATCGCCGCACCCGGCACAGCTCACATTTTAGAGCCTCACCTGCAGAAAGGTGGGAAGGGGTTAGCGGAGGAGGGAGTTTTCAATGGCGGCGACGTCGGCCTGAAGCTGTTTTTCAATGGGGAGGCGCTGCTCAATGTTGTTGCAGGCGTAGATTACGGTCGCATGGGTGCGAGCCAGTCGCGTCCCGATGGTTTTCAGTGGCATCTTGGCGTGTTTTTTCGCCATGTACATAACCATCTGCCGGGCATCGGAAATTTCGCGTTTGCGCGATTTGGTAAAGATGAGGTCGGGATCAATGTCGTAATATCCGGCCACTTTTTGAGTGATGGCTTCGAAATTAACGGTCCGCTTGTTAACTTTAACGGAGTGGGCAAGCACTTTTTGAGCCAATTCAAGGGTTATTTCACGTCCAAGGGCCGAGGCATGGGCGAGCAGCGAGAGCACCATCCCTTCAAGTTCGCGAATGGAACCGGTTACATTGGAGGCTATGAATTCCACAACATCATCGGGGAGTTGCACGCCGTCTTGCTCGGATTTCTGTCGGAGCACGTCAAGGCGAAGCGAGTAGTCGGGCTGTTCAAGCTCGGCCACAACCCCCATGTTGAAACGGGAAATGAGACGTTTCTCCATGCCTTCCATTGAGCCGGGAGCGCAATCACTTGCAAGCACCAGCTGCTTTTGATTAAGAATCAAATGGTTGAATATGTGAAAGAAGGTGTTTTGGGTGCTTTGCTTCCCAATGAGGTCCTGAATGTCGTCAATTATCAGGGTGTCGATGCTCTGATAGAAGTTGATGAAGTCGTTTATTTTTCCGCGGTGCACCGCTGTGGTGTACTGACTTTCAAAAAGCCGGGCAGTGATGTAGAGCACACGGTTGGCGGGAGCCACCTCTTTTATACGTATTCCAATGGCCTGTATGAGGTGGGTTTTCCCAACTCCGGGTGCACCGAACACGAACAGCGGGTTGAAGGTTTTCATTTTGGGGTCGTTTGCCACGGCCTCGCCAATGGTTCGGGCAACACGGTTGCTTATGCTGTCGCAGTAGTTTTCAAAGGTGTAGGTTGGATTCAGCTGCGCATCTATTTCTCCAACCTCGTCGCTTACAAAGGGGTTGGAGGTAGCCCCCGGTTTCGGCGCCACGGCAACACTCGGTTTGGAGCTTGCTATGGTTACCTGCGTGGAGGGTTCGCGCCCTACCTGATAGTAGTTATAATATAATTTAATGGAGGGACCATAGACCTTTTGCAATGTACGCGACAGCAAACCCACATACCGTTCTTCAAGCTGCTCATAGAAAAAAGGCGACGGAACAAGCAGCGTAAGCTTGTTGTCGACATAATCAATGGAGGATATCGGCTTGAACCAAGCCTCGAATTGTTCTGGGCTCAGATTATCGGCGAATATCTCCAGGCATTTGTCCCAAAGTTGTTGATGGGTGAGCGGCATTGCGTGCAGGTGTTAATATGGGGTATGAACTTCAAAATTTTCATCACAAAATTCCAATATTTTTTTGACATAAACAAACGGAATTATTCTTGGTTTTTTAAATAAATTTGCACTTTCTTGAACCACAACGATTTATAAAAATGTTAAAAACACCATTAAACATTTTCTTTAATTAAATTCAGATAAACAACATTCAGAACGCATTTTAATTAAAAATAAAATTTCGCTACTTAAAGCTACACTTTAAGTATCATCCACCGTATCAACCCCTATAAACAGCCAAACTACGACATGTACACTCCTTGGGTGCGGGCACGCTCCAATTTATAACAATTCTAAATAACCACATGAGTGGACCGACAAAGTAAACGACTCGGCTTTGCTGCAAGCCAGGGCAGACTTGCACACATCAATTATAATGGTTAAATTTGCACTATGATGAAAAAAATCCAATTTACTTTGACACTCGCGGCCCTTTGCGCCGCCGGTTCCTCCCTCGCAGCAGAGGCTCCTCTTTGGCTGCGGGACGTGAAAATATCGCCTGACGGCACAGAAATAGCCTTCACCTATCAGGGCGACATATATAAAGTGAATGCCGCCGGTGGAGCGGCACAACGGCTCACTACCCTGCCAAGCTACGAGAGCACACCGGTGTGGAGCCCTGACGGAAGCAAGATTGCCTTTGCCTCTGACCGCAACGGCGGAAAGGACGTGTACATAATGGACCGCAACGGGGGCACCCCGATGAGATTGACGTTCAATTCAGCCAACGAAACGCCCGAGGGGTTCACGCCCGACGGTGAGTTCGTGTTGTTTTCGGCCGCGATTCAGGACCCGGCCACAAGCGTACTGTTTCCTTCCGGACGTCTTACGGAGCTTTATAAAGTTCCTGTTGGAGGCGGCCGGACCACACAGGTAGTGGCCACGCCTGCGCTGACGCCGTCGTTTCTGCCCGATGGCGAATCGTTTCTATATGAGGATGTGAAAGGAATGGAAGATGCCCTTAGAAAGCATCACACATCGTCGGTGACCCGCGACATTTGGCTCTTCGATGCCCCAACAGGCAAGCACACCAATCTGACGCTGCGCGAAGGCGAGGACCGCAACCCGGTGCTGTCGCAGGACGGTCAAACGGTTTACTTCCTTTCGGAACGAAACGCCGAGCCCATGAATGTTTACTCCTTTGACTTGAAAACCCCGGCCGCCGTTACCAAACTCACCTCTATGCCCACTCATCCGGTAAGATTCCTGTCACAAGGCAAAAATGGGCTGATGGCATTTGGGTATAACGGAGAGATTTACACCATGCGGCCAGGTGAAAATCCTGAAAAGGTGAACATACTGATTAACACCGACCGCGATGAATCACCCCTGCGACTGCGCGTGAGCTCCGGTAGCGAAGCGGCCATTTCGCCCGACGGAAAACAGCTTGCCTTCATAAGCCGCGGCGAAGTGTTTGTTACGGATGCCGAATACTCATCAACAAAACAGGTTACCCACACCCCCGAAGGGGAGAGCGATTTGATTTGGGGCAAAGATTCACGCGAGCTTTACTACACATCGGCGCGCGACGGAAAATATAACATCTACAAAGCCCGCATAGCGCGGGCCGAGGACCCGAATTTCTCCAACGCCACACTGATTGACGAGCAGGCCGTGTTCACACCCGATTCACTGGACCGGACAATGCCCTCGCTGTCGCCCGACGGAAAGCAGCTTGCCTATATCCTTGACCGCAACAAATTGATGATAAAAGACCTTGCCTCGGGAAATGAGCGACAGATAACCGACGGAGCAACCGACCCATCGCGCTCCAAAGGGTTCAAAGCGCTGTGGAGCCCTGACAGCAAATGGCTTGCAATAACATATCAGAACCCGCTGCACTACCCTTACGGCGACATTGCCATTATTGAAGCCTCCACAGGCAGAATGACAAAAGTGACCGAAACGGGCTATTTTGACGAGAATCCGCGTTGGACCAGCGACGGCAATGCGTTGCTGTTTCTTTCAGAGCGCTACGGCATGAGAAATCACGCATCGTGGGGCTCGAACTACGATGTGATGCTCGCCTTCACCAATCAGGACGCTTACGACCGTTACCGGCTGAGCGAAGAGGATTATGCACTGCTCAAAGAAGTGGAAAAATCACAAGGAAAGAAGTTGGCAAACGTAACAGTGACACCGGGCAAGAAAGATAAAAACAAGAAAGACAAGAACAAGAAGAAAGATAACGAGAAAACCGACGATGCCGCCGCTACAAAGGCCACTCCGGTACAAATGGACCTTGAAGGATTTGAGGACCGTACAGTGAGGCTGACGCCCAACTCATCGTCAATATCCGACGCCATCATAACCAAAGATGGCGAAACGCTCTATTATTTAAGCGAATTTGAGGACGGATACGATCTGTGGAAACTCAACTTGCGCAAAAGAGAGCCAAAACTTGTGAGCAAGCTCGGTTCATCGCCAATGGGAATGGAGATGGACGGCGACGGAAACATTTATCTCATCGGTTCGCGCGGCGTGAAGAAACTCACACCATCGTCCGACAAGATTAAGAACATATCCATCAATGCAACTTTCGACATGGACCCCGCCGCCGAACGTGACTACATGCTCCGATATGTGTTCAACGAAGAGCGGGAGCGTTTCTACACCCCCGACATGAACGGAGTGGCTTGGGACAGCCTCTACACCAATTACCGCCGCTTCCTCCCCCACATAAACAACAATCAGGACTTCGCGCTGATGCTTAGCGAGCTTCTGGGCGAGCTGAACGTGTCGCACACAGGCGGACGTTATCGCGCTCCTGGAGCCGATGAGCCTACGGCATCGCTGGGCTTGCTCTACGATGTGACATACACAGGCCCGGGACTGAAAGTAGCCGAAGTGGTGAAAGGCGGTCCGTTCGACAAAGGAGCTTCCAACATGACGGCCGGAGCCATCATTACCAAAATCAACGGCAAGGAGCTCACCTCGGACACCGACCCGCTGGCACTGTTGAACGACAGCCGCGGAAAAAAAACGCTCATTAACTTCACCTCACCTTCAAACGCGCAGCTTGAGGAAGTGGTGCTACCCATAAGCGCAGGCGCCATGAGCGACTTGCTCTACCGCCGTTGGGTAAGACAACGCGAGCACGATGTCGACAGCCTTTCAAACGGCCGTCTGGGCTATGTACACATCGAATCGATGGACGATGAAAGCTTCCGCAAAATCTATGCCAAGTTACTTGGAAAATTCATTGACCGCGAAGGAGTGGTAATTGACACACGCTGGAACGGCGGAGGTCGCCTGCACGAGGACATCGAGGTGCTTTTCAGCGGCAATGCCTACATCACCCAGGATGTGCATGGCGTTCCCACCACCGACATGCCTTCGCGCCGCTGGAACAAACCAAGCATCATGCTCATTTGCGAAGCCAACTACAGCAATGCTCATGGCACGCCGTGGGTGTATCGCCGTCAGGGGCTCGGGAAGCTTGTGGGCATGCCCGTTCCCGGCACCATGACCTCAGTGAACTGGGTTACCATGCAAGACCCCTCGTTGGTATTTGGTATTCCTGTGGTGGGCATGCGCACGCCCGAGGGTTACTATCTTGAAAACCACCAGCTTGAACCTGACTTCAAGGTAGCAAACAACCCTGCCGATGCCATAAACGGCATTGACGCGCAGCTGCGCACCGCTGTTCAAGAGTTGCTTAAAGAAATTGACAGTAAAAAACAGAAGTAACAATGGCTAAACCAGGCGATATTGTGCGCTTTCTCAACACCGTTGGGGGCGGACGCATCACTAAGATAAAAGATAACATTGCATACGTGGAGGATGAGGACGGATTTGAAACTCCCGTTCTTATTAAGGAGTGCGTTGTTGTAGGATCTGCATCGCTAAATGTGGCTCCGAACAACACTCCGAAGAAACCGAATGTAAGCACCGCTTATGCACCGATGAAGCAGGTTGCCGAACGGCAGCCACAGAGGAGCATGGCGCCCTCCGAGCCGGAGATGGAAGAGCTTCCTGTTATAGAAACTCCCGAAGGAGAGAAACTGAACCTCACCCTCGCATTTGAGCCTGTTGACATCAAACGGTTGTCAACCACAACGTTCGACACTTATCTGGTGAACGACTCGAACTATTATCTTTACTTCACCTTTCTGACCCGTGGCAATGAAAGCCGCCTATGGACCACGCGCTATGCCGGAATCGTGGAGCCTAACATCCAGCTGTTTATAGGCGAGATAGCTCCTGACCAGCTCCCCGAAATGGATCGCGTGGCAGTGCAATACATCGCTTTTAAGCAAGATAAACCATTTGAACAGAAATTGCCGCAGTTTATCGAGGAACCGCTTGACACCACAAAATTCGCCAAACTCCACTGCTTCACGTCCAACATATATTTCGACAACGATGTGCTGGCCCTGAATCTTGTCACCAACGATGCTCCCCACCGTGCCATAGTGGTTGACAAAACAAAACTTGAAGCAGGCATGAAAGCAAAAAAAGCGGTGGATATGCACCACCGCAAAACCATAGTGAAGAAACGTTCACGTGCCGAGCGCAAGGCAGAAGGGACACTTGTGGTTGACCTTCACATCGACGCACTGGTTGACTCAACCCGTGGATTGTCGAACGCCGACATGCTAAATCTGCAAGTCGATGAGTTCAGCCGCATAATGGACGCTAACTTCAAGAACAAAGGTCAAAAAATAGTTTTCATTCACGGAAAGGGCGAAGGAGTTCTGCGAAATGCGATACTGAAGGAATTAAACCACCGCTATAAAGGGCACGATGTTCAGGATGCCTCGTTTCGCGAATATGGCTTTGGGGCCACACAAGTAACCATCCGATGATTCTCTGCTTTTCAGCTTGCGGCAACACCGCATTGGTAGCCAAGCGCCTGGGCGAACTTCTAAACGAAAATGTGGTTTCTATCACAAACTCCACCCCGCTGACTGTCGATGCAGCTAATCAGCAACGCATAATTTGGGCCTTCCCCATTTACTCTTGGGGACTGCCAACAATTGTGAGGAATTTCATAAAAAACGTCGTGCTTGCAAATGCGGACAACATGAGCCACTTCATGGTAGCCACTTGTGGCGACGACGCCGGGCTCGCCGACCAAATGTGGCGTAAAGAACTCCGCCTGCGCGGCTGGCACCCTCGCTCGGCACACACAGTGATTATGCCGAACACCTATGTCGCCTTACCGGGATTTGACGTAGACCCCCCTACCCTCACCAAAACTAAACTTCACAATGCATCGGAACGGATTGCCAAGGTTGCACACGCCATTAAATGCAATTCGGGAATAAACTCCATTACCCGCGGAAAGGCCGCCTGGATTAAAACACGCCTGATTTATCCGCTGTTCATGAAATTTCTTTGTTCGCCCCGCCCATTTCGGTCAAGCGTGCAGTGCAACGGCTGCGGAACCTGTTCCTGCGCTTGCCCCATGGGAAACATTGACATTGTCAACGGTCATCCCGTGTGGAGTAACCGGTGCGTAATGTGCCTGGCATGCTATCACCGTTGTCCCCAAAAGTGCATATCCTACGGCTCTCGCACAACCGGCAAGGGGCATTATGTTGCACCGCGTCAACTGCCGGAATAAACTCTGACATACCACACACGTAAATACACAGCAAAGCCTCCGCGTCAGATAACTGACCGGAGGCTTTGACCGTTTTAGAATGGATATTTTGCTAACGCCGAGGCGGGCAGGCTCTTATTGGAAGAACTCAAAGAGTAAGAGCTATTTTGTTCTCTTCGGCAATGCGGCGCATGTTCAGAATAGCATAGCGCATACGGCCCAGAGCAGTGTTGATGCTCACCTTGGTTGCCTCAGCAATTTCTTTAAATGACATATCCTTGTAATAGCGCATCATCAACACTTCTTTCTGATTATCGGGAAGTGCCTCGATAATTCTACGTACATCGTTGTGAATCTGCTCATTGACCATAACATCCTCAATATTGGTGTCCGACAGTTCGCGACGGTTCAGCACGTCAGCGCCCTCTTCGTCGGCCGACATGGTGTTTTCGCTCTTCTCCTGACGATAATAGTCAATGATAAGATTGTGAGCTATCCGCGATATCCAGGCTGAAAACTTTCCGGATTCAGCATAACGTCCCTGCTTAATGGTTGTTATAGCTTTGACAAATGTTTCTTGAAAAATATCGTCGGCCACATCTCTATTCTTAACCACTGACAGAATGTAGGAGAATACACGAGATTGGTGGCGTTTCAACAAAATATCAAAAGCTTGATTATCGCCTTTAGCATACGCGGCGACCAACTGGTCGTCCGTGAGCTTGGTTGTCTTTAGCATTACTGTAATCAAATAAAAATTAGAGTAGCAGTAGATCTATAGGCGGTGTGGTTTTAAGTTTGTAGGTTAATTTTAATTACTATACACAATAACTGCAGATGTGTCGCGTTATCAGTTTGCAAATTTAGGCATTTTTTGTTCAATGTGCAACACCCGTCAACCGCAAAATGCACGATTTAACAAAACCAAAGCACTATTTAACAATTATCAAACAATAATTTCCCACACGCATTGCCTTGACAACTCAGCGGCATTTGGCCCGCAAAATCACTTAAATAGCGGTTTATAAGCCCATCGGAATAATCTTCAAAAAGGCCTCTTTAGCATTCACCGGCCCGCGGGGACGCCTTCAGCCGGTAGCAAAAGAATGTTTGAAAAAATTTGCAAGTACGCAAAGAAATTACTAAATTTGCATCCGCAAACGAAGCCGTTAAAGCTTCCGCGCCGGTCCCTTAGCTCAGTTGGTTAGAGCACCTGACTCATAATCAGGGAGTCGTCGGTTCAAGCCCGCCAGGGACCACCCCCAAAAGTAGTTAGCGGTTGGCTAACTACTTTTTTTCATCCCCGTCCCATCCCGTCTGTTTGGCATCCCCAACCGACCCACCCAACCCAGAAATACCGCCGCAAAAAATAATGACTGACAACTTCAACACATATATTCAGCATATCGACTCCGAGGCTTGGCGCGAGGTGTGCGTCAGTAAGGGAGAGCCGCGCCGTTATGCCAAGGGGGAAGAATTTGTTACTGCCGGAAAAGTCGGGCGATATTTCGGGTTCATCCTGTCCGGCACGCTTAAATATGTGGCATACTCCCAAGACGGCACCGAGCATGTCATGGGATTGGTGTTTGGCGATGGCTTCGTTGCCGATTGGCCCTTCTGCCTTTATGGGAAGAAAGCGAAACTGTCCATTGTTGCCGTGTCGGATTGCGAAATCCACCGCATCTCAACTGACACACTTAAAGAATTGATAGCCGCCGATTCCAATTTCAAAGACATCGTGACGCACTCCACCGAGGAACTCTATGCAACGGTCCATGACCGCTATGTGGCGTTATACACCCAATCGCCCAAAGAAAGATACAACGAGTTAATCAGTCAACACCCCGACCTTTTCGACCTCTTCTCGCTCAAAGACATCGCCTCATTCCTCAACATCACGCCCACGCATCTAAGTCGTTTGCGAAAAGCGAAGCATTCGCGAGTGGGCTTGTAGCGCAGTCGGCGAGCAATCAGGCGCAGCATAAGCAATCTTGAAATAAAAACAGTTTCTCATACCATATATGGATTATCCTCGGCAACGATGTCGAGGATTTTCTTTTTTGTACCCCTCGCCACCGCGAGGTAGAGAGGTTGGTCGCTTCGGGATGGCGAGATTTTGCATGGATGAGGAACTTACCGTGCCAACAAGAGCAGAGTTGAGCTTGCTCAAACTATGCCGAGTGCAGCCGAACCTGGGCGATAGCCAAATTCCCATACCGTGATAGTTTTTCTTTGTTGATGTCGGGGGGGGGTGTTATAGCTTAAATCTCAAAATTTCAAACTACCTTTGCATTTAGAAATCGGAAGTATGGCAAAAATCGTTTCACATAATCCTCAGACGTTTGAGAGCTTCAACTTTGAAAATCTTACTCACTGCATATCAACAATTCATTCTGCATTGCAGACTTCGGCGGTCAATGCGGTTAATCGTTATGCCACTATCCGCAATTGGCTGATAGGTCGTTATATCGTTGAATATGAACAGTGCGGTAACGATAGGGCTCAATATGGAACAAAGCTTTTGCCTAATATCGTAAGCCATATCCATATAAAGGGCATCAACGCTACCTTACTCGCTAATGCTCGAAATTTCTATTTACGTTATCCGCAGATGAATGAGGTTGTCAGACCAATTTTTCCAATGCTGTCGGAAAAATTTCAAGACTACCCTTTGCCATTGGATTTTCCTCTAATTGGAGAATCAAAGATTTATCCGACACAGTCGGATAAATTCACAACTCCGGCGTCCTCGCTTATCGCAAATCTCTCTTTTTCCCATATTGTTGAGCTTCTTACGATAGAAGACCCCCTTATTCGTTTCAACCTATCAGTTATGCCTCCCCGATAAGAATCAACTCGAAAAATTCTTGGAGGACGCAATGGATTGAGTGGCATAGATTTTATACCTAATACAAGCATTTTTCTTCATCTTATTATGGCTCAGTTTAACGAATTCCTTTCGCTCATTGATTTTGAAACGATGCGCGAGTATTGCATGGCTAACGGCAAGACCGTCAGTTATGCAAAAGGCGATTGTTTTACCGATGCCGGAACTGTCGGGAAATACGTCGGCTTCGTTAAATCCGGTTATTTCAAATACTGTGTGCTCACATCTAAAGGCGATTATGCCGTTACAGGATTCTCGTTTGCCGATGAGTGCATAATGGACTTTACACAATCATTCATATTCGACAAGCCCTCCAAAATATCCATCCTCGCAGGTTGCGATTCCGAAGTTGTGCAAGTTCCATTGCGGACTCTCCGGGATTTCACAACAAAGAATAATCCCACTCTGATTCCACACATGTCAGCAATAGTTTTGGAAGAGGCGTATGGCCGTTACCTTCATCTCTACCAAAAATCACCGACTGAACGTTATATCGAGCTTGTCGAGAAATATCCCGATGTACTACACCAAGTCGCGCTTCGCGACATCGCCTCGTATCTTCTTGTCACACCCACATCCCTGAGCCGCATCCGTAAAAAATTCACACAATAACCTTTTCAGAATATCTACGTTTATGGTTTTAGCAAGCACAATAATATGCATGTTCGTATCTTCGTGCAGTCTTGAAAAGAGGGCCTCAGTGACTACGGTTAGGTATGACAACATCCCCAACCGCTCCCTCCTGCTCTCTATGAATGGAGTTCTATTAATATAATTTGGTAGACTGAGAAATATTCCCCAATTTTGCATTACCAACGCTACTATATTCAATCGGCCTTTGTAATTCCGGATGAACAAAAGAAACGTCAGGAAACTGCATCCTTTCGCAATATTAAAGACTCATTTAAACGTGCTGTTGTTGTAAAAGATGACATAACACCTTACCGCGATGAACAGGGGCGATTTGTTTATCGGACTCTTTGATTTTCTTCTTGACCCGGAATTCCTCATAAAAAATGAAAAAGCTATACCTGCTGTCTATAATATTAGTAACTCTGTTCTGCGCTTGTTCAGAGACTGATAAAGCACTGAATAGAATAGAAGATTCCATGATTGAAAAACCTGAGTGGGCTTTCACTGTCTTAGCGGAATTGGACACGACTTCAATGTCGGAACAACAGAAAGCCCGGCGGGCATTGCTTCATGCCTACCTCGCCACAGTGTATGTATATCCTGTTGATATGACACCGGTTGACTTGAATCGAGCAATATCGGCTTTCGATGGCGATTGCACTACTGATGAGGTAAAGTCTCTCATCATAAAGTCAGAATTTGCTAAAGCCGACGGAAATCCGGTTGTACGATTGGAAATATTGAAAGATGCAGAGTTTCTTGCATCCCAATTATATGACGACAAGGATTTGGCTTTCGTCTATCTGTATCTGTCGCAAGTTTATGGCAATGGATTCAATGGTATTGTCAGTCAACACTATGCGAACAAGGCACTGAAACTGTTCAATAAACTGGGTTACAGGAAACAAAGCATAGATGCACGAATGGCAATAGTCGGAGGATTGGTGGTAAGTAGAGATTATGCAACAGCACTTGATTCTTTGCTGTCAATGAAAAGCGATGTGTTAGAATACTCTTCTGATAGCTACAAGATATATTTTCTTGATCAACTCGCCCGAAGTTTGGATGAAAATAATAGAAGTGAAGAAGCAATAGAAATATGGCGTGGGATATGTGATATAGACAATACGTCACCCAACACCCTTGCACATTGGGCGAATGCCTATCTTCATACCAATAAGCCGGACAGTGCGGAAATCCTCATAAACAAAGCAATAGCGCTACCACATAACTCTTCGGATGAATACCTTTGCCGCAATGTCCAGTATTCTGTTGTTGAGCGACTTGGCCGTAGAGCCGAACTCCCTCTTATAGATAGTCTAAGGAACAAAGCTGCCAATATCGACTATAGTGGACGTAAAATATCGGAATCAAGTCTGGCACTGAATGAGAAATATGAATCTGTCACCCGCTCCGCGTGGAAGGAGATAGAAAGTGCCAAGAATCGGACCATAATTATGATTTCAGTTTTTACAATCCTTTTGTTGGTGTTGATTGGCGGCATACTGTTTTATCGAAAACGGATACAATTGTTAAAGGTTGAGAATGAGAACAATCTTCTGAAACTTCAGAGCCTTGAACATAATC
>JAMPBC010000023.1 GCA_023666905.1 Bacteroides sp. | reverse complement strand
TGCACAAGGCCATCACCAAGAAATTCAAGAAATATCACATGTTCGGCTTCACCGGAACTCCGATATTTCCCGACAACGCCGGATCAATCCGCAACCCGGAATTTACCACTACCGAGGGCGCATTCGGCGACCAATTGCACAGCTATACCATAGTTGACGCCATCCGCGACCAAAACGTGCTGCCCTTCAAGGTCGACTACATCCGCACCATGCGCGAAGAAGATGAAATACTTGATGAGCAAGTGAGCAACATTGACCGCGAGCGAGCGCTGATGGCACCCGAACGCATCTCCCTTGTGTCGAAGTACATCATGGAGCACTTCGCTCAGAAAACGCGCCGCGATGTGCGGAGCTACTCTTTCTCTCAGCTCACGAATGTTGAAGAAGTAGCAACTGCCAAAGACCGCAATAAGGTTAAGGAAATAAAAGCCAAAACTCGGCTGACGGGTTTCAATTCAATCTTTGCCGTAGCATCCATTCCGTTTGTCAAGCTGTATTACACCGAATTGCAAAAGCAAAATCAGTTGCTTCCGCCCGACAAACGGCTAAAGATTGCAACCATTTTCAGCTATGGAGTAAATAATGAAGTGTCAGATCTGTCCGACTTGTCTGACACGTCCGATGAAAACCCGGAAGACACTGCGGGATTATCGGCCCCGGACCGCGACTTCCTTGAAGCGTGCATCGCCGACTATAACGCCATGTTCGGTACAAGCTACGACACCTCGGCCGATAAATTCCAGAACTACTACAAAGATCTGTCGCTGCGCATGAAAAACCGCGAAGTCGACTTGCTGCTTGTGGTGAATATGTTCCTCACAGGCTTTGACGCAACCACGCTCAACACGCTGTGGGTAGACAAAAACTTGCGCTACCACGGACTTCTGCAAGCCTATTCACGCACCAACCGAATACTCAACTCCATCAAAGACCACGGCAACATCGTCTGCTTCCGCAATCTGGAAAAAGCCACAAACGACTGCCTTCAGCTTTTCGGCAACAAAGATGCTGCCGGACTGATATTGTTGAAGACTTTTGATGACTATTTCTATGGCTATAACGATGAGATGGGTAAACACCATCCCGGTTGGAAAGAACTGATTGAAGAATTACTCGTCAAATTCCCCCTCGGCACTCCAATTCTCGGAGAAACCGCCGAAAAGGCTTTTATAAAGCTGTTTGGCACAATTTTGCGCGCCAATAATCTGCTGCTCACATTCGATGAGTTTGCCGACAATAAAATCATATCCGATGACGATTTTGTTGATTACCGCGGTTTTTACAACGAACTGCATGACAAATACCGCCCGACGAAGGGTGAGCTGACCAACATCAACGACGACCTTGTCTTTGAAATGGAGCTGATGAAATCAATTGAAATCAATATTGACTACATCCTGTTTCTTGTGGGGCAGCTCGACGGCAATGAAAATCACGACCGCGAAATCATCATCAAAGCGATGAAGTCGGTAGAGGCATCGCCCGACTTGCGCAACAAGCGCGAGCTTATAGAGAACTTCATTGACCAGCACACGCCCGAAAACGATGTGCACGACCAATGGCACGAGTTTGTCCGTCAGAGTCAACAACAGGAGATAGAGCAAATCATCGCTTCGGAAAATCTTAAACGCGACAAGACGCTTGACTTCGTTAGTCAGTCATTCCGCGAAGGGAGCATCAAAGAGAGTGGCACCGCCATTGCCGAAATACTGCCCCCGATGGGTCTGTTCGGCGGAGCCGGCGCTAAACGAGCCGAGAAAAAGAGATCGGTAATAGCCAAACTCAAAGACTTTTTCGACCGCTTCTTCGACATATCCGGAGGGGAGTTCTACCGCCCCGAATGATATTACGGTGATTCTGCTGGACCCACAACTCCAACAAGCAGTGGCGCAGGCAAATGATCTTTCGTAAAAAATTTCAAGGGTTGACTCGAGGTGAGTCAACCCTTTATAAGTCAAGGCAACCGGTACAACCGCTAACAAGCACGGCTGCCGGCGTAAGTGCCTGTGATTAGTCTTCGTATTTCTTCACAATGAGGGTGGCGTTGTGGCCGCCGAAGCCGAAAGCGTTTGAGAGCGCGGCGCGCACTTTACGTTCCTGAGCTTTGTTGAAGGTGAAGTTAAGATTGTAGTCAATCTCTTCATCTTCATCGCCCTCTTCATGATTGATTGTGGGAGGAATAATATCGTCCTTAACGGCAAGAATACTGAAAATGGCTTCCATGGCTCCGGTTGCACCGAGAAGGTGACCGGTCATTGATTTGGTGGAGCTGATGTTCAGTTTGTAAGCAGCTTCGCCAAACAGGTCCACAATGGCCTTGATTTCAGAGATGTCGCCCACAGGGGTGGAGGTACCGTGAACATTGATGTAGTCAATGTCAGCGGGAGTCATGCCGGCATCGTCGAGCGCCATCTGCATTGCAAGTTTGGCACCGAGTCCGTCGGGGTGAGTGGCTGTGATGTGGTAAGCATCGGCGCTCATACCGCCGCCAACAACTTCGGCATAAATCTTGGCACCGCGGGCTTTGGCATGCTCAAGCTCTTCAAGAACAAGCACGGCCGAACCTTCGCCCATCACAAAACCGTCGCGCGACTTGCTGAAGGGGCGCGAAGCTGTTTCGGGGCTGTCGTTGCGGGTTGAAAGCGCATGCATGGAGTTGAAACCGCCAACTCCGGCAGGGAAAATAGCGGCTTCGGCACCACCGGTAACAAACGCATCGGCTTTACCAAGGCGAATGTAGTTGAACGCATCGATTATGGCGTTGTTTGATGAAGCACAAGCGGAAACCACACCGTAGTTGGGTCCATGATAGCCATACTCCATAGAGATATGTCCCGAAGCAATGTCGGCAATCATCTTGGGAATGAAGAAAGGATTGTACTTGGGGCCCTTTTCCTCGTTCAATGCATAATAGCCGGCTTCCTCTTCAAAGGTGTGCAAACCGCCTATTCCGGCAGCGACAATCACACCGATACGGTCGCGATTGATGCCCTCGGTCTGCTCCAGGCCACTGTCCTCTACAGCCTGACGGGCTGCAACAAGCGCATACTGTGCATAGAGGTCGAGCTGGCGTAATTTGCGGCGGTCGGTGATATATTCCGATGCATTGAAGTTCTTCACTTCACATGCAAACTGTGTTTTGAATTTTGACGCATCAAAATGTGTGATAGGTCCTGCACCGCTCTTACCGGCTTTCGCTGACTCCCAAGTGGTTGCCACGTCGTTGCCCAATGGAGTGATGGCGCCAAGGCCGGTCACAACTACTCGTTTTAATTCCATTTATTCTATAAGGTGTTGTTTGGTCTTAATTAAATATGCACGTCCCCGTGCCATACGTGGCATACGAGACGTGCATCTAAAGCTCTTTTACGGCTTATTTTTCAGCTGCTTCAATGAAAGCAACAGCGTCGCCTACAGTCTGAATAGTGGCTGCCTTTTCATCAGGAATATTGATGCCGAATTCTTTCTCAAATTCCATGATAAGCTCTACGGTATCAAGGCTGTCAGCGCCAAGGTCAGTAGTGAAAGATGCAGTTTCAGTAACTTCGTTTTCGTCTACGCCGAGTTTGTCAACGATGATAGCTTTAACACGAGATGCAATTTCTGACATAATGTTGAGATTTAAAAATTAATATTCAATTAGTTTAGCGGTGCAAAGTAAGCAATTTTGAAGCAAACAATCAAATATTTACCTTATAAACTTAACCTCCGTTAAAGATTTTTTCACATTTCCCCTTTCCCCACGCCTCTCTACTCATGCAACTTTTTCACCAAACCATGCGCCATTTTGAACAATTAACACTACTTTTGCATTGTAAATCTATACATCTGAATCACCTTAATTAATCTTACAAATATCCACCTCCACCATTCCCTCATCTTTTTTTTATCATGACCTCACGTTCAAGTTTATTCGCCGCCATGGCCATTTGCTCCGCATTTGCAATGTTCAGCTCTTGCCAGGGCACCGCCATTGACAACACCGAGAAAGCCGTAACCGATTCACTGGCAGCCGAACCGGCCGACTCACTCATTGACGAATTTCCTCTCCACGAATCAGTTATGACCGCTTCCGAAAGCTATAAAGTGACCTCGGCCGATGACTCCACACTTGTTTGGTACGTCACTCTGAGCACATCCGTTCAATGGCCTGAAACAATTGGAAAATACAAAATCACCAACCTTCAGGACTCCATTATCGACCTCACTTTCGGCGCCGAAGCCCCTAAAAAAATCAAGAAAGCCATACGCCAAAGCATCACCGACCTTGCCCAATATGGCCTTGAAGGAAAAGTGGAAACCGTCGACACCATTCCACAGAACGCCGGCGTTGAAGAATTTTACTCCACCAAAACTCTTCAGTTAATTGAGTGCACAAGCCAAACTGTAACTTATTCAGCCACATTCTCCGACTTCCTGGGCGGAGCTCACCCCAATTCCGGCGCAACCCCTTTCAGCTTCGTTCTTGCAACCGACCAACCCGTCACAATGGAATACCTCTTCCTTGACGGCGCGCAAAAAGAGCTCACCCCACTCATTCTCGAAGCTATCGCTGCCTCTCATTCAATTGGCATCGACGAACTTAAAAGCGCCCTGCTCAACTCCCCCGACATGGTGCGCAAAAACGTCTATCTGCTAAATGGCAACATCGCTTTCCACTATAACCCCTACGAGATACTTCCCTACTCCTACGGCCCATCCGAAGCCTATATCTCCCCAATCCAAGTGGAGAAATATCTCACCCCGGCCGCAAAAAAGCTCCTTCTTGAGTAAAAATCACACATAAACTTCCCCATACACTCGGCAATTATTTGTGATTGTGGAACAAATAATTGCCGAGTTTTCGCTACCTTTGCACCTGAATAACAGTCATCACACACCATCAACATGAAAGTACTTAAATTCGGTGGTACGTCAGTGGGCAGTGCCCAACGAATCAAAAATGTAGCCTCACTAATCGCCAATTCCGAAGGCAAAATCGTTGTGCTCAGCGCAATGTCAGGGACCACCAACCAGCTACTGGAAATCTACGACTACATTGTAAACAACAATCCCACCGGAGCCCTCGAAACCCTTGCCCGGCTGAAAGCCAACTATGCGAATGTTCTTGCCGAACTCTTCCCCACTCCCTCTGAGCACCGCACCGCCGCTTCCGAAGCCCTCGGCAACTCCTTCGCCTCCATTGAAGCCGAAATAGCCGCTCCACAAGGCGAGCAATCGTGTAAAAACATCGTTGCAAACGGCGAGCTAATGTCCACCGCATTAATGCTCAATTATTTGCTCAATCAAGGCGTTAAGGCCACAATGCTTCCGGCTCTGCAATTCATGGTCATTGACTCCAACGGAGAACCGGACCAAACTCGAATTGCTTCTCGGCTCCACGCTTTGCTCAGTACCGTCACGCCGGCCGACGTCTACATCACTCAAGGATTCATCTGCAAGAACCACAATGACTTAACCGACAACCTGAAACGTGGCGGAAGCGACTACACCGCCTCCCTGATAGGTGCCGCAGTCAATGCCGATGAAATCCAAATCTGGACCGACATTGACGGCATGCACAACAACGACCCACGCTTCGTGGCCGACACACGCCCTGTGCGCGAGCTCCACTTTGAAGAAGCGGCCGAACTTGCCTATTTCGGAGCCAAAATCCTCCACCCCACTTGCATCCTCCCCGCCAAGCTGGCCAACATTCCCGTGCGGCTGCTCAACACCATGCAGCCACAAGCCGAAGGAACCGTTATCCACAACACCCTTCCCGACCAT
Source organism: Bacteroides sp. (assembly GCA_023666905.1). Lineage (GTDB taxonomy): Bacteria > Bacteroidota > Bacteroidia > Bacteroidales > Muribaculaceae > Paramuribaculum. The sequence goes on along the minus strand of JAMPBC010000023.1, from coordinate 11,123 downwards.
AAAATCAAAGCCGTTGCCGCCAAGGACAACATCACCGCCATCAAAATCAAAAGCGGACGCATGCTCCTCGCCTACGGCTTCCTGAGCCGCGTCTTCAGCGTGTTCGAACGCTTCCGCACACCCATCGACATGGTGGTAACTTCTGAAGTAGGTGTCTCCGTTACAATCGACAACGAGCAGCACCTCCCCGAAATCCTTGCCGAACTTAAAAAAATCGGTACAATCACCGTTGACCGCAACATGGTAATTATCTGCGTGGTAGGCGACCTGCAGTGGAACAACCGCGGCTTTGAAGCTGCCGTGGTCAACGCCTTGAAAGACATCCCCGTGCGCATGATTTCCTACGGCGGTAGCAACTACAATATCTCCCTCCTCATTGACCATTCTTACAAAACGCAAGCCCTCAACCTTTTAAGCGACTACCTTTTCAAATGAGCGACTACACCCTGCCCTTAACCCCGGCAATAGCCGAAACCCTTTCAACTCCCTGCTACCTCTACGACATGGCCCTGCTTCGCCAAACAGTTAACAATGCGCTTGCAGCCGCTGCCAATCCCCGTTTTGTGATTCACTACGCCATGAAAGCCAATGCCGAGCAACCCATCCTGGCGCTCATGCAAGCAAGCGGCTTGGGCGTTGACACAGTTTCCGGCGGTGAAATCTCACTGGCGCTGAAATGTGGTTTCGCACCCGAAAAAATTGTCTTTGCCGGCGTGGGAAAAACCGATGCCGAAATTGACCTTGCTCTCACACGCGGAATCGGCTGCCTTAACGTGGAATCACTTGAAGAGCTTGAAGTTATTGCCCAACGAGCCGAAGCTCTTGGCAAGGTTGCTCCCGTGGCGTTGCGCGTCAACCCCGACATCGACGCCCACACCCACCACTACATAACAACCGGCCTGGCCGAGAACAAATTCGGAATCCCCATGGAAAAACTCCATGAGGCGCTGAATTTCATCTGCAGCTCCAATTGGCTGAACCTGCGCGGTTTGCATTTCCACATCGGCTCCCAAATCACCATCATGGAGCCGTTCAAAATCCTTTGCGAACGCATAAATTCGCTGCAGGACCACTACGAAAGACTCGGCTTCACTTTCCCCACAATAAATCTTGGTGGCGGACTCGGCATTGACTATGACAACCCCTCGCTTAACCCCATTCCTCCATTCAAAGAGTTCTTTGAAACAGTCAACCGCTATCTCAAGCCGCACCACAATCAGGAAGTCCACTTTGAGTTAGGGCGTTCATTGGTCGCCCAATGCGGCACGCTACTCAGCCGCGTTCTCTACGTCAAGGAGGGTCTGGAAAAACGTTTTGCCATAATCGACGCCGGCTTCACCGACCTTATCCGGCCAGCTCTCTATGGCGCGCACCACGCCATTGAAAACCTCACGTCAAATTCAGCGGAAAAACTTGATTACGATGTTGTTGGCCCCGTTTGTGAGTCCTCCGACATGTTTGGCGAAAAGATTAGTTTGCCCGTTACGCATCGCGGCGACATTCTTGCCATCCGCTCGGCCGGAGCCTATGGTTCGGTAATGGCCATGACCTACAATTGCCGGCCACTCCCCTCGGCTCTGTTTGTCAATCAATAAACCGTCGGGTCAGCCCGGCGTACGCATCTATGCGGCGGTCGCGCAGAAACGGCCACCAGCGTCTCACCGCCTCGCTCCGTTTCAAGTCCACGTCAACAACAGCCAAAGCCTCAGCGTCGGTCGGTGCCTCATACAGCATCTCCCCTTGCGGTCCGGCCACAAAGCTGCTGCCCCAGAACATTATCCCGTTTGTCTGTCCCGATGGGTCAGGCTCATGTCCCACACGGTTCACAGCCACCACCGGAAGCCCGTTGGCCACAGCATGGCCGCGCTGAACCGTAATCCACGCTTCACGTTGACGCCGTTTCTCATCTTCGGTGTCAGTCGACTCCCAGCCTATTGCCGTGGGATAAACCAACAACTCGGCACCCTTCAACGCCATAAGTCGGGCGGCTTCAGGATACCATTGATCCCAGCAAACCAACACCCCTATGCGTCCAAGCGATGTTTCAATAGGCTCGAAGCCCAAATCACCGGGCGTAAAATAAAATTTTTCATAATACGCCGGATCATCCGGAATATGCATCTTCCTGTAACGACCGGCCACACTGCCGTCACGGTCGAAAACCACGGCTGTATTGTGATACAGACCCGGTGCCCTGCGCTCGTATAGTGACGTCACAATCACCACACCCAGCTCCCGGGCCAAACGTCCGTACATTTCCGAGCTCTCCGATGGAATGGTCACGGCCAGGTCGCATAAATCCACATTCTCCGTCTGGCAGAAATAGAGCGAATCATGCAGCTCCTGGTTCACAATCAGTTCAGCCCCCGCAGCGGAAGCTTTGCGTATATCCTCGGCAAGCAACCGACGGTTCTCGGCCACGTCACCGCTCTTTCTTTTTTGAATCAATCCAACTTTCATATTGCAAGTATTTCTGAGGGCATCTGCATTGTCATGCAATGCAGCGACCCATGTTGTTCAATAAGCGCACGGCAATCAACCGTCACCACTGGCACATCGAACGCAATCTGGAGCATCTGCTTAGCCAGGGCATCCTTGCGCGCCTGTCCGTAAACCGGTAATATCACCGCATGTTTCAGCGCCAGGAAATTGGCGTATGTTGCCGGCAAGCGGTTGCCGTCTTCATCAAAAACAGCATCAGGCAACGGCAACCGAATCAGGTTAAACGGCTGCCCGTCAATGGTTGTGGCCTGCATGAGCTCCCGCTCCATAGCTTGAAGCTCCTCATAGTGTTCATCATCAGCGTCGTCGCAGCCGGTGTAGATTATTGTATTGTAGGGAGCAAACCGCGCCAGAGTGTCAATGTGGCTGTCCGTGTCATCGCCGGCCAGATAGCCATGCTCAAGCCATATAAGTTTCTTAGCACTGAATGTTTCAAGCAGGGTCCGCTCAATCTCCTCTCGGCTCAACCAAGGGTTTCTATTGGCCGACAACTGGCAGTGCGCCGTAGTCATCAGCGTTCCCTGCCCGTCGCTCTCTAAGCCGCCACCCTCCATAACAAACCATTGCATGTTTTGGCGCGGTGCGGTTATCAACCGTCTATCGCAAAGCGCTTTGACAATCTGATTGTCGTAACACGAAGCAAACTTCAAGCCCCAACCGTTGAACCTGAAATCAAGCACTGACATCACTCCATCGGCCGTTTCCACGCTCAGCGGACCGTAATCGCGCGCCCAGGTGTCGTTAGTCTCAGCTTGCACATAAAACAGTCGTCCGCCTCTTGAACCGCCCAAAAACCGTTCGGCCTCGGCCGTGTCGGGGGCCACGACCACAATCTTGGTCCACGGAAGCATAGCTTCCACCATATCCTTGAAGCAAGCCTGCACGCGCTCCAGCATATAGTTCCAGTCAGTGGCACCATGCGGCCATGCAAGCAACACCGCCCCCTCCTTTTCCCATTCGGCCGGGAGGCGTCCGCCTGATTTTGCGTCACTCATCGTCATAATCATTCAGCGTGTTCCAAATGTCGTTCTGTGAATCGAAGTACTCCTCGCAATAATCAAAAAAGCCGCTCTTCTCCGAGCTGCCCACTTCGTCACACCACTGTCGATACATCTTTCTCATCTCCGCATCCTCATGCAGATTTTTTTTAAATTCCGACTCCGCAATGTCAACACTTCCGTATTGCGATAGATAACTGTCAAACACTTCTGTTATGTTGTTCATGGATTATTCTGATGGATGAATTTTTCAGTTTGGGGCGGTAAATATAGTGTTTATACTCTTGCTGGCCAAATTATTTTACAAACTTTTGGCTTTATTCAAGCGTTATCCTTACGTATTTATCCTTATCATAACCCCTCACTATGAAACGTTCAATACTCTTTTCACTCACGCTTATGGCTTTGGCATTCACCTCGTGCAGCCCCTACACGCTTGTCAACAGTGAAACCTACAACAATGCCAACCTCGCTTCATACTCCACGTTCCGCATCGTAACTCCGCAGGAGGGCAAACTCGCTCCCGGAATGGCCGAAGTAACTTACTACAACATCGCCGCCGCCATTCGCGAGCAAATGCTTGAACGAGGCTTCACCGAAAGCCCCGCCTCGCCCCTGCTCATCAACATTGGAATCACCACACAACGTGAAATCCAAACCGCACCGCTCTACGACAATTATTACCCCTGGTACGGCCCCGGCCCCGGCCCGGCCTATTACCCCTTCTTCATGTATCCACGCCAGTACTATTGGCCAAACTACGATAACGCCCAGGTAATCACAGGCATCTACAAAGAGGGCGTCCTCACCATGGATTTCGTTAACATCGAAAAGAAAATTCCCCTCTACTCCGCATCCGTTGCCACAATCCTCAACGGCTCCGGCCAGGCTCAATTCCGCAACCTCACCGGAATCTCCGAAGCCGTTAGCACCCTCTTCTCGAAATTCCCCGTGCCCGTTCTCCCTCAATATCGCCGCAAATGAACTTTTACCTGACCGCGTTGTTGTAATCATTGGAATAATCCCGGGTTATGTTTAACCCAAAGTTAAAATAATCTTCTCATCAGCACCTGATACTTATGAATCCTAACGTTTTCACACAACCGAAACTCCCCTATGCCCCCGATGCCCTCGCACCGGCCATCTCTCAGGAAACCGTTGACTATCACTATGGTCGTCATGAAAAAGCCTATATTGAGAATCTAAACAAACTCATCAAGGACACCGAGTTTGCCGACATGGACATCGAGGATATTATCCGCGAAGCCGACGGAGCAATCTTCAACAATGCCTCCCAAGCTTGGAACCATATATTCTATTTCTTCACCTTCACACCCGAGGGCGCAACCGAACCCGAGGGCGAATTGCGTAAAGCCATTGAACGCGACTTCGGCTCCGTCGACAATTTCAAGAAAGACTTTGTTGATGCAGGTGTGAAAATCTTCGGAAGCGGATGGGTTTGGCTCGCCGCTGACCGCGAAGGAAAACTCTTCATAATCCAGAAGTCCAACGCCGGAAATCCCTTGACCGACGGCCTCACGCCCCTACTCACGTTCGATGTTTGGGAACACGCTTACTATCTCGACTATCAGAACCGCCGCGCCGATGCCCTGAACAAACTCTGGGACATCGTCGACTGGGACGTCGTAGCCTCCCGCTACCAACATTAGTTAACTCTTAATCCACTATAGCGAAAGCAGAACTGAAAATACTTACTTTTATAAGCATAATGTGATGAATGGATGCAGGGGTACTCGTGAGAGCGCCTCTGTTTCTTTTCTTCCCCTCACCGAAAATTTATTGGGTTCAAGTGTTTTAGCTACCTTTGCCCCCGGACAAGGGCAACCTTGTCCGCCCCTTCCAACAGCCCTTTAACAAAAGCCTTGAAAACAGCTTTCACCCGCAAATACAAGCATTTTTCTAACCCTGTTAATCATCGCTCCCCATATTTTTTCAATCAAATATAGTATTTGACACAAAAACGCCCTCACTGCCTCTTATCTTTGCACCGTAATTTCTTTTCTTGTCTGACTCGTCCGACCCCTCATCAAACACATCACACTATGAAACACACAGCCAAAAAACTCCACCAACCCCGCAAAGCCACTCTCAACTACTGCCATCCCTTCGAGCAAAGGGACGGCTACCGCCTGCACCCCACGCCCGTCGCTGGCTCTGCCGCTGTCGCCACGACGTTTTCAACCTCATTCACATGCAACACTCGACGATTCTTACCCCCTCTACTAAGCGGCGCCATGGCCGCCCCCGAGTTCACCTCAAAGCACGGCCACACTGACGGCACGCCCGGCGAACCATCCTCATGGCAATGCGAACATTGACATTTTAACGTCCGGAACACCTCACTAAATCATGTACCGTTTCATTAAATTCATCAGCTGAATTTAATGTTTCCAGGGTTATGTGCATGCGATAACGCCAATAATGTCGCGGATTCGCCGGCACATTGATTTGCTCATCCATAGGGTTCGGCCATCTCAGCTCGCTGCTTGCCCCCAACCAGTCCTGCAGCGGTATAATGCAGAGCATAGAGGGTGACATCAGATTCATTTCCAGTATCTCACGGCATATTTCGGGTGTCGCTTTCACCGGCGCAGTCCCTTCGTGCTTGAGCATTGTGTTATAGAACAATGTGGCTCGTTCATGGTCATCCTCCCACCATTGCCTGATACCGGGCATGTCGTGGGTTGACGTTGAACAAACCGACAGGTATGGATAATGCATCGGATTCCCGAAAGCCACTCCGTACTCCTTGGGCATTCGCTGAATCTCAAGCGAGAGTATCTTGAGCCGTTCCATTACCTGAGGCACACAAGCCGGAATCATTCCAAGATCTTCGGCACATGCAAGCATTCCCGTGCTATCTATCAAAGCCGGAAGTTTCTTCATGGCACACTCGCCCCAGAATTGGTTGTGTCTGTGATAGAAAAAGTCTTCGTAGAGTCTGTTGAATGTGTCGCGTTCCTTCTGATTCAACGAGGCATAAATGCGGGTATCCGATGCATCTATGCGCGGATGATAAAAACCCTTCTTGTATGGGTCCTCAATGAACAACACGTCATCAAGCAACCCCATCAAGCCCTCGCATAGCCGTCGGTTCGACTCGTTTCTTTCACGCTTGGCAAAATGTGCAGCTATGTCACATTGCGTGTCAAATTCGCGGTTCAATTCATAACGGCCGTCGCCAACGGACCTTAGATAATGATTTCGCACCTCGGCCGCTTCATTGCCAAACACTCGCGCAAGCACGGTGTCTGTGATATAAGGCGTTGTATGCAACGGCAACTGTAACTTGAAACCATATTTTTCACGAAGCTCTTCCGCCGAAAATGGCAATGCCGGATGAAACACGCCGAGCAGTCCGTGGAGCATATCGGCCGGGATTTGCCAGATTCTGAAAAAGCCGAGCAAGTGGTCAATCCTGTAGGCCGAGAAATACTCCGCCATCTTCTTCAATCGCATTTTCCACCAGCGGTAACCATCGCGTTCCATCACATCCCAGCGATAAGTGGGGAAGCCCCAGTTTTGGCCGTAACGAGCAAAAGCATCAGGCGGAGCTCCGGCTGTGCATGTGAAGTTGAACAGCTCAGGATACATCCAGGCATCCACGCTGCAACGCGAAATTCCAATTGGAATATCCCCCTTCAGAACAACACCCCGCTCACGGGCATACTCGGTGGCCTTGCGCAGCTGCTTGTCAAGGTGAAACTGAATGAACCTCACGTAGTCAATTTCGTGACGGTTCTCCTTGACAAATTTGTCAACGCGTGCCTCATTGTACACGGCAAACTCTCCCCACCCGCTCATATCGGGAGTGCCGAAACGGTCACGCAACACACACCAGGCTGCGTAAGGAATCAGCCACTCATCATTATGGGCGGCAAATTTCTTGAAGCTTTCCGAAGTCATCTCCGCCTTGCCTTGAAGCGAGAACAACGCTCGGGTAAACCTGTCCTTATAGCGGTTCACTCGTTCATAGTCAACCGCCTCAAGCTTGTTCAGCTCCTCACGCAACTGCTTGTATTCGCTAATCAAAGCAGCATCCTTCAAATCGCCCATCTCATCAATGCGCAGGTACATGGGATGCAACGCAAAAGTGGAATTGGTGGTGTATGGATATGAGTCAGTCCACGTGTGGGTCATGGTGGTATCGTTGATTGGAAGCAGTTGAATGAACTGCTGTCCGGTTGACACCGCCCAGTCGACCATGGGGATTATGTCAAGGAACTCCCCTACTCCGAATCCCAGCTCTGAACGCAGTGAAAAAACCGGAATAGCCGTTCCGCTGCCACGCCAGGGCTGCAACGGACTCTCAAAAAAGAGTCCTGCAAGTATAAGTGTTCCATTAGCGCCCAAAGCCGCCGGCAACTGGATTTTGCGGTTTTCACCCTTCTCCCATGCAATGACACTGTGGTCACGTGCGTCGAGCATCACGAATTTAAACTCGAATTGCTGCGGAATTTTATCCATGGGCAATTGCACACGCCACTCCGGGAAAGCTCCTGAATTCATCACTGCAGCTTCCCCCGGGTTCCAAAAACCCATTGCTCCGCAACTTCCAGCCACGGCGATAACCGCACCCGATGGAACCATAGGTGCGTCAACCCTTATTTCAAGAGTCGCACCGCGTGTGGAGTGCAAATGTTCCGGGGCATGGCGAAATATTCCCTGCGTGAAAGCCGATGAGAAAAACGGCTTGTTGCTCGGAACATCCTTCCATTGGTCATGGATAAGGGCGTTAACCAAATGCGAGTCCAGTTTCATGCTCCGGTCCGGACCCCACTCCTCTCGCTTGGTACCGTCGTCGCGGCGCAGCTCGTAACGATAGGAGAACACGGCCTGAGCCGGGGAAATCTCAATGGTCACGGTGGGCTTACCCGATTCATCAGGCGTCATCTTCAACCCGCCTTCCATACATGGCAATGAGCCGATGACAAACATCGACTCACCCCATCCTGTGTTATAATCAATTTGAAATGTAAGTTTCATGGCAAGGATTTTAACCGCAGCGCGATGTGCCGCACGATGTACAAATCAGGCACCCTTCCTGATAAACAAGAGTCTCCTGACCGCAGTTGGGACACTTCTGGCCGTTGGCTTTGGTGCCGTTGGGCAAATACTTTTTAAGAGCGCGCTCAACACCCATCTTCCAAGTGTTTATGGATTGACTGTCAAGCTCAAGACCGCCAACCAGCTTCAACACCTGATCAATGGGCATTCCATAGCGAAGCACACCTGAAATCAGCTTGGCATAGTTCCAATACTCGGGGTTGAACTTGTCCGAGAGGCCCTCGATGGTTGTCTTGTAACCTCGTTTGTTTATGAATTGGAAGTCGTAACGTTTGTTACCCTTCTCGTCAATATTCTTTATAATTTTACCTTTGGTCACTGACTTGGGGCAGAAAATGCCATCCTCATCATCGGCCAGACCGGTGAAAATTTCGTATGGACGTCCGTTGAGCAAGCCAACGAAGGCAATCCACTTCTCCTTGTTGTTTTGGAAGCGGACCACATCGGCCTCCAGTTCAATCGGTCGTTTGTCCACAATGGGGTGTCCGTATGCCGGCAGCTCTGTCTTGATCTTCTTCTCCTTCTCAACAGCAATGAGCACTCCTGAGCGCGAACCGTCGCGATAAACCGTGCAGCCCTTGCATCCTGAGCGCCAGGCCTCCACGTAGAGTTTGCCCACAACCTCCTCGGTAACATCCGAAGGCAGATTAATGGTTACGGAAATCGAATGGTCAACCCATTTTTGCACCGCACCCTGCATTCTCACCTTCTCAAGCCAGTCAATGTCATTGGCCGTAGCCTTGTAGTAGGGCGACTTGGCAACGAGGTCATCAAGTTCCTCTTGGGTCATATTATCCTTCACCTCAATGCCGTTGGTCTTCATCCAAGTAATGAACTTGGGGTGATACACAACATATTCCTCAAATGCATCGCCGGTGTCGTCAACATAATCTATTCTCACGGCAGTGTCATTCGGATTCACCTTGCGGCGGCGCTTGTAAACAGGCATGAACACTGGCTCTATGCCACTTGAAGTGCGGGTCATAAGCGATGTGGTTCCTGTTGGAGCAATGGTCAGGCAGGCAATGTTTCTGCGGCCATGCTTCTTCATCTCCTCGTAAAGCTCGGGGTCGGCTTCGCGAAGACGTGAAACAAAAGGATTGTTCTCCTCGCGGGCAGCATCAAAAATCTCGAATGCGCCACGCTCCTTTGCCATCTCCACTGACGAGTGGTAAGCCGCCAGTGCCAGCGCACGATGAACCTTGACCGACATCTCAGTGGCTTCAGGAGTACCGTATCGTAAGCCCAAAGCGGCAAGCATATCACCCTCGCCGGTGGTACCCACTCCGGTTCTGCGACCTTTCAGAGTCTTGGTCCTTATCTTCTCCCAGAGATGTTTCTCGGTCTGCTTCACCTCGGAGGTTTCCGGGTCGCTGTCAATCTTCTCGAGAATCAAATCAATCTTCTCCATCTCCAGGTCAATAATGTCGTCCATTATACGCTGGGCTTTACCCACATGCTCGCGGAACAAATTGAAGTCAAATTCAGCCTTGTCCGTGAACGGGTTCTTAACGTAGGAGTAAAGGTTTATGGCAAGCAACCGGCAGCTGTCGTATGGACACAGCGGAATCTCACCGCAAGGGTTGGTAGATATGGTGCGGAAGCCAAGGTCGGCATAGCAATCGGGAACCGACTCGCGGGTAATGGTGTCCCAGAACAAGACTCCCGGCTCGGCCGATTTCCACGCATTGTGAACAATCTTATGCCACAATTTGCGGGCATCAATCTCCTTGGTAATCTTGGGATTGTCAACCCCTACCGGGAACTGCTGGCGATATGGCACGTTGTCAACAGCGCTCTGCATGAAATCATCGGTGATGCGGACTGAAACATTAGCTCCGGTAACCTTCCCTTCCGTCATTTTTGCATCAATGAACGCCTCTGAATCAGGATGCTGGATGCTGACAGTAAGCATCAGCGCTCCGCGACGACCGTCCTGGGCAACCTCGCGGGTAGAGTTGGAGTAGCGTTCCATAAACGGAACAAGACCGGTCGATGTCAGAGCCGAATTTTTCACCGGAGTCCCCTTGGGGCGGATGTGCGAGAGATCATGTCCCACGCCGCCGCGGCGTTTCATAAGCTGAACTTGCTCCTCGTCAATCTTGATTACACCGCCGTAGGAATCTGGCGTGCCGTCAACACCAATCACAAAGCAGTTGCTCAGCGACGACACCTGCAAATCATTGCCTATGCCGGTCATCGGGCTCCCCTGCGGAACAATGTAGTCAAAGTTTTTAAGCAATCCGAACAGCTCATCGTGGCTCAATGGATTGGGGTATTTAGCCTCGATGCGGGCAAGCTCCGAAGCTATACGGTGGTGCATATCGTCAGGCGTAAGCTCATACAAGGTGCCGTCCGAGTCCTTAAGGGCATACTTGCTCACCCACACACGGGCAGCAAGCTCATCGCCATCAAAGTATTTCAATGAAGCGTCATACGCCTCATCGTATGTGTAAGTCTTGTTGTTCATGGAATAAAATTTTTGCAAATATTGCCATTATTTGCGAAACAACAAAATTTTTCACCGCCAAACAT
>JAMPBC010000022.1 GCA_023666905.1 Bacteroides sp. | reverse complement strand
TGCTCAATGATAGTCCGCCCCAGCTTTAACATTCCTTATCGAATGGACTCTTAATCCCTTCACGCCGCCACCATCAACTGGCGGCGTGAAGTCCATCCTTGTGAACTGTTCCGCAAGTCAATGGTCATGATACCCCTGATACCCTTCACGAACTTAAGAACACGAGCCACAATTTCGGAATATGAACTTACGCCTTCCAGCTTCAGGCGGAGCACATCGCGGCCGCGGAATCTAACGGTTGCAAAAATAATGTCAGTAAGCGATATTGTTGCCATAATTTTGAGGATTGAATTGAATTACAATGCAAAATTAGAAGCGCGTCGGGCAGATTTGATGCCCACATATTTTAATTTACATTAATGCCGCCCGCTATTTCAAAGAAACTGTTCAAAACCGCGCTCGCTTGATTGGATTTTATGTTAACTTTGCCTAAAACCAATCAGCCATGAAAAAAATCTTACAGTCAGTCACATTGTCAATAATGTGCGCAGCTCCCCTAATTGGGCAGGCACAAGTTAATGCCGGAGTGGTTAAAGAGCAGATTCCAACTTACAAATTGGGTGCGCCGGAAACCGACCCCATATTTTTCACCGGACGCGTGTATCAAGGTGCCGAAGGGTACATCTATCCTTATCAGCTCTACGACCGCCTCACCGATGAACAGGAAATGAATGAGTATGACATTGTCAAACTTGACAATGAATGGATAAACATTGGGATTCTGCCTGAAATTGGCGGCCGCATTTTCCAAGCCAAGGACCGCACGAACAATTATAACTTTTTCTACACACAAACCGGTGTTAAACCGGCACTCATAGGCATGTTGGGCGCCTGGCTGTCGGGCGGCGTTGAGTGGAACATCCCCGACCATCACCGTGCCAGCAGCTACTTGCCGGTCAACTGGACACTTGTAGAAAATAACGACGGCAGCAAAACGGCATGGGTTGGCGAATCGGAACTGCGTCACCGCCTGAAATGGTCGGTGGGCGTCACTGTACACCCCAACCGCTCGTGGGTTGAAGCCAACGTTAAAGTAGTGAACCCCACACCAATGATTCAATCAATGCTCTATTGGGCCAACGTGTCCGTTCACTGCGGCGATGACTATCAAGTGATATTTCCACCGGATGTGGAAGTGGGTGTCGACCACCACAAAGTATATTTCACCAATTGGCCCGAAGGCCCTTCTGTGCCTCACGGCAGCAGGACTATCGACCAGTCATGGTGGAAAAACTTCACCGAAGGGAGCCGCTCCATCTTTGCATGGGACAGCAAAATGGAATTTCTTGCCGGCTATGACTATGCCAAAGATGCCGGCACGGTTCACGTAGCAAACCGGCATCAGGTTCCCGGAAAGAAATTCTTCCTTTGGGGAAACACTCCGCACGGACAAATGTGGAACAAAATCCTCTCGGACCGCGATGGCCATTACCTTGAACTGATGGTTGGCGCCTACTCCGATAACCAGCCCGATTACAGTTGGATAAATCCCGGTGAAATTCGGGAATTTTCACAGATTTGGTTCCCAATCAAAGGAATCAAGGGGGTGAAAAATGCCACAGTGGAAGGCGCCGTCAACTTTGAGCCTACCGCAACAGGGAAATATCTGGTTGGCTACAATGTAACAACCAATCGCGACGATGCCCGTATTGTTGTAAAACATGGCAATGATATTCTTCTGGACAAGAAAGCCAATTTGGATCCGGAACATTTTTTCCTTGACTCACTTACCGTTGACAGCACAATAGAGCCTTGGGAACTTTACACCGCCCTTTACGACAATCAAGGCAATCTGCTGGTTGATTACACACCGGTACGCCCTTCTGACAACAAGGAACTTCCCAACGTGATTGACGGCACAAAGCCCGTCAAGGACTACGATACCGTTGAGGAACTTTACCTTGCCGGCCTGCGCGTGGACCAATTCAACAATGCGCGCCTTCAGTACATGGACTTCTACAATGAAGCTTTGGAGCGCGACTCGCTTGACGCACGCGTGAACATTGAAGTTGCCAAGCACTACATTCGCCAAGGTGAACTTGACAAAGCCGAAAAGCATTTGCTCCGCGCACAAAAACGTCTGGCTCACGACTACACCCGCGTAATGAACACCGAAGGGCATTATTATCTGGGCTATCTCTACACACTGGCTAACCGACCCGTAGAAGCAGAGGAAAACCTTTGGGCAGCCACCTACACTCCTGCTTTCAAACATCCGGCCTACTATCAGCTTGCTCTTGCACAAGCACGTAACGGGAATCTGAATAAAGCCATTGAGTTGATTGACGAATCACTGCTCACCGGCGCTCACGACCTTCAGGCACTCACTGCCAAAGCAAACTTTTTACGTCGTGCCGGGCACACCGATGAAGCCATGAATACCGTAAAAACAATCAAATCAATCGACCCGCTGGACCGCATGAGTGAATTTGAATCGGCCATGCTCACCTCATCGCCCATGCCATTCAGCAGTAACGAAGGACGTAACGGACGTAACCGCGGATTGATAGCTGTCCAGGAAATGCTCGAAGCCGCAAACAACTACATCACCTTTGGCGACCGTCAGGGAGCTGAAGCCGTGGTTAACGCTGCCATTGAACAAGGTGCACCTTACTCGGAATATCCTCTGGTATATCTCTACAAGGCGTACATTCAACTCCCCGACTCAGCCAAGGCTCGCGAAGCTTTGAACACTGCATCTACCCTCCCCGTCGCTGCCAACTTCCCGCTCAGAACCGAAGAGATTGCTATGTTTGAAACTTTGCTTGACCTTGAACCCGACAACGCGCAACTTCATTATCTGTTCGGCAATCTGCTTTATTATCTTGGACAGAAGGACCGCGGATTGGGACACTGGGAGACAGCCGCCAATCTTGATTCAAAGAATTCGTTTGCAACCCGCAACGCCGGATTTGCTTACGGCATCAAGGGTGAAACAGACAAAGCTATTACATTCTACGACAAGGCTATCAAAGCAAATCCCGGCGATCCGCTGCTTCTCACCGAAAGCGACAAGCTTCGCGAAAAAGCCGGAGTGGCTACCGACAAACGACTCAAAGTGCTTGAGAAGAATCGCGCCACAACAATGTCGCACGACGATGCCGTGATTCGTCTGCTCACTCTCTACAACGAAACCGGCAACTACGACAAGGCCGCTGCAATAATGAAGGACCGCCATTTCCACCTGTGGGAAGGTGGTGGAGAAATCCACTCCATCTATGTCGACACTCATTTCCTCAATGGCTTCGCCGCCCTTGACAAAAAGAACCCGGCAAAAGCTCTTGAAGAATTTGAAGCCGGCCGACAATATCCTACGAATCTTGAAGTTGCGCCCTCTACCAACTGGAGCTACGACGCCAAGGCACTTTACGGTAAAGGACTTGCCTACAAAGCGTTGAACAAGCAGGCTGAAGCTCGTCAAGCTTTTGAAGATGCCGCCAAAGCCAAAGTGCGAGGCAACACTGATTTGAAATACTATCAGATACTTGCCATGAGAGAACTCGGGCAAACATCAGAAGCCGACAGCGAACTGAAAAAAATGGCCGAAAGCCGTGATGCCATGCAGAAACGCGTTGTTGACAATTATGCCAAGTTCGGCGATGCCGACAAGAACCGCGCCCAGAGTCAACTGCTTTATTTCTCCGGTTTGGTTGAAGACCTTCAGGGTAATCACGACAAAGCCACAGCTCAATGGCAGGAAGCCGTTGCCTTGCATCCCGGCAATCTGTGGGCACGCCGGATGCTCACCGCCAAATAACATCCACTAGATCAACACCGAACTCAACGGCTTCTTCTGTTCTGGAGGAAGCCGTTGCTATATCCGGTATGATTAGGCTTATCGCACAATGACCTTGTTGGCCTGTGAACCGCAGCGGCACACGTAAACGCCGGCGGGAAGGTGTACAATGCCCGGTGCTTCAATGCGTCCAACCAACCGGCCATCAACTGCATAAATAAGTACCGGAGTGGATGTAAGAACATTTATTTGTCCCGCACCGCCTTCAGCAATCTGTGCCGGAAAGTCCTCGGAAACCTCATCAATGGAACTTGTGTTCTCCACAGTTACCACAAGCTCGGCTTTCGAGACACCGAGCTGAGGCGTTGAAACCACGAATCGGGCAACGCCGTTTGACAAAGGCGCAACCTTAACCATTAATTTACCGTTTTGCAAAGAGTATCCGCGGATTTGGGCCACAGCTGCATCAGCCTCACTTGCAGGTTCAATTTCAAAAACAGGATTAACAGCTTCGTGTGCCGGGTCTAATCCGAGTGACGCTTCAGCAACATCGGAACCGACGGTAATCTCACCCGACGATATGGAATTAAGAGCCACATAAACATTGTGATATTCACCCATAG
This sequence comes from Bacteroides sp., assembly GCA_023666905.1. Classification (GTDB taxonomy): domain Bacteria; phylum Bacteroidota; class Bacteroidia; order Bacteroidales; family Muribaculaceae; genus Paramuribaculum. The sequence continues at coordinate 13,394 of JAMPBC010000022.1, read as the reverse complement.
TTTCGCGAGCCGAATCGTAAGCCGGTTCTGAAACGTAGAAGTCGGCTGCGGAATTGAGCCCGGGAGCCGCGTAATTACGAAGCGTTATGGGGAAACTTTCACCACGCATAACCACACTTTCCAGGTTCTGAAGCAAAGCAAAAGCATTTGCACCGACTGAGGTCACACTTGCCGGAACAATTACTGATGAAAGTCCGTTGCACGAAGCGAAAGCATCGCGCGCAATGGCACTGACAGAATATTCCGTTCCGTCAATAGTTACGGACGAGGGTATTTCAATTTGCCCGGAATAGGCGAGGTTCGGGTCCGGAGCAACACTTACCTCGGAATCATTCAAAGGGTAATAATAAAGCTCGCCCGATTTAGAACCGACACTTACGGTTTGACGGCCCGATATTTGGGTGCGACCATTGAGATAGCACACCTCATAAATTCCAAAAGGAACATCAATATTGACTGCGTCAATTTTCATAGAACCGTTCAAACGTGTTATCTGGCCGGAACGGACAAGAAATGTTTTCACTGCCATGTTACTCCCCTTTTTGTAAAATGCAACTTTTATTTCGGCATCAATGTTGCGTGAACAGTAAGTGTCAGGAGTGTGGTTCCATGGTTGTCCGGAAATAATCTGTTGAGGAATCGCATCGGCATTATAAATTGAGATGTCGTTCAGCGTGACCTGATATGTTGGCGGAGCTCCGGTGACAACGGTAACAGGGAAGTTTTGGGTATGAATGATGTTTCCATCCTTATCCGAAACCTGTATTCTATACTCTCCGGCCGGGAGCGGAATGCCGGAACCGTCAACACATGCAACGGAAAATTTAATTGTTGAGTTATATCCCGGGGCAACAGATACGTTATTTAACGTAACTCTGCGCACCGACTCGGCACTTCCCTCGGGAATCAAATCCAGATACACGTTGCCCAAATACTCTTTTTGCCCATTGTTGACAATTACCACCGGTGTGGAGATGCTATACCCTGAGTTGAAACGGCGACATTCCACATCGGCTAAAACAAGCCGGGCGTCTTTCTCGACACAGGGGCTACGGAAAACGAAATCGCCATTGCCGTCAATTGAAATTTCCACGTATAATTGACCGTCACTGAATGGCTCGGTTATGGAGAGCGAAGTATCATCGCCATAGTTGAACGCCGGATAAAGCCTGTAATTTCCTTGGGGTATCTTGATGTCATTAAGGAACGAACCTACCTTATCGGAGCGGATTGTCGACGAAGGGCCAATGGATTGCCCCTTCCAAAAAATGGTTGAATAAACAAGATTATTATCGGCATCAACAATGGCAGCCCCAAGATTTACATCGTAAATGAACTTACCCATGGTTTGATACTTGACAGAAAGCACGTTGTCAGAATTGACGCTGAAACAACCCGCCAATTCGGAGAGACGCAGCCCCGGATCTGCGCCCGGAGGCACAACACGCGTCATTGACTGCGAACCGCTGTATCCGTCGGACGAGCCTCCAATACCCTGTTGGGCCGGATTGAGAACCGAAAGCACAAAGTAACCGTCGGACACTCCACCCCAGCCCCAATTAACATGCCACAATCCGGCCGGGGCATATCCGTCGATAACAAATGCGTGAGCCGACGATGAATTGGAGCCACTGTAATAAACCGGACGGCCAAGAGTGAGTTCGGAATACAACATTGATTCCCATTGCGTGGTTGAAAAGCGAGAACGAAGGTAATTCACAGTGTAGTCAGCAGAATAACCGAAATTATCCACAAGTCCCGCCACAGTGTTCACACTATATGCACCACTACTCTCAACTCCGTAATTCATATTCACAGCCAAACCACAAGCCAGCATTAGTCGGGCCACCATGTCCATGGGTTCTCCCGAGTGATTGATTGACACCTCATCCGGCATTAACGAAAAGTCAAAGTTGGCTGAAGCATAATCGAAACTCACGGGAACGTCGCCGGAGTTATCGGACCGGAAGCCGGAGCCGTTAAAGTAACCGATAGTTCGCACAATCTGCGCCATGGCCGTGGCAACGCAGCCGGTGTAACATGTGGTTCCACCCTTTTCAGGGCAAAAAATGTTATACGGCCATCCTTGGTCCCATTTGCTGGATACAAGCGGGGGAATTGGAACCCACTTGGCATAAAGCGAGGGTAAATCCTCAATTGCGGGAATGGATATTGTATTTTCAGCCGTTTCCCCAGCAGCGATTACCCGACCAATTTGGTCGCTGTAAGTTTCCAGCCACCAACGGGCGGCAGGCGACATTTCCTGCAAATTGAACCTGCCGCTGTCAACTTTGGCCAAGAGCGCCACGCAACGGTCGTCGGCAGGCGTTATTATGTAACCTCCGGTGGAACAGTCGAAGGCATAGAATGTGTTGGCAGGAGCCACATAAGCCAGAGAGTATTTATTGAGCTGCTTTAAAGAAAGCGATGAACGATTCGATACGGAACTTAACCGGCTAAGAGCTTCAGCGGGGGTAAGCTGCGCAGCGAAAGCCGACAGCCAGGCCAAAAGCAGGGAAACAAGGGTAACAATGATTTTCATGAATGCAAAGATACCCAAAATGCATTATACTGCAAAATCAGAAGGGATACCCAATGGCAAGGTGAAATGCAAGACCGTCCTTGAATTTGGGGATATTGTAGTAACCGCGTCGCGATGTGTGATACGGGGCATGGATTCCTATACCGAGGTCGCCTCGCACTACCAGCATGCCTATGTCCACGCGCAATCCCACTCCCGTACCGGTGGCCAGGTCGCGTAAAAACGTCTTGCCTTTAAGCTGACCACCCGGACGGTCAGGATCGTTTTTGAGGAGCCAAACATTACCGGAGTCAAAGAACACAGCGCCATGCAGCGGACCGAACAGCGGGAAACGATATTCAACATTGAATTCAAACTTGAACGTACCTGTCTGGTCAAAGTAGCCGTTAATCATGTTCGCCGGCACCCTGTAAGAACCGGGACCGATGGAGCGCACCGTAAACGCACGCACCGAGTTGGCACCTCCGCAATAGAACTGCTCGGCGTATGGCACCACCGAAGAGTTGCCGTAAGCATGGGCCGCACCCACCGCCACACGCGTAACCAGCCAGTTGTCACCTCCCAGTCGCCGATTGTAAACCAACTGAGTCTGCCCCTTGATGAACTGCGAGAATGGTGTTCCGAAAAGAGTTTTCTCACCCTTCTTGCCACAAAGCTCGTAGATTCCCCAAAATATATTGCCGGCTTCAATTACTGAAAATTGCCAGTTGATTTGATTGTTGGCGTCAAAATCCCGGTCATAAACATAGCTGAACGCCATTTGGGGAATGAATTGCGAACGGAAGCTTTCGGCTATTGCCCGGTTGGCATTCATAATGGAGTCAAATTCAGCGGTGGTCCGCATCAGCTTTGTGTATGTGAGTTTGAACAGCGTCAGCGAATTGGTAACGTGGCGTGTTGCACGCCAGTCATAAGTGATGCCGGTGTTGAATTGAGCCATATTAAAATAATGAGGACGGTTCAACAGGTCGGCGCCCAAGCTAATACGCGTCCAGTTAAGTTCGCGATGTGTACGAGGAATGAATCGCGGTGCAAGCAAGCGCGGAAAAGCGAGCGTGGATGTAAGGCCTACTTCATAGGAGTTGAAAATGGCATTGCGTCCGCGACCCGTCTGCCATTCGTAGGAACCGCGCAAATCAACGCTAAGCTGCTCGCCGCCACCGAACAGATTTTTATTTGTTACCTTAAAGTCAACACCAGGACCAAGATAAGAATTAGATTTAGATGTCACGTTTACTTCCACGGAAGCCTCCAACGGTTTATCGAACGTACAATCAATCAGAACATTGAGAACGCCTTTACGAGTGGAATCCGGTATGGCGTTTATTTCAATTCCGTTGAAAATGCCAAGGCGCGAAAGATAGGTTTGCGTGCGGTTCATGTCGCGCACGGAGAATCGGCGCCCTTCCCTGAATGTGATGCACGACGGAATCAACTTATCGTTGAGCCGCATGGGGTTCATGCGCACAACGGTGCCGCGCGGGGTCATAACGGTGTCCGGTGTTCCACCGCCCTCATTACGATGAATAACAGCGGTCACCGTACCGGTGGTGTAGGATGCCAATGCAAATTCAGGCACATTGGAGGCAACGGTCATTCGCATGGCTATAGAACCGGGATTCATCACCGAATCGGCCAGATATTCAATGTATTCCGGACGAAAAAAATAGTAGCCTCTGTTGCGGAGCGAATTGGCAATGTTCACACGCACGGCCGAAAGAGAATCAATGCTGTAACGACTCCCCGCACGCAAATAAGGCTGTTTGCGGGCTATGGAATCGATGAGATGACACAACCGCGACGTGTCCGGCAGGAGCTCTATGGAATCAATGAGATACGCTTTGCCCGGATTTATTTTGTAGAGAATGCGCGCTTTCTTGGGGTTTTTACCTTGAACGAGCTCATAGGACGCCCGACCTGAAAAATAACCGTTATTCGAGAGAGTCTGGTCAATCATGTGCACACGCACCTCAGGCCGCACATCGGAAATGAGCACCGGTTCCGACACGAGTTTTTCATAGAGCCAATGACGTAGCCCTGATTTTGGATTGGGCCAGTTGTTATACACCCACAAGCCCAGAGGGAACGGCCATCGAACGTAGGGCGAATAAAGGGCATTATTAGGTTTCACATTGACAACATCGAACACATCGGAAGTCACGGCATCCGGAAGTTTCACGGAGTCGGCAATTTCATAATCGATTTTTTTCACGCCGGTGTAGAGCACATCATCAGGACCGAGCCTGCGGGTGGTGGAGCACGATGAACCCACCAGAGTCAGTAGAGAGAGAACAACCGACAGTCCACAGAATGTTTTAGCGAATTGAATCGGAGTCATGTTTTTGAGATGTTACGGGTGAAACAATCGGGTCAGGTTTAATGGCATCGGCTTTGGCCGGACGGAACCGGAACAGGTCGCGAAGTGAATTGAGCTTGCGTTTCATCACAAAACCCACACCTGTTTGGGTGATTTCTCCTTCAAGAATGCTTTCGAAGCCTACGTGGCGGAACAGGCGCACATACATCGACCCGCTGCGGTTGAGCATGTATTCAAAGGAAATGTCGTTAATCAGGTTCTGCGAGAAGTTCTCATCAGCGTCGGCATCGGTGGAATAGTTCCCGCCAACCACAATTTTAAAGCGGTCGTTGAACAGAGTCTTGGACACGCGGTAGCTATAGCTTGTAGTGGTGGACTTGGAACCGTCAGTCGTAGTGTCATACTGGTCAATGCCGAATGATATGTCAACACCTTTGATGTTGTTGGCAGCCCAAGTGTTGAGTTGCGAGGCCAAGAAGGAGTAAAGCGGATTGCCGGCAAGATTGGAATTAGCCTTGGTACCGGGACCGGTGTACTGATTGTACAGAAGCATATTCATGGCCTGATTCGCACGCTGCTCGGGACTCATGGAGGCAAGCTCGTTTTGAATGGTAATGTCATCATCGGTGGTGAGATTGAACGCCACGTTGAGATTCTGAAGAGTGTTGGTTATTGTGACAACTACATCAAAATTGACCAAACGCGAGTTTTGACCGGACTGGGTAACATTGGCTTTTAGCCGGTCTGTTGCCGTTATGTTAAGGGTGGGATTGAGAATCTCGCCGTTGAACGCTACATAGCTACCTTCCTGGAATTTAAAGTTTTTCTCCGACATAATGGACATTGAGACTCCGCCCGTGTTGATTGCCGGGGTGTAGCGGACGAAACCGGAATTTATAGTGAAACGGCCGGTGAGGCGACCGTCACCGTTAAGAGGGGTCATCTGGTAATCCAAATCACCGGCGCCCTGAATTGACACCTTGTTCTTACCATCGGTTGACAGGTCGACATTGATGGTTGACCCCTCCGAGATAATGAGGTTGGCATTGAGAATCATGGCCATAGATGTATCGGTGATTGAGTCGGCTTTGGCAACGTTGGCTGTGTCAGCGAAGTTGACAAAGTGGACCATATCGCCGCTTGAGCGCGACGTAAGCGATGTTTCCGCATCGGTCATAACATACGTAACGTTTGTTCCGCCAAGCACATTCAGGTTAGCATTGACCTGCATGAAGCTCAAGTTTCCTTTGGCCGTGGCATCAATATCCACAAATGCCTTGCCGTAAACATCAGCGCCACCACGAGCACGGTCGGCATTGACAATCTGCATGTCGTTAGCTTTCAACGAGAGATCAAAATTAATATCGGATATATGGCGGGCATCAACCGTTCCGTTCACCCTCAATGGATTATTGTTCAACCCGAAAATGGAGAAGTCAGTGAAACGTACTACGTTACTGTCAACCGGGACGCGTTCTTCCGAGAATTTATAGGATGCACCTGTCATGCCGACTTTCACAGCGGTGGAGTCGAAATCAAGGTATCCGTTGAACACCGGATTGGCAAGGTCGCCGGAAATATCCATGCGGCCGTTGAGCATCCCGGAGAGCTGCGCCACATTTTTGGGTAAGAACGGATTGACAACACGGAGCGGGAAGTGAATCATGTTGAAGTCAAGCAAGAATGGACTGGTAGCGGTGGAATCATTGAGCGCACCTGTGGCGGTGATAACTTTTTGTCCGTCCACCAGCAGAGCCACGTCGGCATGAAGAGCTTTGGCCCGGTTATCGTTGGCCACGTCAATATCAAGATTAAATGTGCCAACGCGTTCACGTCCATAGTACAGATTGTTCAACGCGGCCGTTCCTTTTCCTGTAATTTCGTTCTTGTCCCAGCGGAAACGCAGGTCGGCATCTACGTCGCCCTTAACCGGTGGAGCGAACGGAGATATTGACAACCACTCTTGCAGATTGATGTTGGCAAGTTTCACAATCACATCGTCCTGATGAGAGTTGGTGCGCACAGCGCTATCGGCAGGCTGAGTATGCTCGGTGTAAATTTGCAGATAGCTGGAATCGGACATAACTTTCAGGTTAGCATCAAGGTGCTGTTCTACAAAGTTATATGAAATGAAATTATTGGCATTTATGTCCCATTTGCGATAAGCTATGGTGGGTGACGTCGGGACAAGTCGCAGATACACTGTAGAATCGGATACGGCGGCATTGAATCCAATAAGGAATCCCTGCTTCCCCTTTATGTTCGATTGGCGAATCATTGCCGAAACCTTGTCATCGGCAAGGAATCCGTTCAGCGTAACGTTGGCAAAATCGTCCATTGTTCCGGGCCGGTTTTTAACCGATGCCGTGTAGACAAGATATTTGCCGTGCTGATTGGCATTGAAAGCAATGTTATCGAGCCTGGTAGTTCCTTGGGCAAAATCTGTAAGTGTGGCATGAAGATTGATAAGTGAATCGTTGGTGAAATCAATCAAAGCCTCTTTGAATTTAATGCCGGAGGTGGTGGCCAGATAGGAATAAACGGGATTGTTTTGCCCCATTTGTGCCATGAGGGATATTTGCGGAAGAGCCCGTTGCAGAGAATCAATGTTGACTTTGCGTTCTTTAATTTGACAGGCAAGAATGTTGGATGCATCGGTGAATTTATCGGCCACATCAAAGAGCGAACTGAGCGTGGTGACATCGGCCTGGAAATCACCGGAAGTGATTGTGGCAACCGAAAGAGAATCGGTTGACGATACCTTTGCCGTCAAAGCCGGCACATTGAAATCCAACGAGTCCGTTACCCAACTGAAATCTGTCACATCAACTTCGGCGTCGACATTACGTGACTTGGGATAGTAGGAACCGGATGTGTAAATGGTCCCCGACCCATGCATTGGCGTTTTGGACAAGTGCATGGCCTCAAGGTCAAGCGTGCGAACGTCCGATGACAAATCCCATTGATAGCCTCCGTTGTGGAAAGTTGCCGCAAGATCGGCATCAAGGTCGGCAAAGGTGTTTGTTGAAACCACGTTTGCAGTTAAACGGCATGTGTCAAGAGCCGCATTTAGGGCGATGTTTCCAAGCGACGAGCCTTTGTAGGAAAGCGAATGAAGGTTTACAGACGCCTTCAAATGAGTTGCCCGGGATGCCGGATTGTACCCGCGGCCGCTCACGTCAACATCGGCAGTAACTTCACCAATTCCCATGGTGGGAAGAAACGCGTTGACCGGAAACCGGTTGGCCGAAAGTTTGGCCGTGTAACCCTCAGCTTTTTGGTTCCATTTACCCAGCAGTGTAACCAATCCTGAGGCCGTGTTCACTTTCAGATCGCCATCAATGTTTCCGGGCGAATACACCACCGACCCTTTAATGGTTGACGGCGGGATGGAAATCATTTTTGCCGATGCTGCCGGAAGGAAAGCCCCCTTCAAAGAGTTCAACTTCCCAATAGTGCCGTTGAAGTCCACTTTCCCACCCAGCCGGTTGAAATCAAGCGGATTGTTAACTGCTCCGTGAGCATTCAGAGCAAGATAACCGGGCAAATTAAGCATGATTTTATCAACGGCAAGCGATGATGGTGTACCATTCACATCCACATTCAATTCAAGTCCTGCCGATGCCGGAAGTGTATTAATGTAGGATGAGAGCGATGGCATGAACTCCTTTACGTCAAGCAACGAGAGAGTTCCATTGGCTTGCACGCCCAATGGGAGATTAGGGTCGGTAGTCAGGTTTCCCACTCCCATTGATGCGTTGAGGTAGAGATTTGAGCGACGTGTGGCCAAGTTGAAGTCATCGGCCCGCATCAATGTGGAATCCATTGAAAAGACACCTGACCCCATAAGCGACAAGCCACAACGTTCGGTTGCAGCAATATGACGCAAAGGAACGCGGATTGTTGTTGCTCGATTGAAGAACGAATCAACTTCAAGCGCCACATCCGACACCTGAATATAGGCAGCATCAAAACCGGGCTGGGGAACAGCCCCCCGAGTTGCATAAAGTCCTGATTTTGCGGTAAGCTCCAGCCGTTGGGCCGTAATGGTCCATGGTGCCGATGCAGAAGTCGAGACTGCCGCAATGTCCTGTGCAACCGGATGAGCCTTCAAATATTCAATGGAGGGAGTTAAATAGGTGGCTGAAACGGAATCGACCTTCAGAGTTCCCACATCAATGAGTTGGCGCCCGGTATCAACACGTCCGCCCGAAAGTGTAGCCAGACCAATTTCGGCTCCGAGCGAATCGATAGTCGGGAGCATGGTCATGCGGTAACGGATGTTACGCAAAGCGATGTTACCCACATCAATAACCAATGGGCGCGACTTGGAGGTATCGGCCGGTGTGGGTACTATGGTGTCCTTGATGGCAAGGAAAATGTCGGCGCCGTCAAGCTCAGCTTCACGCAATGCAATCCGTGTCATTGACAACGGAATCTCAGCATCATTGGCATTGAGCTTGTTTATCCGCGCGGTGAGATACATAATCGAATCGGGCGTTCCAAGACGATAAGAAGCATTGTCAAGACTGAGTGAATTAACCTCAATTTCTTTGTGCAGCAGCGGTTTCAGCGCAACGCTAATCTGCGCCTGAGCGGCGGTGAGTAACGTATCGCCACTTGCCTCTATAACCTCAACAGAATCAACTTGCAAATTAAGCGGGAACTTCAGTCGCAGATAGGATATGTTAATGTCCATACCGGTTGACTCGTGAACCTTCTCAACCACAATTTTTCGCGCAAAATCCTGAATGAAAGGGACGTAGAGCAAAAACGGGATGGAAACAACAAAAATCAGCAGACCTAAAAGAGTCCACAACAGCACTTTGCCTATTTTTTTCCACCGGGGTTTGCTCACAGTGATGAATTGAAGTGAATGAATAATTAGTTAAAACTATTCAAATAACACCCGAGGGAGAGATTTGGTTTTGATGAATGTCGCGTTAGTACCAGCTCACACCATTGGAAAGTGATGATCGCTTGTCGTACTTGAGGTCGGAGAGCATAGAGGAATTTACGGAAATGTGGAAGTTGTAGGATTTATATGGTCCCACAGGAACGAAACTGGCCGTCATGGTAAAGCAATGGAGGTCGCGCGAAATATTGCAGTTCATGTAGGCAAGCTTATGAGTGTCAAAATTGTAGCTGGCCGTGAAACTAAAATTCCAGTTTGTTGTGGGGCGAATGTTGCCCGACAGACTGAGATTTTGGGTAATTTTCCCGTCATACTCCATTTTACGTTTGTTGAAAGCTCCGTAACCGTAGCTGACCGAATAGTTCAGCGACAGCGACCATGGCACATTCCAGGCCATGTAGCCGTCGGGGTTCATCTCTATTGTTTCATGGGATGACTCACTGTTGCGACGGCGCACAGCTTCTGAAGGTGATGTCGGTTCACTACCCGCCCCCTCCTCTTCGCCCTCTTTCTTTTTGGGCGTCTTCTTGCGCTTGAACGTATCGTTATTGAAAGTGTAACTGAACGAGGTTCCGGTACTTGAAAGGCGACCGATACCCTTGCCTGCTTTCCAGCGGGGGATGTTAACCCGCACCGGGTTACCGGCCGAGTTGAGCTGATAGGTGTACACATCCCATGTGGCCGACAGATTCAAGTTAAAGTTCTTTATTAATCGCAACATTATCGATGTGTTGATGTTGCTCCAATTCATTGAGTCGGCTGCGAAGTTATAGCTTTGCGAAATAGAGAAGTTTTCAATGAGCGAAACCTTTTTCTCGCCAATACTGTCATTGTCGGTTTTCACCTTCATTTCAAGGTTATTAGCCAACGCGAAATTCAGTACCCCGCTCTTACCCTCCCCGGGAACGCCAAAAAGGGAGTTGGGGAAATAGGAGTAGCGCCGCTCCTGCATCTCACCATTGACACCGGGCATGTAATACGAACCGTAGTATCCGAAGAACTTCGAACCAAAATCAGGCGAACCGGAGAAGCTTACCGTGGGGGTCATTACCCAGCGAATCATTTTCACTTTGTCGCCCAAGAACTTCATAGGACGGAAAAATCCGTAAATCTTGGTATCGAGCGAAAGCGTTGCGCTGAAATCCCACACGTTATAAAGGCTGTAGGTTGTGTCACAAACCTCAACCGATGCATTGGGGTCCCACTGGCGGCGCACCTTCGACGTGTACATGCGGTCAGTGAAATTCATTGATGGCGTGAGATTGAAGTACTTCAGCACACTGAACGTTGCAGAAACCGGCACACTGTGACGCATACCGTTTCGCCAGTCTTTTATAAGGCTTTTCTTGAAGAACTCGTCCTGTTTGGCCGTAAGAGAGTTATTGAATTGCCCCGAATAAGATAAACGAATCTTTTCATACCACTTCTCGGCTCCCACTGCTTTCTTGCGCTTGAAAGGATAAACCTGCGAGAGGGTTACGGTTACGTTGGGAAACGACACGGCCAATGTGGAGTCCTGACTGCGTTGCGACACCGAGGCATTTCCTGAGAAAGACCACTTTGAACCTGCCGGGCGGTAGGTGAAGTTGATTGAGGAGCTTTTGGTGTTCTCAGTGAAAGAATTTGAATAGTAGCTGGACAGATTATTGCGTGAATAACCGGAGGTTGTAAAATTGACCGAGGCAGAGAAATTGAAAATAGGATTGGCTTTTTGGTCCTGTGTATGGCTCCACAAGACCTGAAAGTTGGTTTGCTTCGAGTAATCGGGCAATCCCTTGTCGCCAAGAATGGTCTTAAGGAAACTGATGTCGAACGACCCGGAGTATTTATAGCGCTTCACGTAGGCCGAACGGGCCTGCAAACCCCACGAGCCTTTGGTGTAAATTTCGCCCGTCAGAGCCAGGTCGATATTGTCGGATATTGCAAAGTAGTAGCCGCCGTTACTCAGATAGAAACCACGGTTGTAGTCGTCGCCGAACGACGGGAATATAATACCGCTGGAATACTTCTCCGAGAATGGGAAATAGCCGAACGGGACTGCGAGTGGCAACGGCAATCCTGCCAAAACCATATAGGCCGGACCGGAAACAATGTCTTTTTTCGGGCGCACCTTGGCCTTGGTGAGCTGCAGCCAAAAGTGAGGGTCCTCATGGTTATCGCATGTGGTGTAACGACCGTTCTGAACATAGAACACATTGTCGCCAACTTTTTTGGAAAGGCCACCGGTAAGATAACCTTCGCCCTGCTCGGTTATAACATCGGTTATGAAGCCTTTTTCGGTTTTGAAATTATAGCGCATGGTTTTGGACTCGTAAGATGTGCCGCGATCGGTAAACACAGGCGACCCGACCGTTTCGCCAATGCTGTCGGGCACGCCTACAGCGTAAACCACCGAGCTGTCCAAATCAAGGTCAATGCGTGCTGCGTCAAGTGAAATATCGCCGTAGGTAACCTTGCTATCGCCATACAGAAAGGCATTTTTCTGCCCAATGATAACCATAGAGTCCCTGGCGGTGATGTCGACAACGTTGTCCAAATCAGTTTTGACTCGCGAGATGCGACGTCCCGTTTTAATCTCCGCAACACTATCCTCACCAATTTCCGTGCGGCTGGTAATGGCAAATGTGTCAGCGTTGATTTTCAAAGCTTGCTCGCGACGGGCCTCATTTTGAGCCTCTTCAGCACGAGCCATGGAGTCAGCTCGCGATTTCGAGCCTCTGCGCCGCAAATTCGCCCGCTCCAAAGCACGGTGCCGCAAAGAATCACGCGAAGCATTGCGGCTTCGGGCCGATGGTATGGTTGGTGGTAAAGGGGTGGACGGCGGTGCAAACTGCACGTTGCGCACAGCCGAATCAACCGACTCCACAGCCAGCGAATCGGACATGACTTCGGGCGCCACAGGCGTCACAACCTGCGGCGAGCCCACGGCCCAAGCGCCTATGCCAAAGGCGAAAAGCAGAGAAAGAAAAAATAATATATATAGTTGAGAGTATCTCAAGATTGGTTCAGTGATGAGTTGAACTTGGCAAAAATCCTTGCAAAGATAGCATTAATTTCTATTTCACAGCCCAAAGCACTCCGGAAATAGATTATTTTAACACTGCACAGCCCGGGCAATTCATCAACGGACGGTGCACAGCCTGCATTGATAACTGGCGGGAGTGAAGAAAAGGAACGGGCTCATCGCGAGTCCGTTCCAAAGTATATTGACAGAAAATTAAAGAACTATCTGATAGGTTACAGGATTACCTTTTCGGCTTTTCCGTTAACAACCTTGATATAAATTCCATGCTGGTCGGAGGTCGGTTGAGTGATTTCGACACCCTGAATATTAAACCAGCGGATATTGACATCTACATCAGAGGGTACTATCGTAACAGCCGACACATCGCCCAATTTGACAAAAAGAGCCTTGTCGGAAACAATGGTTGTTACAGGGGTGGTCATTCCGGCATCGGCAAACCAATGAGCTTCCTCTCCATTTAGAATTGCGGGAAGGTCTCCATTAGTATAGAGTACATCAGCAGAGTCGTCCAATCCCGGAATAAAATAATCAACCTTATATACCTGCATTCCATTAATAACGGGTGTGGTCTGGACTCCGATTTCCTGGCCAAACG
>JAMPBC010000021.1 GCA_023666905.1 Bacteroides sp. | reverse complement strand
TGCCATGGCTCCTTACATTTTCATGGAGCGCAACGGTATCCACATCATAGACCTTTACAAAACTGCCGCCAAACTCGATGAGGCAGCAGCCGCACTGAAGAGCATTGCAAAATCGGGCAAGAAAGTGCTTTTCGTTGCAACCAAAAAACAGGCCAAACAAGTTATCGCCGACAAGGCTCAGAGCGTGAACATGCCCTACGTTATCGAGCGCTGGCCCGGCGGTATGCTCACCAACTTCCCCACCATCCGCAAGGCTGTGAAGAAAATGACCGCTATCGACAAAATGTCGAAGGACGGCACTTTCGATAACCTTTCAAAACGCGAAAAACTCCAAATCACCCGTCAGCGCGCAAAGCTTGAGAAGACTCTCGGTTCAATTGCCGATCTTAACCGTCTGCCCTCAGCTCTGTTTGTTGTGGACGTGCTTAAGGAACGCATTGCCGTTGCCGAGGCCAACCGTCTTGGTATCCCCGTTTTCGGCATTGTAGACACCAACTCGGACCCCAACAACGTTGACTTCGTGATTCCCGCCAACGACGACGCCTCAAAGTCAATCGAGCTCATCCTCGACACTGTTTGCGCCGCCATGAACGAGGGTCTTGAGGAACGCAAAGTGGAAAAGGTGGACAGCAAGGACGCTGACGCCGAACAGGCCGCTCCCCGCCGCGAACGTCGCCGCGTGAGCCGCAAGGCTGCCGAAGCACCCGCTGCCGAGGCACCCGCCGATGAAGCTCCTGCCGCTGAAGAAGCCCCCAAGGCTGAATAAAATTAACACTTAATCATTAACCTCCAATCCCCAAAAAAGATATGGCAGTTACAATGGCAGAAATCACCAAGCTGCGCCACCTTACCAGCGCCGGCTTGATGGACTGCAAAAAAGCCCTCGCCGAAACCAACGGCGACATTGAGGCAGCCGTGGAGATTCTTCGCAAAAAAGGCCAGGCTGTAGCCGCCAAGCGCGAAGACCGTCAGGCTTCCGAAGGTTGCGTACTCGCAGCCAACGAAGGCAACTTCGCTGCTGTGGTTGCCTTGAAATGTGAAACTGACTTCGTGGCCAAGAACGCCGGCTTCGTTGACCTCACCAAAGAAATCCTGGCTGCAGCCATGAGCAACAAGGTGAAGAGCATCGAAGAGCTCAAAGCGCTTGTGGTTAACGGACAGACCATTGCCGACCTCATTGTTGAAGAGAGCGGTAAAACAGGTGAAAAGATGGAACTCGGCGCTTACGAATACATCGAGGCTCCTTCGGTTACATCGTACAACCACCTTGGCAACAAGCTTGCCACCATTGTAGGTTTCAACACTGAAGGCGTTGACTATCAGGTTGGCCGCGATGTTGCCATGCAGGTTGCATCAATGAATCCCGTGGCTGTGGACCGCGACAGCGTGCCCGAAGCCGTTAAGGAATCCGAGTACAACGTTGCCGTTGAAAAGACCAAGGAAGAGCAGGTGAAACGCGCCGTTGAAGTTGCTCTGAAGAAGGCCGGCATCAACCCCAACCTCGTTGACTCCGAAGCCCACATTGAATCAAACATGGCCAAAGGCTGGCTCACCCAGAAAGAAGCCGACAAGGCTCGCGCAATTGCCAAGGAAACCGCCGAAGCAAAAGCCGCCAATCTTCCCGAGCAGATGATCAACAACATAGCTCAGGGCCGCCTCAACAAATTCTTCAAGGAATCCTGCCTGATGGAACAGGAATTCATCAAGGATGCCAACATCACCATAGGCAAATATCTTGAAGAGGCTCAAAAGGGCCTGGTTGTTGTTGAGTTCAAGCGCGTTAACCTCAACGAGGATTAACGAGCCACACTCGCAACCCCGACTCTAAAAGTCACACCATAACATTGCATACTCCTGCATCCCCGCAACATATTTTTGTGGGGATGCACTTTTTTAACCAAACGCTTCATTTTTGCCCCAAAATTTGCTTACCTTTGTGAAAATTACCCCATGAGCAGATGAAAATAATTGAACGATGCCCGGCATGCGGCCTTGAAGTGGCCTTTGAGAGCGAAAAGCGCTCCACAACTTTGTGCCCAAGGTGCGAAATGTCAATAGGCCGACCGGAAATCAGAACTGACTATTTCATAAAACTGGATCCGGTCAATGCCAACGTCAACGGGCTCAAGCCAATTCTCCTCAAAAGGGGAACTCATACCCTTGGCCGGAAATCGTCGAAAAGCACCGCATCTGTGCAAATTGACGTGCAGGATTATTTCATGAGCAAGCGCCACACGCAGCTGGCCATAACCCTGGCCGGAAATGAATTGAAAGTAAATGTGCGCGATGCCGGCAGCTCCAACGGAACCTTTGTGAACGAAAGGCGACTCGCTCCGGGCGAAGAGCAACAACTGCACTACGGCGACACCCTGCGCATGGGTAACACTTCCTTCACCTTATCTTCCCGATAGAAACTAAGCACACTGAACCATTTCAACACACAGCGCACCACCGGCACCTATGACACGAGAAGAATTTTTCAACCGCTACACCTTCAACCGCACCCGCGACCTGTTAGGGTCAGGGAGCTTCGGCTCGGTGTTCAAGGCTTGGGACTCGGTGCGTGACCGATGGGTGGCATTGAAAATATCGGTGGTTGGAGGCGAGGCCTATCGCCTGAAACGCGAAGTGGAGCTGGTGAAAAAGTTGCAGCAGAACGCTAACGTGGCCAGCTACGAGGAGTGCTACACCTTCAGCAACGAGACCGGTGAAATAGATGTGGCCGTGCTGCAATATTATCCGGAAGGCTCGCTGGCCGACAGCATTGCCTCCTATCCCCTCCCCGTGCAGGTTGCCACGCCGTTGCTGACCCAGGTGCTTAACGGCCTGAAGTTTCTGCATGAAAATGGCGTGCTTCACCGCGACCTGAAACCGGGTAACATACTGATTGCCCGGCGACCCGACGGAACGCTTGTTCCAAAAATCACCGACTTCGGCATCAGCCGCCAGTTCGATGCCGACGACACGCTTACATCAGCTGCCACAGTGAGCTATGCATCGCCGGAGCAGCTCGGAGGAGAGCCAATGCAAGCTAACGCCGATTTATGGAGTTTCGGTGTGATAGCCTACCGGACGCTCACCGGAAAGCTCCCGTTCAGCGCCACCTCGGCCGCTCCCTCATCGCTCGCCGGGCGCGCTGAAATCATCAACAAAATCACCACCGGGCAACTGCCGGCCGACATTGACCTGTTGCCGCGACCCTGGAACAAAGTGGTGAAGTTATGTTTGGTTACCGACCCGGCTCAACGTGTTGGCAACGAGCAGACGCTTCTCGATATCATTGAAAAAGAGCCTATGGGCAACATCGGCACAGACGTTTCCGGCGGTAGCAATAGCGGAGGCGCCGGAAACAATGGAGGAGGCGGAAGCAAGGCGACCGATGAGCATGAAACAAACATCGGAAAGGGTGAAACTGTTCTTATTCCGGACGGCAATAATGACCCCGTGGAGCCGTCGAACAAAATCACAACAGCAATATTCATTGTGTCAGTGCTCTTGCTGCTGTTTTTTGTGGGTTTGATAGGTTTCGACATGTATCACAGCCATCAGGAGAAGACAAAAGAAATAACCATACCCACATGGGAAACCGAAAGCACGGTTCCTGAAATAGAACCGGTTCAGGAAGTCTATGACGAAAATCCGTCCATTGACACTTTTATAGCAGATGAACCTGACGTGAGGAATGTCACACCTACGGATGACACCATTGCAGAAATGCCCGAAACCGTTATACCTGATACCGCACAGTATTCCTCATCTTATTACGACTAACAGAAATGACATATCAAGAATTTTTTTCAAGATACTCTTACGACCGACGCTCCGACAAGGTGAGCGAAGGACGTTTCGGCAGCATATACAAAGCCAAGTCAACGAAGAAAGACGCCGAGGTGTACCTGCGCATTATGCCGGTGCCCACTGACGGCTCGGTGCTGAGTCTCAAAGAGGAAGTGGAGTTTACAAGAGCCCTGCCAAAATCGCCCTACATTGTTCAATACACCGGGGCCTACCGTTTTGAGGAGTCGACCGGAGAGATTGATTGCGCCGTGATGCCCTACTATCCGTTAGGCGACCTGGCAAAAGTTCTTGAAGATTGGAAGCTGGATGCCGGAGAACGTACCGGGCTGCGCAACCGCTTGCATGAAGTTGCCGCCTTTCTGCGCGGCAACGAGGTTAACCTACCGCAATTCAACCCCCACTCGGTTTTCATCAGCGAGGAGGAGGGCCAACTCTTCCCCCATCTCATTGACCTTTCCGGAGTGACTTCGGACAATCCCGACTATGAAGCTCAAGTTGACCAACTGCTGGGTGTTACCGGAGAGGAGGCCATGGCACATGAAGCTGCCGCGACAGAAAAAGTCAATGAAGAAACTTCAAATGAAGTTCCCGCTCCTGAAAATGACGAAGTGGAGCCCTCACCGGACCTTGAGGCACCTGAAAGTGCCGAGCCCGGTGATAACAATTCGAAAAAGTGGAAATTATTGGCGGGAGTAGTGGTTACGTGGGTGCTGATTTTCACGCTAATAGGAGTATTGCACAACCAGCGGAACTCCACCAAAGAGATTACCGAGCCACAGGCTGATACGGTTCAGAAGGTGGTTTATCCGGCCGATGAGTTTGCTAAAGAGGAAGCCGCGCACCGAGATAGCATGGCAAAAGCTGCAGCCGACAGCATTGAAGCCATAAGGGTGGCCGACAGCATCGCCGCCGCCAAGCAGCTATTTTTGGAACAGAAAAAAGCCGAGGCTCTGAAAGCCAAAGAAGCTAAAGAGGCTGCAGCAGCTGAACCGGCTCAGCCCGATGTGAAAGCGCCGGAAACTCCGGCATCCGTCCCTGCAGAAACTCCGGAGTCCACGGCAGAACCGGCCATATAACAGGCCCATAACTTTCAGATGCGGTCAAGCACAGTGCCGATAAGGTCGTGGATGGCCGTTTTGTAGTTCGGGGTGGCATCGTGGCGCATGCGGTTGGCAATGATTGAGCATACCGTCATGGCCTTGTGACCCATGAGGCGGCTGAGCCCCTGAAGCGGAGCGCTCTCCATTTCGTAGTTGGTGACGCGGCGGTTGCCAAAACGGAATTCTTCAATGTTGCGGTTCAGATTGGGATTGGCCAGGGGCAGACGCAGTTCACGACCTTGCGGACCATAGAAACCTACGGCCGAAATGGTGTTACCGCGCACCATGTCATCGCGGCCAATAAGGTCGACAAGATGTTCATCGGCATTGACCACGTATGGTTTTGCCCACAAAGGATTCCAGCCCACGGCATCGCAAAAAGCATGTTCAAACTCAAGGTCGGCCACATCGTTGCGCCCGGCATAATAGTTCAGCACGCCGTCAAAGCCAATTGCCTTTTCAGCTATCACGGGAGTGCCGAGCTTCAATTCAGGTTGCAAAGCTCCGGAAGTGCCAATACGCACCATGTGGAGCGTGCGGTGAGTAGGGCGCACTTCGCGTGTTTCAAAGTTGATGTTTGCCAAAGCGTCAAGCTCGTTGACCACAATGTCAATGTTATCCGGGCCGATACCATGGCTCAAACACATTATGGGTTTGCCCTGATAGGTTCCTCCAATTGTGTGAAACTCACGGCTTGACACCTCAAATGTTTTCGAATCAAAGAAAGAGGCCACCATGTCAACTCTGGCCGGGTCACCCACAAGGATTATACGGTCAGTGAGCTGCGAGGGATGAAGATGTAGATGAAACACGGACCCGTCAGGGTTGATTATGAGTTCGCTTGGTGCAATAATTTTCGGTTCCATAACAAATGGGAAGTTTTGGTTAGTGAGGTGACGTATTTAATATTTAACAATGGTGGATTGACAAACGTTCGTGCCTCAACGGCTTGCCAAACGATATTTTCCACCGGGGTAAGTGATTAGCAGATTTTTAAATTCCATGTCAATGAGAAGTGCCATGACTTTCGACACCGGCATGTTGAGCAACATGGTTAATTGCGTAAGGTGTGCTTCGCCGTTGAGGGTAAGGCAATCGACCACGGTTTGCTCTTCAGCTGAAAGTTCGGGAAACAGCGATGGTTGCGAGGGCGAGAGCGATTTTCTTGGCCATCGCATGGCGTCGATAAGGTCGGAGGCCGTTTCAACCAGTGCGGCGGTGTGGGTGGCTATGAGATGGTTGCATCCTTGGGAATAGAGGTCGGACGTGCGTCCGGGCAGCGCGAACACATCGCGATTATAACCCGAGGCGAGCCTTGCCGAGATAAGAGCGCCCCCCTTCCTTGCCGACTCGGCTACCACAAGGGCATCGCACAGCGCGGCCACAATGCGGTTGCGGGCAATGAAATTGCCTTTGTGCACGGCGGCATCGGAGCGGTATTCGGTTACAAGCAGGCCGCCATGGCGAACCATGTCCGAAGCCAGCGAGCGGTGTCGCGAAGGGTAAATCATGTTGAGACCGTGGGCCAGCACTCCGGCAGTGGGCATGTCGTTGCGCAAGGCCGCTGAATGAGCGGCGGCATCGGCACCGAAAGCAAGCCCCGAGATGATGGTCACACCCCCGGCCACAGTTTGTGAAATTTCGTCGACCAACCGGTTGATAAAGTCAATGCCATAGGGGGTGGCATGGCGAGTGCCCACAATGGCCATCATCATCCCCTTGTTAAGGTCGGCCGAGCCAAGGGTGTAAAGCATTGCGGGAGCATCGTTTATGTCAACGAGGCGCTGCGGAAAAGCAGCGTCGGTGAAATAGAGCGGCGTAATGTTGTTGGCCGTAACGAAATCGGCTTCGCGTTTGGCCTTTTCCAAAAGACCGGCACGATAGGAGTCAGCAAAAATCCGGTTGTTGAAACCCATCACCGCAGCCAATGATCCGGCCGAGGCATCAAAGAAAGCTCTCTCCGAGCCAATTCTGGCAAGGAGTTCGCTGCCCAACGTGGGGTTCATTCCCTTGATTGAGGCAAAGGCTATGCGGTGAACAAGGTTCTCGGTCATAGGTAGCGGGCAAAGGCTTCGGCAAGTTCGTCGCCACGTGTAATGTGGCCGTTTTGGGTACACACCACGGTAACTTCGGCCGATGCGGCAAGTTCCTGCTCGGGAAGGGTGTAGATGTCTTGCCGGAAGATATAACGGGCACCCTCACGGTGCAAATCGGTGCAGCTCAGAAACTCCTGGCCGAGCCCGAGCGGTGTGTGATATTCAATTGTAACCTTTCGGAGCACAGGGTCAATTCCCCGGCTGTGCATCTCGGCAAAGGAAAAACCGGCTGAGCGACAAAATTCATGGCGGGTGTGCTCCATGTAATGGAGATAGTTGGCATTGTTCACAATACCTTGGCAATCCACCTCGTAATCGCGCACCCGCATTGGCATTTCAAAAGAATAATTTCGGCTCTTCATGCCGTAAAATTAAGGAAAAACTTTGTGATGTAAAAAAATTTGGCCTACCTTTGTGAAAAATAAGACACCTCAAATATTCTTCAATGAAATTACAAAGCATTATAATCGCTGCAGCTCTTACAGGGGTGATGTTCTCATCGTGCTCTAACGATTCCAAGCTCAAAGCTCTGCTTAAGGAGAATGAGATGGATTATCCAATTGAAATTACCAATCAGTTTGTAATGGAGAGTGCCAAGGACGATGGCGAATATGTCACTTACCGATACATTTACGCCGATTCGCTCTACGACCCTCAATCAAACACCAAGCGCTATGGCGAGGAACGGGTTAAGACAATCTCGCTTCAGGCACTGCGCGACAACGAGTCGAGCCGCCCGTTTTTCGATGCCGTGGTTGAAGCAAAGCGAGGATTGAAATATGTGTACATCGGCACCCCGTCCGGCGACAGTTGCGCCATTGTAATCAGTCCTGAGGAAGTTGCCGCCGCGGCCGAAAGTTCCAAACAAATCGCTGATTAAAAGTTAAAAATGGCACATTTGTAGCCTTTTGAATTACATAATAGTTGCAGAATTTGGCCAAATTAATCAAAATAGCTACTTTTGCATCTTATTTATTGAATTTTGCTAAAACCAATTTTGCAACATCTCAATTAGTTGTCACTTAAAAAAACCAATTTTATGAAAAAACCTCTACTCCTGTTACTCATCACAATTATCAGTTTTGCAGCATCGTCCCAGACTATGGACATGATTAGCCTGTCACAGTTTTCATCCTACACTCCGGGCAGCAACTGCTGGTTCACCACACCCCGTACATTCGGCACCGAAGCCACCTACGCCGGCTATGTAACGGCAGCCAAGGACGGGTCCGGACTTGTGTTCGGCAAGGGAAGCGACTTCTTTTATGTTGACTCTCCCGTTCCCGAAGCCCGCATCAAGCAGATAACAGTCAATTTCCTCACTGAAGGTCAGCTCGATTTTTATATGAGCGACCGCAGGAAGCAAATGTCGGGCGGCTCCTACATTTCTGCCTCAGACAAAAGTAACGTTTTGAAAGTTGATGGCGATTACGGATACTTCGTGCTCCGCAACAGCAATAAGGAATGTATTGTAAGTTCCATTATTATTGAATGGCAACTGCTTAACCAACAGACTGTGGAAACACCCACACTCATGGTTGACGGACAGCCGTTTGACACCGCTTCGGAGCTTGACCTCAACGGCACTGCAAAGCAAATAACCCTCAGCAGCGACAACGCCGATGCCAAGATTTTCTACATGTGGGAGCCCGATGTTGCCACCGGGATGCCGCTTTACAATTCCTACGACGGTCTTATAACCATAGAGACTACCGGTATGCTCTCATTCTACGCTGCGGTCAACAACACTGAAAGCGAAGTCGGCGTGCTGAAAATCGTTGACAGCACCTCGGCAATTGAGAGCATTGAAAGCGATGAAACAGCCGCCCCCACCGAATGGTTCAACCTTCAGGGAGTGAAGGTGGAGAACCCCAAAGGCGGTGTGTTCATTCAGCGTCGGGGCAACAAGTCCACCAAGATGATGATCCGAGAATAAAAAAACGCTAAGCAAATAGTAAACAATAACCTAAATAACCATTTTATAATACCAAGATGAAAAAAATAATTTTAATTGCCATGGCTTTGCTGGCAATGGTTGGCAACTCTTACGCCGCTCAGAAGCCCGCAGCCGAACAATTGAAGAAAGTTGCATTGACAAGCCACACAAGCTCCAAGCAGGCAATCAAGGCCTCATCAAGTGCTTTAACAATGAGCAATGTTGTGACAGCTATCTGCGACCAACGCTTGAACCCTGTGAGCTATTACGTTGTGCTGTCTGACAACAACGATGCCACATTCGATAGCAAAACCGGCGCCGTTAACATCAATACCGGCTACGTGCTCTGTCTGGACCTTTACAGCATTGCCACATCGCCCGTGTCACTTCCAGCCGGACTTTATTCTCCTCAGGGACTTGATGCCGGTACCGGAAACTACACTTACGATTCCGAGTACACCTATTTAATATATTATCAGAATGGAAAAGAAGTTTCCTCAGCCCTTCTTGATGGCGCCATTACCATAACCACTGATGGCGATGGCGTTTACGAAATTTCTTGTAACATAACCGCCAATGGAGCGTCACGCGAAATCAAATACAAAGGTCGCATCCCGTTCACAACGGTTGGAGAAGTCGAGAGCGTTTATCCACAAATCAAGCACGATATTGAAGTGGACATGATTGGCGGTATTGCCTTCTATCAAGGCATCACTGACTACTCCAACAATGGAGTGACCTACATTGACCTATTCTCAACTGAATATGACGAGAACGGCGTGCTGCTTAAGGACGGTTTCGCACTCAACATGATGGTTGCCCACAAGCGCGTAATCACCAAGGACAAATTCCAATTGTTTCCCGGAACCTACACCAATGCCTACTCTCTTGACCGCTTTACCTGGTATCCATGCCGCGAAATCAACTACTCGTTCGGCGGCTCTGTTATCACCACCCAGTTCGGTTCTTATATCCGCGAGTTGAAATCAAACACCTCTGACCGCTACACCTACGGTTATCTTGCATCGGGTGAATTTGTTTTTGAAGAAGTTGGCGACGGCATTTACAAAGGTCATCTTGACGCTGTCACCAATCTTGGTTTCAAGGTGAAGGTAAACTTCCAGGGTCCCATAACACTTAACACTGATAATGCTCAGGTTGGCTCCTCTCCTCTTTCATGGCTTGAAGATGACGTTCAGCTTGACTTCTCCAAACTTGACAAGGGCCGCGTGTTCCACCGCAACATAATGGGTGGTTGCCGCGACCTCACCGTTGACCTCGGCTCTCCCTCGGGCCGCGACGAAGCCATTAACTATGGCGGCGACCTGCTGCGTCTTGAATTCCTCTGCCCCCAGACGGACGTCACCCTGCAGCCCGGTGTCTACACCGTGGTTCCCCGCCGCTGGAACGACAATGAACTTGCCGCAGGTGGCAAATACGAACCGATGTCGCTCAATCAATACCGCTGGGGCAACAACGGTGACATGGACGGAACCCGCTACTGCCACTTCGAAAATGACCGCTACTGCGTTTACGACCTTTGGGGCCCCGTGATGGAAGGCCAGGTGAAGGTTGAAACAACTGACCACATCAACTACTACATGGACATTGACCTTGTTGACGATGCCGGCTTTAAGATTACCGGAATCTGGGACGGTCCGCTTGAACTGCAATACAACCCTGATGACATTGACCTTTCCGGAATTGTAGGAGCAGTTGAAACCATTGCAGACGAGAATTTACAGGTGGTTGTAGAACCGGGAGCAATTCTGGTGCTCAATGCCGGCAACGCTCCCGTTGAACTCTATAACATTACCGGAGTTCTCGTTGCCCGTGGCACAGCTGACAAGACTCTCTCAACCGAAGCACTTGCATCGGGAATTTACATTCTCAAGGTTAACAATCGTTCAATCAAAGTGGCATTTTAAATGAAAAGAATACTTATTGCAGCATGTACGGCATTAGCCGTACATGCTTTTCTCCCCTTTGGGGCAGAAGCTCAGAAACTTTCACCCAACGCAGAGATTCTGCTTGAGAACGGACATAAAAAGTTGT
Organism: Bacteroides sp.; assembly: GCA_023666905.1. Taxonomy (GTDB): domain Bacteria; phylum Bacteroidota; class Bacteroidia; order Bacteroidales; family Muribaculaceae; genus Paramuribaculum. The sequence goes on along the minus strand of JAMPBC010000021.1, from coordinate 7,196 downwards.
CGTTGCAGTCAGCCACCGGCGAAAGCTCCAAGGTGGAAACCGTTTCAGCGTTCATTGCTGCCGATGACATTGCAGCGCTCCGCTCCGCACTCTCCGAACTGAACATCAACATCAACTCGGAATATGACTCATTTGTAACAGCTGTTGTGCCGGTTGACATGCTTCGCCAGGTGAGCGAACTGCCTCAGGTGAAATATGTGTCAATGTCCAACCCCGTTGACCTTCGCATGGACGTGGCACGCCGCGAAACCGGAATTGACGCCATACATAACAATCTCGGCAACGTGTTTACCAGTAATTTCACCGGAAAAGGCGTTGTGATTGGCATGATTGACTCCGGTTTGGAATATGACCACCTTGCATTCCGCGATGAAGCCGGGAACTGCCGTATTCGTCGCGTGTGGGACCAGAATTCATCCCGTGGAGCTTCGCCCGAAGGATTTGATTACGGAGTGGAATACACCACCCCGGAACAAATCATTGCCGCAACCTACGACACGTCACAGGAATATCATGCATCGCACACCACCGGCATTGCCGGCGGCAGTGACTTCAAATCGAACTACTACGGCATTGGCGTTGATGCCGACATAGTTTTCGTAAGCTTTGACCAGGAAGATGCCCACGTGGCCGATGCAATCAACTACATTTTCCGCTATGCCGATGAAGTTGGCAAGCCTTGCGTTATCAACATGAGCCTTGGCTCACATTTCGGCCCTCACAACGGCACCTCAATGCTTGATCAGGCAATTGATCAGGCCGTTGGCCCCGGCCGAATTGTTGTGGGAGCAGCCGGAAACGAAGGTGAGTTTAACATCCACGCCTCCAAAACTTTCACTGAAACTGACACTCAGATGAAGACCATGCTCACTTTCAATGCCAACCAAAGCCATAAAATTCACTATCTGGAAGTGTGGGGCGATCCCGGAACCGACTTTGACGTAAACGCATGTGTGGTTGAGACATTGAAAGGACGAATTGTGGCCAATTCGCGAACAGCGACCACCAAGAGTGGAGGTGAAAATTCCGCAATAACCGTTTATGAACTTCCCGAGTACGGCATCGGCGCTTCAATCGTGATCAAAGCCGAGCGAAACCCGGTTAACGACCAGCCGCATGCATCTGTTCAAATCAACGTAGGCGAATATAACACAGGTCGTTTAATGGGACTTGTGATAAACGGACAGGCCGGACAGACCATTAACGTTTGGAACGCCTCGCTTCACGAACTTGCCTCAAACGGAAAACCGGGTTGGACCGCCGGCACCAACAAAGGTACAGTTGGCGAAATCGGCGGCACTGCAAAACGTATCATCACCGTAGGTTCATACGATTCACGCAGCACATTCCCCGACATGAACGGAGCTTTATACGAAATCAATAGTGCCATAGGATTTGCTCTTGGACACCGCTCCGTGTTCTCAAGTTGCGGCCCCACCGTTGACGGACGTACGGTTCCCCACATTCTCGCCCCCGGCATGCCTGTTCTTGCTCCCTACAACTCATATGCTTTTATGGGTGCCGACATGACCCAATATGCAAGTGAAATGACTGTTGACTCACGCGGCAAGAAATATTACTACGGCTACAACATGGGCACTTCCATGGCTGCTCCCGTGGTTGCCGGAACCATTGCCTTGATGCTTGAAGCCCGTCCTGACCTCACTCCCGAACAAGCGCTTACATATTTGCAAGCCTCAACCAAACGCGATGCCTACATGGGTCAGCTGCCCAACAACGAGTATGGCTACGGACGCATTGACGCTCTTGAAACAATGAAGAAGCTGCTCAACATCTCAGCCATTGATGATGTCCAGCTCTCCGACTTCGGCTGCAAGGCATGGGTTGACAAAGGCACCGGCGTGCTGAACATTGCCGTTTCCGACGCTCACGCCGGAGCAACCGCAACCGTTTACAACACCAGCGGCGCCAAAATCACCGACATTGAACTCGCTGCAGGACTCAACACCCTCAATGCCGGCTCATGGCCACACGGCATCTACCTTGTACAACTCCCCGGCTCCACTGTTAAAATTGTGCTTTGATAAACCACTGCGACCTGTCAAAAAGCTCAAAATATCATCTTTTCAAATTCGTTTTATTCAAAACACGGAGGATATTCAAAACTTTTTGGTACCTTTGCATTGTTTAAAATAAAAACCGACCTCGGATAATGACAACAGCCTCCAACATACAGCCCCGCACGTGCCACACTTCATGGAACATTATGAAGGGTATGATGATAATGCGCTGCCGACATAGCCGGGGGTAAGTTTCCTAATGCAAAACAATCTACCATAAATAAACACCTGACCGGCTCCACCTCAGTGAAGCCGGTCAAATTTTTTTAAAGGTTATTTCCCATGGATTTCAGCAAACTCAAATTCCAGACCCGGCAAATCCACGCCGGTTTAAATTCCAAAGATGCCACCGGAGCCCGCGGAGTGGCCATTTATCCAACGGCAGCTTACCGCTTCACGTCGTGCGATTACGCGGCAAATCTGTTCGAGCTCTCCGAGCCGGGTAACATTTACACCCGCCTCCAAAACCCAACCACCTCGGCCTACGAGGAACGCGTGGCCGCACTTTACGGCGGTGTGGGAGCATTGGCTGTGTCGTCGGGCATGGCGGCCATTCTAATCACAGTCACCTCACTGGCCTCGGCCGGCGATAACATTGTCGCCTCACGATTCCTTTATGGAGGGACCTACAACCAGTTCCGCCACACACTGCGCCGTCTCGGAATTGAAATTCGCATAGCTCCCACAGATAATCCTGACGATTATGCGGCTCTGATTGACGCCAACACCAAGGCCGTGTTTGCCGAAAGCATGGGCAACCCCACCTGCGCGGTGACGGACATTGAAGCACTTGCCCGCGTGGCCCATAGTGCAGGAGTGCCGTTGATAATTGACAACACGTTTGGAGCCGGCGGCTATCTTTGCAATCCGTTCGATTGGGGGGCTGACATAATTGTGGACTCGGCCACAAAGTGGATCAACGGCCACGGAACCGCCATGGGAGGAATAATTGTGGACAGCGGGAAGTTTGACTGGAGCAATGGCAAATTCCCACAAATCGACGGTCCCTCGGAAGGCTACCACGGCTTGAATCTGAAGGAGCGGTTCGGCAATGCTGCGTTCATTGTGAAATGCCGCGTTGACGGTCTGCGCGACCTTGGCACGTGCCCCGGCCCGTTTGACTCCTACCTTATGCTGCTGGGACTTGAAACGCTGTCGCTAAGAGTGAAGCACCAGGCCGAGAGCACCCGGAAATTAGCTGAATTTTTGAAGAATCACCCCAAAGTGAAGCGCGTGAGTTACGTTGGGTTCCCTGACCACCCCTACCATGAATTGGCCCAAAAGTATTTCCGCCATGGAGGCTCGTGCGTGCTCAACGTTGAACTCTGGGGGTCGGTTGATACAACGGTGCGGTTTGTGGAATCGCTCCAACTGGCCGCGCACATGACCATGATTGGCGACTCCATCACCGTGGTCACCCACCCCGCTTCAACCACCCACAAGCAGCTGTCGGAGGCTGACATGGAAAGTGCCGGAGTCACCCCCACCCTATTGCGAATATCCGTTGGTTTGGAAGATGCTGATGATATTATTGCCGACTTCAGCCAGTCACTTGAAAAACTGGATGTATGAGCGAAGCAAAAATCCACAAACATACCGGTAGGTTCCCGCTTGAGCTTGGAGGTGAGCTGACGGACTTGGAGATAGCCTACCACACTTACGGCACGCTTAATTCGCGGGGCGACAATGTGGTGTGGGTGTGCCATGCGTTGACAGCCAACAGCGATGTGGCCTCCTGGTGGCCGCACACCGTGGAGCACGACAAGTTTCTCGACCCGGGGAAATGGTTTGTGGTGTGCGCCAACATTCTTGGCTCGCACTACGGTTCCACCGGTCCGCTGAGCATCAATCCGGCCACCGGTGCACCTTACTATGGCACGTTCCCGGCCCTGACCATACGCGACATGGTTCGCGCCCACAAACTGCTGGCCGATGCACTTGGCATTGGCAAAATCCACGCTCTTGTGGGGAGTTCGGTGGGCGGTTTCCAAGCTTTGCAATGGGCCGTCGACGAGCCGGACCGTTTTGCAAAGCTCATCCTCATTGCCACCGATGCCAAAGCCTCGCCATGGACCATAGCCATTGACGAGACCCAACGAATGGCAATAGAAGCAGACCCTACCTACGGCGAGCCGCGCCCCGATGCCGGAATGGCCGGAATGGCGGCTGCAAGGGCAATAGGATTACTCACCTACCGCGGAGCTCCGGGCTATAACCTTACCCAGCGGGACCCTGCCAACACCGGGAACGAGATAATTGACCGCAGCCACCGCCGACCCTGCACCTATCAGCAATATCAGGGACAGAAATTGTGCCGACGCTACAATGCTTACTCCTACATGACAATACTCAACGCCTTCGACACTCACAACGTGGGACATGGCTACGGTTCCTTACGTGAAGCCTTGAAGCGGATAACGGCCGAGACATCGGTCACAGGCATTTCATCGGACATCATTTTCACACCGGCCGAAATGCGCAAGCTCGCCGGAGCAATTCCCGGAGCGAAATACAGCGAAATTGATTCCGAATTCGGTCACGACGGATTTTTGGTGGAACATGAACAGCTGAACAACATACTGAACTCTTTTATAAACAAGTAATGGAAACAATCAATATAGGACTCTTCGGTTTCGGAGTGGTTGGACAAGGAATTTACAAGGTGATTGAACGCGCCACCAATGCCCATGCCAAAATTCGGCGCGTGTGCGTGCGCGACATCAACAAGCCACGCAGCATAAAGCTGCCGGAACGCATGCTCACTGACCGGGCCGAAACCATTCTTAACGACCCCGACATTGACCTTGTGGTTGAGGTGGTTGACGACGCCAATGCCTCATACCGGATCGTTACCGACGCACTGCGCCGGCGCATCCCCGTGGTGTCGGGCAGCAAAGCCATGATAGCCCGTCATTTGCCGGAGCTGATAGCACTTCAGCGCAAATATGGCACGGCGCTGCTTTACGATGCCTCTTCGTGTGGCTCCATTCCGGTGATACGCAACCTGGAGGAATATTATGACAACGACCTGCTCCTGGAAGTGAAAGGCATCCTCAACGGCTCGTCGAACTATATACTCTCGCGCGTGTTCGACCACGGCGAGGACTACTCCTCGGCCCTTGCCCGGGCCCAGCAGTTAGGGTTTGCCGAAAGTGACCCGTCGTTTGACATCGAGGGCTACGACTCACTGTTCAAGCTCATCATAATTACCGTGCACGCGCTCGGTGTTTATGTTGAACCGGAACAGATTTTCACCTATGGCATAGCAACCATTTCCGACTCCGACATTCGTTATGCACGTGAAAAGTCAATGAAAATCAAGCTAGTGGCCCAGGTGGTGAAAGTTGACCCGGAACGGTTCACCATGTTTGTGATGCCGGAGTTCGTGAGCCCGTCAAAGTACATTTACAGTGTTGACGACGAATACAACGGCGTTGTTATTCGCGGCGAGTGCTACGACCGTCAGTTCATGTTCGGAAAGGGAGCCGGCTCGCTCCCCACGGCCTCGTCGATTCTCAGCGACGTCATGGCCCGCCGCCATGGCTACAGCTATGAATACAAAAAGATGGAATATCTTAACCGACCGGCCTACTCAACCGACGTTGACCTGAAAATATATCTTCGCTTCAGCAATCCTGAAGTGTTGGAGCAGCTCCCGTTCAAAAAAATCTCCGAACAGTACAGCTCGGAGAACTTCAACTATGTTATTGGAGAAATCTCGCTTAGTCAACTCATTGAACATCGCCAAACCCTCAACATCCCCGGCACCTTCGTGGCAAACATCCCCCGCTTCTTCCTCGACCTCGATTAGTGGAGCATGAGGGAGATGTGGGTGCGCCGGGAGGGGAAGCCGAGCACGCTGCCGGTGTGTTCGGAGCTGAACACAATACGGGTGAACACGTCAATGCTCACATCGAAGTCAAGTTTACCGGAAAAGTCATTGTCAATGCCGCAAGCGCCGTTGGACACGCGATACACGTTGTTGTTTACCGCCAGCAACGGATCGTGCACCTTTATGTTGCACTTCCACTGAGGATTTTGCCGCGCGAGCTCACCGAGACAAAGCGCCACGTTGACAATCCTGCCCATGGCTCGCGAATGAAGGCGGCGGTGAAGGTGATTATCGTCGGCCGGAGCAAGCACGGTGAACTGTCGGTTAGGGAAGACGGCGCGGAGAGACTGCATGGCCCCGGTGCGGGCATCGTCGTCAATGCCCAGGAGTTCGTTGACCTGCACAAAATCACCGCGGTCAAAGGCCCAAGCCATGCCGGCAACGGTGACATCGTCGCGTCCAACTGCTACGAACGTGCCGCCGTTCCGGAAACTCAAATCGTCAAGAATGTTCAGAAAATCGCGCTGAGAGTGCACCACTCCACCCGGGCGCATCATTTCGTAACGCGAAAATGCGTCCAACACTTCAGGGGCATAATGGTCGGTAATCTCATGATAAACTGCTTGAGTTGTAAAGGGGTGGAAGGATGTGTAGCATTGCCTGTCGGCCAGATACACACTGCTGAAACCGAACCGTTCAAAATAAGCGTACAGCCAGTTATGGGCAGGAATCAAAGCACACATCATGGCACCATGCTCCAGCGCAATGTCAAGGGCCCGAATCATCAGGCGACTGTTGTGGCCGCGGCCGCGGTGTTTCCTTGCCGTAGTTGCTCCACCAATGTAACAAAGGGGCACAAGCGTGTCGGCAAAGAGCATTGAATAGTCCGACAGCTGAAGGCTGCTCACCACTCTGTTCTCATCGCTGTAGCTCGCAAGAGCTTTATCGTCGGAGTAGACTCGCGAGAAATACATGTCGGTGTATTCCGGCGAGTCGCCGAAACATTCTTTCCACAGTCGCTTTATGTCGTCCTTCTTGCTCATAGTAGCAATATAACAAACCGCACCGACAATCGGTTTTGTCAATGCGGCATGTTGCCGCATAAACATATTGCTGCATAAAGAAACCACAGGAGATGGGGCGAGTGGGACTACTTCAGAAATATAATCATCAAACAGGAGCAGGCTCAAAAACCAGAGTATTTAGCACTAATGAGCCGTGGAGCCCTTTTTAGAGTCCATTCGATAAGGAATGTTAAAGCCGGGGTCGCATATCCTCGAAGG
>JAMPBC010000020.1:9147-18606 GCA_023666905.1 Bacteroides sp. | reverse complement strand
AAAACTTAGAGAAATGCCAGGATTATTAGGAAAGAAAATCGGAATGACATCCGTTTTCAGTGCCGACGGCAAGAACGTGCCGTGCACTGTTATCGAAGTAGGCCCCTGCGTAGTTACTCAAATCAAAACCACTGAAACTGACGGCTACGATGCCCTCCAGCTCGGATTCGAGCAGAAAAAGGAGAAGCACACCACCAAACCCATGGCCGGTCACTTCCAGAAAGCAGGAGTAGCTCCCCAGCGCCACTTGGCCGAGTTCAAAGGTTTTGAAGGTGAACATAAACTGGGCGAGACCATCACGGTCGACACCCTCTTCAACGAAGCAGACTTCGTGGATGTTCAGGGAACCTCCAAAGGTAAAGGTTACCAAGGCGTTGTTAAACGCCACGGATTCGGCGGCGTGGGCCAGGCCACTCACGGCCAGCACAACCGCCAGCGCAAGCCCGGTTCAATCGGTGCATGTTCTTACCCCGCAAAGGTGTTCAAAGGAATGCGCATGGCTGGCCAGATGGGCAACGAACGCGTAACCGTTCAAAACCTCCAGGTGCTCAAGGTTATCCCCGAGCACAATCTTTTGTTGATCAAGGGATCTGTTCCCGGATGTAAAGGTTCAATCGTAGTAATTGAGAAATAATGGAACTCGCAATTTATAACATAGACGGAAAAGACACCGGACGCAAGGCTCAGTTGAACGATCAGGTGTTTGCCATAGATGCCAACGAGCACGCCGTATATCTCGATGTAAAGCAATTTTTGGCCAATCAGCGCCAAGGTACTCATAAAGCCAAAGAACGCAGCGAAGTTTCAGGCTCAACCCGCAAGCTTCACAAGCAAAAAGGCGGCGGTGGCGCCCGTATCGGCGACATCAACTCACCCGTGCTTGTTGGTGGCGGTCGCGTGTTCGGTCCCCGTCCACGCAGCTACAACTTCAAGTTGAATAAGAAAGTTAAGCAGCTCGCTCGCCGTTCAGCGCTTACTTACAAGGTGCAGGACAACGAAATCAAAATCGTGGAAAACTTCACTTTTGAAGCTCCCAAAACTAAAGATTTCGTAAAATTTGCTAAAAATCTTGAAACAGAGGGCAAAAAACTCCTCCTCGTTTTAGCAACTCGCGATAATAATGTAAATTTGTCGGCTCGTAATATCCCCAACGTTAAAGTTATTACCGCAAAGGATATTAACACATACGCCATCATGCACAGCAACGCTATCGTCATCACTGAGGATAGCCTTGAAGTGATTAATAATTTTTAACCAATAGGAGACTAATCAACAATGGACATTACAATCAAACCCATCGTTACAGAAAAGGCCACCCAGCTTACCGACAAGCTCAACCGCTACACTTTCCGTGTGTCTCCTGACGCTAACAAATACCAGATCAAAACCCTCGTGGAGCAGATCTACGGCGTCAAAGTGGTGAAAGTTAACACTGCTGTGGTACGTGGCAAAAACAAGTCACGCTGGACCAAAAGCGGACTCCTCCGTGGCAAAACCGAAGCCTACAAAAAAGCCTTCATCACCGTTGAAGAAGGCCAAACCATTGACTTTTATAGCAATTTGTAATAAATAATAATGGCAGTAAGAAAATTCAAGCCCACTACACCGGGGCAAAGACACAAAGTTATTGGCGTATTTAAAGGTACAATCACTGCTACTACGCCAGAGAAATCTCTTACAGTCGGAAAGCGTTCATCCGGCGGTCGTAACGCCGAAGGCCATCTCACCAACCGTTACCTGGGTGGAGGCCACAAACGCAAATACCGCTTCATTGACTTCAAGAGAAACAAAGACGGTGTACCCGCCGTGGTAAAGAGCATTGAGTACGATCCCAACCGTTCGGCCCGTATAGCTCTGCTTTACTACGTTGACGGCGCTAAATCTTACATCATCGCACCCAACGGACTCCAGGTTGGTGCAACCGTGGTGAGCGGTCCTGAAGTAGCCCCCGAAGTGGGCAACGCGCTCCCCTTGTCCAAAATCCCCGTCGGTACGCTCATCCACAACATCGAGCTCCGTCCCGGACAAGGCGCATTCATGGCCCGTTCAGCCGGTACCTTCGCCCAGCTCGTATCGCGCGAAGGCGATTACGCTATCATTAAGCTTCCTTCAGGCGAAACACGCAAAGTGCTCGCAACCTGCCGCGCTACAATCGGCGTTGTCGGTAACAGCGAACACTCGCTCGAACGCAGCGGTAAAGCCGGTCGCTCACGCTGGCTCGGCCGTCGCCCCCGCAACCGAGGCGTTGTCATGAACCCTGTCGATCACCCCATGGGTGGTGGTGAAGGCCGCTCTTCCGGTGGTCATCCCCGTTCTCGCAAGGGTCTGTACGCTAAGGGCCTGAAGACTCGCGCTCCCAAGAAACAATCTTGGAAGTACATTATCGAAAGAAGGAAAAAATGATAACTGATTAATCAAGCAACAAACCTATGAGTCGTTCATTAAAAAAAGGACCCTACATCAGTGTCAAGCTCGAAAAGAAGGTTGAAGCAATGGAAGCTTCCGGCAAAAAATCCGTAATCAAAACATGGAGCCGCGCTTCAATGATTGCTCCCGAATTTGTCGGACACACCTTCGCCGTGCACAATGGCAACAAATTCATTCCCGTTTACGTGACCGAAAACATGGTGGGACACAAACTCGGCGAATTCGCCCCCACTCGCCAGTTCCGCGGTCATGCCGGAAACAAAAAATGATAGGGCCCGAGTATAACCAATTTTTTTAGAAAAAAGAAAGAATTAAATACAATGGGTGTAAGAAAAAGAAAATCCGCCGACCTCTTGAAAGAGGCTAAGAAAACGGTAGCTTTCGCAAAGCTCACAAACGTCCCCACTTCTCCCCGCAAAATGCGCCTCGTCGCTGACATGGTGCGCGGCCAGGAAGTGTTCCGCGCTTTGGGAATCCTCAAATTCTCTAATAAAGAAGCAGCCGCTCGCGTTGAAAAGCTCCTCCGCTCAGCAATTGCTAACTGGGAAGCCAAAAACGAACAGAAAGCTGAAAGCGGCATGCTCCGCATTTCCACCATTTACGTCAACCCCGCTCCCATGTTGAAGCGCCTCCGCCCCGCACCCCAGGGCCGCGGCTATCGCATCCGCAAACGCTCCAACCACGTAACGCTGATTGTTGACACAATTGAAAACGCAAATTAATATTAGAGACAAACAATGGGACAAAAAGTTAATCCGATAAGCAACCGCTTAGGTGTTATTCGCGGCTGGGACTCCAACTGGTTTGGTGGCAAAAAATATGGCGACACCATCCTCGAGGATGCCAAGCTCCGCAAATATCTCAACGTGCGTCTCGCAAAATCAAGCGTGTCGCGCATAGTAATTGAACGCAACTTCAAACTGATCACAATCACCGTTTGCACCTCGCGCCCCGGCCTCATCATTGGCAAAGGCGGCTCCGAAGTTGACAAACTCAAGGAAGAACTCAAGCAAATCACTGACAAGGACGTTCAAATCAACATCTTTGAAGTGAAGCGCCCCGAGCTCGACGCTCAGATTGTGGCTTCAACCATCGCACGTCAGATTGAAGGCAAAATCGCCTACCGCCGTGCCGTTAAAATGGCCATCGCATCGACAATGCGCTCAGGTGCCGAAGGCATCAAAGTGCAGGTTAGCGGACGCCTCAACGGCGCCGAAATGGCCCGCTCGGAAATGTTCAAGGAAGGACGTACACCCCTCCACACACTCCGTGCCGACATCGACTACGCACTCGTAGAAGCCCACACCAAAGTAGGTGTTGTGGGTGTCAAAGTTTGGATTTGCCGCGGCGAAGTCTACGGCAAGCGTGACCTCGCCCCCCAGTTCACCAACAACACTAAGGAGCAGCGCTCCGGTGGCCGCAACGGCGGTCGCGGTATGGGACGCAAACCCAAAAACAATCGTTAAACCACCTCAACAACATAACAAATGTTACAACCCAAGAAAACTAAATTCCGCCGCGCCCAAAAAGGCCGCATGAAAGGCAATGCACAGCGCGGTAACCAGTTGGCCTTCGGTTCGTTTGGCATTAAGACCCTGGAGTCGAAATGGATTACCGGTCGCCAGATTGAGGCGGCTCGTATTGCCGTGACCCGCTACATGCAGCGTCAAGGCCAAATCTGGATTCGCATATTCCCCGACAAACCCATCACCAAGAAACCTGCCGAAGTCCGCATGGGTAAAGGTAAAGGTTCACCTGAAGGATTTGTCGCTCCCGTAACCCCGGGACGTATTCTTATCGAAGTTGAAGGCGTTAGCTACGACATTGCCAAAGAAGCACTCCGTCTGGCCGCCCAGAAACTTCCCGTGACCACCAAATTCATTGTCCGTCGTGACTATGACCCAACTCAAAACGTCTAACGCATCATGAAGAAAGAAGAAATCAAAGAAATGGCCACGCAGGATCTCAAGGATCGCCTTGAAAAAATGGAAGTGGAATACCGTCAGCTGACAATCAACCACTCCATCTCACCAATTGACAACCCTGCCAAAATCACTGCTGACCGTAAAATGATTGCACGCGTAAAGACCGAGTTGCGTCAACGCGAGCTTAACAACAAGTAACGCCTCACAACAACATGGAAGAAACAAGAAACCTTAGAAAAGAACGTATTGGGGTTGTGTCGAGCAATAAGGGTGACAAAACCATCACAGTTACTGTGAAATGGAAAGAAAAGCACCCCATCTACGGCAAATTTGTCAACAAGACAAAGAAATATCACGCCCACGATGAAAAGAACGAGTGCAGCATCGGCGACACCGTTCGCCTCATGGAAACCCGTCCGCTGAGCAAAACCAAAAGATGGAGATTAGTAGAAATAATCGAAAAAGTTAAATAATTATGATACAGACTGAAAGCCGTTTAACCGTAGCTGATAACAGCGGAGCCAAGGAAGCTCTCTGCATCCATGTCCTTGGCGGTACTGGCCGTCGGTATGCCTCCGTAGGCGACATCATTGTCGTTTCCGTAAAAAGCGTCATCCCTTCGAGCGACGTCAAAAAAGGCACTGTGTCCAAGGCCGTTGTTGTACGCACCAAAAAAGAAATTCGTCGCCCCGACGGTAGCTACATCCGTTTCGACGACAATGCATGCGTCCTTCTTAACAATGCCGGCGAGCTCCGCGGAACCCGCATCTTCGGCCCTGTGGCACGCGAACTTCGCGCCACTAACATGAAGATTGTTTCGCTCGCTCCTGAAGTACTTTAACAAACACAAAGTAAAGAAAAAGCACTAACTAATGAGCAAGTTAAAAATAAAAAAAGACGACACTGTTTACGTTCTCAGCGGTGAGGATCGCGGAAAGACCGGGCGTGTACTTAAAGTATATCCCGCAACAAACCGCGCAATCGTTGAAGGCGTCAACATTGTCACCAAAGCCACAAAGCCAAGCGCCAAGCACCCCCAGGGTGGCCTTGTGAAAATGGAAGCACCTATCCACATCTCTAACCTAAGCCTTCTCGACCCCAAATCGGGAAAGCCTACTCGTGTGGGCCGTCGCTTGAACGAAGCCGGTAAACTCGTACGTTACGCTAAAAAATCAGGAGAGGAGATTAAGTAATGAGCACTACAACACTTAAGAAAGACTACACCGAGCGCATTGTCCCCGCTCTTGAAAAGCAGTTCAACTACAAGACCGTCATGCAGGTGCCCCGCCTCAAGAAAATTGTAATCAACCAAGGACTTGGCGAAGCAACTCAGGACAAGAAAATCATTGAGACTGCAATCAACGAACTCACCGCAATCACCGGTCAGAAAGCCGTTTCAACCCTCTCCAAGAAGGACATCTCTAACTTCAAGCTTCGTAAGAAAATGCCCGTAGGCGTTATGGTTACACTTCGCCGCGAGAAAATGTACGAATTCCTTGAACGCCTTATCCGCGTCGCTCTTCCCCGTATCCGCGACTTCAAAGGTATTGAAGGCAAGCTCGACGGCCGTGGTAACTACACCCTCGGCATCACCGAGCAAATCATCTTCCCCGAAATCAACATTGACAACATCTCCAAACTTCTAGGTATGAACATCACTTTCGTGACCTCAGCCAACACCGATGAAGAAGGTTATGCACTGCTCAAAGAATTCGGTCTGCCCTTCAAAAACGCAAAAAATAACTAATCCGTAAAAATCTTACAGCACGTCAATATGGCAAAAGAATCAATGAAAGCCCGCGAGGTGAAGCGCGCAAAACTGGTGGCCAAATACGCCGCCAAGAAAGCCGCCCTCAAGGCCGCCGGCGACTATGAAGGCCTCCAGCTCCTGCCTAAAAACGCATCGAGCGTACGCCTCCATAACCGTTGCAGCATCACCGGCCGTCCCAAAGGCTACATGCGCCAGTTCGGTCTCTCACGCATCCAATTCCGCGAAATGGCATCGGCCGGACTCATCCCCGGTGTTAAGAAAGCCAGTTGGTAAGCACCGAGCCGACTCACCCCTCAGCCTCACGGCTTCCACCACTCACGCCGGCCCCGGAAAGGAAGCAATTCCCCTCCGGAGGCGGCATAAAACAAAAAACAAAACGCAGCCTATAGCCCCGCCCCGGCGGAGTCACGCTGCAGAGAGTATTAAATATTGTTCGGAAAAACCGAATCAATTTAAAACAATTTTCAAATGACAGATCCAATAGCAGATTATCTGACAAGATTGAGGAACGCCATCAAAGCCAACCACCGCGTAGTGGAGATTCCCGCCTCAAACTTGAAAAAAGAAATCACAAAGATTCTTTTTGAACAAGGCTATATCCTCAACTACAAATTCGTTGAGGGTGAAACCCCCTCGGGTACAATCAAAATAGCCCTCAAGTACGACCCCGTTAACCACGTGAACGCCATCAAGGCTCTCAAGCGAGTTTCACGTCCCGGTCTGCGTCAGTACACAGGTTACAAAGACATGCCCCGCGTGCTCAACGGAATGGGTATCGCAATCCTTTCCACTTCGCAGGGCGTCATGACAAACAAAGCCGCTCTCGACAAGAAAATCGGCGGCGAAGTTCTCTGTTACATCTATTAATTTATAGGAGGAATTTATTATGTCAAGAATTGGTAAAGCTCCCATAGAGTTGCCCGCAGGAGTCACAGTGACCGTAAGCGGAGATGTTGTGACAGTGAAAGGTCCCAAAGGACAATTATCTCAAAAATTCAATCCTGACCTTGAAGTAAAAGTAGAGGACAACCACGTTGTTGTTACCCGTCCCAGCGACGACCGCGAACACCGCGCGCAGCACGGCCTCTATCGCGCCCTTATCCACAACATGGTGGTAGGCGTTTCAACCGGTTACCGCAAGGAAATGGAATTAGTAGGTGTGGGTTACCGCGCCCAGTCAACCGGCCAGGTTCTCGAGCTCTCGCTCGGCTACTCCCACGCCATATACATCAAGCTTCCCCCGGAGGTCAAAGTGGAAACCAAGAGCGAACGTAACAAAAACCCGCTCATCATCCTTGAAAGCGACGACAAACAGCTCCTTGGACAAGTGTGCGCCAAAATCCGCTCGCTCCGCAAGCCCGAACCCTACAAGGGCAAAGGTATCAAGTTCGTTGGCGAAATCATTCGCCGCAAGTCCGGTAAATCGGCAAGCGCTAAATAATCCTTAACCCCTTAGTAATTATGATCTCCAAGATACAAAGAAGAAACAAAATCAAGGCCCGCATCCGCGGCAAGATTTCAGGAACAGCACAGCGTCCCCGCATGACTGTGTTCCGCTCCAACAAACAAATCTACGTGCAGCTTGTCGACGACCTCAAAGGCGCTACCCTTGTAGCAACCTCATCTAAAGGAATCGACGAAGGCACAAAATGCGAAATAGCTGCCAAAGTTGGCGAAGCAATTGCAAAAAAAGCCCTCGAAGCCGGAATCACCGAAGTAGTCTTCGACCGCAACGGTTACCTCTTCCACGGACGTGTTAAATCATTGGCTGACGCCGCTCGCAAAGGCGGACTTAAATTTTAACAGACATGGCAATAAAAAACAATAAAGTTAAGTCGACCAACGACATTGAATTAAAGGACCGCCTGGTGGCCATCAACCGCGTTACCAAAGTAACAAAAGGAGGCCGCACATTCACTTTCGCCGCTATCGTAGTGGTTGGTAATGAAGACGGAATCGTAGGCTGGGGCCTCGGTAAAGCCAATGAAGTAACAGCCGCAATCTCCAAAGGAGTTGAAGCTGCTAAGAAAAACCTCATCCGCGTTCCAGTTCACAAAGGAACAATTCCTCACGAACAGGCTGCCAAGTTCGGTGGCTCACGCGTGATTCTCAAGCCTGCCTCACACGGTACCGGTGTGAAAGCCGGTGGTGCTATGCGTGCCGTACTTGAAAGCGTTGGAATCACTGACGTCCTCGCTAAATCAAAAGGCTCGTCCAACCCCCACAACCTTGTGAAAGCCACAATCGCCGCTCTTGGCGAAATGCGCTCGCCCGCTCAAGTGGCCCAGAACCGAGGCATCTCCATTGAAAAAGTGTTTAACGGCTAATCAAATCGCTATATCCAAAATGGCACAGATAAAAATCAAGCAAATCAAAAGCCGAATCAACTGTCCCGCAGTTCAGAAACGCACACTCGACGCGCTCGGCTTGAAAAAAATGAATCACACCGTCGTTAAAGAAGACACTCCCTCAGTTATGGGCATGGTCAAGAAAGTTCACCACCTCGTTGAAGTGACCAACGCCTGAACCATCCCGTAAAAAGCAATTCATTTTTTAACACAGAATTTAAAACCAACAGATATGGAATTAAATAACATTCGCCCCGCCGTTGGCTCCGTTACCCGCAAAACACGCATCGGTCGCGGACCCGGTTCCGGCAAAGGCGGAACATCAACCCGCGGTCACAAAGGAGCAAAGTCACGCTCGGGCTACAAACACAAAGTAGGCTTCGAAGGCGGCCAGATGCCCCTCCAGCGCCGTTTGCCCAAGTACGGCTTTAAAAACATCAACCGCGTTGAATACAAAGCCATCAACCTTGAAGCCGTTAACGCTCTCGCCGAAGCTGCCAACCTTGAAAAGGTGGACCTCGAAACACTTCGCAACGCCGGACTCGTTAACAAACGCCAGCTCGTGAAGATTCTTGCCAACGGCGCAATAACCCGTGCTCTCACCGTTGAAGCAAACGCCTTCTCCAAAGCCGCTGAAAAAGCAATTGTCGACGCCGGCGGCTCCATCTCTAAAATCTGATAAATTACAATGAGATTCGTTCAAACCATAAGAAACATTTGGACCATCGAGGAATTGCGCAAACGCATTCTCGTCACGATGCTCCTGGTGCTCATTTACCGCTTAGGTTGCTACGTGGTACTGCCCGGTATCAGCATCGAGGACATCAAGGCCCTGTCGAGCTTCACTAACAAGAGCGGCCTTATGCAGCTCTTGGACATGTTCTCCGGCGGTGCATTCTCGCAAGCCTCGATTTTCGCCCTCGGTATCATGCCTTACATCACTGCTTCCATCGTGATTCAGCTCCTTGGCATGGTGCTCCCCTCATTC